>NZ_CP032345.1:743750-1422500 GCF_005222205.1 Azospirillum brasilense | reverse complement strand
TACTACAGCTTTGCAGTGGTGCTAGGGATCTCATGTGTAGGATAGGTGGGAGGCTAGGAAGCCCGGGCGCCAGCTCGGGTGGAGCCATCCTTGAAATACCACCCTTGAGGTCTCTGGCATCTAACCGCGCTCCGTTCATCCGGAGCCGGGACCCTGCATGGCGGGTAGTTTGACTGGGGCGGTCGCCTCCCAAAGTGTAACGGAGGCGCGCGATGGTGGGCTCAGAGCGGTCGGAAATCGCTCGTCGAGTGCAATGGCATAAGCCCGCCTGACTGCAAGACAGACAAGTCGAGCAGAGACGAAAGTCGGCCATAGTGATCCGGTGGTTCCATGTGGACGGGCCATCGCTCAACGGATAAAAGGTACGCCGGGGATAACAGGCTGATGACTCCCAAGAGTCCATATCGACGGAGTCGTTTGGCACCTCGATGTCGGCTCATCACATCCTGGGGCTGGAGCAGGTCCCAAGGGTTCGGCTGTTCGCCGATTAAAGTGGTACGTGAGCTGGGTTTAGAACGTCGTGAGACAGTTCGGTCCCTATCTGCCGTGGGTGTCGGAGTTTTGCGAGGATCTGTCCCTAGTACGAGAGGACCGGGATGGACATACCTCTGGTGCACCGGTTGTCACGCCAGTGGCATGGCCGGGTAGCTAAGTATGGACGGGATAACCGCTGAAAGCATCTAAGCGGGAAACCCACCTCTAAACCAGAACTCCCTTGAGAGCCGTGACAGACCATCACGTCGATAGGAGGCATGTGGACGGGCGGCAACGCCTGAAGCTGAGCCTTACTAATCGCTCGATCGGCTTGATCCTTCCCAGCCGGCGGCCCGCGCGCAGCGGCAAGCCCTGGGCGCACGAGCCAACACCGCAAGTACAAGAACGCATACGTCCTCACTTAACGAAACCTGCCGTCCCTGTCCGGATGGTTCGCGTGTGCCTTGGTGACCTGGTGGTCATGGCGAGGCTCCCAACACCCGATCCCATTCCGAACTCGGCCGTGAAACGCCTCAGCGCCGATGGTACTGCGTCTTAAGACGTGGGAGAGTAGGTCGCCGCCAGGTCACCACGGCACACGCCAAACCACACCGGACGTGGACGCAGTAGGCTTCGCACCAACTTGGCAATCGGCTTCATGAACGAAAAAGCCGGCGCTTTCCCAACGGGAGGCGCCGGTTTTTCGTTGTGCCTGGGGGCGACGCAGGCCCTCTCCTTTCAGGAGGTTGTTCATTCGACCGGAACCGAGGAAGCTGAAGGTGCGACGTTCAAGCCTTTTCGGAGGGCCGTACTGATGCCGCGGGGTCGGGAAATTGCGGTGCGGCGGGCCTCGCCGGGCACGATCAGAAAATGGTGCGGGCGCTGCAAAACCGAAGGCGTAGCCGGGCTGCAAGCCGTCTGCACGACGGCTCCCGGCGGTCAAAACGCTCGACCCACCCCAGCCGGCGCGCCGCTAAGAGCGTGAGCGCCCATGCGAAAGACGATCGTCATCCTGAATGACATGGTCCGCGACGGCAAGAGGTGGGAAGGCAAACAGCCCTGAACACCACGCCTGAACATCAGGATCGCACCCCCGCTCTCACAGGGGAGAGTGCCGCCGCTTCGCCGATATCTCCCTCCCCTGCGTCAGCGGGGGAGGGACCGGCAGCCTAGCCCCGCGCCCGCAGGTACGGCGTCATGCGCCACTCCGCGTAGCGGATCAGCCGGGAGGCGAGGAAGTTCAGCAGCAGGTAGATGCTGCCCGCCACGATGAACACCTCGAACACCGCGAAGCTCTGCGCGATGATCTTGCGGGCGATGCCGGTGATCTCCAGCAGCGTGATGGTGCTGGCGAGCGAGCTGGCCTTGACCATCAGGATCACCTCGTTGCCGTAGGCCGGCAGCATCTGGCGGATCGCCACCGGCATCACGATCCGGCGGAACAGCAGCGTGCGCGACATGCCGCAGGCCCGCGCGGCCTCGATCTGGCCCTGCGGCACCGACAGGATGGCGCCGCGCAGGATCTCGCTGGTGTAGGCGCCGGTGTTCAGCGTCAGCGCCAGGATCGCGCACCAGAAGGGCTCGCGCAGATAGACCCAGAGGAAGCTGCTGCGCACCAGTTCGAACTGGCCCATGCCGTAATAGATCAGGAAGATCTGCACGAGCAGCGGCGTGCCGCGGAAGACGAAGACGTAGGCGGCCATCAGCCGCTCAGTGACGCGGTTGCCATACAGCCGCAGCAGCGCCACCGCGAAGGCCACGCCCGCGCCGAACAGCAGCGCCAGCCCGACCAGCTGCAGGGTCACCGGAACGCCGCGCAGAAGGGTGGGCACGCTGTCCCACATCAATTCCCAGTTCATGGGTCAGGCCCTCCGCACGCCGCGATTGGCGTAGCGTTCCGCCCGCTCGAACGCCACCGTCGAGACGGTGGTGAGCAGGAGGTAGAGCACCGCCGCTGTGGTGTAGAACAGGAATGGCTGGCGGGTCGACCCCGCCGCCACATGCGACACGCGCATGATCTCGGCCAGCGCCGTCACGGAGATCAGCGCCGTGTCCTTCAGGGTGAGCTGCCAGACGTTGCCCAGCCCCGGCAGGGCGTAGCGTAGGGTCTGCGGCACCAGGATGCGGCGCAGGATCAGCCAGCGCGACATGCCGCAGGCGCGCGCCGCCTCGATCTGGCCGTGGGGCACCGCCTGGACGGCGCCGCGGATCACCTCGGTCGAATAGGCGCCGGAGATCAGCCCCACCGCCAGCACGCCGATGGAGAAGGCGTTCAGCTCGATGTAGCCCTCGTAGCCGAAGACGCGGCCGACGGCCATGACCGCGCCGCTGCCGCCGAAGAACAGCAGGTAGATGACCAGCAGCTCAGGCACGCCGCGGACGACGGTGGTGTAGACCTCCGCCACGCCGGTGAGGGCGAGGTGGCGGCTGAGCTTCGCCGACGCGCCGAGCGAGCCGAAGACGAGGCCGAGGACGAAGGCCGACACCGACACGGCGACCGTCATCGCGGCCCCGCCGAGAAGCTGGCCGCCCCACCCGTTCGGGCCGAAGGAGAGAAGTTCGAACATGGGTTCCCGGCGTAAGCCTCCGCGGGGCGCTTCGCGGAAAACCGCCGCTCCGCCGCCACGCCCGCTTCCGCGGGAATGACGAAGGGTGGCGGCGCGCGAAGCTCCTCCGCGGGGGGAGGTCGGCCTTACTTGATCGAGATGTCGTAGCCGAAGTGCTGGGTGCTCAGCTTCGTGATGGTGCCGTCCTGGTTGGCCTCGGCGATGGCCTTGTTGAACAGCTCCTTCAGGTCGCCGTCGGCCTTGCGCAGGCCCACGCCCACACCCTTGCCCAGCACGCCGCGCGCGAAGGCCGGGCCGAAGAGGGTCATGTTGTTGCCGGCGTCCGCCTTGAGGATGGCGTCCACCGCCGAACGGTCGCCGAAGATGGCGTCGACGCGGCCGGCGGCCATGTCGATGCCGGCGTTGTCCAGCTTGTCGTAGGTGCGGACGGCGACCTGCGGCAGAAGCTTCTCCATGAAGTTCGCCTGGATGGTCGAGGTCTGAACGCCGACCGTCTTGCCCTTCAGCGCGTCGGCCAGGGCGGCGATGGCGGCCTTCGGGTCGTCCTTGGACAGGTCGTAGCGCTCGCCGGGGAAGGTCGCCTTGGCGAGCGGCGACGTCTTCATGGTGCCGAACATCGACGGCTCGGTGCCGTAGGGGCCGGCGAAGGTGATGACCTTCTCACGCTCGTCGGTGATCGACATCGCCGCCATGATGGCGTCGTACTTGCCCTGCTGGATGGCCGGGATCATGCCGTCCCAATCCTGGGCGACGATCTCGCACTCGGCCTTCATCTTCTTGCAGAGTTCCAGGGCGAGGTCCGGCTCGAAGCCGATCAGCTTGCCCGACGGGTCCGTCGCGTTCCACGGGGCGTAGGCGCCCTCGGTGGCGATGCGGATCTTCTTCCACTCCTTGGCCTCGGCGGCGGTGCCGGCGACCGCCACAATGGCGCCGAGCGCCAGGGCCGCAACGATCTTCTTCACGGGAAACCTCCTCTGTTCTGATGCCCTTATGGATGGCTTTTATGCTCGGGCAGGCTCTGAGGTTTACGGTTTTACAGCGCCAGTCAAGGGAATTGAGCGGGCCGTCCTCGCGCGACCGATTCAGCCGTTGCCGGACAGGTGACGCGACAGGAACTGTCGCACGCGGTCCGATTCCGGATTGACCAGAACCCGGTCGGGCGGCCCCCGTTCCTCGATCCGGCCCTGGTGGAGGAACACCACCTCCGACGCGACCTCGCGGGCGAAGCCCATCTCGTGAGTCACGAGGATCATGGTGTTGCCCTCCTCGGCGAGCTGGCGGATGACCAGCAGCACCTCGCCCACCAGCTCGGGGTCGAGCGCGGACGTCGGCTCGTCGAACAGCATCACCTTGGGCTGCATGGCCAGCGCGCGGGCGATGGCGGCGCGCTGCTGCTGGCCGCCGGAGAGCTGCACCGGGTAGGACTCGGCCTTGGCCAGGATGCCGACCTTGTCCAGCAGCTTGCGGGCGCGGTCCACCGCCTCCGCCTTCGGGACGCCCAGCACATGGACCGGCGCCTCGATGACGTTCTCCAGGATGGTCATGTGGGTCCAGAGGTTGAAGCTCTGGAACACCATGCCGAGCCGGGTGCGGATGCGGTCCACCTGACGGGAGTCGGCGGGTACGGTCTGGCCGCCGCGCCCCTTCTTCAGGCCGATGGCCTCGCCGCCGATGACGATCCGCCCCTCGTCCGGCACCTCCAGCATGTTGATGCAGCGCAGAAGCGTGCTCTTGCCGGAACCGGAGGAGCCGATCAGCGTGATGACGTCGCCTTCGCGCGCGGTCAGGGAGACGCCCTTCAGCACCTCCAGCGGACCGAAGCGCTTGTGGACATTCTCGACGAGGACGGCTTCGGGGGCGTGGGGATTCGTGGGCGGGTGTCGGTGCATGCGGGGCTTGTCGGCGGGGGACGGGGCGGGGAACGGTCTGGACCGTCCAACCCTGGACGGTGCCGCTAGGCTAGACCGCCGGACAAACTCCCGCAACGCGGATTTTGCAGGCCCCGGGGCAACCGCGCGATGGGGGAAGCCGGCGGGTTTTTCACCACAGCATCAGCACCAGAAGCTGCGGCGCCAGGATGCGCAGGCACATGGCCAGCGGGTAGACGGTGGCGTAGGCCAGCGCCGGCGCCTCCGACGCGACCACCGCGTTGGCGTAGGCGAGGCCCGGCGGGTTGGTCTGCGCCCCGGCCAGCACGCCGCAGATGCTGAGGAAGTTCAGCTTCATGACGCCGCGCGCCAGCAGCCCGGTCAGCAGCAGCGGCACGAGGGTCACCAGGACGCCCCAGGCCATCCAGGGCAGTCCGGCGCCGCTCGCCATCGTCTCGACGAAGCGGTCGCCCGACGCGATGCCGAGCACGGCGAGGAACAGGACGATGCCGATCTCGCGCAGGGCGAGGTTGGCGGCGGGCGGCATGAACCAGACCAGCGGCCCGATGTGGCCGATGCGCGCCAGCACGATGGCGACGATCAGCGGTCCGCCGGCCATGCCCAGCCGCAAGGGCGCCGGCATGCCCGGCAGGAACAGCGGGATGGCGCCCAGCAGCGCCCCCAGCGTGATGCCGACGAAGACCGGGATCATCTCCACCGTCTGCAGCCGCCGTTCGGAGTTGCCGATGATGCAGGCCGCCGCCTTGAGATCGTCGGGCTTGCCGATCACCGTCAGGATGTCGCCGAACTGCAGCTTCAGCGCGGCGTTGGGCACCAGCTCCACGCCGGCGCGGTTGACGCGGCTGACCACCACGTCGCACGCCCCCTTGAGGTTCAGCGCGGCGATGGACTTGCCCAGCACCGGGTTGGCGGTGACGACGATGCGCTCCCACCGCAGGTCGCTGCCCTTGGTGGTCAGCCGGACGTCGGCCTCCCGCCCCATCAGCAGACGGACCTGTTCGAGCCTTGGGCGCGGGCCGACGACGTGCAGCACGTCGCCCTCCTCCAGCCGGGTGTCCTCGCCGGGCACGCGGAGCTGGCCGCCGCGCAGCAGCCGCGACGCGCAGACCCCCAGGCTCGGCAGCATGGTGAGGTCGCCCAGCCGCACCCCGCGCAGGGCCGGGTTGGTGACGGCGATGTCCATGGTGTCGAGCGCCGCCACCTCGGCGCGCCGGGCGGCCTCGAAGGCCCTGGCCTCCTCCTGCGGGTCGATGCCGAAGACGATCCGCACCGCCGCCATGGCCAGCAGATTGCCGGCGATGCCGAAGGGGTAGGTGACGGCGAAGGCCAGGCCGGGCAGGGCCATCACCGCGGCGTCGGCCCCGACCTCCTTCAGCACCTGCTGCGAGGCGGCCAGCGCCGGGGCGTTGGTCACCCCGCCCGCGAAGACGCCGAGGCCGGAGCCCAGCGGCACGAGGTCGAACAGCACGAGGGCGGCGGTCAGCAGGATGCTGGAACCGACCATCAGCAGCGCCAGCCCGTTCAGCGCCAGCCCGGACTTCTTCAGCGCCGCGAAGAAGCCGGGGCCGACCTGGATGCCGATGGTGTAGACGAACAGGATCAGGCCGAAGTCGCGGATGAACTCCATCATCTCGGCGTTCAGCGTCACCCCGGCCTGCTTGGCGAAATGGCCGACCGCGATGCCCGCGAACAGCACGCCGCCGATGCCCAGCCCGACCCCGCGCAGCCTTATGTGCCCGAGCGCCAGCCCGAGGGCCGAGGTGATGCCCAGCATGAACACCACGCGCGCGATCGGCGGCATGGCCAGGAAGAGATCGATGAGCGCGTGCATGGCCGCGTCTCCTCACGCGAGGACAGACCGTCCGCCGATCCCGTGGGAGGCGCTCCCGCAGGGTTGCCCCTTTACCAGAGGAACAGGACGATCAACTGCGGTGCAAGGATACGCAGAAACATAACCATAGGGTAAACAGTGGCATAGGCGAGGGCGGGAGCCTCCGATGCGCTCATTGCGTTTGCAAAGGCGAGCGCGGGCGGGTCCGTCATGCTGCCGGACAGCAGGCCGCAGATCGTCAGGTAGTTCTGCCGGGCGCAGGCCCGCGCGACGACGCCGACGACGAGCAGCGGGATCAGCGTCACCAGCACGCCGCAGCCGATCCACAACAGCCCGTCGCCGTGCACCAGAGTCTCAACGAAGCGGTCGCCGGACATCAGCCCGACCACCGCCAGGAACAGGACGATGCCGATCTCGCGCAGCGCCATGTTGGCGGCGGGCGGCATGAACCAGACCAGCGGCCCGATGTGGCCGATGCGCGCCAGCAGGATCGCCGCCACCAGCGGCCCGCCGGCCAGACCCAGCTTCAGCGGCGCCGGCATCCCCGGAATGTAGAAGGGGATGGAGCCGAGCAGCACGCCGAGCAGGATGCCGATGAAGACCGGCACGAACTCCACCTGCTGGAGCCGCCGCGCCGAGTTGCCCATCAGCGCCGCCACCCGCTGGAGGTCCGACGGCTTGCCGATGGCGGTCAGGATGTCGCCGAACTGGAGGTGCAGGGCCGGGCTCGGCACCAGCTCCACGCCCGCGCGGTTGACCCGGCTGACCACCACGTCGTAGGCGTCGGCGAGGTCGAGCTGGCCGATGGCCTTGCCCAGCACATGCTCGTTGGTGACGACCAGCCGGTCCCAGCGCATGTCGGTGCCCTTGGTGGTCAGGGTGACCTCCGCCGCCTCGCCGAGCAGCCGCTTCGTCGCCTCCAGCTTGACCCGCGGCCCGACCAGATGCACGACGTCGCCGGCGCGCAGGCAGGTGTCCGGGTGCGGCACCTGGAGGCGCCCCTCGCGCAGCAGGCGGGAAATCATCACCCCCTGGTCGCCGAACAGCGCCATGTCGCGCAGCGGCAGCCCCATTGCCGACCGGTTGCGCACGGCGACGTCCAGCGTCTCCAAGGTTTCCACCTGGGCGCGGCGCTTGCGCTCGAAGGCCTCGGCTTCCGCCGCCGGGTCGATGCGGAAGAGGACGCGGATCAGTCCCATGGTGATGAGGATGCCGACGATGCCGAAGGGGTAGGCGACGGCGTAGCCGAGGCTGGGCGTGTTGATCTCCGCCGCCGAGGCCCCGACCTCGCGCAGCATCTCCTGCGCGGCGCCCAGCGACGGTGTGTTGGTGACGGCGCCGGAGAAGATGCCCAGCACCGCCGGCAGCGGCACCCCACCGATCTCGTGGATCGCCACCGCCACCAGCACCCCTAGCCCGACCAGGGAGGCGGCCAGCAGGTTCAGCGTCAGGCCGGACTTCTTCAGGGCGGCGAAGAAGCCGGGGCCGACCTGCACGCCGATGGTGTAGACGAACAGGATCAGTCCGAACTCCCGCATGAAATGCAGGACGTGATGGTCGAAGGTCAGGCCCAGCGCCTTGGCGACGTGCCCCGCGGCGATCCCGGCGAACAGCACCCCGCCGATGCCCAGCCCCACGCCGCGCACCTTGACCTGCCCCAGCGCCAGCCCCGACGCCGCCACCACGCTGAGCATCAGCATGATGCGGGCGATGTCGGGAAGGCCGTTGAACAGGTCGATCAGCAGGGTCATGGCAGGCACCCGGTCCGGTTGAGCCGCGAAGGGCGAAGGCGCCTATGAATGCCCGCTCCCTCCTGCCGGGGCAATGCCCTGGAATGGGAAGGGACATTCCCCGGATCAAAATTTCGCCACTTTCTGGCCCTAAACCGGAGGAAGCCTTAGGGCATGAAGTGGCTGGCCGGATCTGTGAACCCCTGCGGTCCGGCCCCTAAGCGACGATCAGGGCTCCGGTTTTCCGGGGTCCCCAGCCAGGCCCCGGCTGGATCGGCGGCCATCGCAAGAACCCCCTTGCGATGGCCGTTTCTTTTTGGGGCCGTTTCTGTTTGGCCCGACCTTTTGTGAGGCCGTTTCTTTTTGGCACCCGGACGGGCTGTGCTATAGCTCCCCCCGCCCCGCCCACCGCAAGAGCCCGCCCGCCGCCATGCCCGTTTTCGCCGGTTCCGCGCTGACCTGCCTCCGTGGCGACCGGCTGGTCTTCACCGGGTTGGACTTCCGGATCGCGCCGGGGGAGGCGCTGTTCCTGCTCGGCCCCAACGGCAGCGGCAAGTCCAGCCTGCTGCGCGTCATGGCCGGGCTGCTCAAGCCGATCCGCGGCCGGCTCTCCTGGGACGATGTGCCGGTGACCGACGATCCCGACGCCCACCGCGGCCGCATCCATTACGTCGGCCATCTCGACGCGGTGAAGCCGGTGCTGAGCGCGGTGGAGAACCTGTCCTTCTGGGCCACGCTGGGCGGCGCCGCCGACCCGCGGGGCAACGCGCTGAAGGCGCTCGACCGGCTGGGCGTGCCGCACATCGCCAACGTGCCGGGGCGCTACCTGTCGGCGGGGCAGAAGCGGCGCCTGAACCTCGCCCGCATCATCGCCGCCCCCGCCGCCCTGTGGCTGCTCGACGAGCCGACCGTGGCGCTCGACCGAGCGGCGATCGCCCTGTTCGAGGAGATCATCGCGGAGCACCGGGCCGGCGGCGGCATGGTCGCCGTCTCCACCCATGTGGACATCGCCATGCCCGGCGCCGGCGAGCTGCACCTCGACGAATTCACCCCCGTCCCCCATGACGAGGACGACGGGGGCGAGGACGACGAGGTTGAGGAAGAGGAGGACGCGGCATGACCCGCTTCCTGCGCCTGATCGGGCGCGACCTGCGGCTGGCGCTGCGCCAGGGGTCGGACGCCAGCATCGCCGTGATGTTTTTCGTGCTGTGCGTCGTGCTGTTCCCCTTCGGCGTCGGGCCGGAGCCGAACATCCTCGCCCGCATCGCCGCCGGGGTGATCTGGGTGGCGGCCCTGCTCGCCTCGCTGCTGTCGCTGGAGCGGCTGTTCCAGAACGACTACGAGGACGGCTCGCTGGAGCTGCTGTCGCTGTCCACCCTGCCGATGGAGGCGGTGGTTTTGGCCAAGACGCTGGCCCATTGGCTGGTGACCGGCCTGCCGCTGATCGCCGCCGCCCCGCTGCTGGCGCTGCTGCTGAACATGGACGCCGAGGGCTTCGGGATTCTGGTGCTGACCCTGCTGGTCGGAACGCCGATCCTCAGCCTGATCGGCAGCATCGGGGCGGCGCTGACGCTGGGCGCCCGGCGCGGCGGCGTGCTGCTGTCGCTGCTGATCCTGCCGCTCTACATCCCCGTGCTGATCTTCGGCGCCGGGGCCATCGACGCCGCGCTGAATGGCCTGACCCCGCGCCCGCATCTGCTGCTGCTGGGCGGCCTGTTGGCCGGTGCCCTGCCGCTGGCCCCCTGGGCGAGCGCCGCCGCCCTGCGTCAGGCGGTGGAGTAGAAGGCGGCGCCTCACGGGCGCCGCGATCCCGGACGGCACGGCGGATGGCGCCGTCCAGGGCGACGGGAGGCGAATTTTAAAAGAGATGGACGCGATTTGGCCGAAGCCGTCGTGCGACAGGGCGGTGTACACCGCGGGGAATTCCGCCGCTTCCGGGCGAATTCCTGTGTCGCATCATTGTCTTGGGGGGATTGGTGGAGCCGAGGAGGATCGAACTCCCGACCTACGCATTGCGAACGCGTCGCTCTCCCAGCTGAGCTACGGCCCCACACACCGTCACCGGCGTGCGGCGGATAATGGTGATGTGGAGAGGGCCTGTCAAGCCCCCTGAACGCGCCCGCCCACGGGCATCGGCGGTGGTGCGCAAGGGGATGGCGAAGGGCATGATCGCGGCCCGCCGCGCGGCACTGGACAGCACTCGCCGCTTGTGCTTAGGGTGCCCCGCAAAATCGGACAATAAAGGGACGGGCCGGGCATGATTGCGCTCTACCTGCTGATCGACACCGTTCTCAGCCTCTATGTGTGGCTGCTCATCGCTTCGGCGGTGCTGAGCTGGCTGGTGGCCTTCAACGTCGTGAACACCCGCAACCGCGCGGTCTATGTCATCGGCGACTTCCTCTACCGCATCACGGAGCCGGTGCTGCGCCCGATCCGCCGCGTCCTGCCGAACATGGGCGGCCTGGACCTGTCGCCGATCGCGCTGATCCTGCTGATCTTCTTCATCCGCAACCTGATGGCGGAATACTGGCCGCGCTTCTGATGGCAAGTCCCTTCGAGGCCGCTCCCTTCGAGGCGGTGGCAGACGGCGTCCGGCTGGCGCTGCGGGTGACGCCCAAGGCGTCGCGCAACGCCATCGCCGGGCTGGCCGCCACGGCGTCCGGAGGAACGGCCCTGAAGGTGACCGTCACCGCCGTGCCGGAGAACGGCAAGGCGAACGAGGCGGTGGTGAAACTGCTGGCCAAGGCGTGGAAACTGCCCAAGACCAGCCTGACGGTGGTGGCCGGCGCCACCGACCGGAACAAGATTGTCCATGTGGCCGGCGATCCGGCCGACCTGATGCGCCGGCTGACGGCGCTGGTGGAAACCGCGACCGGCGAGCCGGTGAGCAGCAATGGTGGGAAGAGCGATGGCTGAGGCGAAGATCATCGACGGCAAGGCGTTCGCCGCGGGGCTGCGCGCCCGCGTGGCGGAGGGTGTGGCCGCGCTCAAGGCCAGCCACGGCGTCACCCCCGGCCTCGCCGTTGTGCTGGTGGGCGAGGACCCGGCGAGCCAGGTCTATGTCCGGTCCAAGGAAAAGGCCCTGGCCGATCTCGGCATGAACAGCTTCGACCACCACATGCCCGCCGACCTCGGCGAGGCGGAGCTGCTGGCCCTGATCGACCGGCTGAACGCCGACCCGGCGGTGCACGGCATCCTGGTCCAGCTTCCCTTGCCCAGGCACATCGACACGGCCCGCGTGCTGGCCCGCATCGTCCCGGAAAAGGACGCGGACGGCTTCCACGTCGTCAACGCCGGCCTGCTGGCGACCGGCGGGGCCGGCGCCATCGTGCCCTGCACCCCGCTGGGCAGCCTGCTGCTGCTCCGCGACACGCTGGGCAACGACCTGAAGGGCAAGCGGGCGCTGGTGCTGGGCCGCTCCAACATCGTCGGCAAGCCGATGGCGCAGCTTCTGCTCCAGCAGGACTGCACGGTCACCGTCGCCCACTCCCGCACCCAGGACCTGCCCGGCGAATGCCGCCGCGCCGACATCCTGGTCGCCGCGGTGGGGCGTCCGGAGATGGTGCGCGGCGACTGGATCAAGCCGGGCGCCGTGGTCATCGATGTCGGCATCAATCGCATCGCGCACCCGACCGAGCCGGGCAAGACCAAGCTGGTCGGCGACGTCGCCTATGACGAGGCGGTCAAGGTCGCGGGGGCCATCACCCCGGTGCCGGGCGGCGTCGGGCCGATGACCATCGCCTGCCTGATGCTGAACACGCTGGCCGCCGCCTGCCGCGCCGCCGGCGCCCCGGTCCCCGCCGAGGCCCTTGCATGATCACGGTCCACGCCCGGGTGGGCGGCCGCGTGGTCGAGCAGCCGCTCGCCCTCGGCGAGCCGCTGCCGCCCAACACGGTGTGGATCGATCTTCTCCGTCCCGACGAGGCGGAGCGCGCGCATGTCGGCGCCGTCACCGGCTGCGACCTGCCGACGCGCGAGGAAATGAAGGAAATCGAGGCGTCGAGCCAGCTCTACACCGAGGGGGAGGCCGTCTACCTGACCTCCTCGGTGATCGCGCGGGCCGATTCGCCGATGCCGGAGCAGGGCGAGGTCACCTTTGTCCTGACCCCCCGGCACATGATCACGGTGCGCTTCACCGAGCCGCGCTCCGTCGCCACCTTCGCCGCGCGGACCGGCCGCCAGCCGGAGCTTCTGGCCAGCGCCGAGGACGCGCTGCTGGGCATCCTCGACGCGGTGATCGACCGGGTCGCCGACGTGTTGGAGCTGATCGGCGCCCGCATCGATGGGCTGTCCGCGCGTATCTTCACCGACTCGCTGAACAACGGCGGTCTCGGCGGGGGCGGAACGAGCGGTGGCGGGCGGGCCGCCAAGAAGCCGGACGAGCTGCAGGACGTGCTGCGCGGCATCGGGCGGGCCGGCGACCTGACGCACAAGGTGCGCGACAGCCTCGCCGGGCTGGACCGGCTGGTCGCCTTCCTCTCCTCCGTCGCCGCCGGGCGGCTGACCAAGGAGCAGAAGGCCGCGCTGAAGACGCTGTCGCGCGACCTGCGGTCCCTGAACGAGCACGCCGGCTTCCTGGCGCATGAGGCGAATTTCCTGCTCGACGCCACGCTCGGCCTGATCAACATCGAGCAGAACGCGATCATCAAGATCTTCTCGGTCGTGTCGGTCGCGCTGATGCCGCCGACGCTGATCGCCTCGGCCTACGGCATGAACTTCCATTACATGCCCGAGCTGGATTGGGACTTCGGCTATCCCATGGCGATCCTGCTGATGGTTCTGTCGGCCGTGGTGCCGCTCTGGTATTTCCGCCGCCGCGGGTGGCTTTAACAGACAAAAGGAAACCGCCGATGATCGTCCTGTCCGATGCCGCGCTCGACGCGCTTCTCGCCCAGGACGTTCCCTACGGCGACCTGACCACCGACTTGCTGGGCATCGCCGCCGCCCCGGCGCGCATCCGGTTCGCGGCGCGCGGCGCCATGGTGCTGGCCGGGACGGAGGAGGCCGCCCGCCTGATCGAAAAGGCCGGCGGCACGGTGACGTCCGTCCGGCCCAGCGGCACGGCGGTCGAGGCCGGGACGCCCTTCCTGGAGGGCCACGGCCCGGCGGGCGCCCTGCACCGCGGCTGGAAGGTGGCGCAGACCCTGGTCGAATACGCCTCCGGCATCGCCTCCCGCGCCCGCCGCATCGTCGAGGCCGCCCCCGGCGTGACCGTCGCCTGCACCCGCAAGAACTTCCCCGGCGCCAAGGACCTGTCGGTCAAGGCGGCGCTGGCCGGCGGGGCGGTGATGCACCGGCTGGGCCTGTCGGAAACGATCCTGGTCTTCCCCGAGCACCGCGCCTTCCTGTCCGGCCCGCCGGAGGCGTGGATCGCCGACCTGCGCCGCCGGGCGCCGGAAAAGACGATCGTGGTGGAGGTTGACACGGTGGCGGACGCCATCGCCTTCGCCCGGGCCGGGGCCGACGTGCTGCAGCTGGAGAAGCGCCCGCCGGAGGAGGCCCGCGCCGTGGTCGAGGCGACGCGCGGCCTGCCGCGCCCGCCGGTCGTCGCGGCGGCGGGCGGCGTGACCGAGGACAACGCGGCGGCCTACGCCGCCGCCGGTTGCCCGCTGCTGGTCACCACCGCCCCCTTCTTCGGGCGCCCGGCGGATGTGAAGGTGGTTCTGGAACCGGCGTGAATGTCGTTTCAGTCCCTCTCCCGGGACGGGAGAGGGGAGTCTTCAGCGGTCGCGGTTCGGAGCGATCTGGTCCACGCGGTGGGCGAAATCGACGTCGGCCTGGGTCAGACCGTCGGCGCTGCGGGTGCACAGGATGATCTCCACCCGGCCCATGTCGTTGAACCATTCCGGATGGTGGTTCACCCGCTCCGCCAGCAGGGCGACTTGGCTCATGAAGCCCCAGGCGGCGGGGAAGTCGGGGAAATGGTAGGTCTTGCGGATCGCGTCGCGCTCCAGAACCTCCGCCCAGCCGTGCAGTTCCTTCAGCGCGGTCTGCCGCTTGGCGCCCACCAGCTTGTCCGACATTCCTTCCCCCGTTGTTGGTTGGCCTGTTTGGTTGGTCTGTGCAAGGCGTAACGGACACGGATCGATTGTGGATCAAATCGGTGTTCCGGTCCGCCTTCCGGTTTAGCGCCGCTTGGCCTGGGCGGCAAGCAACGCTACCTTCACCGGTATGATGCGCAAACCGGCACACACCCACACCGTTCCCCCCTCCACCCCCGACCTCGAGCGGATGGCCGAGGACGCGCTGGAGACGATTCCGCGGGAACTCCTGGCCCCGATCGCCAATCTGTCGATCCATGTCGAGGATTTCCCCGACGAGGAGACCGAGCGCGAGATGGAGCTGGAAAGCCCCTTCGACCTGCTTGGCCTCTACCGGGGCGTCGATATGACGCGGCAGAGCGTCGCCGACCTGCGCAGCGGGCCGGACATGATCTTCCTCTACCGCCGCCCGATCCTGGACTACTGGTGCGAGACCGGCGAGGACCTGTTCGCCATCGTCCGCCACGTCCTGATCCACGAGATCGGCCACCATTTCGGCCTGTCGGACGAGGACATGGAGCGCATCGAGGCCATGGAGGGGTGAGTCACCCGTCCAGGGCGCCCAGGGTGTCCGCCACGCGGCGGCGCAGCGTGGGCACCAGCTCCGCGTCGAACCAGGGGTTCTTCTTCAGCCACGCGGTGTTGCGCCAGCTCGGGTGGGGCAGGGGCAGGAATTCCGGCAGGTAATCCCGCCACGCCGCCACCGTGTCGGTCATCGTCCGTTGGCGGCGGTTTCCCAGATAGTGGGCCTGGGCGTAGCTGCCGACCAGCAGGGTCAGCCGCACCCCGGTCAGGGCGGCGCGCAGCGGCGGGTGCCAGAGCGGCGCGCATTCCGGGCGCGGCGGGTAGTCGCCGCCCTTCGGCGCCGTGCCCGGGTAGCAGAGTCCCATGGGAACGATGGCGATCCGGCTCTCGTCGTAGAAGGCGTCACGGTCCATGGCCAGCCACTGGCGCAGCCGGTCGCCGGACGGGTCGTTCCAGGGGATGCCGCTGGCATGCACCCGCGCCCCCGGCGCCTGCCCGACGATCAGCAGACGGGCGGACGGGCTGCCGCGCAGCACCGGGCGGCAGCCGTGCGGCAACACCCCCGCGCACAGCCGGCAGGCGCGGGCCCGTTCGAACAGCTCCTCAAGTGTGTCGGTCACAGGCTCAGCAGCGCGTTCACGAAGGCCGGGACGACCTCGGTCGCCGGGCCGTTGACGGAGTCCGTGAACAGGCTGGCGCCCGCCGACGGCTCCAGGTTCAGTTCCAGGGTCAGGGCGCCGGCGTTGCGCGCCTCGGCCACGAAGCCGGCGGCGGGGTAGACGTTGCCGGAGGTGCCGATGGAGACGAACAGGTCGCAGGCGCCCAGCGTGCGGTAGATCCGCTCCATCTGGTAGGGCATCTCGCCGAACCACACCACGTCGGGGCGCATGCCGCCCTTGCGGGCGCAGGATGGGCAGACGTCCTCCACCGACAGGTCAATGATCCAGTGTTCCACCTTGTTTTGGCAGTGGCGGCAGAAGACCGCGTTCAGCTCCCCATGCATGTGGATCAGCCTGTGCGACCCGCCGCGCTCGTGCAAATCGTCGATGTTCTGGGTGACCAGCAGCAGGTCGCCTTTCCAGCGCCGCTCCAGCTCGGCCAGCGCCAGATGGGCGGCGTTCGGCTGCACCGCGGGGTCGCGCAGGCCGCGCCGCCGGTCGTTGTAGAAGCGGTGGACCAGCACCGGGTCGCGGGCGAAGCCCTCCGGGGTGGCGACGTCCTCCAGATCGACCTTGGCCCAGATGCCGTCGGCGCAACGGAAGGTGTCCAGGCCGGATTCCTTGGAAATGCCGGCCCCGGTCAGGATGACGATGGAGTCGGTCGGTTTCAGATGATTGGCGATGCTCATAATGGCGTTGGTCATGGCGCCCTGGCGGGTTCGGGGAACGGCTGCTAGATCTCGGATGCGGGAAACAGAAAGGAGGAGACCGGGATGGTCAAGGTCCTGTTCGTGTGCACGGGCAACATCTGCCGGTCGCCCACCGCGGAAGGTGTGTTCCGCGACCGGGTTCGGCAAGCCGGTCTGGCGGACCGCATCGGCACCGATTCGGCGGGCACCCACAGCTATCATGTGGGGGAGGCGCCCGACCCGCGCAGCCAGCGCGCCGCCAAGGTGCGCGGGGTGGATCTGTCGGACCTGCGCGCCCGCAAGGTGACCGCGGCGGACTTCGCCGACTTCGACTACATCCTGGCGATGGACGGCGGGCATCTGGCGCAGTTGCGGCGCATGGCCCCGGCGGACAGCCGGGCGACGGTCGCGCTGTTCCTCGACTACGCCCCCGACGCGCCGAAGCGCGAGGTGCCCGACCCCTATTACGGCGAGGGGCTGCATTTCACCGAGGTGCTGGACCTCTGCGAGGCCGGGGCCGCGGGGCTGCTGGAGGCGATCCGGCGGGACCGGCTGTGACCGGCTTGCCCGACCTGCCGTCCGAACTGGAACGGGCTCTGGGCAGCCCGGTCCGGTCGCTCGACCGGCTGGCCGACGGGCACAACGCGGCGCTGTGGGCCGTGACCCTGGCGGACGGCCGGCGGCTGGTGGCGAAGGTCGCCTCCGGAAGCGGGACGGGGCTGGAGCCGGAGGGCTTCATGCTGCGCCATCTGGCCGAACGCTCCGCCCTGCCGGTGCCGGCGGTGCATCACGCCGACGACCGGCTGCTGGTGATGGACCGCATCGACACCGGCGGCGGCATCACCTCGGCGGTGGAGGCGCACGCGGCGGA
Organism: Azospirillum brasilense; assembly: GCF_005222205.1. NCBI lineage: Bacteria > Pseudomonadati > Pseudomonadota > Alphaproteobacteria > Rhodospirillales > Azospirillaceae > Azospirillum > Azospirillum brasilense. The sequence continues at coordinate 1,405,224 of NZ_CP032345.1, read as the reverse complement.
GCTGGTCGCCGCCCTGCACGGCATCACGGCGGAGCGCTACGGCTTCCCGCGCGACACGCTGATCGGGCCGCTGCCCCAGCCGAACGGGGAGACGGCGGACTGGATCGCCTTCTTCCGCGACCGCCGCCTTCTGCACATGGGCCGCAAGGCGCTGGAGGAGGGGCGGATCGACTTCGGGCTGATGGCCGGGCTGGAGCGGCTGGCCGCCCGCCTGCCGGAGCTGATCGGCGAGCCGGGGCCGCCCTCGCTGATCCATGGCGACCTGTGGGGCGGAAATGTGCTGGCCCGCGGCGGGCGGGTGGCGGCCTTCATCGACCCGGCGCTGCACCACGCCGACGCGGAGATCGAGCTGGCCTTCACCACCCTGTTCGGCACCTTCGGGGACGCCTTCTTCCGCCGCTATGGGGAGATCCGTCCCCTCCGTCCGGGCTTCTTCGAACTGCGGCGGGATCTCTACAACCTCTACCCGCTGCTGGTGCATGTCCGGCTGTTCGGCGGCTCCTACGTCGGGTCGGTGGAGCGGACGGTGCGGCGTCTGGTCGGTTGAGGCTCAGCGCCAGAGCGGTTTCTGCGCCTCGGTGACGGCGTCGTAGCGGGTGATGCCGATGTCCCGCAACTCCCGGTCGGACAGGGAGAGCAAGGCCTCGCGCTGGCGGCGCTGGTCGCGGAGGTGGGCGATCCAGGCCAGAAGCGCGCGGAAACGGCGGACAGGCAAATGGGTGGTGCGGGGGAGGACGTGCAGCGTCATGGTGGCCTCCGGCGTGTGCGATGAACACCAGCATCGGGCCGCCCCGACCGCTCCGCAAACGGGACCTTTTCATCGTCGGGTGAGCGGATTTCACCTGAGGCGGCTCACCGCCCCTGGGCGAACTCCGCGCGCATCCAGGCGCGGAAGGCGGCGACCTCCGGGCGGCGCAGGCTGTCTTGGGCGGTGACCAGCCAGTAGGCGCTTTTCGCGCGCAGGCGCGGCCCCATCACCTCGACCAGCTGGCCGGACTCCAGCTCCGGATCGACGGTCGGGCGCCGCCCGATGATGACGCCCAGCCCGCGCACCGCGGCGTCCACCGCCATGTGGATCGCGTCCAGCCGCAACCCGCGCTTCAGCCCGTCGTCCAGCGCCGACGGCGGCAGGCCCGCGGCTTCCGCCCAGGCGGTCCAGTCCTCCGACACGTCGGCGACGTGGAGCAGCGGAATGGTGGCGAAGTCGGCGGGGCCGGCGATGCGCGCCGCCAGGGCGGGGGCGGCCACCGGGACGAGGTCCTCCTCCATCAGCTTCAGCGCGGCCAGACCGGGCCAGTCGCCGCGGCCCAGCCGGATGCCGACGTCGATGCCGTCGCGGGGGAACTCGACCACCCGATGGGCGGTGTCCAGCGCCACCGTGATCGCCGGGTGACGCTCCTGGAAGGCGGGCAGGCGGGGGATCAGCCAGCGCAGGGCGAAGGTCGGGGCGGCGCTGACCGAGAGCCGCCCGCTGGGCGCGCGGCCGGGCACGCTTTCCGTCGCCAGCGCCAACGACTGCAGCGCGTCGCGCACGCGGGGCAGGTAGGCGTGGCCGGCGGGGGTCAGCGACAGGCTGCGGTTGCCGCGCAGGAACAGCTCCACCCCCAGCCAGTCCTCCAACGTCTGGATGCCGTGGCTGACCGCGCTGGGCGTCAGGTGCAATTCTTCCGCCGCCGCCTTGAAGCTCTGGTGGCGGCCGGCGGCCTCGAACAGGCGCAGGGTGTTGAGGGGCGGCAGACGGTAGGCCATGGCCCGCGCAGTCTGCGGTGTTGGCGTATTGGCTGCAAGGGAATGTCCTCAACCACCGGAGCAAAGAGCCCTCGCCCCCCTGGGGAGAGGGAGGGGACCCGCGCCGTAGGCGTGGGGAGGGTGAGGGGGCCGGTGCGCTTGCCGCGCACCGCCAAGGGGCATGCTGCCCCTTGGCAATCCCCTGGCGTGGGCTTGATGCCCACGCTGCCCCCTCACCCTGACCCTCTCCCCGGAGGGGAGAGGAAATTGGTCTTGCAGTGCCCAAACAAAAAGCCCCGCCGAAGGGGCGGGGCTTTTCGATCGTCCGGGGGGCGGGGCTCAGAGAGCTTCGTCGACCCACGTGAACAGGGCGGTCTTCGGCAGGGCGCCGATCTTGGTGGCGGCGACGTTGCCGTTCTTGAACAGCATCAGCGTCGGGATGCCGCGCACGCCGTACTTGGTCGGGGTGCCGGGGTTGTCGTCGATGTTCAGCTTGGCGACGGTGACCTTGCCGCCATACTCCTTGGCGAGGTCGTCGAGCGCGGGAGCAATCATCTTGCAGGGGCCGCACCACTCCGCCCAGAAATCGACCAGGACCGGACCGTCGGCCTTCAGCACGTCCTGCTCGAAGCTGTCGTCGGTGACCTTGATGGGATCGCTCATGTGACCTCTATGCCTGGGTTCAGGGGCACCGCCGCGCCGATTTTCCACCGGCGGCGGACCCATCCCTCATCGGTGGAATTTGGCAAAATGTATGACCGACCCCCCTCGCCGGTCAAGCCGGGGCGCGAATGCGGTCTCGTCAACCCAATCCGCCGCCCCGTGCAACGCGGCCGGGGGTGAAAAGTTCCAAAGGCGGACTATCGCGCGCGCCTCACTCCGGAAGCTCCATCAAAGCCGGGGTGTCGGTCCACAGCAGGACGCAGCGCACGGCCTTGTCCGGGTAGATGGCGCGGAGCGCCGCGCGGTAGGCCTCCATCTGGCGGACATAGACGGGCGGCACGTCCTCCGCCCGGACGGGCGGCGGGCGGTTGGTCTTGTAGTCGACGATCCACACCGCGTCGTCCTCGATCACCAGCCGGTCGACCCGGCCCGACAGGGCGCGCCCGGTCACCAGACCGACCACCTCCACCTCGGCGCGGGAGTTGGGGCCGAACAGGCGGGCGAAGCGCGGGTCGGTCAGGACGCGCATCGTTTCGGATGCGATTTCATCCTGCCGCTCCGCCGTCAGCTCGTGGCCGGGACGGGCGAGGTAGCGGCGGGCGGCGGCCTCCCGCGCGTCGGGCGGCAGGTCGGGCAGGGTCTGCATCAGCCGGTGGATCAGCAGGCCGCGCTTGAAGCGCGCGCCGTCGTCCTCGCCCAGCGGGGAGCGCATCGCTGGCTCGTCCCCGTCCGGGCGGGAGGGGGTGAGGGGGCGCGACGGCTCCGGTTCCTCCGGGGCGGCGGCGGTCAGCCAGGGCGGCGCTTCCTGCACCGCCAGCACGCGGCCGGCCCCGGCGCCGTCCGGTTTGGGCACGGCGGTCTGCGGGTCGGCCAGCCGCCAGCCCTCGCCGCTCCAGCCGTCCGGGCAGAGGGTGGAAAAGTCGAAGGGGTGCGGCACGCCGATCTCGCCCATCGCGGCCTCGACCAGCTTGTACCAGCAGGTGTCGGACGGCTCCTTCTTGCCCTGGTAGCCGCAGACGTACAGCCTGTCCTCCGCGCGGGTCAGGGCGACGTACAGCAGGCGCCTGTACTCCTGGTCGCGGCGGCGGTTGGCGCGGGCGCGCGCCTCGGCGCACAGCGCGTCCTCCTGCGAGCGGCGAGCGGCGAAGAGCGGCACGGCGCAGCCCTCGTCGGGCCAGAGGATCGGCGGGCTCTGGGTCGGCGTGCCCAGCGTGTCGGGCAGGAAGACGATGGGCGCCTGGAGCCCCTTGGAGCCGTGCACCGTCATGATGCGTACGCGTCCGCCGCCCTGCTCCAGCTCGCGCTTGATCTCCGCCTCGCTGGCCGCCAGCCAGGCCAGGAAGTTCTGCAGCGACGGCGGCTCGGTCTTCTCGAAGGCGAGGCATACGGCCAGGAACTCGTCCAGCGGGTCCTGGGCGTCGGGGCCGAGCCGCTTCAGGATGGCGCGGCGGCCCGACCCGTCCGGATCGGCCGGGCAGGGGGCGGCCAGCAGCCCGGCGAACAGCTCGTAGGGCGCCAGGAAGTCGGTGCGGGCGAGCTGAGCGCCCAGATAGCGGCGGGCCGGGCGGTAGGCCGGGTCGTCCTCCGCCTTCGCCACCAGCGCCCGCCACAGCGTGCCGCGCCGCCCGTGGGCGAGGTCGAACAGCTGGTCCTCGGTCAGCCCGACCAGCGGCCCCTTGAGGACGGTGGCCAGCGTCAGGTCGTCCTCCGGCAGCAGCAGGAACTCGCACAGCGCCATCAGGTCCATGACCGCCAGCTGCTCGGTCAGCACCATGCGGTCGACACCGGCCACCGGAACGGCGCGGTCCTTCAGGGCGCGCACAAGCTCCGTCACGAAGGCGGTGCGGCGGCGGACCAGCACCATCACGTCGCCGGGCTGGATCGGCCGGCCGCGCGACTCGAGCGACTCGCCGCGCTGGGTCCAGTCGCGGATGGTGTCGGCGATGACCGCGGCCAGCCGGGCCGACGGCGAATCGGCGGCCTCGCGCTCCACCGGCGGCGCCCAGGCGGGCGGGTCGGCGGCCTCCGCCGGCTTCACCGGGGGCCACAGCTCGACCAGACCGGCATGGCCGCGGCGGAAGGCGCGGTGGCGGATCACCGGGCTCGTTTCGGAAGCGACACCATCCTTGGCGCCGTCCAGCCCGAACACCGCGTCCACGGTCTGCAGCACGGTGGCGGTGGAGCGGAAAGAGATGTCCAGCGCCACCGCGTGCCAGTCGCGCTCGGCGGCCTTGGCGCGGGTCTGGAAATGGCGGCGCATCCGGGCGAATTCGGCGGGATCGGCGCGCTGGAAGCTGAAGATCGACTGCTTCTCGTCGCCCACGGCGAAGACGGTGCGCGTCGTCTCGCCCCCGTCCCGGGCGCTGAGGCCGGCGAAGAACTCCTCGGCGATGGAGCCGACGACCTGCCACTGCTCCGGGTTGGTGTCCTGGGCCTCGTCGATCAGGATGTGGTCCAACCCGCCGTCCAGCTTGAACAGCACCCAGGGCACGGCGGGGACGCCGTCCTTGCCGCGCAGCAGGGCGTTGGCCGACAGGATCAGGTCGTCATAGTCGAGCAGCGCCTTGGCCTTCTTCTTCGCCTCATAGGCGCTCAGAAGCGACTCGGCCAGGGTCAGCAGGGCGGTGGTGGAGGCGGCGACTCCGGCCGAGCGAACCCGTTTCATCAGCGAAACGAGCCGCTCCGCCTCACGCTCCAGAGCCGTCAGGGCAGCGGGGAAGGAGGTTGCCGGCTTCTTGGTGATCAGCGTCTTGCGCGCGCCGCCCTCCGCGGTCAGGAAATGGCGGACGTAGATCTGGAAGGCGCGCACGCGGTTTTCCGCGGCGTCGAGCCAGCTCTGGATGCCGACTCCGCGCTCCTCGTCGGTCTTGCTGCCGGTGGACAGAGCCCGGCAGGCGTCGCGCAGCCCCGGAACGTCGAAGGCGTGGTCGGCGCAGGCCTCGCGCAGGATGGCGGCCTCGGTGATGCCGGGCGGCACACCCAGGGCCTCGTGAACCGCGTCCACCGCGCCGTCCAGCCCGTGGAAGCTCTCGAACAGGCGCTGGATGCGCCCGCGCTCGCTGGCCAGCTCGGCCAGGATGTCGGCGAACTCCTCGGCGTTTAGCTCGGCGGTCAGACGGGCCATCGCCTTGCCGAGCGGGCTGTCGGGGGCGGCGCGCCCGGCGTGCAGCACCTCGTCCCGCGCCTCGGTCAGCAGGCCGGCGGCGGTGCGCTCGTCCATCACCTCGAAATGCGGGGCGAGTCCGGCCTCCAGCGGGAAGCGGCGCAGCAGCGACTGGCAGAAGGCGTGGATCGTCTGAATCTTCATGCCGCCCGGGCAATCCACCACCTGGGCGAACAGCCGGCGGGCGATGGTGCGCGTCTCCGCGCTCGGCCGCTCGCCGCAGAGGTCGGCGAGCCGGTCCTCCAGCCCCTCGTCGGGCAGGGTCGCCCAGATGCCCAGCGTGCGGTTGATGCGGATGGACATCTCCGCCGCCGCCGCCTTGGTGAAGGTCAGGCAGAGGATGCGCGCCGGCGCGGTGCCGGACAGCATCAGCCGCAGCACGCGGTCGGTCAGCACCTTCGTCTTGCCGGACCCGGCGGAGGCGCCCACCCACACCGACGACAGCGGGTCGGAGGCAAGCCGCTGCGCGACGTTGGGGTCCAGCGGAAGCTCGCGGACGGGGAAGTCGAGGACGGTCATGGGCGGGTCGTCATGTGTGAGGCGTTGCCCCCACCCTCCCCATGCTGCGCATGGGTCCCCTCCCTCCCCCGCTGGGCAGGGGAGGGCCTTGATTCCCTCCCCTGCGAAAGCGGGGGAGGGTTAGGGTGGGGGTTATGACGTGTACTCATCACCCCTCACCCCCATCGCCACCCGCCGACCATTCCTGCACCCGCGCGAGGTGGGCGTAGTCGGTGTAGCGCGGCGCCATGGCCGGGCGGGGGCAGGATCGGTAGGGGGTGGCGGGGTCGTCGAAATGGCGGATCAGCTCCTCCAGACCGGCGCGGGCCTCGGCGGCCAGAGTCGCCGGGTCGCCCTTCACCGCCTTCTCCTCGCCCGGCGGGTCGCCGCCGGACAGGCGCCAGAAGGCCAGCTCGGCCACCCGGTTCTTCGCAACCCCGGCGAAGCCGCCGGCCTCGGCCATGGCGGCCTCCAGCGGGAGCTGCGGGGCGAAGCCCAGCTCGATCTCGCGGGTCGAGGGCGGGGTGCCGGTCTTGTAGTCGATCAGGACCAGCCCCTCGCCGCCCGAATCGATGCGGTCGGCCTTGGCGGTCAGCAGGAAGGGGCCGGCGGGGCCGCTCAGCGCCAACTCGCCCGACACCTCGGTGGCGAGCGGCTTCAGGTTGCGGCGGCGGTCGCGCTCCAGCCCGATGAACCACTCGGCGATGCGCTCGAAGCGCGGCCACCAGAAGGCCCAGACATCGGGGTGGCTGTGCAGCAGCGGGCCGAAGGACTCGCGGCCCATCGCCAGCAGCCGGTGCAGCGCGTCGTCGGGCAGTTGGCCCGGATAGGCCTTCACGAAGGCGTCCAGGGCCGCGTGGATGAACTGGCCGCGGTCGGCGGCGCCGGGGTCGGCGGCGATGGGGTCGAGCTTGCGCAGGCGCAGCACATGCTCGGCGTAGATGGCGTAGGGGTCGCGCATCCACTTCTCGATCTTGGTGACCGACAGCTTGCGCGGGCGGGCGGACACGGGCGGGCGCGGCTCCGGCGGGGCGACGGGGCGCACGGCGTCCGGCTCGTCCAGACCGCGCGCCCAGGCCAGCCAGGGCTCGCCGGCCAGCTCGATCCGCCCGTCCAGACCCAGCGCGCGCAGCACCGTCTCCAGCCGCAGCAGCCAGCGCGACGGGACGGTGGGCGTGCCGTCCACCCGCTCCGCGCGGGTCAGCACGACCTCCTCGGCGCCGCAGGCGTGGGTGAAGTCGTGGGCGGACAGGCCGACCATGCGTTCCGGGCTGGGCAGGCCGAAGTCGCGGCGCATCGGGCGCGACATCCAGGGATCGGCGTCGGGGTCGGGCGGCCAGGTCCCCTCGTTCAGCCCGCCGAGGATCAGCAGATCGAAATGCTGGAGGCGCGCCTCCATGGGGCCGAGGATGTAGAGGCGCGGGTGCAGGCCGAAGCGCGGGCGCACCGGACGCATCGCCATCAGCGCGTCGAGCAGCGCCGGATAGTCCTTGCCGGGAACGGCGGGGAAACCGTCCGCCGCCTCCAGCAGCTCATGGACGAAGGTCGCCGCCTCCTCGCCGTCGTCCTGCCGCCAGAGGAATTCCGACCCCGGCGCGTCGGTGCGCGAGGCCAGCGCCTCCGCGAAGGCGACGTGCGCGCGGACGAGGTCGCTGAGCGGGGCCTCGCTGAACAGCGCTTCCATGAAGGGGGCGGCGAGCGTTTCCAGGTTCTCCAGCCAGCCGAGCAGGGCAGCCTGCTGGTCCGGGTGGTCGAAGCGGTCGGCGGCCTTCAGCGCGGCGATCAGCCCGGCGAAGCCCTCCGCCGGGCGGGGGCCGCGCAGCACGGTGCGCTCCAGCGCGCGGGCGGAGCGGCGGAACTCCGCCGGATCGTGCCCGCCAGCGGCCAGCGGGTGCTTGGCGAGCGCCAGCAGGGCCAGCGGGTGGGCGCGGCTGGCGGCCAGTTCGGCGGTCAGCCGCAGATAGGTGCCGACCGCGGTGTGGACCAGTGGCTGGCCCGCCGAGTCGTTGACCGCGATGCCCCAGCGGGTCAGCGCCATGGCGACCCGGCGCGCGAGGTTGCGGTCGGGCGAGACCAGCGCCGCCGTCTTGCCCGGCGTCTCCAGCGCGTGGCGCAGCAGAAGGGCGATGACCGACGCCTCCTCCTCCGCGGTCGGCGCGTCGATGCGGGTCAGCCCGTCCAGGGCCGCGGCGTCCAGCCCGTCCAGCTCCCGCCAGCTTTCCGTGGTGGCGGCGGGGCGCATGGCCTCGGCGAGCAGGCGGGCGCGGGCGGCCCGCGGCTCCTCCGCGTCGTTCCAGCGGCGGACGGCGGCGCGGCCAACCGACAGCCGGTCGAGCAGATGGGCGAGGCCGTGTTGCGGGTGCGCCTCGTCGGCGCGGATGGCGTCCCAGCTCGCCTCGTCGGCCTCCAGGTCCAGGCCGGGCAGAACGACGGCGCCCTGCGGCAGGGCGGCGACCACCGCCAGCAGGTCGGCGGAGGCCGGGATGGAGCCGGTGGAACCGGCGGCGATGACCAGCCCCTGCGGCGGCTCCGCCCGCCAGAGCGCGGCCTGGGTCTGAAGCACGAGGTTGCGGCGCTGCGCGGGATCGGTCAGGGCGCTGGCGCCGAGGATGGCCGGCCAGTGCTCCGTGACGATCTTCAGGAACTCCAGCGTCACCTGCCAGTGCTGGGCGTAATCCTCCGGCACCAGCGAGGCCAGCCGGTCGAAGGCGACGTTTTCCGTCCACACCGCGTCGATCAGCCGCCCCAGGTCGGCGCCCAGCCGCACCGCCTGCGCGGTGGTGGCCGACACGCCGGTCGCCTGGAAGATCAGCCGGGCCAGCATCATCTGGCGCTTCAGCCCGCTGATCGGGTCCGGCAGCTCCAGCGGCACGCCGGGCAGCTCCTCCGCCGAGGTCAGGCTGAGGGAGGCGGCGTCCAGCTCGCCCAGCGGGCTCATCCGCGGCAGCAGCATCGGCTGCCCGCCGGAGCGGCGCAGGAAGGCCTCGCGCAGCGAGCGGCAGGAGCGGCGCGTCGGCAGCAGGACGGTCACCCCGGCCAGCGCCAGCGGGTCGTTCCCCACACGGTCCAGGATGCCCGCGGCGAGCTGGTCCACGAAGGACACGCCGGTGGGAATCGAATAGACCTTGGGCTCAGCCCTGCCGCTCATGCCTGCCCCGGAAGCTGTATCGTCAGACGCTCGAGGATACTAGATGTGGGGCAATGAGACCACAAAGCGTCAAGGAATACAAAAATTCTCACAAAGGGCCGGCCGGGTGGCCGGTCAGGTGGTGACCACCGACACGTCGCTCATCGACAGCATCTCCTCCGTCTCGGCCAGAGCGTCGGGGGTGCCGATGTGGAACCACAGCCCGTCATGGGCGAGGCCGAAGAGGCGCCCGGCCTCCTGCGCGCGGTCCCAGACGCGGTTGGTGGAGAAGGCGCCGTCGGGGGTGTCCTGCCCGAACAGCTCCGGCTTCACGATCTGGACGCCGGCGTAGACGAAGGGGGCGATCTCCATCTCGCCGCGCCGGGTCAGCCGGCCCAGCGGGTCCATGTGGTAATCGCCGCGCCCCTCGTAGCCCACCGCCTTGGTGGTCGCCATCAGCAGGAGGAGCGCGTCCATCTCGTCCGGGTTCCAGTGGCGGGCCAGCCGCGCCAGCGTGGGGGAGGGGCCGTCGAGCCACAGGATGTCGGCGTTGACCACATAGACCGGGTCGGTACCGAGCAGCGGCAGCGCCTTCTTCACGCCGCCGCCGGTTTCCAGCAGCGTGTCCTCCGGCGACAGGGTGATGGCCGGGCTGGTCCGTCCCGCCAGATGGGCGGCGATCATTTCGCCCTTGTAATGGCTGTTCACCACGGCGGCGGTCACGCCGGCCTCTTCCAGCCGGTCGAGCGCGTGGTCGAGCATCGGCTTGCCCATCACCGGAATCAGGGGCTTCGGGCGCTCCAGGGTCAGCGGGCGCATCCGCAGGCCCAGCCCGGCGGCCATCACCATGGCCTTGGCGGGAACGGTGGTCACAGGCGACGTCTTGGTACGGGTCTTCTTCGAGACAGGCGACATAATCAATCCGGCTCCGGAACGACAAGCTCCGCGCGGGTACCCGGCGGCAGATGACGGGCAAACCAGTCGGCGACCGGGGCCAGTTCGGGCTTGGCGAGCTGGCCTTCCAGAAGCCGCCAGACGCGCGGCAGGTGAAGGAGATAGCCGCGTCGGCGCTGCAACGCCAGACGCACGAAGATGGCGACGATGCGGGTGTGCCGGATCGCGCCCAGCACCGCGTAGGAGCGGCGGAAGGCGTCCCAGTCCCGATCCGGGAAGGCCGCCCGGTAGCGGTCGAGCAGCACGCCCTCCAGCCCGGCGGGCAGGTCGCGGCGGGCGTCCTCCAGCAGCGACACCAGATCGTAGGCGACGGGGCCGAGCCCGGCGCTCTGGTAATCGATCAGCCCGGCCGCCCGCAGACCGGGCCGGGGCAGCCGCATCACGTTGTCCACATGGTAATCGCGCAGCAGCAGCGACTGCGGCCCGGCGCAGGCTCCCGGCACCACCGCGTTCCACGCCGCGTCGAAGTCGGACCGCGCCTTGTCGGACAGCGGTTTTCCGGTCGCCGCAGGCATGTAGACGTCGGCGAACAGCGCCACCTGCTGCGTGAACAGGGCCGCGTCGTAGAGCGGCAGATTCAGGCGGGCCGCCTCCTCCACCGGGAGGCGGCGGTGCAGCTCGATCAGAACGTCGGTCGCCAGTTCGTAGAGCGGGCGCGGCTCCTTCCCGGCGTTCAGCAGGCGGGTCAGGGTGCCGTCGCCGAAATCCTCCTGGATGGCCAGCCCCGCCTCGACCTCCGCCGCCAGGATGGCGGGAACGGAGAAGCCCAGCCGGTCCAGGGTGGCGCCGATGGCGATGAAGGGCACCAGATCCTCCGCCGGGACGGGGGTGTCGACCAGGATCAGCGTCCCGCCGTCCGGAGTCGTCAGCCGCTCGTAGCGGCGTGCCGAGGCGTCGCCGGCCAGCGGCTCGCGTTTGGCGCCCTCCAGCCCGTGGCGGGCGAGGAAGGCGGCGATCTGCGACGCGCGGTCGGTCACGGCCGCTCCATTCCGGTGAGGTCAAGGGTGTGCAAGCGCGATTCCCAGGCGCCGTGGCCGGTCAGGGTGGCGCGGCGCTCGGTCGGCCCGGCGAAGCTCATCGCGACGTCGAGGCGGTCGGCGGGCAGCAGCGGCCCCAGCCGGTCCGGCCATTCCACCAGCAGGACGGCCTCGGCGCGGGCCTCGTCCCAGCCCAGTTCGGTCACCTCGTCGGGGCCGGACAGGCGGTAGAGGTCGAAATGCCAGACCGGACCGATGTCGGTGTCGTAGGTCTGGACCAGCGTGAAGGTGGGGGACGGCACCTCGGCGTCCTCCTCCGTCACGGCGCGGATCAGGGCGCGGCACAGGGCGGACTTGCCGGCGCCCAGGTCGCCGCGCAGGGCCACGAGGTCGCCGGGCGCCAGCGCCGCGGCCAAGCGGCGGGCCAGCGCGGCGGTCGCCTCCTCGCTCGGCAGCGCAACGGCGCGCGTGTTCGGGGTGGAATTGGTCTGGATCATGTCACGGGATGCGGTCAAATCAACGGCGGCAATCAACGTCGCGAGGCGGCCTTGCGCGGCACCGGGCCGGGGGAGGAGGAGGGACCGGGCGCGGGCTCCGCCGCTTCGATGCGGCCCTCCACCAGACGCGGGGGCTTCTTGAAGTTCATGGTGATCATCAGCGTCAGGGCGCCGTTGATCAGGTACAGCATCTTGTCGGACTCGACGGGCAGGGGGATCTTGCGCCCCATGCAGTAGGACACCAGCGCCGCCGCGACCTCGGACTCGTGCAGGGTCATCGTCCGGTCGTCGCCCTCGTCCCCGGTGACCTGGATCAGCGTCTCCACCCCGCCGCCGCCGGGCTGGCCGGGGCGGTAGGTGACCTTGCCGACCGTGCCGCTGGGCAGCGGCTCCTTCATCCGGCGGCGGCGGTCGAGCACGGCCTTCACCACCTCCTGGTCGGTGAACACGAGGCAGCGCAGCTCCTTCATCGCCAGTCCTTCATTGCGGCCGCTCCGGCACGGGGAAAACGCGCAAATCCTACCCCACCGCGACCGCGCGCCCCGAAGGAAATCGGCGGGACTGCACCCATTTTGCGCGCGCCGTTCGCCCTCCCCGTGCAGGGCGGGGTTGACCGGGCGCGCGAAACCGGACAATTGAAGGCGTCATCGTTCCCCCCGTTTGCACAAGGCAGCGCGTCCCATGTCGCACACCGTCCATCGCACCGACGTCGTCATCGTCGGCGCCGGCCCCGTCGGTCTCTTCGCCGTGTTCGAATGCGGCATGCTGAAGATGCGATGCCATGTGGTGGACGCGCTGGACATGGTGGGCGGGCAGTGCACCGCGCTGTACCCGGAAAAGCCGATCTACGACATCCCGGCCCACCCGGCCATCGAGGCCGCCGACCTGATCGACCGGCTGGCGGAGCAGGCCGCCCCCTTCAACCCGACCTATCATCTGGGCCAGCAGGTCGAGAAGCTGACCCGGACGGAGGAAGGGCGCTGGCTGGTGGAGACCAGCATCGGCACCCGCATCGACACCCAGGCGGTGATCATCGCCGCCGGCTGCGGCGCCTTCGGCCCCAACCGCCCGCCGCTGGACGGGCTGGAGCAGTATGAGGGCACGTCGGTCTTCTACATGGTCCGCCGCAAGCAGGATTTCGCCGGCAAGCGCGTGGTGATCGCCGGCGGCGGCGATTCCGCCGTGGACTGGACGCTGTCGCTGGCCGACGTGGCGGAGAAGGTCTACGTCGTCCACCGTCGGCCCAAGTTCCGCGCCGCCCCGGAAAGCGTCGCCCGCATGGACGCGCTGGTCCGCGAGGGCAAGGTTGAGATGGTGGTGCCCTACCAGCTCTCCGGTCTGGTGGGCGAGAACGGCCAGCTCTCCGCCGTGCGCGTCGCCACGCTGGACGGCGAGGAGAAGGACCTGCCGGCCGACGCGCTGCTCGCCTTCTTCGGCCTGTCGATGAATCTGGGGCCGATCGCCGAGTGGGGCCTGAACCTGGAGCGCAGCCACATCGGCGTCAGCCTGCCCGGCTGCGCCACCAGCGCCCCCGGCGTCTACGCCATCGGCGACATCGCCACCTACCCCGGCAAGCTGAAGCTGATCCTCTGCGGCTTTTCCGAGGCGGCGCAGGCGGCCCACGCCATCCACCCGCTGGTCCATCCGGGCGAGGCGCTGCACTTCGAATATTCGACCTCCAAGGGCGTTCCCGGCGCCGAGTAAGAACGGAAACGGGCCGCCGGGGAACCGGCGGCCCGCTCCGTCAACGGCTGACGGGAGGCAGGACAGGGTGACATTTGAAGTCCCCTCTCCCCTCCGGGGAGAGGGTTAGGGTGAGGGGGTTGTGCTTTTGCCGGACCTGCCGCCAAGCACAACCCCCTCACCGGCCCTCCGGGCCACCCTCTCCCCAGGGGGGAGAGGGTTATAGAGGCCGAATGCGACAGCCCTGGAGGCAGGGAGATCAGCCGCCGCGGGGGCCCTTGTCGGGACCCGGGCCGGGGCCATGGCCGGGGCCGTGATGGCGCGGGCCGGGACCGCCCATGCCGGCGCCCATCATCCCGTGACCGGCGCGGTCGAGGAAGCGGTCGGCCTGCTTCTGCTGGTCCGGGGTGAGCTGGGCGTAGAGGTCGGTCGCCGCCGGGCGCACCTGCTGGAGCTGGGCGAGGCGGGCCGACATCATGGCCTCCATCCGCTCAAGCCGGGCCGGCGCCGCGGCGGGCATCGGCTGGTCCTTGTACTTGGCGCAGAGGTCCTGGGTGGGCTTCTGGCTCGCCTTCGCGGCGTCGGCGAACTTGGTCCAGGCGGCGCGCTGCTGGTCGGTGATGTTCAGCTTCTTCTCGGCGTAGGCCAGCATGCCGGCCAGCCGGGCGTCCTGATCCTCGCACATCCGGGAGAAATGCCGGCCGCCGTCCGGACCGGGGCCAGGGCCGGCGCCGGGACCCGGCTGCTGCTGGGCGAAGACCGGCACGGCGAGGCCGAGGCCGAGAACCAGCGCGGCGGTGGTCATCATAGCGCGTTTCATGGGGATGCTCCTTGTTATCGACGGGGTCTTGCGTTCCCGATGACCCCGATGATGGGCCGGCAACGTATCCGGTTGATGTCCGGCCTTCCGTGAATTGGTAACGCTGTGTAACAGCCGGCCTCCCCGTAACGTGGCGTTACACATTTCTTCTTCACCCCGGCGCCCGCGCGTCGGATCATGCGTTCCATGGACCGCACACCTCACCTGCTGGTGGTCGACGACGACCGCGAAATCCGCACCCTCCTGTCGCAGTTCCTGACGCGGCACGGCTTCCGCGTGACCGGGGCCAAGGACGGGGTGGAGATGATGCGCACGCTGGACACCGCGCGCGTGGACCTGATCGTGCTCGACCTGATGATGCCGGGGGAGGACGGGCTGAGCCTGTGCCGCCGCCTGCGCGCCACGCCCGAGACGGCGCAGACGCCGGTCATCATGCTGACCGCGATGGGCGAGGAGACGGACCGCATCGTCGGGCTGGAGATGGGGGCCGACGACTATCTGGCGAAGCCCTTCAGCCCGCGCGAGCTTCTGGCCCGCGTCAAGGCCGTGCTGCGCCGCGCCTCCGGCCCGCCGGTGGCCGGCGGTGCGGTGGGCAAGACGCTGGGCTTCGAGGGCTGGACGCTCGACCTCGCCAAGCGCGAGCTGCGCTCGCCCGACGGGGTGCTGGTGCAGCTCTCCGCCGGGGAGTACGACCTGCTGGTCGCCTTCGTGGAGCATCCGCAGCGGGTGCTGACCCGCGACCAGCTGCTCGATCTGGCGCGCGGCCGCTCGGCGGTGCCCTTCGACCGCTCCATCGACGTGCAGGTCAGCCGGCTGCGCCGCAAGATCGAGCCCGACCCCGCCGACCCCACCATGATCAAGACGGTGCGCGGCGGCGGCTATCTGTTCACCCCGGCGGTGACGGGGGCCTGAGATGGAGACTGCTCGCAAGAGCCGCCTGCTGGTGGCCCGGCGCTGGCTGCCGGACAGCATCGCCTCGCGGCTGGTGCTGACCGTGGTTCTGGCGCTGCTGCTGACCCAGGCGGTCAGCGCGCTGGTCTATCTGACCGACCGTCCCCCGGGGCCGCCGGCCCACAGCATGCGCGTTCTCGTCCAGCGCGTGACGGCCATCGTCCAGCTCGTGGAGAGCACCCCGCCGCAGGAGCGGCGGCGGCTGGTCAAGGCGATCGACGACCCGGTGCTGCGGGTGGACTGGAATCCCGAGACGCCGCGCTTCGCCAACCAGCGCGAGGGCTTTCCCTTCGACCGGCTGCGCCGCGCCATCCGCGGCGAGCTGGACGATCCCGACCGCGCCGTGGTGGTCGAGGTCCGGCGGGAGCGTCCCATGCCCGGCCCCTTTCCGGTGGACGAGCACCGCTGGGGCGCCGACGTCCGGCTGTCGGTGGGGCTGAAGGATGGGTCCTGGCTGACCTTTGTCGGCGGCGACCCGCTGGAGGGGCCGTTCCGGCTGCTGCGCTTCGCGCTGTGGATGGCCGGCATCGTCGGGGCGGTGGCTCTGGTCTCGGTCTGGACGGCGCGCCGCATGACCGCCCCCATCGCGCGCTTCGCCGACGCGGCGGAGCGGTTGGGCGTGGACGGCGAGGCGCCGCCCCTGCCGGAGGCCGGCCCCCAGGAGCTGCGCGCCGCCACCCGCGCCTTCAACCGGATGCAGGCGCGTCTGGCCCGCTTCGTCGCCGACCGCACCCAGATGCTGGCGGCGATGAGCCACGACCTGCGCACGCCGCTGACCCGCCTGCGCCTACGCGCCGAGCTGGTCGAGGACCCGGAGATGCAGCGCAAGATGCTCGCCGACCTCGACGAGATGGCGGCGATGATCAACGCCACGCTCGCCTTCGCCCGCGACGACGCCAACCACGAGCCACGCGGCCCGCTCGACCTCGCCGACCTGTTGCAGAGCCTGTGCGACGACCGCGTGGACGCCGGGCACGCGGCGGCCTACGAGGGGCCGGCGCACGCGACGGTGGACGGGCGCCCGGTGGCCCTGCGCCGCGCCTTCGCCAACCTGATGGACAACGCCATCGCCTATGGCGGCGGCTTCACCGTGCGGCTGCGGCCCGCGGACGGGGAGTTGCGGGTGGAGATCGAGGACGGCGGTCCCGGCATCCCGGAGGCCGAGTTCGAGAAGGTCTTCGCCCCCTTCTACCGGCTGGAGCGCTCGCGCTCGCGCGACACCGGCGGGGTGGGGCTGGGTCTGGCCACCGCCCGCACGGTGGTGCGCGGCCACGGCGGCGACATCGCGCTGTCCAACCGTCCGGAAGGCGGCCTGCGGGTGACGGTGACCCTGCCGCGGTGAGCTTTATGGACCTGGCATAGGCATCAATTTTGGTAGCTCAGCCCCCACCCCGGCCCTCCCCCGCTGCGCAGGGGAGGGAGATTTCTGCGAAGCGGCGGCAGTCCCCTCCCCTGCGCAGCGGGGGAGGGTTAGGGTGGGGGCAACGGTGGCATCCGTTGGACCCGGGAATGCACCGCAACATCGGCGGCGCATTGGCGGTTATCGGTGCAGGATCGCCTTCACCGGAGGTTGCCGCCGTGCCGCAGATCGACCGCACCCCCTCGCCCGTGGACAGCCGCCCCCATGTCGTGATCGTCGGCGCGGGATTCGGCGGTCTGGCCTGCGCGGAAGCCCTGGGCGGGACGAACATCCGCGTCACCATCATCGACCGGAACAACTATCACCTGTTCGTGCCGCTGCTCTATCAGGTGGCGACCGCCGCCCTGTCGCCCGCCGACATCGCCGAGCCGATCCGCCGCATCGTCAGCCGCCACCCCAACGTCGACGTGGTGATGGGCGAGGTGACCGGCGTCGACCGCGCCGCCAAGCGGGTGGAGCTGGCCGACGGCAGCTTCGTCCCCTACGACCGGCTGGTGCTGGCCACCGGCTCCTCCTACAGCTATTTCGGGCACGACGACTGGGCGGAGATCGCCCCCGGCCTGAAGACCATCGAGAACGCCCGGCGGATCCGCGCCCGGCTGCTGATGAATTTCGAGCAGGCGGAGATGTGCGAGGATCCGGCCCGGCAGAAGGCGCTGATGACCACCATCGTGGTCGGCGGCGGCCCCACCGGGGTGGAGATGGCCGGGGCGGTGGCCGAACTGACCCGCTTCACGCTGGCCCGCGACTTCCGCCGCATCGACCCGCGCACCGCCCGCGTCCTGCTGGTCGAGGCCGGGCCGCGCATCCTGTCCACCTTCCCGGACGACCTCGGCCAATACGCCCGCCGCAAGCTGGAGGAGCTGGGCGTCGTCGTGCTGACCGGGCAGGCGGTGGAGAGCATCACGCCGGAGGGCGCCACGGTCGGCGGGCGCTTCATCCCGGCGGGAGCCATCGTGTGGGGCGCCGGGGTCAAGGCGTCGCCCGCCGGGTCCTGGCTGGGGGTGGAGACCGACCGCAGCGGGCGCATCCCGGTCGGTGCCGACATGGCGGTGCCGGGCGTGCCCGACGTCTACGCGCTGGGCGACACGGCGGCGCTGGCCGGCGACGACGGCAAGCCGCTGCCCGGTCTGGCCCAGGTCGCCAAGCAGCAGGGCGAGCATCTCGGCGGCGGGCTGGAGGCCAGCCTGCTGCGCGGTCAGCCGCTGGAGCCCTTCCGCTTCCGCAACCGCGGCAACACCGCCATCGTCGGGCGCAGCGCCGCCGTCTTCGATTTCGGGACGCGCAAGCTGAAGGGCTGGTTCGCCTGGGTGCTGTGGGCGATCATCCACGTCTATCTGCTGGTGAACTTCCACAAGCGGGTGCTGGTCACCATGCAGTGGCTGTGGCGCTGGGCCACCTACCAGCGCGGCGCGCGGCTGATCACCACCGACCGTCCGGTCGCGGCGGCGGAGTCCGTCACCTCGCCGCATGGCGGCAGCGCCGAGCCCTTCCGGGACGCGAGGCGCGGCCAGGGCTGAGGAAGCAGATCAGGAGGCTTTGGCTCAGGAGGCGGGCGGAAGCGGCAGGACGCAGCGGAAGCGGGTGCCGTGGCCCGGCCACTCCTCGACCTCCAGCCGCCCGCCGTGCAGCTCCATGACGTTGCGGACCAGCGACAGGCCGAGCGCCGCCGCGCCCCGCGGGTCGTTGCGGTCGTAGCGCGAGGGCATGGCGGCCTCGCCCGGCCCGGTGCCGCACCCCACGGTCAGCACGAGGGAGTCGGCGCTCCGCTCCCCGGACAGCAGGATGCGGCGGTCCGCCGGCGGGTGGCGGATGGCCCCGACGACCAGGGTGAACAGCGCCTGCTTGAGCCGCCGCTCGTCGCCCTCCACCTCGCCCAGCGACGAGGGGGCGGTGAGGTCGAGGCGCAGCCCTTCGCGCCGCGCCCATTCGCGGGTCAACTCGCCCACCGTCTCCAGCAGGTCGGGCACGTCCACGGCGCCGCGGTCCAGCGTGGTCACCCCGGCCCCCAGGCTGGTCATGTCGACCACGTCATCGATCAGCTCCAGCAGCCGCTCGCCCGCGTTCAGCACGCCCTTCACATACTCGATCTGGCGCGGGTTCAGCTCCCCGAAATACTGGTTCGCCAGCACCTCGGCGAAGCCGATGATGCCGTTCAGCGGGTTGCGCAGATGGTGCGAGACGTTGGCGATGAACTCGCTCTTCAACTGGTCGGCGGCCTCCAGCGCGGCGTTGGAGGCGCGCAGCGCCTGCTCCAGCCGGGCGCTGTCGGTGACGTCGAGATAGCTGTTCAGCACCGCCCCGTCGGGCAGCGGCAGGGTGGAGAACTCCACCACCGACCCATCGGCCCGTTCCAGCCGGCCCGAGCGCACGGCGCGTTCCAGCGTCGCGCCGATCATCTCGTCCTTCAGACTGTCCCAGTCGCCGCCGTTCTCCAGGAAAGGCCGCATCCGCTCGAACAGGCTGGAGATGTGCGGCTCGCCCAGAAGGTCCTCATCGTCGAGGTCCCAGACGCGGGCGAAGGCCGGGTTGGACAGCTTCAGCCGGCCATCGCCGCCGAACACCGCGATGCCCTCGGCCAGATTGTCCAGCGTCTCCTGCTGCACGGCGATCAGCGTGTTGTAGGAGGACTCCAGGGCCAGCGTGTTGGTCACGTCCTCCAGGATCTGCATCAGCCCGCCCAGCGGGTGGGGGGCGGCGAGGCTGCGCAGGGTCGTGCCGTCCGGCAGGTGCATCAGCTCCTCGACCGGCTCCAGCAGGCGGGTGTAGCGGCTCAGCCGCTCGCGCTTGTAGCTCTGGTAGTCGGCGTATTCGGGCAGGCGGCGGCGGGTGCGCAGCTCCTCCAGGATCTCGCCGTGGGTCGGCTGGCTGCGCAGCCAGGACTCCTCCAGGTCCCACAGCCGGGCGTAGGCCTGGTTGAAGAAGGTCAGCCGCGTGTCGGCGCCGAAGATGGCGATCGCCGCGCCCAGCCGCTCCAGCACCTCGCCGTGGGCGGCGAGGTGGCGGCTCAGCTCGCCGCGCATCTCCTCGACCGCCGTGACGTCCAGCGCGTAGCCGACGACCAGCGTGCCGCCGCCGTCCGGGGCGGGCAGGGGGGCCTCGGTGACCTCCAGCAGGCGCCGCTCGGCGCCGATGACGGCGGAGACCCGCTCCGACTGGGCGACCCCGCTGTCCAGCGCCCGCTGCGCCAGGGCGCGCCCGGCGCCGTCCGCGGCCAGTTCCCGGCCGCTGTCCAAAACCGCGGCGGGGTCGGAATCCACGGCGCGGGCGTAGGCGCGGTTGCACCAGGACAGCGTCTGTCCGGCGCCGCGCAGCCACACCGGCAGCGGCAGGGCGTCCACCGCCGCGCGCAGCTCGGCCAGCGCCGATTCGGCATCGCGCTGCCCGCGGGCCAGCCCCTCCTGTTCGGCGCAGCGGTCGGTGATGTCCTCCAGCCAGACCACGTCCTGGTGTCCGGTGGCGCCGGTGCCCGTGCCAGCCCCGGCCCCGGTGGACGGCCCGGCCGCCCGCCGCCCGCTCAGCAGCAGGCGCCGCCCGCTGCGGGTCGTCGCCTCGATCCGGAAGTCCCCGCCCGTGGTGCGCAGGCGGCGGACGGCTTCGGCGACCCGGGGGGCGTCGGCGTCCGCGAAGGCGTTCGCGATGTCCTGTCCCGGAACCGCGCCGAGCAGCTTGGCGCAGCCCGGCGCCGCGCTGGCGCCGCCACCGGCGTCCCAGGCGCACCAGGGGTGGGGGGAGGCGGCCAGCAGGGCCTCCAGGCGCGCCACGTCGGCCGCCAGCCGGTCGCTGCGGCGGCGCTCCTTGCCGGTCCAGAACAGCCCGCCGAAGCCGGCGGCGCCGAGGACGCCGGCAAAGCCCAGCATGGCGGGCGAGCCGGAGGGCCCGGCCATCAGGCCGACTCCCACCGCCAGCCCCAGCGCGGCAAAGGCGTATGATCGGGTCAGGACGCTCACGCGGGTGAGACTAGTCCACGCCTCCCGGCGGAGCAAGGCGGGCCGGCGGTGGTGCCACTTTCGGGGTGGTGCGGCCCTTTCGACCGGCTAGACCGCTTCCCCGACCCGCAGGGCGCGGATCGCCGCTTCGACCGCCGGATAGGCGGCGCGCACCGCCGTCAGGGCGTACGCCGCCCCGTCCCGGTCGCCATGGTGGGCGGCGAGTTCCAGGGCGGAGGCGCTGCGGCCCAACTCCCCGGCCCCCGCCGTGCGGGCGGCCCCGGCCAGCGTGTGGGCGGCGCCGCGAAGAGCCTCCAGGTCGCCACGGTCCAGGGCGGCGGCGGCCTCGTCCAGCAGCGGGCGGGTGGTCTCCAGGAAGAAGTCCAGCATGTCCAGCGCCATCCCGTCGAGCGCGCCGAAGGTGGTGCGGACATGGTCGAGGTCCAGCGCGCTCTCCGCCGCCCCGGCGGCCTCCGTGGCGGGCGGCTCGTCGGGGGCCGCGGCGCTGCCCTCGCCGAACGCGCGGTTCAGGGCGGCGGCGAGCTGCCGCAGGGTCACCGGCTTGGCGATGTAGTCGTCCATGCCCGCGTCGGTGCAGCGCTCCATCTCACCGGCCAGGGCGTTGGCGGTCATGGCGATGATGGCGGTGCGCGGGCGGGGGCCGGCGCCAGCGCCCGAATCGGCCGCCGAATCGGCCGCCGACTCGGCGCTGCGGATCTGGCGCGACAGCTCGTAGCCGTCCATGCGCGGCATGTGGCAATCGGTGATCAGCAGCCGGTAGGGCCGCGCCCGCCAGGCGGTCAGCGCCTCCAGCCCGTCGCCGGTCAGGTCGGCCTCGAAGCCGAGCTGACGCAGCTGACGCAGGATCACCTGCTGGTTGGTCGGATGGTCCTCCGCCACCAGGATCGCCGGCGGAGCCGCGGCGGGCGACGCCATGCCGAGGGAATCGGTGTCGGGGGAAGCCGTGTCGAGGGCGGCTCGTCCACCGTCCGCCACGGAGGACGCGGGGTCGGCGGGGCGCTCCGGGGGAACGGCGCGTCCGGCCAGGGCGGCCAGACGGCGGAACAGGGCGTCGCGGCGGATCGGGCGGCCGAGATGGTCGTGGCGCGGCGGTTCCCCGGCGTCCGTCCGACCGTCCTCCCCGTTGTCCGGCGGGCAGTCGCTGGCCTGCTCCCGCCCGTCCACCAGATGCAGCGTGGGCGGCGGGCGGACCCCGGCGGCGGCGATGCGGGCGAGCACCGCCGGAGCGGACAGCCGCGGGTTGGGCGCGCCGGGCGCGTCCTCGGGATGGTGCTCCAGCAGCCCGTCGGCGAGGACCAGCAGGTCGGCGTCGGCCATCGTCAGCAGCTCCACCGCCTCGTCCGCCGTGGTGGCGTCGGCGACGGCGGCGCGCTTGTCCTCCAGCGCGCGGATCAGGACGGCGCGCTGCACCGGGTCGGGCTCGGCCACGATGATCGACAGGCCGGACAGGTCGGTGTCGTCGCCGGGGACCGTGCGCGGATCGCCCGGCGCGAGATCGACCGAGAACCAGAAGGTGGAGCCGCAGCCCGGTGCCGACTCGACCCCGATGCGCCCGCCCATCATCTCGACCAGACGGGCGCAGATGGCCAGCCCCAGCCCGGTGCCGCCGAAGCGGCGGGTGGTCGAGCTGTCGGCCTGGCTGAAGGGCTGGAACAGGCGGGCCTGGCCGGCGCCGCTGATGCCGATGCCGGTGTCCTCCACGGCGAAGCGCAGGCGCAGCCGGTCCGACCCGGCGGCGGCGGGCTCCAGCCGGGTGCGCAGCACGACCCGGCCGGCGTCGGTGAACTTGATGGCGTTGCCCGTCAGGTTGAACAGGATCTGGCGCAGCCGCCCGGGGTCGCCGCGCACCACCGCCGGCACCCCGCGGTCGAGGTCGCAGACCAGCAGCAGCGCCTTCTGATGGGCCTGCGGGGCCAGCAGCTCCGCCACCCCTTCCACCAGGTCGCGGGGATCGAGGTCCATCTCGTCGAGGTCGAGCTTTCCGGCCTCGATCTTGGACAGGTCGAGGATGTCGTCGATGATCCGCAGCAGAGCCGTCGCGCTGTCGCGCACCGTGGTGACGAGTTCGGTCTGCTCGGCGTCCAGCGGGGTCAGGGCGATCAGCTCCAGCATGCCCAGCACGCCGTTCATCGGGGTGCGGATCTCGTGGCTCATGGTCGCCAGGAACTCCGACTTGGAGCGGGCGGCGACCTCCGCCTGGTCCTTGGCGTGGCGCAGGTCCTCCTCGGCGCGCTTGCGGCCGGTGATGTCGTAGCTCCAGGCGAGGATGGCCGGCTCCCCCTCGAACTCGGTGCGCTGGAGGGTCTGGAGCGCCCAGACGCGGCTGCCGTCGGGCCGGTCCACCGCCACCTCGACCTCGCGGGCGACCAGCCCTGCGCCGTCCTGCGGCAGGGCGCGTCCCTGCAGGGTGGCGCCGGGCAGGGCCAGCGCGTGGCGGCGCCCGACGAAGGCGTCCAGCGGCAGCCCGGCCAGCTCCGCGGCGCGGGCGTTGGCGAAGGCCACGGAGCCGTCGGGCCGCCCGATCGACACGCCGACCGGGCTCTGCTCCAGGATCGCGCGCAGCCGGCGCTCGCTGTCCGACAGGGCGTGCTCGCGCGAGCGGATGGTGGCGACGAAATAGTGCAGGGCGCGCGCCATGTCGGCGATCTCGTCCTGCCCGTGGGTGGGGATGGCGACGGACCGCCCGGCGGCCGACGCGGTCATGGCCGTCTGAAGCACGCGCAGCCGCCGCACCACGTTGCGGTGGATGTAGAGGAAGATGCCGAGGGCGCCCAGGATCGAGACCACGGCCATCGCCAGGATGGCGTTCTTGCCGTCGCGGATCACCCGCTCGAACTCGCCGGAGCGGGCGGCGATGTCCTGCTCGATGGCCAGGAAATGGTCGGACACCGCGCCGACCAGCCGGTCCGAAACGTTCTGGTTGCGGGTGATCGACCCCTTGATGGCGCGGGCCAGCCCGATTTCCGTCAGGCGGTTGGTGAACAGGTTGTGCTCCCCGAGCCCCAGCGCCTCCAGCTCCCGGTACAGCGGTTCCAGGTCGAAGGCGGGCCCCGGGGGCAGGCCCGACACCGCCTCCGCCGCGCGGTCCATCGCGGCGCGGTAGTCCTGCCGCAGCCGGTCCACCCGCGCCTCGTGGTCGGCGCGGGAGGCGGCGATCATCAGCAGGATGGCGTGCTGCGCCTCCGCGGTCCACAGATCGACCCGCCGTTCGGTGTCCTGGGCTTCCTCCCAGCCCGCCTGGGTCCGGGGGACGGCGGCCTTGTCCCGCAACGCCTCCTCCGCGTCGCGGATGCGCTCGGCGAGCTGGATCAGGCGGTTGACCAGCCCGCCCGTCTCCGCGGCGGCGGCGAGCTGGCGTTCCACCTGGGTGTTCAGGGTCATCAGGTTGGCGACCAGCTCGTTCTTGCGGCGCTGCAGCTCGGCCACCTCGGCCATGTCGGCGCCGCGCTCGCGCAGCCGGGTCATCAGGTCTTCCAGCAGGGCGATCTGGTCGCTCAGCCGGGCCATCACCGATTCGCGCACCGACTGGCTCTGCACCGCCACCAGGGCCGGGGCGTTGGCGGCGAGCGTGCCGCTCTGCTGGGCGAGCTGCGAAGCGTTGACGAGGCCCGGCACCTTGGCCGTGGCGATCTGCTCGAATCCCTGGTGGAAGCGGCCGAACAGGGACACGGCCACCACGCCGGTGGCGGCGGTCAGGCCGGCGATCACGGTCAGCCCCGCGAGGATGCGAAACGCCACGCCCAGCCGGGGAAGCCGCATGCCCGTGCCTCGATTTCTTGTCGTCCGCTTGAGATAACACGGGCAATCGGCCGGGCGCAATTCACACCCCCCTGTCTCGGTCGGGCGCCGCAATCGGACGCTGCACGGCTGGACGCTGCGGGACGGGGTGCCGGGTGGGCTTGACCCGCACCGGTTGCCGGGCCGAAGCTGACCGCAGGTGGCAGAGGGGGGATGGCCGATGGGTTTGGTGCGGTGTTTCGCGCGGGCCGCGGTGGCCGCCGCGGTGCTGGCGGCGGCCTTCGCCGTGCCCTTCCGCGCCCCGTGGGCCGAGACACTGGAGGACGTGCGCGAGCGCGGGTTGCTGCGCTGCGGCGTCTCGTCCAGCGGCGCCGGTCTGGCGGCGGTGGACGACAGCGGCAACTGGCGCGGCTTCTTCGTGGACATGTGCCGGGCGCTGGCCGCCGCCACCGCGGGCAGCGCCGACCGGGTGGAGTTCGTCGAGACCAACTCCGAGAACCGCTTCGCCATCCTGCGCAACGGCGAGGTGGACGTGGTGATGGAGGGGACCACCTGGACCCTGCAGCGCGACGCCACCTTCGGGGTCGATTTCCCGGCGGTCTACCTGTTCGACGGCCAGGGATTCATCGCGCACCGCGCCCAGGGCGTTGCCCGCCTGTCCGACCTGCCGGCCGGCGCCTCGGTCTGCGTGATCGAGCAGACCACCACCCTGCGCAACCTGGAGGATTGGATGGCCCGCAGCGGCCTGCGCTTCCGTCTGAAGCGGGTGCGCTCGACCGAAGGGGCCCTGTCGGCCTTCTTCAACCACCATTGCGACCTCTACACCAGCGACCGCATCGGCCTGCACGCGCAGCGGCTGCTGAAGGCCCCCGACCGCGACGACTACGTCATCCTGCCGGAGGCGATCTCCAAGGAGCCGCTGGGCCCGATGGTGCGCCCGGACGAGCGGCGGTGGTTCGACATCGTGCGCTGGGTGTTCCTGGCCACCGTGCTGGCCGAGGAGAAGGGCATCACCGCCGCCAACGCCCCGCGCCTGAGGGAGGAGGCCCAGGACCCGGAGGTGCGCCGCTTCCTCGGGGCCACCGCCGGGGTCGGCTGGGGGCTGGGGCTCGACGACGACTGGGCCTTCCGCACGGTCACTCAGGTCGGCAACTACGGCGAGATCTTCGACCGCCATCTCGGCGCCGCCTCGCCGCTGGGCATCGACCGCGGGATGAACGGGCTGTGGATGAATGGCGGCCTGCATTACGCCCCGCCGCTGGGCGGGTGAGGGCGGCGCTCTGCCATGCCGTCCCGCCGGATTGCCTTCGCGGCGGCTTTTCCCATCTTGTGGGCATGTTCGGCGAAAGGTTCGGCGAACGCTTCAAATCCGGGCGATCCGCCGCTATGGTGGCGCCTTCCGGGCGCCGCGCGGCCCCTTCAGGCAGTTTCCCAGGCCATGACCAGACCCAACACCTACCGTTCCGGTCCCGACGAGCGCGGGCATTTCGGCATCTATGGCGGACGTTTCGTCGCCGAGACGCTGATGCCCCTGATCCTTGAGGTGGAGAAAGCCTACCGCGAGGCCCGGGCCGATCCCGCCTTCGAAGGCGCGATCCGCGAGCAGCTCAAGCAGTATGTCGGCCGCCCGAACCCGCTCTACTACGCCGAACGCCTGACGGAGAAGCTCGGCGGCGCGAAGATCTACTTCAAGCGCGAGGAGCTGAACCACACCGGCGCGCACAAGATCAACAACTGCATCGGCCAGATCCTGCTCGCCCGCCGCATGGGCAAGAAGCGGATCATCGCCGAGACGGGCGCCGGCCAGCATGGTGTGGCGACCGCCACGGTCTGCGCGCTGTTCGACATGCCCTGCGTCATCTACATGGGCGAGACCGACATCGCCCGCCAGCAGCCCAACGTCTTCCGCATGAAGCTGCTGGGGGCCGAGGTGGTCCCGGTGACCTCCGGCGCGCGGACGCTGAAGGACGCGATGAACGAGGCGCTGCGCGACTGGGTCACCAACGTCGCCGACACCTACTACCTGATCGGCACGGCCGCCGGCCCGCACCCGTACCCCGCCATGGTCCGCGACTTCCAGTCGGTGATCGGCGATGAGGTGCGCGTCCAGATGCAGGAGCTGGAGGGACGCCTGCCCGACAGCCTCGTCGCCTGCGTCGGCGGCGGCTCCAACGCCATTGGCCTGTTCCACCCCTTCCTCGACGATCCGTCGGTGCAGATGGTCGCGGTCGAGGCCGCCGGCCACGGCATCGACAAGGGGCCGCTGGCCCATGCCGCCTCGATCACCGGCGGGCGCCCCGGCGTGCTGCACGGCAACCGCACCTACCTGCTGCAGGACGAGGACGGGCAGATCCTGGAAGGCCACTCCATCTCCGCCGGCCTGGACTATCCGGGCGTCGGGCCGGAGCATTCCTGGCTGCACGACATCGGGCGCGTCGAGTATGTCTCGGCCACCGACCAGGAGACGCTGGACGCCTTCCAGCTCTGCGCCCGCACCGAGGGCATCATCCCCGCGCTGGAATCGGCGCACGCGCTGGCGGAGATCGTGAAGCGCGCCCCGAAACTGCCCAAGGACCACCTGATGGTGCTCTGCCTGTCGGGCCGCGGCGACAAGGACATCTTCTCCGTCGCCCAGCATCTGGGAGTGAAGCTGTGAGTGTCGCTGTTGACAATGGCCGCATCGCCCGGCGGTTCGCCGCGCTGAAGGCGGAGGGCCGCGCCGGCCTCGTCACCTTCATCACCGCGGGCGACCCGGATCTGGAGACCTGCCGCGCCGTCCTGCACGGCCTGCCCGCCGCCGGCGCCGACCTGATCGAGTTGGGGCTGCCCTTCTCCGATCCGATGGCCGACGGCCCGGCGATCCAGGCGGCCAGCCTGCGCGCGCTCCATTCCGGGACGACGGCGCGCAAGACGCTGGACCTCGTGCGCGGCTTCCGCGAAACGGACGCCGACACGCCGGTGATCCTGATGGGCTATTACAACCCGATCCACGCCTATGGGGTGGACCGCTTCCTGGCCGACGCCATCGAGGCCGGGGTGGATGGGCTGATCGTCGTCGACCTGCCGCCCGAAGAGGACGAGGAGCTGTGCATCCCGGCGCTGAAGGCCGGGGTGAACTTCATCCGGCTGGCGACGCCGACCACCGACGACAAGCGCCTGCCGGCGGTGCTCCAGAACACCTCGGGCTTCGTCTATTACGTGTCGATCGCCGGCATCACCGGTGCTGCCAGCGCCGACAACGCCGCGGTGGGCGCCGCGGTGGAGCGCCTGAAGCGCCACACCGACCTGCCGGTGGCGGTCGGCTTCGGCATCAAGACGCCGGAGCAGGCGGCCGATGTCGCCCGCGTCGCCGACGCGGCGGTGGTCGGCTCGGCCATCGTCACGCGGCTGGCCGGCGGGCTTGACGCGGACGGCAAGGCCCGCCCGGGTCTGGCCGAGGATGTGCTGGGCTTCGTCCGGGAACTGGCCGGCGGCGTGCGCGGCGCGCGCGTCTGAGTGCGTCGGGCCTAGATCGCCGGGCTGCGAGCGCCGGCTGAGCGGGATATCAGGAAGAATTCGATGAACTGGCTTACCAACTACGTCCGCCCCAAGATCCGCGCCCTCTATGCCCGCAAGGAGGTTCCCGACAACCTCTGGCACAAGTGCCCGAGCTGCGAGGCGATGCTCTTCCACCGCGATCTGGAGGAGAACCTCAACGTCTGCCAGCATTGCGGCTTCCACATGCGGCTGGACCCGATCAAGCGGCTGGCCTCGATGTTTGACGAGGGCGACTACCAGTCGGTCGAGCTGCCGAAGTCGGTGGTCGATCCGCTGAAGTTCCGCGACCAGAAGCGCTACACCGACCGCCTGAAGGAAGCCCAGACCAAGACGGGCCGCCATGACGCCATCGTCGTCGGCTCCGGCCTGATCGGCGGGCAGCCGGCGGTCGTCGCGGCCTTCGACTTCGGCTTCATGGGCGGCTCGATGGGCATCGCGGTGGGCGAGGGCATCCTGGCCGCCGCCCGCACCGCCATCGCCCAGAAGGCGGCGCTGATTGTCGTCCCGGCCTCGGGCGGGGCGCGCATGCAGGAAGGCATCCTGTCGCTGATGCAGATGCCGCGCACCACCATCGCGGTGGAGATGGTCAAGGAAGCGGGCCTGCCCTACATCGTGGTGCTGACCGACCCGACGACCGGCGGCGTCACCGCCTCCTTCGCGATGATCGGCGACATCCACATCGCCGAGAAGGGCGCGCAGATCGGCTTCGCCGGCGCACGCGTGATCGAGAGCACGATCCGCGAGACCCTGCCGGAGGGCTTCCAGCGCTCCGAATATCTGCAGGAGCACGGCATGGTGGACATGGTCGTCCATCGCCGCGACCTGCGCCCGACCCTGTCGCGCGTCCTGACCCTGCTGATGCAGCCGGTCCTGGCCGTCGCGACGGAAGCGCTGCCGGCCGCGCCGGCCGCCGTCCAGACGGAGGAGCCGCGCAGCCAGGCCGAGGCCGCCGACGAGACGCCGGCCCAGGCTGGCGCCGAAAGGACCGGCTCCGAGCAGCCGGCCTGATCCCGCCATGCCGCTCGCTGAGTCGCTCGCCGATCCGGTTCTCGACCGGCTGAAGGGTCTGCACCCCAAGGTCATCGACCTGTCGCTGGACCGCGTGCACCGGCTGCTCGCCGCGCTGGGCCATCCGGAGCGGCGCCTGCCGCCGGTGGTCCATGTGGCGGGCACCAACGGCAAGGGCTCCACGCTCGCCTTCCTGCGGGCGATGCTGGAGGCCGCGGGGCTGCGGGTGCATGTCTACACCTCGCCCCACCTCGTGCGCTTCCACGAGCGCATCCGGCTGGCCGGCACGCTGATCGACGACGACCGTCTGGCCGCCCTGCTGGAGGAATGCGAGGCGGCGAACGGCGGCGGACCCATCACCTTCTTCGAGGTGACGACGGTCGCTGCTCTGCTCGCCTTCGCGCGGGAGCCGGCGGACGTGGTGCTTCTGGAAACCGGGCTGGGCGGGCGGCTGGACGCCACCAACGTGGTGGACCGCCCGGCGGTCACCGCGATCACGCGCATCTCCTACGACCACCGCCAGTTCCTCGGCGACACGCTGGAGGCCATCGCGGGCGAGAAGGCGGGCATCTTCAAGCCGGGCGTTCCCGCCGTGATCTTCCCGCAGCCCGCGGAGGAGGCCGCCCGCACCCTGGCCATCCGCGCCGAGACGGTGGGGGCGCCGGTCCATGGCTGGTCGGTCACCCCGACCGAGGGCGGTTTCCGCTTCGAAAGCGCCCGCCGCCGCATCGATCTGCCGCTGCCGGGGCTGGCCGGGGCGCACCAGATCGTCAACGCCGGGGTGGCGCTGGCCTGCCTGGACCATCTGCCGGTCAAGGTCGACGACGCGGCGGTGCGCCGCGGCCTTGCCGCCGTGGAGTGGCCCGCCCGCCTGCAGCGGCTGACCCGCGGCCCCCTGGCCGAGGGCCTGCCCGCCGACTGGGAGCTGTGGCTGGACGGCGGCCACAACGACTCGGCGGGCGAGGTGCTGGCCGTCCAGGCCGCGCGCTGGGCGGAGGAGGAGCCCGAGCGGCCGCTGCTGCTGGTCTACGGCATGCTGGCGAGCAAGGAGCCGCGGGAGTTCCTGGGTCCGCTGGCGCCCTTCGTCACCGCCGCCCGCACCGTCGCCATCCCCGGCGAGGAGGCGTCGCTGACGGCGGCGGACACCGCCGCAGCCACCCGCGCCTGCGGCATCGCCGACAGCGCGGCGGCGGCGGACGTGGTGGGGGCGCTGGACGATCTGAAGGGACGGGTCGACGGGCCGGCCCGCGTGCTGATCTGCGGCTCGCTCTATCTGGCGGGCACGGTCCTGGCGGAAAACGGCTGATTTGATGGGACGGGCAAGCGGGGCCTCAGCGCCCCTGCTTGCCGTCCAACTCCAGCATGTTGCGCAGCGCCGCCAGGGTCTTGCCGAGGGTGCCCGACTCGTCCTTGGCGGCCTTTTTCCCGGACTCGGTGCTTTCGGCCCGTTTGACGGCGCCGGGCTTGGGCTGTTCCGGGGTGTTCACCGGGACCGGCTCCACCAGATCCAGGGGCTCGCCGTCCTCGTCCTCATCCTCGTCAGCTTCCGGTTCAGTCGCGCGGCGCGGCAGCGGCTTGAAGCCGGGCAGGGCGTCCGTGTCGGGGCGGGTGGGCGCTTCGTCTTTCCAGGCCGGGTGGGGCGGGTCGTCCAGGTCGCTTTCCGCCTCGACGAGCGCGCGCAGGGCGCGCAACGCCTCTTCCATCTCCTGTTCCTGGGCGGACTTGCGCAGCACGGGGGCGCCGTCCTCGTCCGGCTCCCCGTCCCCGTCCGCGTCCTTGCGGTTCCAGAAGGCATCGTCGGCGCCGGCGTTCCGGTCCTCGTCGTCGTCCGGACCGTCGTCGTTCTCAACATCAACGTCGTCGTCCGGATCGTCGGCCGGCTTGCGCGAGCGGCCGAACAGCGGAGTCACCACGCCGCCGTCGCGGTCGTCCCTGCTTTCGTCCTCGTCCTCGTCGCGGTCGGCGGCGGCCTTCTGGACCATGCTGCGCAGGGCGGCGATGGTGCGATCCAACGGTTCGCTGCCGGTGGGCGCGGGGTCGCGCTCCCGGGGGCGCTCCCAGGGGGGCGGGGCCTTGTCCGGATCGCGGATAGCGAAGCCCAGGATGTCGTCGTTGGACGGCTCCGCATCATCGTCCCCGTCCGGCTCGTCGGCTTCGGTCTCGTCGTCCCGGGCGTCGGCGGTGTCCTTGAGAGAAAAGGCCGGGACCGTGGCCAACGCAGGGGGCGGGAACGGGGGCGGCGGCGCGGCCGGCTCTTCCGCGCGGGGGCCGTCGCCGCGGCCGTCCAGGATGCTGCGCAGCGCCGCGATGGTGCGGTCGAAGGAGCGGGACGCGTCGTCGTCCGGATCGTCCGTGGCCGCCGGATGGCTTGCCCGCGGGGCCGGGGCCGGCGGCACGGCCTCGACCCGATTTTCCTCGTCGTCGGCACCTTCATCCGCGTCCCGGTCCGCGAGTGTCCAGCGGCGCGGACTCCAATCCTCGTCGTCGTCCCACTCGGCGTCGCCGGCCGCGTCGTCGCCATCGTCGTGCTGGCCCGCTTCGTCCTGGCCCGCGAGATCGGCGAGCGACACCGGCTCCCACAGCGGGCGGCGGCCCGACTCGGGAGCGGCGTCACCGTCCGCGGCCAGCCGTTCCAACTCCAGGTCCAAATCCAGATCCAGCGCGGCGGCGGCGGGCCGGGCGGCGGCCGGCACGGGCGCGGGCGGGCGCAGGACCGGCGCGGCGTCCTCCTCCGGCTCGTCCATCGCATCGCCCCGGGTCCGCGCCGCGTCGAGCAGCCCCTGCAGGGCGGCCAGCGGCCCGGCGAAGGACGGGGCGTCCTCCGCCATGGGCATCGTCGCTACCGGCGTCGCGAAGGGCGGGGGCGCCGGGCGGCTTTCGGTGTCGCGGGAATTGCAGCGCGAGCAGCGGTAATGGGGGGCGATGGACAGGACGGGGTAGTTGGGTCCGAAGCGCCGGTTCATGTCCGCGCGCGGCAGCACGCCCTCGTGGCCGCAGGCGCGGCAGCGGACGTGCACATCGACCTCGATGTCGCGCAGGTAAAGCATGCGTGCCATGGGCGCAGTATACGCAGCGGCGTGTCCAAGCCCAGCGGATTCGCCGGCCGCGCCATGCGCCGCGCCGCCGCCGGCGGTGACCTTTTCCGTCGGCCGTCCCAACGGGCCGCCGGAGACGGGCCGGAGACGGATGGTTGGCAAGTCGCGGCGGAGCCGCTATGTTCAGCGCCGTGGCCCCGTAGCTCATCTGGATAGAGCGACGGTTTCCTAAACCGTAGGCAGCTGGTTCGAGTCCAGCCGGGGTCACCACCTCCTTCCGCGCCCCGGTTCCGCCGTCCGCCGGCCGGCCCTCTGCCGAAGGGTCTTCCCATGACCACCGCCCTGTTGCAGGACGCCGTTCTCGTCACCGGAGCCGGCCGCCGCGTCGGGCTGCATCTGGCCGAGCGCATGATGGCGCTGGGACACCCCGTCATCGCCCATTACCGGACCCCTACCGAGGATGTGGAGCGGCTGCGCGCCGCCGGGGCGGTCTGCCTGCCGGGCGATCTCGCCGATCCGGACGGCGGGCCGCGGCTGGCCGCGGCGGTGCGGGGCGTGGCGGCCAGCCTGCGGGCGGTGATCCACAACGCCTCGGCCTTCGAGATGACGGCGGCGGACACCGCGGACGCGCTGCGGCAGCTGGACATCTTCCACGCCGTGCATGTCCGCGCCCCCTTCGTGCTGAACCGCGAGCTGGCGCCGCTGCTGGACGCCGGATCGGCGCGGCGGGCCGACATCGTCCACATCACCGACATCTACGCCGACAACCCCAACCCGGCCTTCGACGCCTATTGCGCCAGCAAGGCCGGGCTTCAGAACCTCGCGCTGTCCTTCGCCAAGCGGCTGGCCCCCAAGGTGAAGGTCAACGTCGTCCAGCCGGGGCCGATCCTGTTCAAGGCGTGGCACGGTCCCGAGGCGCGGGCGCGCGTGCTGTCAGAGACGCTGCTCGGCGAGGAGGGCGGGGTGGAGGCTATCGGCATGGCGGTGGAGGCCATCCTCCAGAACCACTATCAGACCGGCGCCGTCATCGCGGTGGACGGTGGCCGGCGTCTCGCCTAACCGGGGGGAGCCGCCGCGGCAACCCGGCAGGGCGGCGGCGCACAGCTCGCCCTGCGGCGGCGGAACGGGGCGCCCGGCGAGCAGAGCGGCGATCTCCGCGAAGGGGGCGGCCAAATAGGCGTCCGGGCGCAGGGCCGTCAGGCGGTCCACCGGGAAGGAGCGGTTCACCCGTCCGATCAGGTCGATGTCGGCGGGGCGGTCACGCGTCTTGCAGCAAGGGTGCGCGCGGTCGCGGCCCAGCGCCAGCTCGACCCCCACGCACAGCCCCTTGCAGCAGGAGGGGTCCAGCGCGCTCGGCACATAGGCGCAGTAGTTGACGAAGGGGTGGGCGCTCGTCATGCCGACCGGAGCCGTGCGGTAGAAGCGGCTGACCAGGACGGAACCGAACAGATCGGCCAAGCGGGCGGTGATCCGTGCCGCGTTCCGATCGGGTTCCACGTTCGTTCCGATTCCCAGAATATAGCCGTCCAGCGGCAGCGGGGCGGAAGAAACCGGAATAAATGCATCCATAAGCGGTCCGTTGGTCGGATGTGCATGGGAAAGATGTGAAAAGCCCGGCGGAAACGATGCTGCCGGTCCGTTACGGGATGATCATTTCACGGGACAAATATGAACGAATTTCGATACACCTTTCCGTATGTGAAAATTCGGCGGCTGATTTTTACAGAATTTTCGTTGGATCGTTCGTAGAATGCAATCATGATAAAGGTTGCATGGCCGAATAGCGGACGGTTAGCCGATATGGTGGATAGAATTGTTTGCCGTCTTGTCGCCCTGACGTTGTTTGTACTTGCCGGCTCGGCCAGCGCCGGGACGCTGCCGGAACCGACGGAAAAGCCGATTCTGGTCGTGTCGGGGCAGATCGGGGCGACCAACCGCGACGGTGCGGCGGTCTTCGACCGTCCCATGCTGGAAGCGCTGGGCATGGTGTCGTTCACCACCGCCACCCCCTGGTACAAGGAGCCGGTGACCTTCGAAGGCGTGCCGCTGGCCCGCCTGATGGAGCGTGTGGAGGCGCGCGGCGAAACGCTGACCGCGACGGCTCTGAACGACTACACCGGCGAAATCCCCATGGACGACGTGCGGAACCGCAAGGTGATCCTGGCGCTGAAGCGCGACGGGGCCTACATGCCGGTCAGCGACAAGGGGCCGCTGTTCATCGTCTATGATTTCGACCATGATCCGGAAGCCAACCGGCAGAAATATTTCGGACGTTCGGTCTGGCAGGTCGCCCGGCTGACCGTAAAGTGAAGGCATCCCCCGTGAGTTTGCCGACCGAGACCGCGCCGAAAGGGAACACGCGGCTGTCCCGCCTGCTGGGCTGGGCGTCGGAGGACCGCACGCGCCGCCTGGGGCTCTGGCTGGCCATCCTGACCGGCGGATTCGGTCTGGCCGCCGCCTATCTGTCGCTGCTGGTGGTGAATTACGGCGAGGCGCTGCGCGGGGCCGCCCCCTACAACTTCGCCTGGGCCGCCGGCCAGACGGTGGGCGAGGTGACGCGGCTGGAGCAGCGCATCCTGGCCAGCGCGCTTCCGGGCGCCAAGGTCGATGCGGAGGAGGTGCAGCTCCGCCTGGACATCGTGCGCAACCGCATCGCCGTGCTGGGGCGGGGGCAGGCCTCCCTCTTCGTGGACCGCTACCCGCAGCATCGCCAGACGGTGGCCCGGCTGGAGGAGGCGCTGGACCGCGTCGGCGCGATCCTGGCCGGGCCGCTGGCGCCGTCGGAGAAGGCGCTGGCCGCCCTGGCGGTGCTGGAGCCCGTGGACCGCGAACTGAACGCCTTCGCCTCCGTCGCGTCCCAGTTCGGCGGGGAACTGGTGGACGAGGGGCATGACCAGCTGCTTCACCTGCATGGGCTGTTCTCCATGCTGGCCGCCGGTCTGGCGGTCTGCGGCGTCCTGTTCATCACCGTGCTGCTGATCCAGAACCGGGCCATCCGGCGGGCGCACGACCGGATGGAGGCGATGGCCGGCGCCCTGCAGACGGCCATCGCCCAGGCGGAGGAGGCCAGCCAGGCCAAGACCCGCTTCCTGGCGACCATGAGCCACGAGCTGCGCACCCCGCTGAACGCGATCATCGGCTTCTCGGAGCTGATCCGCGATGACGGCGGCGTGCCGGGCGAAGGCCGCCCCTCCGGCGGCGGGGCGCCCGGAGGCGCCAGGGAGAGCACCCGCCGGGAACACGCCCAGTATGCGGGCTACATCCTGGGCAGCGCCCGGCACATGCTGAGCCTGGTCATCGACATCCTGACGGTCGCCCAGATGGAATCGGGCCATGCCAACCTGACCTTCGAGGCGGTGGACCCGCGCAAGGTGGTCGGCACCGCCATCGCCACGGTGCTGGGCACCCAGGCCGGGCGCGGCCGGACCATCCGGACGGCCGCCGGGGCGGTCTGGCCGGTGCTTCAGGCCGACGAGCGGGCGGTGCGGCAGATGCTGCTGAACCTGCTGTCCAACGCGGTGAAGTTCAGCAGCGCTCCGTCGCCGATCGAGGTGCAGGCGTGGCTGGACCCGCAGGGCGGATTCGTCATCGCCGTGCAGGACCAGGGGATCGGCATGACGCCGGAGCAGATTGAAAAGGCCGCCCAGCCGTTCTATCAGGCGGAGGACGGCGCGACCCGCCGTTTCCAGGGGTCGGGGCTGGGGCTCAGCATCGTGAAGAGCCTGATGGAGGCGCATGACGGCCGGCTGCTGCTGGAGGGCGAGGCGGGGGCCGGCCTCCGGGCGTCGCTGCATTTCCCGGCGGAACGGGTTGGCGGGCCGCTTCCGCGTCCGGAGCCGGCCAGCCAGCTTTGAAGCCAGCCAGTTTTGAAGCCAGCCAGTTTTGAAGGCAGCCAGTTTTGAAGAAGGACCGGCGTCGAACGCGCCGGCCATGGGAAGAAGAAGGAAGGGATCGGGTTTTATGACGGTGCAGGCAAATGTTCTCGCCCTCGTGCAGGAGGCGATGGAGGCGCGCCGGTCGAACGAGGCGCTCGACACGCCGCTGGACGCCGCGGGCGAGGCTGCCATGATCGACGCCGCGTCGCGGAAGGTCGAAGAGCTGCTCGATGTGCTGCGGATCGACCACCGCAACGACCACAACACCCGCGACACGCCGCGCCGCGTCGCCAAGATGCTGGTGCGCGAGCTTCTGAAGGGACGCTTCACGGCGCCGCCCGAGCTGACCGAATTCCGCAACGCCGAGGAATTCGACCATCTGATCGTCACCGGCCCGATCGCCGTGCGCTCGACCTGCGCGCATCACCTGATGCCGATCTACGGCACCGCCTTCATCGGCATCCTGCCGGCCAAGGGCGGCAACATCCTGGGCCTGTCCAAGTACGACCGGATCGTCGATCATTTCGCCGCCCGCTTCCAGATCCAGGAGGAGCTGGTCAAGCAGATCGGCAACTTCATCGTCGAGGCCACACGGCCCCGCGGGCTGGCCGTGCGGATCAGCGCCGTGCACATGTGCAAGACCCACCGCGGCGTGCGCGCCGGTCACGACAGCCGCATGGTCAACAGCTCCTTCCACGGGGAGATGCTGGAATCGCGCGAGCTGCGCGAGGAGTTCCTCAGGGAGTGCGCGACGCTTGAGCGGTCCGCCCGCTGAGCGGATCATCCTGCCCGCCCGGACCATCCGGACGGGCGCTGGGTGGCAATCCGGCATCGCGGGGGCGGCGCTGCTGATGGCGGCGTCGCTCGCCCTGGTGCTGACCGCCGGGGCGCTGGCCCGCGACCTGGGCGCCCGCTACGGCGCGGCGGAGGTGCTGTTCCTGCGCTTCCTGCTGTCTCTGCTGGTGGTCGTCCCGGCGGCCGTCGCGATGGCCGGGCGGCGCGCCCTGTCCGTCACCCGGCCCGGCGGCCACGCGGTGCGGGCGCTGAGCGGCGTCGGGGCGGCGCTGATCTTCTACGCGGCGACCCAGCATCTGCCCTTCGCCGATCTGGTCGCCCTGTCCTACGCGGCCCCGCTGTTCGTGGTGCTGCTGTCCGGCCGGGCCATCGGGGAGCGGGCGGGGGCGGCCTCCGCCCTCTGCGTCGCGCTGGGGATGGCCGGGGTCTTCCTGATCGCCCCGCCGACGCGGCTGGAGCCGTGGAGCCTCGCCATGCTGGCCATGGCCTTCCTGAACGCGGTGTGCATCCTGGCGACCCGGCGGACGGCCCAGGCCGACGGCCCGGCGGCCACCGGGCTGGTCTTCGTGCTGGCCGGGTGCCTGCTGACCGCCCCGGCGGCCCTGCTGAGCGGTTTCCGGCTGCCCGATGCGGCCGACCTGCCGGCCTTCCTGCTGCTGGGTCTCGCCGCAGGGGCGGCCATCCTGCTGAACGCCGCCGCCTTCCGCCGCGCGCCGGCGGCGGTTCTGGCGCCCATCGACTATCTGGGGATCGCCGCCTCGGCGGCCAT
This sequence comes from Azospirillum brasilense, assembly GCF_005222205.1. Classification (NCBI taxonomy): domain Bacteria; kingdom Pseudomonadati; phylum Pseudomonadota; class Alphaproteobacteria; order Rhodospirillales; family Azospirillaceae; genus Azospirillum; species Azospirillum brasilense. The sequence continues at coordinate 1,368,036 of NZ_CP032345.1, read as the reverse complement.
CGGCTTCCTGTGGTGGGGCGAACACCCGTCGCCCGCGGTGCTGCTGGGCGGGGCGCTGATCGCCGCGGCCGGGCTGGGCACGCTGTGGGCCGGCGCGCGGCGGCCGGGCTGACGCGGCGCGGCCATCACAGCTCGATCAGCGCGTAGGGCCTCCCCGACTCCTTCTCGATGGTCTGGGCGACGTTGTAGACCGGCGTGCCGCGCAGGGTCTTGCCGGCGTAGCTGCCGTGGTGGGCGTGGCCGTGGACGACCGCCTGGACGTGGAAGCGGTCGATGGTCTCCGCCAGACGGGAGGAGCCGAGGAAGGGATAGATCTCCGTCGGCTCGCCGCGCACCGTCTCGGCGATCGGGGCGTAGTGCAGGACGACCATCGTCCGTTCCGTTTCCAGCTGGCGCAGGGCGCTTTCCAGCCGCATCGCCTCGTTCAGCGACTCCTGCACGAACTGCTTGATCGCCGGTTCGCCGAAGGCGTCGAGCATGCGGTTCTCGAACCCACCGCCGAAGCCCTTCACCCCGGCGAAGCCGACGCCGCGAATCTCGACCGGGTTGCCGTCGAGGAAGCGGACGCCGGCCTGCTCCAGGATGCGCTGAAGCTCCTCGACGTGGCCGCATTCGTGGTCGTGGTTGCCCAGCACGGCGACCACCGGGATGCCGATGGCGCGCAGGTCCTCGGCCAGAACCTCAGCCTCGCGCGGCTTGCCGTGGTTGGTCAGGTCGCCGGCCAGTGCCAGGACGTCCGCCCGGTCGGCGATCTCCTGGAACAGCTCGCGGTAGGGATGGGTGGAGGTTTCCCCCACATGGATGTCGCCGATGGCGGCGACCTTGATGGTTCCTTCAGACCGAATGTGTTCAACCATGCTTCGTTTCCTCGCCGACGACGTCGGCGAACCCCCAGTCCGTGACGTCGATCCGATAATCCTCGCGCGAGAACAGCCGCCCCCGGCAGATGCGGGTCTGCGGCACCGGCAGCTTCGCGCGCTCGTTCAGCCGGTCCAGAAGCTCCTGCAACAGCCAGGCGGGGATGTGGTCGCGCTCCGTCGGGTAGATGAAGCGGAAGTTCAGGACGTGCATCAGCAGCACCTCCCAATACTGCTCCATGTGGCCGAGCAGCCGTTTCCAGTCGATGTGGGCGTGCTGCTTCAGGATCATGTGGGCGACGTCGGGGCCGTCGTACTTGTGCCGCATCTGCACGAAGGCCTTGGAGAAGACCATTTCCGTCGGCGGGATGAGCTGCACGTCGGCGCCGCAGACCAGCGCGCGGTGATCCTCCTCGAACCAGCGGTCGTTGACCGGGTTGATGGCGGCGGCGGAGTTGAAGATCACGTCGAAGAACAGGTCGCCGTGCAGGACCTTGCCGATCCAGCGCTCGTCCTCGATCTCCGTGCCGAAGCCGCGGTCCTGGAAATGCGCGAGGATGCGCGGAAAGTCGCCGCCCCGGCAGAAGATGTCGATGTCCTTGGTCGGCCGGGTGATTCCGGTGTAGGCGCTGAGCGCGTAGGTGCCGCCCAGCAGGAAGGGGATTCCGGACTCCTTCAGGACCTTCAGACTCTCCGTGTAGAAGGCCTCGGCCTCCGCCGAGACATCCGCACGGCCTTCTCGGTTGCCATCCATCGCACCCCCTCTCCCCCGCCGTTGTCCGTCGCGTCATCAACAGGAGGAGCGGGCGAAACGGCACCACCCAATGGTGTCCGTGGCGGGAAAAAGGCGGGCGGAACCGCTGCACCGCTACGCCGGTTGAGGGTGGTATTGCTGATGGGGAGGCAACCGATGGCACGACATCCGATCCCACAGGGCCTATTGCTCGCCGCCGGCCTCGTGCTGTGCGGCGCCGGTCCCGCCCTGGCGCAGGGAAGCTGCGCCGCACTGGTCGACCGCTTCGCCGCCGAAAACAACCTGTCGGCCACCCCGCCGCCGGTCGCGATGCCGCCGGGCAGCTCCGGCTCCACCGCGGGGGACGGGGCGTTGCCCGATGGAGGTTTGGGTGGCAGTTCCGGCACGACGCCGGACCAGCTCGCCCGCTCGGGCGGGGTGGTGGCGCCGCCGGCCTCGGGCGATCAAGCGGTGATCGAGCCGCCGCGCACCGGCGCTCCCATGCCGACCGCCCCGGCGGTGCGGCCCGACGCCGCGCCGAACAGCGGCTCCTCCATGGAGAGCGGGTCGATGGGGCAGGCGGCGCGCAACGCCCAGATCGAATCGCTGGTGACGGCCGCGCGCTCCGCCGCGAAGGACGGCAACGAGCAGCTTTGCATGGAGTCGCTGGACAAGGCGCGCGGCCTGACCCGCGCCGCGCCGGGCGGTGGCGCGATGGGCGGGGGCGGCTGATGGCGACAACGCGGATGATGGCCGAACTGATGGCCGCCGACCTCAGCGTCGCCGGTCCCCTTCCTCCTTCCCCGCCGACCCCGGACATGCCGGTGCCGCCGCCCGGCATGCCGGACATGCCCGGCGACCCCTCGCGGCCGCCGATCAAGGAGCCGCCGGACGCCATCCCCGTTCCTCCGGAGGAACCGCCGCCCAACCCCGAGCGGCTGGCCTGAAACCGCCCGGCGGGGAGAAAAATGGCACCAGGGCCGCGGGAGCGCGAAACGGCGCTCCTGCGGTCTTGTGATTCGCGCGGGGAAAAGCGATGTCTTCTCTCGGCACCGAAGGTCGGTGCCGAGTCGCCTCTTGGAGTTCAGTGGGTCTCATGCACCGTCAACCCCCGCGCCAGCACGTCTACCGCCAGCCCGTCGTCCTCGGCACCCAGGTTCAGGCCACCGTCAAGTGGTACGATCCCAACCGCGGCTTCGGCTTCGTCAAGTTCGAGGACGGGTCGCCCGACGCCCTGATCCCCGCCGCCATCGTCGCCACCGCCGGCCACGAGTCCCTGCCGGACGGCGCCACCGTCGTGGTGGACATCGTCGAGGGGCGCAAGGGCAACCAGGTCTCCGCCCTGCATTCCGTGGACACCTCCACCGCCGCCCCGGCCCGCCCGGCCCGCGCCCAGGGCCCGCGCCCGTCCTTCGGCGAGCGGGGTGGCTTCGGCGACCGCAACGACCGTGGGGGCGACCGCGGGTTCGGCAACCGTGGTTTCAACGATCGGGGCGGGGATCGGGGAGGCGATCGCGGCGGTGACCGCGGGTTCGGTGGCCGGGGCGACAGCCGTGGCTTCAACGATCGCGGTGGCGATCGGGGCTTCGACGATCGGGGTGGGGATCGTGGGGGCGACCGGGGCGGCTTCGGCGGCCCGCGCCGTGCGGCCGGCGGCCCGGCCACCCAGACCGAGGGCACCGTGAAGTGGTTCAACGCCACCAAGGGCTTCGGCTTCATCGCCCAGGACGGCGGCGGCCAGGACGTCTTCGTCCACATCAAGGCGGTGGAGCGCTCCGGCCTGCAGGGTCTGAACGACGGCCAGCGCGTCCGCATCTCCGTCCGGCAGGGCGAGAAGGGTCCGGAAGCCGTCTCGGTCGAAGAGGCGTAAGGCCTCGGTCCATCGACGATGGTCCACCGAAGGTAGGGTGTCGTTCGGCCCGGTTGAACGGCGGCGCAAAGCCGCGCATCGTGGCGGGGCCGGGGTGGCGGTGCGACGGCGCGCCGCCCCGGCCCGATCCGAATCAAGAAAGGACGCCCAGTGGTTCCCGTCACCTGTCCGACCACGCCCTTCGACGGCCAGAAGCCCGGCACCTCGGGGCTGCGCAAGGCCGTGAAGGTCTTCGAGCAGCCGCGCTATCTGGAAAACTTCGTCCAATCCATCTTCGACTGCGTCGACGGCCTGTCCGGCGCCACGCTGGTGATCGGCGGCGACGGGCGGTATCACAACCGCACCGCCGTCCAGACCATCCTGCGCATGGCCGCGGCCAACGGCGTCGCGCGCGCGGTGGTCGGGCGCGGCGGCATCCTGTCCACCCCGGCGGCCTCCTGCGTCATCCGCAAGCGCGGCGCCATCGGCGGCGTGATCCTGTCGGCCAGCCACAACCCCGGCGGCCCGGACGGCGATTTCGGCATCAAGTTCAACGCCGCCAACGGCGGCCCGGCGCCGGAATCGATGACCGACGCCTTCTTCGCCCGCTCCAAGTCCATCGACGCGTACAAGACGCTGGAGTCGCCGGACCTCGACCTCGACCGGCTCGGCGAGACTTCGCTCGGCGGCATGGCGGTGGAGGTCATCGACCCGGTGGCCGACTACGCGGAGCTGATGGAATCGCTGTTCGACATGGCGGCGATCCGCAAGCTGTTCGCGTCGGGCTTCCGCATGGTGTTCGACGCCATGCACGCGGTCACCGGCCCCTACGCCACGGAGATCCTGGAGCGCCGGCTGGGCGCCCCCGCCGGCACCGTCATCAACGGCACGCCGCTGGAGGATTTCGGCGGGCACCACCCCGACCCCAACCTCGCCCACGCGGAGGAGCTGGTCGGGCGGCTGTTCGGCCTGGACGCCCCGGACTTCGGCGCCGCCTCGGACGGCGACGGCGACCGCAACATGATCCTCGGCCGCAACGTCTTCGTCTCGCCCAGCGACAGCCTCGCCGTGCTGGCCGCCAACGCCACCCACGTCCCGGCCTTCAAGGGCGGTCTGGCGGGCGTCGCCCGCTCGATGCCGACCAGCCGGGCGGTGGACCGCGTGGCGGCGAAGCTGGGGATTTCCTGCTACGAGACGCCGACGGGCTGGAAGTTCTTCGGCACGCTGCTCGACGCCGGGCGCATCAACCTGTGCGGCGAGGAGAGCTTCGGCACCGGCGCCGACCATGTGCGCGAGAAGGACGGGCTGTGGGCCGTCCTGATGTGGCTCAACGTGCTGGCCGCCCGCGGCCTGTCGGTGGCCGAGCTGATGGCTGAGCATTGGGGCACCTACGGCCGCACCTATTACGGCCGCCACGATTACGAGGCCATCCCGCAGGAGGCCGCCGACGCCCTGATCGCGGAGCTGCGCGGCACACTGCCCTCGCTGGCCGGCACGTCTCTCGGCGGGCGCACCGTCGCGGCGGCGGACGAGTTCGCCTACACCGACCCGGTGGACGGCAGCCGGTCGGAGCGGCAGGGCCTGCGCGTCGGCTTCGAGGACGGCTCGCGCATCGTCTACCGCCTGTCCGGCACCGGCACGTCGGGCGCCACGCTGCGCGTCTATTTCGAGCGGTACGAGCCGGTCGGCGGCGAGCACGGGCTGGATGCCCCGGTGGCGCTGAAGCCGCTGGCCGATCTGGCGGCGGAACTGGCCGGCATCGAGCGTCACACCGGCCGCACCAAGCCGGACGTCGCCACGTAACGACGTGACCTGAAGGAAGGCCCTTCCTCCGGAGCTGGGGGAAGGGCCTTTTTCTTTTCAGAACACCGCCTGGAGCAGGCCCAGCGTGCGCCGCTTGGCCAGGGCGGCGCTGGCCGCGTCGTAGCTGGCGCGCTCGTCGCAGTTGAAGCCGTGGCCGGCGGGGTAGAGGTGCGTGACGGCGGCGGGATGGCGCTGGCGCACCGCCTCGGCCACCGACAGGGGGATGGCGTGGTCCGTCTCGCCGAAATGCAGCAGCACGGGCGCGCGTGGCACCTCGTCCAGCCGGTTGCCGATGCCGCCGCCGTAATAGGCGATGGCGGCGCGGACCGGCAGGCGCGACGCGGCGGCCCAGGCGATGGTGCCGCCCCAGCAATAGCCGGCGATGGCCGCCCCCTCCGCCCCGCCGAGATGGGCGAGCCCCGCCGCCACGTCGGTCAGCGCGTCATCGACGCTGACCGCACCCATCAGCTCGCGGCCGCGCTGGACGCCGGCCTCGTCGTAGGGCAGTTCCACCCCGCGCTGCGCCCGGTCGAACAGGGCGGGGGCCAGCGTGTGGTAGCCGTCCGCCGCGTAGTCGTCGCAGACGTGGCGGATGTGGCTGTTGATCCCGAAAATCTCCTGGATGATCAGAAGCCGCCCCTTCTCCGGCCCGACGGGCCGGGCTTCGTAGGCGGTCAGCCGGTGCCCGTCGGACGCCGTCAGGTGCGTCCAGGCGCCGGTCGCGCCAATGGTCTTTCCGGTGGTCGTTCCGGTCATGGCTGGTCTCTCCCTCCATTCGTTCCGTGCAGGGAAGATAGCAGCCTGACGCCGGGTGTCATCCGCGACCGACTGGCCCATATCCCCTAGGACCGTCACCCCGTCACTGGAGCCGCCCGATGTCCGCCCCCGCCGACCGTTCCCCGACCGCCGGACCCTTCGACCTGACGCCGCCGACGCCGGAGCAGCGCGCGGCGCTGGTGGAACGCCTGTCGGACGAGGAGCGGCACGTCCTTCTCAGCCACGGGACGGAGGCGCCGTTCTGCGGCGGCCTGCTCGACAACAAGAAGCCCGGCACCTACGCCTGCCGTCTCTGCGGCCTGCCGCTGTTCCGTTCCGGGACGAAGTTCGAATCCGGCACCGGCTGGCCCAGCTTCACCGCGCCTTACGAGAACGCCCACCTGAAGCTGGTGCAGGACAACAGCTACGGCATGGTGCGGGTGGAGACGCTGTGCGCCCGTTGCGGCAGCCACCAGGGCCATGTCTTCCCCGACGGCCCGCCGCCGACCGGCATGCGCTTCTGCATCAACTCCGTCTCGCTGGCCTTCCTGCCGGAGGGGCAGCCGCTGGCCAGGAGCGTTCAGGACTGGGTGGAGGAGGGGGCGGCGTTCTAGCTCCGTATTGCCCCCACCCTAACCCTCCCCCGCTGACGCAGGGGAGGGGACTGGGTTCTCCCTCCCCTGCGAAGCGGGGGAGGGCCGGGGTGGGGGTAAAAGCCTCCCCTGATCTTCCCGTTTCATTGGATACCCCTTTCATGCCGACCGACGACACATCCCGCTTCCCCATCTCCGTCCTCGACCTCGCCCCCGTGCCGGAAGGCAGCACGCCGGGCGACGCCTTGCGCAACACGCTTGACCTCGCCCGCCACGCCGAGCGGCTGGGCTACCGCCGCTATTGGCTGGCCGAGCACCACAACATGACCGGCATCGCCAGCGCCGCGACCTCCGTCGTCATCGGCCATGTCGCGGCGGGCACCTCGACCATCCGGGTCGGCGCCGGTGGCATCATGCTGCCCAACCACTCGCCGCTGGTCATCGCCGAGCAGTTCGGCACGCTCGACGCGCTGTTCCCCGGCCGCATCGACCTCGGGCTGGGCCGGGCGCCCGGCACCGACCAGATGACGCTGCGCGCCCTGCGCCGCGACCCGTCGGTGGCCGAGCAGTTCCCCCAGGACGTTCTGGAGCTTCAGGCCCTGCTCGGCCCCGTCCAGCCGGGCCAGCGCGTGCAGGCGGTGCCCGGCGCCGGGTCGAACGTGCCGCTGTGGATCCTCGGCTCCAGCCTGTTCGGCGCGCAGCTGGCGGCGGCCTTTGGCCTGCCCTACGCCTTCGCCTCGCACTTCGCGCCGGACGCGCTGAAGAGGGCGCTTCAGGTCTACCGGGAGAATTTCACCCCCTCGGCGCAGCTCGACCGGCCCTACGTCATGGTCGGGGTGAACGTCGTCGCCGCCGAGACCGACGCGGAGGCGCGCCGGCTCTTCACCTCCGCCCAGCAGAGCTTCGCCCGTCTGATCCGCGGCACCCGCGGCCAATTGCCGCCGCCCATCGACGACATCGAGAGCTTCTGGTCGCCGCTGGAGAAGGCGCAGGCGATGAACATGCTGTCCTGCTCCTTCGTCGGCTCGGCGGAGACGGTGCGGCGCGGGCTCGACTCCTTCCTCGCCGAAACCGGGGCCGACGAGATCATGGTGGCCTCGGCCATCCACGACCACGCGGCGCGGGTGCGCTCCTACGAGATCCTGGCGGAGGTCCATGGGGCGCTGCGGGCCGCGGCCTGACGGGCTCCAATTTGGGGGAGCGGTCCGGCGCAACCGCACAGCGCGCTTCGCGGACTGCGCCATGGACCGCGCCCAAGGGGAGTCCTATCGTCTGTGGCCCGGCGTCGCGTGACGCGGTTCACAGAGATGGAGAGGGGATATGGCCGAGTTTCCCCACGCCAGCAGGGTCAACGTGACGCTTGATCTGCCGCTCGACGTCTATCGGCGTCTGGAACAGCAGGCGCGCTACATGAGCGTTACCGTCGAGGCGCTGCTGAAGACTATCCTGGCGCAGCAGCTCTACGACTCCAGTCTTCGCAATATGGATTAGTTCATTGTCGTGAGGCGGCGCGCACGGCGGCCTCGAGGTCGCCGTGGCTCTCCAGCAGCGCCGCCAGCCCGGCCTCCTCCAGAACGCCGCGGATCGGGCCGGGCACCGCCGCCAGCACGATGCGCACGCCGGACCGCACCCCCGCGCTTCCCGCGCCCGGCCGCGCCTGCCGCACCGCCAGCAGCAGCGAGCGCAGCCCCGCCGGGGTCAGTTGCGTCACCGCCGACAGGTCGAGCACCAGCCCGGCCGGCGCCTTTGCGGGCTCATCCTGGATGGCGTCCGGGGTGGCGGGGGCCAGCGCGGCGAACAGCCGCGCCTCGAACCGGGGGGCGGCGGCGCTGTCGATCGGACCCACCGGGCGCAGGATCGTCACGTCGCCACGCACCTCTTCCGCGATTTGCATCAAACCCTCCGATTTCCCCATCCGGCCGGGCCTGCTATACCTCCTCCGGCGGGGGATTTCCCATCACACGGACCATCATACAGCAGAGCGGCGGCGGGGGCATGGAATCGGACGGACGCTTCGGCGGCGGGGCGGGCCTGCGGGACGGCGGGGAGTTTTCCGCGGAGTCCGGCGGTGGGCCGCGCGCGCTCCCGGCCTTCCTCGCGGCGGGGCCCGCCGTGGCCCCGGAGGACCGCCCGCAGGCGGAGGCGCCGCCGGACCAGCCGGCGCGGCTGCGCGGGGCGCTGAACCCGCTGCTGGCCGCCGCCGGGCCGTTGCTCGACCTCGCCGGGGCGCTGCGCGAACGCTCGGGGCACGAGAACCCGGAAGCCTTGCGCGACGCCATCCTCGCCGAGGTCCGCCGCTTCGAGGAGGAGGCCGCCGCCATCGGCGTCCCGCCGGAGGAGGTGCGCGTCGCCCGCTTCGCCCTGTGCACCATGCTGGACGACGTGGTGCGGGCCACCCCCTGGGGGGCGCGCTGCCGCTGGGCGCGCGAGGGGCTGGCGGCGGTGGTCGATCCCGGCGCCGGCGGGCCCGACCGTTTCTTCGACCTGCTCGACACCATGCTGAGCGACCCGCGCCTTCACCGGCTGGAGCTGGAGCTGTTCTACGCCTGCCTGTCGCTGGGCTTCGAGGGCAAGTTCCGCGACAAGCCGCGCGGCGCCCACGACCTTGCCCATCTGCGGGACGAGCTGTTCCGCGTGCTGCGCCGCCTGCGCGGCGAGCGGGAGCGCGCGCTGTCGCCGCAATGGCGGGGCGTCGCCGAACGATTCCGCCCGCTGGGGCACGTCCTGCCGCCCTGGCTGGCCGCGGTGGCGGTGGCGACGCTGCTCGGCGGGCTGTTCCTGAACCTGTCGGCCTCGCTGGGCGGCCGGGCGGACGCGGTGGTGGCCCGGCTGGGCGCGCTGCTCCCCGACCGGCCGCTGGAGCTGGTCCGCGCCGTCCCGCCGCCGCCGCCCAGCGCGGGTCCGGCGCTGGCCGTCCGGGTCACCGCCCTGCTCCAGCCGGAGATCCGCTCCGGCGCCGTGGCGGTGCTGGCCGGCGACGACGGGGCGCTGGTCATCCGCATCGAGGGGGCGGGCATGTTCGCCACCGGCAGCGACGCCATCCGCGCCCGCTACCGCGCCGTGGTCGACCGCGTCGGGCAGGCGCTCGGGCCGGAGGCCGGGCGGGTCGTGGTGGTCGCCCACACCGACGACCAGACCCCGCGCGGCGGCGGGCTGCCGACGCCGGAGGCGCTGACCGAGGCGCGGGCGGTGGCCGTGCTGAAGATCCTGGAGCGCACGCTGGGCGCCGAGCGCCTGACCGCCGAAGGGCGGGGCGAGCGCGAGCCGCTGGCCCCCAACACCACGCCGGCCAACCGGGGCGCCAACCGGCGCGTCGATGTCCGCCTCTACCCCGAATAGGCCGCGGTCCATGAGCGAACCGTCTCCGCACACCCGCTCCAAGACGTCCCAGGGCAGGGTCCGCCGCGCCGATCCGGCGATGGCGCCGCGCCTGCGCTGGTGGACCACGCTCGCGGTCGCCCTGTCGGTCGGGCTGCTCGGCTGGGCGGTGATGCCGCTGCTCGGGTTCGGCGGCCTGGCCCGCCTGCTGCCGGCGCTGGTCCTGATCGGCCTGTGGTACGCGCTGAACCGGCACGAGGACGGCCGGCAGAGCGCCGCCAACGCCCGTTTCGTCGAGGCGCTGGCGGCGGCCCGCGACCCCGAGCTGAAGGCGTCGCTGGACGAGCTGGGCACGGTGCGCGAGCGGCTGGACGCGGTGATCGACCGGCTGAAGACGCAGCGCTTCGGCGCGCGCTGGGGCGGCCAGTATCTCTACCAGCTTCCCTGGTATCTGGTGATCGGCGCCCCCGGCTCGGGCAAGACCACCGCGCTGGCCAACGCCCGGCTGGGCGCGGCGCTGGGCGGCGGGCTGGACGGCATGCCGGTGCAGAATCTCGGCGGCACCCGCAACTGCGACTGGTGGTTCACCGACGAGGCGGTGCTGATCGACACGGCCGGCCGCTACACCACCCAGGACAGCCGCCGGGCCATCGACGGGCGCGTCTGGTCCGGCCTGCTCGACCTGCTGAAGGAGCACCGCCCGCGCCAGCCGGTGAACGGCGTGCTGCTGACCATCAGCCTGACCGACCTCGCCGGCTGGAGCGACGCGGAGCGGCACAACCACGCCATCACCATCCGCCAGCGGCTGGGCGAGCTGCGCGCCCATCTCGGCATCCGCGTGCCGGTCTATCTGCTGTGCACCAAGGCCGACCTCGTGGACGGCTTCACCACCTATTTCGACCCGCTGGACCGGGCGGAGCGCGCCCAGATCTGGGGCATCACCTTCCCGGTGGAGGACCTGCCGCCCGGCCCGCTGGCCAGCTTCCACGCGCAGTACGCGGCGCTGCTGCGCCGGCTGGAGGAGCGGCTTCCCGAACGGCTGCACCAGGAGCCGGACATCCAGCGGCGCGGCGACGCCTTCGCCTTCCCGCTGCGGATGGCGGCCTTCGAGGCGGCGCTGGCCGACCTCGTCGACACCGCCTTCACCGCGGAGGCCGACGAGGCGGTGCCGCTGCTGCGCGGCATCTACCTGACCAGCGCCACCCAGCCCGGCGCCTCCGCGGAATCGCCGGCCCAGACCTTCTTCCTGGAACGCCTGCTGCCCGAGGTCGTCTTCCCCGAGGCCAACATGGTCGGGGTGGACCGCGCGCTGGAGCGGGCGCGGCGGCGGCGCCACGTCTGGGCGCTGGGCGGGACGGCGGCGGCGGGCCTGCTGCTCGGGCTGGCCGGGCTGAGCAGCCATCGCGCCAACGAGGCGCTGCTGGCGCGGGCGGAGGCCGCCGTGGCGGTGGCGGAGGAGCGGCTGCGCGCCCTCGACACACCGCCGCGCTCGCTGACGCGGGTGGAGGACTCCGATTTCCTCGCCGTCCTGCCGGCGCTCGACGCGCTGCGCGCCCTGCCGGCCGGCTGGACCGAGCGGGCGGAACGGCGGGCCTCCCTGCTCGGCTTCGGGCTGTCGCAGGGGGAGCGCGTCGGCCTGCCCGCCGAGGACGTCTACCGGCGGGCGCTGCGCAGCGTGTTCCTGTCGCGCATCGTGCTGCGGCTGGAGGAGCAGCTGCGCACCGGCTGGGCGCGGCCCGACCTGCTGCGGCAGAGCCTGCGCGCCTACGCCATGATCGGCGGGCGGGAGCCGCTGGACCCGGCGGTTCTGGCCGAATGGCTGGCCGCCGACTGGCAGCGCACGCTCCCCGGCGCCGCCCATGAGGCGGAGCGCCGGGCGCTCGGCGATCATCTGGCCGCGCTGGTGGAGGCCGGATTCGCCCCGGTGCCGCCGGACGAGGCGCTGGTGTCCCGCGTCCTCGACGTGCTGGGCCAGCCGGCCTCGCCGGCTCCCCGTGTGATCAACAACGGCGGGGCCGGTTGATGAGTCCCGGTTTCGCGGTGGGCTTCCACGGGAAGGTGCCGGCGCGCGGCGATTTCGTGGGCTACGGCCTGCCGCGCGGCGTGCTGCTTCCCTGGGACGCCTGGCTGACGGAGGTTCTGGACGCGGCGGTGCGCCAGCTCGGCTCGCCCTGGGAGCGGCTGTTCCAGTCGGCCCCGGTCTGGCGCTTCGCCCTGTCGCCCGGCCTGTGCGGTGAACCACCGCTCGCCGGCATCATGATGCCCAGCGCCGACCGGGTGGGCCGGCAATACCCCTTCACCATCGTCGGCACGCTGCCCTACGGCACCGACCTCGCGGTGGTGCCGGTGGCCTGCCTGCACTGGTTCACCCGCGCGGAATCCATCGCCGCCGACGCCTGCCGCGCCGGGGCCGACGTGGACGCTCTGCCCGCCCGCATGGCGATCCTGGGCCGTCCGGAACCGAACGGCGCCGACCCCACTGTCGCCACCGTGGTCGAGGAGCGCGTCGGCCCGCTGCCCCCCCGCGCCAGCCTGTGGTGGAGCCGCGGCGGCGGGCGGGTTCCGCCCTCGGTCCTGACCTGCTGCGGCCTGCCGCGCTCGTCCCGCGCCGCCGCCTTCATCGACGGCGCCTGGGAGCGGCGGGGCTGGGACGACCTCGACGGGTAGGGGGCGGAGAAAAGCTCACCCTCCCAGATTGACGATCTCCACCCGCCGGTTCTCCGCCGCCTTCGGCTTTTTGGGCAGCAGCGGTTCCCGCGCGCCCATCCCGGCGGTGTCCAGCCGGTCGCGGCGCACACCGTGCCGTTCCGCCAGATAATCCGCCACGGCGTCGGCCCGGCGCTGCGACAGCGCCCGGTTGGCCGCGTCGCCGCCCACCGCGTCGGTGTGGCCGACGATGCGGAAGCGGGCGGTCGCCGCCTCCGGCGCCGTCATCACCGCGCCGATGCGGTCGAGCACCGCCCGCGATTCCGGACGGATGCGCGCCGAGTTGAAGTCGAAGCCGATCCGGAAGGCGGCGCGCAGCCCGGCCTTCAGCGCCGCGACGGGCGGGTCCGGCGGCGGCCCCGGCAGGGCGGGCACGGCCACCGGGGCGGGAGCCGGTGCGGAAGCCGATGCCGGAGCCGGGGGCGCCGCCGCGACGGGCGGGGGCGGCGGGCGCTTCATCACGATGGGCGGGCAGCCGGGCCCTGCGGCGCCGAACAGGGCAGCCTGGATCTCGCATTCGCTGGGGTTGGGACCGAGCGGGACGGCGGGCGCCGCCGCCGCTTGCGCCAGGGCCGCACCCGCGGGAAGGGCCAGCCCCCCCCGAGAAGCCCTAAGGCCAAAACCCCGATTGTTGGGAACATCCGCATTTGCATGCCCGCATTGTCCCAGGCTTGGGGGCGGGCCGTCAAATTCCGCGTGGAACAGTCGTGCGTGCCTCTGTACGATCCCGGTCCGATCTTTCGTTTGCGGTATGCGGGAGGAAACAAGAATGAAGTCGATGAAGGCGCTGTTCGCCGGTCTGGCGCTGGCCGCCATGGTTCTGCCGGGCGTGGTCGCCAGCGGCGCGGCGGCGGCGGACTACAAGGCCGAGTACAAGCTGTCCACCGTGCTGGGCAAGCCGTTCCCCTGGGGCATCGGCGGCGACCGCTGGGCCGAGCTGGTCAAGGAGAAGACCAACGGGCGCATCAATGTGAAGATGTATCCCGGCTCGGCGCTGGTGAACGGCGACCAGACCAAGGAATTCACCGCGCTGCGCCAGGGCGTGATCGACATGGCGGTGGGCTCCACCATCAACTGGTCGCCGCAGGTGAAGGAGCTGAACCTCTTCTCGCTGCCCTTCCTGATGCCCGACCACAAGGCCATGGACGCGCTGACCCAGGGTCCGGTCGGCAAGCAGCTCTTCGACCTGCTCGCCACCAAGGACGTGGTGCCGCTGGCCTGGGGCGAGAACGGCTTCCGCGAGATATCCAACTCCAAGCACGCCATCCGCAAGCCGGAGGACCTGAAGGGCCTGAAGATCCGCGTCGTCGGCTCGCCGCTCTACCTCGACACCTTCACCGCGCTCGGCGCCAACCCGACGCAGATGAGCTGGGCCGACGCGCAGCCCGCCCTGTCTACCGGCGCCGTCGACGGTCAGGAGAACCCGGTCGGCGTCTTCGTCGCCGGCAAGCTGCCGACGCTGGGCCAGAAGCACCTGACGCTGTGGGGCTACGTCGCCGATCCGCTGATCTTCGTGGTCAACAAGGAGGTTTGGAACAGCTGGTCCAAGGAGGACCAGGAGGCGGTGCGCGCCGCCGCCGTCCAGGCCGCCGCGGAGGAGGTCGCCATCGCCCGCAAGGGCATCACCGCCCAGGACGACAGCCTGCTCAAGGACATCGCCGCCCAGGGCGTGGAGGTCGTGCAGCTCACGCCCGAGCAGCAGAAGGCGTTCCAGACCGCCACGCGCGCCGTCTACGACAAGTGGGCCAAGACCATCGGCCCCGACCTCGTGAAGGCCGCCGAGACCTCGGTCGCCGACCGGAAGTAAGCCTGCCGCTCGCCGTGCCATTGCCCCCACCCTGACCCTCCCCCGCTGTCGCAGGGGAGGGAGGGACCCGCGAAGCGGGAGGGTGGGGGCAACCGGTTCCCAATTCGAGATTTCCCAATGAACAATGATCTGCTGGAAGCCGGCATGGCGACGGAGCAGCCCAAGACGCGGGTGCCGGTGACGCTGGAGCGTTCGCTGGCCGCCCTGTCCATGGCCGCCCTCTGCCTCGTCACCTTCGCCAACGTCGTGACGCGCTACCTGACCGACGTGTCCCTGGCCTTCACCGAGGAATATTCGATCTTCCTGCTGGTGGTCATGACGCTGTTCGGGTCCGCCGTCGCCGCCGCCGCCGACCGGCACATCCGCATCACCTTCCTCGCCGACAAGCTGCCGCCGCCCGTGCGCCGGGTGACGGAACTGGTGGCCTGGACGGCGGCGCTCGCCATGTTCGGCCTGCTCGTCTGGTACGGCGGGCGCCTGACCTACGACCAGTGGCGGTTCGAGGAAACCTCGCCCGGCCTGGGCAACCCGCAATGGCTCTACACGGTCTGGCTTCCGCTGCTGTCGGCGGTGGTCGCCCTGCGCGTCATCGGGCGCCTGATCCGCACGGCGAAGGGGACCGCCTGATGGCGCTGACGATTCTGTTCGGCGGCTTCCTGCTGCTTCTGGTGATCGGCGCGCCGCTGGCGGTGGCCCTGGGGCTGGCGGGATCGCTGGCGATCCTCGACGCGCAGCTCGGCATCCTATCGGTTCCGACCAACGTCTATGCCGGCATCGCCAAATACCCGCTGCTGGCCATCCCGGTCTTCATCCTGGCCGGCCTGATCTTCGAGCGGGCGGGCGTCGCCAAGCAGCTCGTCACCTTCGCCTCCTCCATCGTCGGGGCGAAGAACGGCGGGCTGGCCGTGGTGGCGATCCTGGTCTGCATGGTGATGGGCGGCATCTCCGGCTCCGGCCCCGCCGACGCGGCCGCGGTTGCCACGGTGATGATCCCGTCCATGCACAAGGCCGGCTATCCCAAGGCCTTCTCGGCCAGCGTGATCGCGGCGGCGGCGGCGACGGCCATCCTGATTCCGCCTTCGGTCGCCTTCATCATCTACAGCGTCCTGGTGCCCCAGGCGTCGGTGCCGGCGCTGTTCGCGGCGGGGCTGATCCCCGGCATCCTGGCCGGCCTGTCGCTGCTGGCGCCGACGATCTGGCTGTCGCGCAAGCACGGCTTCGGCCTGAAGGACGCCGGGCCGCGCCCGCCCTTCTGGCGCAGCCTGCGGCAGGCGATCTGGGGATTGCTGGCCCCGGTCATCATCCTGGGCGGGCTGCGCACCGGCGCCTTCACCCCGACCGAGGCGGCGGTGGTCGCCGTCTTCTACGGTCTGGCCGTCGGCGTCTTCGTCTACCGCAGCCTGACCTGGCGCGAGCTGTACGAGGTGCTGGCCGAAGCGGCGGAGATGTCCGCCGTGGTTCTGCTCATCATCGCGCTGTCCAGCGTCTTCGCCTGGGCGGGCAGCACGATGGGCGCCTTCGACCGGGTCGCCGCCCTGGCGATCGACGGGGTGGGCAGCGAGGTTCTCGTCCTGCTGCTGCTGAACGTGGCGCTGCTGGCGCTGGGGATGGTGCTGGACGCGGTGTCGATCTTCCTGATCCTGCTGCCGCTGCTGACCCCGATCATGACCGCCTTCCACTGGGACCCGGTGTGGTTCGGCGTGATGCTGACCATGAACCTCGCCATCGGCCAGTTCACCCCGCCCATGGCGGTGAACCTGATGGTGACCACGCGGGTGGCCGGCATCAGCATGGAATCGACGGTGCGCTGGGTGCTGTGGATGGTCGCGGCGATGCTCGGCGCGCTGGTGCTGGTGACCTTCGTTCCGGAGCTGGCGCTCTGGCTGCCCCGGAAGCTCGGCTACCTGTAACCCTTCAGGTCTTGGCGCGGCGGGTCGCCAGCAGGATGCCCGCCGCGATCAGCCCGATGCCGGCGGCGTGGTAGAGGTGGGGCTGCTCGCCGAGGA
The DNA here is from genome assembly GCF_005222205.1 of Azospirillum brasilense. Lineage (NCBI taxonomy): Bacteria > Pseudomonadati > Pseudomonadota > Alphaproteobacteria > Rhodospirillales > Azospirillaceae > Azospirillum > Azospirillum brasilense. The sequence continues at coordinate 1,351,608 of NZ_CP032345.1, read as the reverse complement.
ACAGGATGGCGAGGATGCTCCCGAACACCGGCATCAGATGGATGCACATCCCCGCGGTGTTGGCGCCGACCAGGGCCACGGCGCGGTTGAAGCAGAGATAGGCGGCGATCGACGGGAACAGCGCCACGTAGGCGACCGCCCCCAACGCCGTCGGGGTGATCGGCATGGGGTTTCCGCCGATGCTTTCCCACAGGTAGAAGGGCAGCAGCATCGCCGCCCCGCCCGCGAAGGTGACGGCGATGAAGCTGAGCCCATGCACCGCCGGGCGGCGGCGCAGCAGGGCGGTGTAGGCGGCGTAGCCGAGCACCGCCGCCAGCACCCACAAATCGCCGGCGTTGAGCTGCAGCCCGATCAGCACCGCCGGGTCGCCCCGCGCGATCAGCGTCAGGGCGCCGGCCAGCGACACGGCGATGCCCACCCCTTGCCGCGGGGTCACGCGGTCGCCGAACAGGGCTAGGCTCATCAGCACGATCAGCACCGGCATGGAGGACTGCATCATCACCGCGTTCAGCGCCGTGGTGGTGTGCAGACCCACATAGAGGAAGGTGTTGAAGACGGCGATGCCCAGCGCCGACAGCAGCAGCACGACCGGCCATTGGGCGGCCAGCGCCCGCGCGTCGTGCCGCAGGTGCCGCCATGCGAAGGGCAGCACCAGCAGCATCCCCAGCGTCCAGCGCCAGAAGGCCAGCCCGACCGGCGGCACCTCGCCCGACACCGCGCGGCCCAGGACGGCGTTGCTGGCCCAGAACAGCGGCGGCAACATCATCAGAAGCCACGCCTGATCGAACAGGCGGCGGCGGGCGGGGGAGGCGTTGTCGCTCACGGCTGGCGGCTCATTGGGCTGGGCGCTTTGGGGGCTGGAGGCGTCAAGGCGGGTTCCGCGGTTCAGCCGCGGCGGCGCGGGGAGGCGAAGGGCGAAAGGGGGCCTTCACCGCGCGGCCCGTCGCCGCGCGGGCCATCCGACCGGAAGCTCTCGCTGCGGGAGAAACCCTCGCGGCGCGGGCGGTCGCCGCGGGGACCGTCGCCACGGGGGCCGTCACCGCGGGGGCCGTCACCGCGAGGACCATCGCCACGGGGGCCGCGCCCCTCGCCACGGGGACCGTCGCCGCGACCTTCGCGCGGCGGCTTCGGCGGCTGGCGCATCTCCACCTCCAGCTCGGCGATGCGCTTCACCAGCGCTTCACGGATCGCCGGGGCCGCGTGGGACTTCAGGGTGGCGAGCTGCTCCTTCAACTGCTGGAGCTGAAGCTGCTTCTGCTCCCGCGTGCGCTTGATGGCGACGTTGTCGGAATGCTGGCCGTCGAAGGCGCGCATGAAAAGGTCCTCGTTGCAGAAAATAAGACACCCGCCGTGGCGTCCCAGCGGACGCCCGGTCGGGGAGCGCGGAATATTGGAAAGGCACCGGCGCCAAAGCAAGCCGGGAGTTTGCTCCGCCTGTGCGATAAAGCGGTTGACGGCGGCGGCCCGGATCACTCTTCCGACGGACGCCGGCTGCGGAACAGCGCCGCCGCCTCGTCGAGATACCGCGACAGGTCGGCGGCGGCCTCCGCCGGCCCGGCGCGCCGCGACCCTTGGACGCGGGCCTCCGCGGCGGCGGCGGCCAAGGCGGCGGGGTCGGCGGCCAGAGCGGCCAGCCGCTCGACGAAGGCGCCGTAGTCGGGGTGGACGAAGCGCGGACCGACGACGCTGGCGACGTCGCCCCCGGGGAGCGACAGCGGCACCGCCCCGGCGGCCAGGGCCTCGGCGGCGCTGGCGCCCCCGCCGGTACGCCGGGGATTCACATAGGCGTCGCAGACCGCCAGCAGGGCGCCGATGTCCGACACATAGCCCAGGCCGCGCAGCCGTGCTGCATGGCGTGACGCGGCCAGCCGCCGGGGCAGGGCCTCGGCGTGCCCGGCGAAGACGGCGACGGCGCGCGGCACGCGGTCGAACAGCGCCTCCAGCATGGCGAGGAAGGCGCCGTCCGCCTCATCGTCCAGCCGGTTGCCGACGACGGCGCAGACGAGGGCCTCCTCCTCCAGCCCGAAGGCGGCGCGCGATCCTTGTTTCGTCGGGGTGGCCCCGGCCAGTGAATGCAGGAAGCGGAAGGGCCGCCAGGAGCGGGCCAGCGGCCCGTGGTCGGGCGCCGCGCCGCCACCGAAATCCAGCACGATGTCGGCCAGCGACAAGGTGGTCCCGGTGGTGGTGGGGATGCACAGGGTGGGGCGCGCCCCGGCCATCAGGTCGGCGACGACGCACGATCCGCCGAGCGACAGCACGGCGTCGGGATCAAGCGCCGCGATCGCGTCCAGGAACCCGGCGATCTTGCCGGGGCTGACGCAGGGCTCGACCGAGGACAGCATCCGGTAGGTACGCCCGTCCGCTTCGATCCGCTGATCCCCGGAGAGGGCGGGCTCCACCGACGCCGCGAAGGAGGGCACGAACAGGCTGTGCACCTCCGTCGGCATGATGTTGGTGTTGAGGATCTCCACCTCCCGCCCGCAGCGGTCCTCCAGCAGGGCGGCGTAGGACAGCAGGTCGCGCGACGGCTGGTGGCGCAGCGACAGGAACTGGTTGGTCACCAGCACGACCCGCCCGCTGTCCGCTCCCCCGGCCCGGCGGGCGGGTGGGACGATGGCCTGACGGCGGCGGATCTCGTCGAGGATGCGGCGGTAGAAGGGGAACTGCCGTTCCTCGACGAAGCCGGGGCGGCTCGCCGGGTTCATGCGCATCAGGAAGAGCTGGCGCCCGATGCCGGCGTGGATGTGCAGCAGCCCCTCCAGCCCGGATTGAGCGATGTTGCCCTCCACCGCGTCGAGCAGTTCGTCGTAATAGCGCAGGTCGCCGGAGACGGCGGCCATGGCTGACAGCAGCAGGACCGTGTCGGCCTCCGGCGCCAGCCGGGGCAATTCGCGCGCCGCCCGCGCCCGCTCGGCCTTGGGCCGGTCGAGAAAGGTCTCGCAGAGCGTCTCGATGGCCTTCAGGTCGTGCCCGCTCGTCACGGGCCGGCGCAAGGCGGCGGCAAGGTCGGTGAGGGTGGACGGTTGGGACATCGGCCTTGCTGGGAAAAGGGCGCGATGAGTCATGCCACATATGGAAAGGCCCCGGAAGGCGTTACCTTCCAGGGCCTTAGAGTGGTGCCGCAGCAGGGATTTGAACCCCGGACCTACTGATTACGAATCAGTTGCTCTACCCCTGAGCTACTGCGGCGTCGACGTCGGTGCGTCGTGGGCGCGGAAATTAACCGGGGGGGCGGACCGGCGCAAGCGCTTTTTTGGGAGATGGATAAAATTATCCTTTCTGGCGGATGACGTCCAAAAAGGGGTCGGCATAACGCTCCAGCTTGCGGGCGCCGACGCCGGGCAGGCGGGCGAAGGCGGCGCGGTCCATTGGCCGCGTCGCGACCATCTCTAGCAGCGTGCTGTCGTGGAAGATCACGTAGGGCGGCACCCCCTGCGCGCGGGCGAGTTCCGTACGGCAGTCCTTCAGCGCATGCCACAGCGCGTCGTCGGCCGGCGACAGGGCGCCGCGCGCACCCGCCCGCGACACGCCCTCGCCGGACAGGCCGCCGGCCAAGCCGCTGGAGGAGGCGGAGCCGCCGCGGGAGACGTGGCGGCGCAGCGCGTCGTGGACGCCGCGGCGCTTCTCGACGACCGGGTCCTTGCGCAGCTTCACCGTCTGCTGGCCCTTGATGACCGGGATGCCCGCGTCGGTCAGGCGGAAGCCGCCATAGCCCTCCAGATCGACCGTCAGGTAGCCGGCGGCGACGAGCTGGCGGTAGACCGACTGCCATTCCGCCTTCGACAGCTCCTTGCCGCAGCCGAAGGTCTTCAGCGCGTCGTGGGCCTGCTGCGCCACCTTCTCCGTGGCGTTGCCGAGCAGCACGTCGATCAGATGCCCGGCGCCGTAGCGCTGGCCGGTGCGGTAGACCGCCGACAGGGCCTTCTGCGCGGCGACGGTGCCGTCCCAGGTCTCCACCGGCTCCAGGCAGGTGTCGCAATTGCCGCAGGGCGCCTCCAGCGTCTCGCCGAAATAGTTCAGCAGCACCTTGCGGCGGCAGGCGGAGGTCTCGCAGAAGCCGAGCAGCGCCTCCAGCTTGGAGCGCTCGACGCGGCGGTGGGAATCGCCGGCCTCCGACTGCTCCAGCATCTGGCGCAGGCCGACCACGTCGGCCATGCCGTAGCTCATCCAGGCGTCGGCGGGCAGGCCGTCGCGCCCGGCGCGGCCGGTCTCCTGGTAGTAGGCTTCCAGGCTCTTGGGCGGGTCGAGGTGGCAGACGAAGCGCACGTTCGGCTTGTCGATGCCCATGCCGAAGGCCACCGTCGCCACCATGACGATGCCCTCGCCCTTGATGAACAGGTCCTGGTTCGCCTCGCGCACCTCCGGCGGCAGGCCGGCGTGGTAGGGCAGCGCCTCCCGCCCCTGCTGGTTCAGCCAGTTGGCGGTGTCCTCCACCTTCGCCCGCGACATGCAATAGATGATGCCGGCGTCCTCGGGGTGGTTCTCCCGCAGGAAGGCCAGCATCTGCTGGCGCTCGCTCTTCTTCGGGACGACGCGGTAGGTGATGTTGGGCCGGTCGAAGCTGGACAGGAAGACGCGGGCCTCGGTCAGCCCCAGCTTGTCCTTGATCTCCGCGCGGGTCTGCGCGTCCGCCGTGGCGGTCAGCGCGACGCGCGGCACGGTCGGGTGCCGCTCGTGCAGGATGGAGAGCTGGAGATACTCGGGCCGGAAATCATGGCCCCACTGGCTGACGCAATGCGCCTCGTCCAGCGCGAAGAGGGCGAGTTTGGTGCGGTCCAGCAGATCGAGGAAGCGCGGGGTGACCAGACGTTCCGGCGCCACATAGACGAGGTCGATCTCGCCGCGGACCATGGCCCGCTCCACCTCGCGCGCCTCGGCGGCGTCGAGGGAGGAGTTGAGGAAGGCCGCACGCACGCCAAGCTCGCGCAGCGCCGTCACCTGGTCCCGCATCAGCGCGATCAGTGGCGAGACCACCACCGTCACGCCGTCGCGCACCAGCGCCGGCACCTGATAGCACAGCGACTTGCCGCCGCCCGTGGGCATGAGGACGAGAGCGTCGCCGCCACGGATGACGTGGGCGATGATGTCGGCCTGCTGCCCGCGGAAGGCGGAATAGCCGAAGACCGACCGAAGCACCTCCAGGGCGGGGTTGCCGTCAGGGTCCTGGGCCGGTTCCGCCGGAGGGGCCTTGAAATTGAAGAGCGAGTCCACGCCGATGCGGTTCAGATGCGGGTCCGTCTCTGGACGATTTGGAATCTGGTGTTCGGGTCAGAATCTGGTGGCCGGGATGCGATCCCGAACGCAACGGCTATGATGTGGCACAGATCGCCCGATTCGTGAAGACGCAATCCGGAAGAGCTGCGGGGACAAGGGTGGCGCATCGCGCGATGCGGGAAAAACTGTGGCGCTCTTCGGCCGGCTACAACAGGTCGCGCAGCATCGCCACCAGCGGCACGTCGGCGGGGGGCATGGGGTAGTCGCCCATGCGGTTCGGGTAGACCCAGGCGAGCTTCTGCCCCTCCCGCGCCATCACATCGCCCTCCCAGACGCGGCAGACGAACAGCGGCATCAAAAGGTGGAACTTTTCGTAGCTGTGCGAGGCGAAGGTGAAGGGGGCGAGGCAGCTCGCCGCCGTGTCGATGCCCAACTCCTCCTTCAATTCGCGGACCAGGGCGGCCTCCGGCGTCTCGCCCGCGTCGACCTTGCCGCCGGGGAACTCCCACAGCCCGGCCAGCGACTTGCCGGGTGGGCGCTGGGCCAGCAGGACGCGACCGTCGGCGTCCACCAGAGCGACCGCGACGACCAGCAGGGTCGGCAGCGAACCGGGGGCCGGGGTGGAGGAGGGATCGAAGCAGGCCGGCATCAGGCGGTCTCCGGGGTGAGGAACCGCCAGCGTCCGGCGGTCAGTTCATAGTGGTCGGCATCGTCGAGCGGCAGGAAGCCGACCGTCTCCAGCACGCGGCGGGAGCGGTGGTTGTCCGGCGCGATCCGCGCCCACAGACGGGGCAGGCCCAGCGCGAAGGCAGCGGGGATGACGGCACGCAGCATCTCTGTGGCATGGCCGATCCCCTGGTGCGGCCGGCCCAGCCAATAGCCGACCTCGCCGTCCGCCAGGATCACCCCGATGCCGCCCGCCGGCTGCCCGTCGTCCTTACGGATCGCCAGCAGGTCGAGCGACGCGCGCTCCGCCCGGTTGCGGGCGGCCAGGGCGACCCAGGCTTGCCCGTCCTCCAGGCCGTAAGGGTGGGGCACACGGGCGAGCCAGCGCGCCACCTCCCACTCCCCGATCAGCGGCGCGAAACGCTCCACATCCTCCAGGCGGAAGGGGCGGAGCGTCAGCCGCGCCGTGTCGAGGTGGTCGGGCAGGGGCGCGCCGGTCATGGTCTCCGCTTCGATCTCAGCTCCGGTAGGAGCCGTTGATGTCGATGTAGCCGTGGGTCAGGTCGCAGGTCCAGACGCGGGATTTGCCGGTGCCGATGCCCAGGTCGACGTGCACGTCGATCTCCTGGCCCTTCATGTGGGCGGCGACCGGCGCCTCGTCGTAGCCCGGAACCTCCATGCCCTCGGCGCAGATCAGCGTGCCGCCGATGGTGATCTTGATGAGGTCGCGGTCGGCCCGCTCGCCGGCCCGCCCGATGGCGGCGACGATGCGGCCCCAGTTGGCGTCCTCACCGGCCAGCGCGGTCTTGACCAGCGGGGAGTTGGCGACGGTGAGCGCGATGCGCTTGGCGGCCACATCGTTCTCGGCGCCGACCAGCGTGATCGAGACGAACTTGGTCGCCCCCTCGCCGTCGCGCACGATCTGCAGCGCGAGGTCGAGCATCACCTCCTCCAGCGCCTTGCGGAACGCGGCCAGTTCCGGTGCGTTGGCGTCGGTCACCGGGGCGTTGCCGGCCTTGCCGGTGGCGAACAGCAGCAGCGTGTCGCTGGTCGAGGTGTCGCCGTCCACGGTGATAGCGTTGAAGCTGCGCTCGGTGAACTCCGACAGCATGGACTGCAGCGCCGGGGCGGCGATGGCCGCGTCGGTGAAGAGGAAGCCCAGCATGGTCGCCATGTCCGGCGCGATCATGCCGGAGCCCTTGGCGAAGCCGCTGATCGTCACCGTCGTCCCGCCGATGGCGACCTGACGGGTCGAGCCTTTGGCGAAGGTGTCGGTGGTCATGATGGCCCGCGCCCCGGCCTCCAGCGCCGCCGAGTCGTCCTTCAGCGCCGGGACCATGCCCGGCAGCACCCTGGCGATGGCGTCGGCGGCCAGCGGGATGCCGATCACGCCGGTGGAGGCGACGTAGACCTCGTCGGTGGCGCAGCCGGCAATCTTGGCGGCGGCCTCGACGGTCGCCTGGACGGTGGCGTCGCCGGCCTTGCCGGTGAAGGCGTTGGCGTTGCCGGCGTTGACCACGACCGCGCGGGCCGAGCCGCGGGGCAGGCTGTCGCGGCACCAGATCACCGGGGCCGAGCAGGTCAGCGACTTGGTCAGCACGCCGGCCACCGTCGTGCCCTCGTCGAGCACGGCCAGCATCAGGTCGTCACGGCCCTTGTATCGGATGCCGCTGTTGGCGGTGGCGATGCGCACGCCCGCGACGGGCGGGAGCGTCGGGAAGCCGGCGGGTGCCAAGGGGGAGACGGTCGTGGCCATGGGGACGGGCTCGTGGGGCTGGTGGAGCGGGGGTGAGGGTGTTGATGTGCGGGCGCTTGCCCCCTCCCTAACCCTCCCCCGCTGGGCGGGGGAGGGGATCAAGTCCCTCCCTTGCGAAGCGGGGGAGGGAAGGGGCCCGCGGCGTCAGCCGTGGGAAGGGTGGGGGCAACCGCTGCCGGACCTTAGTTCTTCTTGGGCTCTTCGGCCTTCGGAGCGCTCTGGGCCGGCGCGGCCGGGGCCGGCTCTTCCTTCGGCATCGGCGAGCCGTCGAGCTGGAAGGTCTCGACCTTGGCGACCTTGCGCAGGTCCTCGACGACGTTGGTCACGATGTCCTTGCTGAGCTGCTGCTCGAGCTGCGGCTTCACCTCGTCCAGGGTCGGCTGCGGCTGGGTGCGCTTGTCCTCGACCTTGATGATGTGCCAGCCGAACTGCGTCTTCACCGGCTCCTTGCTCACCTCGCCCTTCTTCATGGCGAAGGCGGCGTCGGCGAAGGGCTCGACCATCGTGTCCTTGGTGAAGTAGCCGAGGTCGCCACCCTGCTCGGCGGCCACCGGGTCCTTGGACTTCTCCTTGGCGAGCTTGGCGAAGTCGCCGCCCTTCTTGAGCTGGGCGATGATCGCCTTGGCCTCATCCTCCTTCTCGACGAGGATGTGGCTGGCCTTCACCTCTTCCTGGGCCGGGTTCTGCTTCAGGAAGGCCTGATAGGCCTCGTCCAGCTTGGCCGGGGTGATGCGCGACTGCACCTCCTTCTGGATGTAGGCGCGCTGCACCGCGCGCTCCTCGGCGCGCTTGATCTCGTCCTTGACCTCCGGCGTGCCGGCGAGGTTGGCCTTGTAGCCGGCCTCGGCCACCAGCTTGGAGTTCACGAGCTGCTCGATCACCGCCGGGTAGATCATCTCCAGCGGCATCTGCTGCACCTGCGGCGGAAGCTGGGCAACCATGCGCTGGACGTCGGAGCGGTGGACCGCCTCGCCGTTGACGCGCGCCACCACCGGATCGGCGTCCGCCGTGGCGGGGGCGGCCTGCGCGGCGGGGGCGGGCGTGGCCGCGGGAGCCGGAGTCGGCGCCGGAGTCTGGGCGTGGGCGGCCAGCGCGAGGCCGCAGGCGGCCATCGACAGCAGGGCGGCGCGGAACACTCGATTCACCATGGAGTCTTTTCCTTCCGGCGGATGTGTCTTGTCACGGTCAATGGCATGACAGAACGTCTTATGATTGGCGGCGGCCGTTGATTGGCGGTGGCTGTGCGGACGATCCGGCCCCGCGCCCGAATCCGCGGGGGATTAAGCATGGGTTCGCGGCGCGGGGCAAGCGGTCGTGATGCGCGGCCGTGACGCCTACCTTCGGCGCCTTCCTTCGACCGTGTTCAAGGCGATATGGCGGCGGAACGGTGGTGCTTCCAGGGCGCGCCACACGCCGACCCACGCTTCATGCAGCGCCGGCACCCCCGCGACGCGCGCCTGAAAGGGCCGGGCAAAGGGGCGGGTCTCGTTGACAGAAACTTGCTTCGGGCCTATGTGAGACCGGTCAAAAAGCCGGCTTCACGACGTTCCACCCCCGAGGTTTTCATGTTCGGTGCTCTCGCCCGCAAGATTTTCGGCACCGCCAACACGCGCACCGTCAAGGCGCTGCAAAAATCCGTCCAGCAGATCAACGCGCTGGAGCCCGAGTTGGCGGCGCTTTCCGACGACGCGCTGCGCGCCCGCACCGACTGGCTGCGCGGCCGGCTGTCGCAGGGCGAGACGCTCGACGCCATCCTGCCCGACGCCTTCGCCACCGTGCGCGAGGCCGGCAAGCGCGTGCTGGGGCAGCGGCACTACGACGTGCAGCTGATGGGCGGCATGGTCCTGCACCAGGGCAAGATCACCGAGATGCGCACCGGCGAAGGCAAGACGCTGGTCGCCACGCTGGCCGTCTATCTGAACGCGCTGGAAGGCAAGGGCGTCCACGTCGTCACCGTGAACGACTATCTGGCCTCGCGCGACAGCTCCTGGATGGGCCGCATCTACGGCTTCCTCGGCCTGACCACCGGCTGCATCGTGCACGGGCTGGACGACGATGAGCGCCGCGCCGCCTACGCCGCCGACATCACCTACGGCACGAACAACGAATTCGGCTTCGACTATCTGCGCGACAACATGAAGTTCCGGCTGGAGGACATGGTCCAGCGGCCCTTCAACTTCGCCATCGTCGACGAGGTCGACTCGATCCTGATCGACGAGGCGCGCACCCCGCTGATCATCTCCGGCCCGTCGACCGATTCGTCGGACATGTACATCCAGGTCGACCGCCTGATCCCGCAGCTGACGCGGGATGACTATGAGATGGACGAGAAGAACCGCACGGTCAGCCTGTCCGAGGCCGGGCAGGAGCATATGGAGCAGCTTCTGGCCGAGGCCGGGCTGCTGAAGTCGGGCGGCCTCTACGACATCCAGAACGTGGCGCTGGTCCACCACGCCCAGCAGGCGCTGCGCGCCTACACGCTGTTCCAGCGCGACAAGGACTACATCGTCAAGGACGACAAGGTCATCATCATCGACGAGTTCACCGGCCGCATGATGGAGGGCCGCCGTTACTCGGAAGGCCTGCACCAGGCGCTGGAGGCCAAGGAGAAGGTGACGATCCAGCGCGAGAACCAGACGCTCGCCTCCATCACCTTCCAGAACTACTTCCGCATCTACCCGAAGCTGGCCGGCATGACCGGCACGGCAATGACCGAGGCGGCGGAGTTCGCGGAGATCTACGGCCTTGAGGTCGTGGACATGCCGACCAACGTGCCGGTCCAGCGCAAGGACATGGACGACGAGGTCTACCGCAAGGCGTCGGAGAAGTACGACGCGATCATCGACCTGATCGAGGACGCGCGCAAGCGCCAGCAGCCGGTTCTGGTCGGCACCACCTCCATCGAGAAGTCGGAGTTGATCGCCGAGCTGCTGAAGAAGCGCGGCATCCCGCACAACGTGCTGAACGCCCGCCACCACGAGCAGGAAGCCTACATCGTCGCCCAGGCGGGCCGTCCGGGCGCCGTCACGGTCGCCACCAACATGGCCGGCCGCGGCACCGACATCCAGCTCGGCGGCAACGTCGAGATGCGCATCCAGATGGAGCTGGCGAACCTGCCCGACGGGCCGGAGCGCGACGCCAAGATCAAGCAGATCGAGGCCGAGGTGGCCGAGGCGCGCGAGCTGGTCAAGCAGGCCGGCGGCCTCTATGTCGTCGGCACGGAGCGGCACGAGAGCCGCCGCATCGACAACCAGCTGCGCGGCCGGTCGGGCCGCCAGGGCGATCCGGGTGCCTCCAAGTTCTTCCTGTCGCTGGACGACGACCTGATGCGCATCTTCGGGTCGGAGCGCATGGACGGCATGCTCCAGCGCCTCGGCCTGAAGGAGGGGGAGGCGATCATCCACCCCTGGATCAACAAGGCGCTGGAAAAGGCCCAGACCAAGGTCGAGGCCCACCACTTCGAGGTCCGCAAGAACCTGCTCAAGTTCGACAACGTCATGAACGACCAGCGCAAGGTCGTCTATGAGCAGCGCCGCGAGATCATGGACACGGAGGACATCGCCGAGACCGTCCTGGAGATGCGCCATCAGGTCATCGCCAACATGGTCAACAAGGCGATCCCGCCGAACTCCTACTCCGAGGCCTGGGACATCGCCGGCCTGCACGAGGAGGTGAACCGCCTCCTGGGCATGGACCTGCCGGTGGCCGACTGGGCCAAGGAGGAGGGCATCGCCGAGCCGGAGATCGAGGAGCGCGTCCGCGAGGCGGCCGACCGCAAATACGCGGAGAAGGTGGAGACCTACGGCGCCGACACGATGCGCCATGTGGAGAAGAGCCTGCTCCTGCAGATCCTCGACCAGGAATGGAAGGATCACCTGCTTCAGCTCGACCATCTCCGCCAGGGCATTTCCCTGCGCGCCTACGCCCAGAAGGACCCGCTGAACGAGTACAAGCGGGAAGCCTTCGAGCTGTTCGAGACCATGCTGACGACCCTGCGCGAGCAGGTGACCGCCGTGCTGATGCATGTCGAGATCCGCATCGCCCCGCAGCCGGAGGAGCTGTACGCCCGTCCGCCGCAGGAGATGCACGAGGGCCGCGACGATCCGGCGCTGGCCATGGCGGAAGCGGGAGCCGGGGCCGCCCAGGGCTATCCGCCGGCCGACGCGCCGCTGCCCGCCGGCATGGTCCGTCGCGAGGCCGCCGCCTCGGTGGTGCCGGGCGCCGACCCCAACGCCTGGGCGAACACGCCGCGCAACGCGCCCTGCCCCTGCGGCTCGGGCCAGAAGTACAAGCACTGCCACGGCAAGGTGGCGTAAGCACCGTCGGGAAGAACGCCGCCGGGGACGTTTCGGAGGGGGCTGGGCCGCAGGGTCCGGCCCCTTTCCTTTTGCGGCCCGGGAAACTTCGGCTGGGCTGTGGCGTTCTTCCGGTCAACAAGCGGGAGCGCAGCCATGTTGCAGGAATTCAAGACCTTCATCAGCCGCGGCAACGTCGTGGAGCTGGCCGTCGGCATCATCATCGGCGCGGCCTTCACCGGCATCGTCAACTCGCTGGTCAAGGACATGCTGATGCCGCCCATCGGCTGGATCATGGGCGGGATCGACTTCTCCAACTATTTCCTGAACCTGTCCGGCGGCCATTACGAGAGCCTCGCCGCGGCGGAGGCGGCGGGGGCGGCGACCATCAACTATGGCCGCTTTATCAACGCGCTCATCAACTTCTTCATCGTGGCGGGGGCGCTGTTCCTCATCGTGCGGCAGGTCAACCGCCTGCATTTCCTCCAGGATTCCAAGCCGAAGGCGCCGCCCCGCCAGGAGGTTCTGCTGGAGGAGATCCGGGATGCGCTGCGCGCACGGCAGGCACCCGCCGCCGGGGACACGACACGACCGGGGGCGTGAAAGAATCTTCTTGGATTGTGCAGCGCAACCCATTATGTAAGGCGTCTTGATCGCTGGAGGCTCGCGCGTCTCTTGAGCGAGACGCGCTTTGATATTGCGGGACGGCCTTCCTTGGGACCCGGTCGCCCGTTGCTTCGGACAGACGCCTCTCCCTCTTCCGACCTCCTCCCGGCGAAAACGCCGGCGTTCCACCGCTCACCATCCTGGTGCGGCGGCCGTGCGCCGTCTTGGTCCTGAGGAAAGGTTACCCTACTTGTCGTCCATCGAAATGACCGCCGCCGACGCCCTCGTTGTCGAGACCGCCGTCGCCGAGACTTCTGTCGTCGAGACCGCCGTCACCGAGGTTGCCGCCGCCGACGCGACCGTGACCGACACCACCGACACCGTTACCCCCAACGCCTTCGCCGGGCTGGGCGTCCACCCGCTCGTCGTGAAGGCGCTTGAGGCGTTCGACTACAACACCCCGACCCCGGTCCAGGCCGAGGCGATCCCGCCGGCCCTGGAAGGCCGCGACATCCTGGCGACCGCCGAGACGGGCACCGGCAAGACCGCCGCCTTCATGCTGCCGGCGCTGACCCGCACCGTCGACCTGCCGCGCCTCGGCGTGGCCGCTCCGCGCGTGCTGGTTCTGGCCCCGACCCGCGAGCTGGCCAAGCAGGTCACCGACGCCGCCCGCAAGTACGCCAAGTTCATGAAGTACAACATCGTGGACGTGGTCGGCGGCATGCCCTACCGCGACCAGCTCCGCCTGCTGTCGCGCGCGGTGGATGTGATGGTGGCCACGCCGGGCCGCCTGCTCGACCATGTGTCGCGCAACCGCATCGATCTCAGCGCCGTCGAGGTGCTGATCCTGGACGAGGCGGACCGCATGCTGGACATGGGCTTCCTGGACGATGTGGAGACCATCGCCAAGTGCTGCCCGGACAACCGCCAGACGCTGCTGTTCACCGCCACGCTGGACCGCCGCATGGCCCAGCTCGCCGGCAACCTGCTGCGCAACCCGGTGCGCGTCGCCGTGGAAAGCGCCACCACCTCGGTGAACGTCGAGCAGCGCCTGCACCATGCCGACGACATGGACCATAAGCGCCGCCTGCTGAAGCACTTCGCGGACCTGCCCGAGGTCGGCAAGGCGATCATCTTCGCCGCCACCAAGCGCGACGCCGATGCGCTGGCCGAGGAGCTGAGCGACGCCGGCCACGCCGCCGCCGCCCTGCACGGCGACATGGACCAGTTCAAGCGCAACCGCACGCTCCAGCGCCTGCGCACCGGTCAGGTCCGCCTGCTGGTGGCGACCGACGTGGCGGCGCGCGGCATCGACGTGCGCGACATCACCCACGTCATCAACTTCGACCTGCCGCGCTCGGCGGAGGACTATGTCCACCGCATCGGCCGCACGGGCCGTGCGGGCGCCTCGGGCGTGGCGATCTCCTTCGCCGCCCGCGCCGACCGCGATGCCCTGTTCCGCATCGAGCGCTACACCGGCACCCGCCTCGACATCCACGTCGTTCCGGGCCTGGAGCCGCAGCGTCCGTTCCAGACCGGCGGCGGCGGCCGTCCGGCGGGTCGTTCGGGTGGCCGTCCGGGTGGCGGCAACGGCGGCGGCTACAACAAGAAGCCGTGGGTGCGCAACGCCAACGGTGGTGGCGAGTCTGCCGGCAATTCGGGCCGTCCGCAGGGCCGTCCGGCGAACCGCAACGAGCATGGCCGCAGCGACCATGCCCGCAACGAGCACGGCGGTCACGCCCGCCGCGACTCCCAGGGCGGCAAGCCGGCGCACCGGGCGTCCAAGTGGTAACAGCGGTTCGCCGCTGACATGAAAAAGGCGCGGTCCCTCGGGATCGCGCCTTTTTTCTTGGGCGGGTCGCGGCGTGGCGGGCAAGACTTCACACGGATTTCACGGATCGACGCGCGGATTTCACGGATTTTTTTAAATAATATATATCGGAAGCCAGCTTTTCTTGCGTGAGGCAACAGGGATGGAGTGGACAAATAAATAAAAATCCGTGTAATCCGTGAAATCGTCCGTGCAATCCGTGTGAAGTCTTGTCCCCCGCACCCGCGCTTTATAGCCCCGCGATCCCCCACAGCAGTAGCGCCACCAGCAGCGCCAGGATCAACCCGGCCACGGCGTAGACCGCCAGCGCCCGCCCGATGTCGGCGGCGGTGGCGCGGGCGCGGCCGTCGCCGATCCAGGCTTCGGTGATGACCACGCCGCCGTCGCGGTGCGGCCCGCCCAGCGCCAGACCCAGCGCGCCGGCCATGGCCGCGGTCGGCCAGCCCATGTTGAGGGAGGCCGCCTTGCCGCCGTCCCGCATCATCGTGCGGAAGGCGCCGCCGGCCTTCGCCCCGGCAAAGGGCGCGGCCAGCGCCAGCAGAACCGCCGCCAGCCGCGCCGGGATGGCGTTCAGCGCGTCGTCCAGCCGCGCCGCGGTCTGGCCGAAACGCTCGTGCCGGACGCCGGCGTGGCCCAGCGCGGTGTCGGCGCCGTCCACCACCGCCCAGACCAGAAGGCCGGGAACCCCCAGCAGGGCGTAGCCGAAGACCGGGGCCACCAGCTTGCGGGCGAAGCCCTTGGCGGCGGCCTCGATGGCGGCGCGGGCGATGCCGTGCTCGTCCAGGCTGAAGGCGTGGCGGCGGGTGAGGGGGGCGACGGCCTCCCGCGCCGGGACGACACCGCCCTTGTCCAGGGCGCGGCGCACCGCGCGCACCCGCGCCCAGGCGCTCCGTCCGCGCAGGGTGGCGAGGATCACCGCCAGCTCCAGCAGCCAGCCGCGGCTCTGCGCGCCGATCCGCTCGACGATCAGGCCGACGGCGACGGCGGCCAGAACGAGCGCCAGAACGACCAGCGCGCCGCGCAGCAGGCGGGCGGTCTTGCCGCGCTCCACCCGGTTCAGCCGCCGGTCGGCCCAGGCGCAGACGCGTTGCGCCAGCGCCGCCGGGTCGGGCAGGACGCGCCCGATCCGGTCGCCGGCTGCGGCGTCGATGGCAAGGGCCAGCAGCAGCAGGAACAGCGGCCCCGGACCGTTCAGGGGGGCGGCGCCGAGAATGGCGGTGAGCGGGGCGTCGCCCATAGCGGCCTCAGCGCGCTCCGGCCTGGCGCAGCAGGTTCGCCACGCGGGCGTTGCGGCTGTCCTGCGCCCAGCTCAGCGTCGTGCGGCCCGTGAAGTCGGTGCGGTCGGCCTGCGCCCCGGCCTTCAGCAGCCGCTCCACCAGATCGACGCGGCCGAAGCGCGCCGCGGTCATCAGCGGGGTGACCCCCTGGCGGTTGTCCTGGTCGACCTTGGCGCCCTTGGCCAGCAGGAGGTCCACCACCTCCGGCGCGTCGGCCTCCACCGCGTAGTGCAGCGGGGTGTTGCCGGCCTTGTCGGCGCGGTTGGGGTTGGCCCCGCCGTCCAGCAGCAGCCGCACCAGCTCCGGATGGCCGTTGCCGATGGCCACCAGCAGGACGGGCCGTCCGCTGGCGTCGACCTGATTCGGGTTCTCCCCCTTCAGCAGCAGCAGCCGCAGCGCGCTGGCGTCGTTGGACGTCACCGCCTTGACCATGGAGGGGCCTTCCAGGAGGTTGATCTGGGCCAGGGCCGGCGCGGCGACGGGGGCGGTCAGGCCGAGGGCCAGCAGGCTGAGCATCAGCAACCGTTTCATGGCGCGTCCTTTTGTGCGATCCGTGTGTGATCCGTCTTTCGGCCGGGGATACTATCCAGTTTGGCCCGGTTTGGCGACGGCGACCCGCTGCAATGGAGCCGCCCATGGTCCGCAACCCGCTCGCCCGCAACCCGCTCGCCTGCCACGCCGCCCTGTTCCTGGCGGTGAAGGCCGCGCTGATCGCGCTGGGCCTGTGGTGGTTCCTCGGCACCATGCCGGAGCCGCGGGGCACGGTGACCCCGCCCGCCGCCGCGGGAACGCCCTGACGCCGCCCGATGTCCCGGCGGGAACCTCCGCTTCGCGCCCATGGTTGAACAGCGACCGGGAAGCGCAACAGGGGAAGACCGCCATGACCTTCGAGAACGATGTGAACGCGAACCGCTCCGGCGGCCATCTGCGCGGCGCCGTGCGCGAGGCCGTGGGCATCTTCGCCAGCCGCGACGCCCTGCAGAAGGCCGTCGATGAGCTGACCCTGGCCGGCTTCCAGCGCCATGAGCTGAGCGTGCTCGCCAACGACCAGACCATCCGCGACCATCTCGGCCATGTGCCGGAGCGGGCGGAGGACATCGCCCACGACCCCGACGCGCCGCGCCAGTCCTACGTCTCGCCGGAGGATGTCGGCAGCGTGAAGGGCGTGGCGGTGGGGTTCCCGGCCTATGTCGGGGCGATCCTGGCGACCGGCGCCGTCCTGGCGACCGGCGGCACGGCCCTGGCCGCGGCGGCCGCGGCGGCCGCGGCGGGGGTGGGCGGCGGCGCCATGGGCTCGGTCATGTCGAACTGGCTGACCGACAAGCGCAACGAGCCGATGCTGCAGCACCTCGACAAGGGCGGCATCCTGCTGTGGGTCAATCTGGCCGACGCCGGGCGCGAGCGGCAGGCGCTGGAGATCATGAACCGCCACGCCTCCCAGCCGGTCGAGGTGCATGAGGTGGCGCAGTCCGGTTCCGAGACCTGATCCCGAAGGCCGACCCGGCGCGGGCCGGCGCCCGTTGACTCAGGTCATGGCCTTCGCGGCGGGCTTCCCCTATACACGGGCGGTCTTCCAACCGGAGGTCCGCCTTGGACACCCACTCGGCCCTGACGCTTCTCGAAGCCGGCCTCAACCAGTGCGCCGTCGTCATCGACCGCGACGGCGGGCTGCTGGTGGCGCTGCTGACCGCCGGGCTGGTCGGGGGATCGACCCACTGCGCGGGCATGTGCGGCCCCTTCGTCCTGGCCCAGGTCACCGCCCGGCTGGAGCAGGTCCCGGCTTCGCGGATGAGCGAGTTCCACCGACTGGCCGGTGCGGCGGTGCTGCCCTACCATCTGGGGCGCGGCACCACCTACACGCTGATCGGCGCGGCGGCGGCGATGGTCGCCGGCCATGTCGGGGCGCTGCCGGGGCTGAAATGGCTGTCGGTGGCGCTGCTGGCC
The DNA here is from genome assembly GCF_005222205.1 of Azospirillum brasilense. Taxonomy (NCBI): domain Bacteria; kingdom Pseudomonadati; phylum Pseudomonadota; class Alphaproteobacteria; order Rhodospirillales; family Azospirillaceae; genus Azospirillum; species Azospirillum brasilense. The sequence goes on along the minus strand of NZ_CP032345.1, from coordinate 1,334,019 downwards.
TTCGCGGCGCTGTTCTTCCTCGGCTATGCGGTGAAGGGGCTGACCGCCTGGATGCCGAAGCTCGACGGCGCGGTGCAGCGCTGGTGGGGCGACCGGGTGTCGAGGCTGGCCCGTCCCCTGTTCGGCAACCCCACGGGCTGGCGCGGCTACGGGCTTGGGCTGGCGCTGGGATTCATCCCCTGCGGTCTTCTCTATGGCGCCGTGGCGGTGGCGGCGGCGAGCGGCAGCGCGCTGACCGGGGCGCTCGGCATGGCGGCCTTCGCGCTGGGCACCCTGCCGAGCCTGCTGGCGGTCGGCCTCGCCGGGCATCTGGCGGGGCGCACCTGGCGGTCCGCGGTGGCGCGGGCGGCGCCGGTCATCATGGTGGTGAACGCCGGCGTGCTGGGCTGGATGGCGGTCCGGATGATCGGGTGACGATCCGAACCGCGCTGACTCCCGCCCCGCTCCGGATTACTGAAGCTTTTCCGCCGATCCCTTCAGCGCCTCGCCCAACGGAATCTCCCCGCAGCCGGGCTTGAGCGGCTGCTGCTGGCTCTCGTGCGGCGACCAGCCGGCGAGGTAAAGGATCTGGAAGGTCGCCTCGATGCGCCCGTCCGGCTCGGCGTAGCGCTCGGCGTAGCGGCGGGCGGCGTCGAACAGCAGGGCGCGGGTGGCCGGCACCTTGCGGCGGGCCAGGACGGCGTTGGTCTCGCCCATGCCGCGCAGGTCGCGCATCAGGCGGAAGGCGTCGCTGTAGGTGACGGTGATGACGTCGCTGTCCACCACCGGCAGGGCGAAGCCGGCGCGCTGCATCAGCCCGCCGACGTCGCGGATCTCGGCGAAGGGCGACACGCGGGGCGACACACCGCCGGCCACCTCCATCTCCGCCTCGTACAGGCAGCGGCGCAACTCCAGCAGCGTCTCCCCGCCCAGCATGGCCGCGCAGAAGAAGCCGTCGGGCTTCAGCGCCTGCCGCACCTGGACCAGCGCGCCGGGCAGGTCGTTGACCCAGTGGAGGCTGAGGTTGCTGACCACGAGGTCGAAGGTCTCCGGCACGAAGGGCAGGAACTCCTCGTCGGCGGCGACGGCCAGCGGACCGGCGCGCCGGGCGAAGCCGGGGGCGAGGTCGCAGGCGACCAGCGTCTCGACGCCCTTGCGCCCGCGCAGCGTCCGCCCCATCACCCCGTCATGGGCGCCGAGGTCGAGCACGGTGGGAAAGGGCCGGGCCACATCCTCCAGCCGGTCGACGAGGCGTTCGGCCACCTCTTCGAACAGGAAGGCGTGCTCGGCAAAGGCGGGGACGGCGCGGTCGCGGCGGCGGCGGACGAGCGCGCGGTCGAAGACGGTCATGCTGTCGGGCGTGGTCATGCCCGCAATATAGCCCAGCCCCGGCGGGCTACAACCATCGGCGAAAGGGCGGCGCCGTGCTATGGTCGGCCGCGAACCTGCGGGAGCTTGCCATGGGCATTGAGGAAGCCATCGGCGCCACTTACGAGGCGCTGATCGTCATCATCAAGATCACCACCCCGGTCCTCGTCGTCACCACGGTGCTCGGCATGCTGCTGACGATCTTCCAGCAGGCGACCAACATCAACGAATCGACGCTGCAGCAGGACCTCAAGATCTTCGCGACTCTGGCCATCCTGTTCATCACCGGGCCGGCGATCTACATCGCGCTGCGCGACTACACCTTCGTGATCTTCGACCGGATCGCCGGCCTGAACTGAGAGGGGCATGCCGCCATGGTCCTTCCGCAGCGGCTGGCGACCAGGGTTCTGGCGGGGATTCTCGACACGCTGCTGCCGCCGCGCTGCCTGTGCTGCGGCGGGGCGGTGGACCGGCAGGGCGGCCTCTGCGCGCCGTGCTGGAGCGGCCTGACCTTCATCGCGCCGCCCGCTTGCGCCTGTTGCGGCACGCCCTTCGATTTCGCGCTGGAGGGGGAGCCGCTGTGCGGCGCCTGCATCGCCGAGCCGCCGGTCTTCGCCCGCGCCCGCGCCGTCCTGGCCTACGACGACGGCAGCCGCCCGCTGGTGCTGGGCTTCAAGCACGGCGACCGCATCCACGCCGCCGCGGCCTACGGCGCCTGGATGGCCCGCGCCGGGGCGGAGCTGCTGGCCGATGCCGACCTGCTGGCCCCGGTGCCGCTGCACCGGCTGCGGCTGTTCCGGCGCCGTTACAACCAGGCGGCCCTGCTCGCCCAGGCGGCGGGCCGGCAGGCCGGGCGCCCGGTGCTTCCCGACCTGCTGGTCCGCCGGCGGTCCACCCCGTCGCAGGGCGGGCTCGACCGCTCGGGGCGGCGGCGGAACGTCCAGGGAGCCTTCGCGGTCCGGCCGGGGCTGGAGGCGCGGGTGACCGGGAAGCGCATCGTTCTGGTCGACGATGTGCTGACCACCGGGGCCACCCTGTCGGAATGCGCGCGGGTGCTGCGGCGCGCCGGGGCGGAGCGGGTGGACGCGTTGACCCTGGCGCGCGTCGTCAAGACGTGAGCCGTGGGTGTGAGCCATGAAAACGTAACGGGTGACGCCGTACGGCGGTTGATCTTATAACCGTTCAAAACAGCCAAGGAGCCCTCCGCATGGCCGACGTCGTCATCTACACCACGCCCTTCTGCCCCTACTGCTCGCGCGCCAAGCGTCTGCTCGACAGCAAGGGGGTGGCGTATGAGGAGATCGACCTCTACATGCACCCGGGCCGCCGCGAGGAGATGGTGCAGCGGGCCGAGGGGCGCATGACCGTGCCGCAGGTCTTCATCGACGGGAAGCCCTACGGCGGCTCCGACGACATCCACGCGCTGGACCGTGCCGGCAAGCTCGACCCGATCCTGGGAATCGGGGGATGAGCGGCGTCCTGAAGGCCGCCTGCGTCCAGGTCAACGCGGGCACGGAAATCCTTCCGAACCTTCAGGCGGCGGGCGATCTGGTCCGCCGGGCGCGCGACGCCGGGGCGGACTTCATCGCCCTGCCCGAGAATGTCAGCATGATCGTCCAGGGCCGCGCCAAGGTGCTGGAGCGGGTGAGGACGGCGGACGAGCACCCGGCGATCCCCTTCTTCGCCGATCTGGCGCGGGAGACCGGGGCCTGGCTGCTTGCCGGGACGCTGGGCGTCCTGCTCGACGACGGGCGGGTGGCCAACCGCAGCTATCTGTTCGACGCCGAAGGGCGGGCCGTCGCCCATTACGACAAGCTCCACATGTTCGACGTGGACCTGAAGGGCGGGGAGAGCTACCGCGAATCCGCGACCTTCCGGCCCGGCGACCGCGCGGTCCTGGCCGCCACGCCCTGGGGCGGGGTCGGCATGACCGTCTGTTACGACCTGCGCTTCGCTTATCTCTACCGGGCGCTGGCCCAGGCCGGAGCGTCGATCCTGACGGTGCCGGCGGCCTTCACCGTGCCGACCGGGCGGGCGCACTGGCACACGCTGCTGCGCGCCCGCGCCATCGAGGCGGGCTGCTTCGTCCTGGCCCCGGCCCAGACCGGCAGCCACGACCAGGGACGGCTGACCTACGGCCACTCCCTGATCGTCGCCCCCTGGGGCGAGGTGCTGGCCGACGCCGAGGAGGCGGTGGGCTTCGTCCTGGCCGAGTTGGACATGGCCCGCGTCGAGGAGGCCCGCCGCATGGTGCCGGCCCTGAGCCATGACCGGACCTTCACGCTGGACCGGGTCGGCTTCTGAGCGGGCGTCAGGCCGGCAGGGGCCTGGGTTCCGGGTCGCCGTCCAGGCCGTGTCCGGCCTCCAGGTCCTTGACCGCGCACAGCCGCTGCATCACCGCGGCCTTGGGCGAGGCGACCTCGCCATGCTCGTAGGCGATGACCTGGAGACGCCCGCGCGCCACCTCCAGCAGCTCGCCACTGCGCAGCAGGAAGGCGGGGGAGGCGGGGCGGCCGAAGCGGGCGTTGCCCAGAGCGAAGGTCTCGTAGAGCAGCAGGCCGCCGGGTTCCAGCGCGTCGAGGATGGCCGGGAACAGCGGACGGTGCAGGTAGTTGGTCACCACGATCGCGGCGAAGCGGCGGTCGCGCAGCAGCGGCACCGGCGCTCCGCTCTCCAGATCGGCCTCCACCAGCTCCACCCCCGCCGTCCCGGTCAGGTCGGCCACGCCGCGCAGGTCGCGGTCCAGCCCGACCACCGGGTGGTTGCGCGCCTGGAACAGCCGCAGGTGCCGTCCCGACCCGCAGGCGAGGTCGAGCACCGGGCCGCCCGCCCGCACCAGCGGCGCGAAACGCGCGACCCAGGGGGAGGGCGGACTGATCGCGGCGTGCGGCGATCCTGCGGTGGACGGTGTGGACAAGGGACGGACGCTCCCGCTCTTTCATGACGCGTGTTTGACCGCGACGCCGGCGTCGTGCTGAACTGGCAACCGGTCACCGACCGTATATCATGACCATCCGGTCTTCTCACCTTGGAGCATCCGACGGGGACATGATCCTCTTCGTTCTGAAATGCACGGCCGACCACCGGTTCGAAGCCTGGTTCCGCAACGGCGACGCCTACGAGACGCAGGCCGCCGCCAAGGCCATCGCCTGCCCGGTCTGCGGCGACACGCACATCACCAAGGCGCCCATGGCGCCGCGCATCGCCAAGGGGGGCCGCGCGAAGGACGAGGCGGCCCGCGAGGGCGGCGCGCCGGAAGGCACGCCTGCGGCGGGCGGCGGCGCGGCGGCTCCCGCCGCTCCCCCGGCGCCGACGACCCCGTCCGTGCCGGCGGAACTGCGCGAGCGCTTCGCGGCGGAAGTCATGCGCCAGTTGACGGAAGTTCGCCGCGCGGTTGAAACGAACTGCGACTATGTCGGGGACCGTTTTGCCGAAGAGGCCCGGCGCATCCATTATGGCGAAACCGATCCACGCGGGATCTATGGCGAGGCCACCGACAAGGAAGCGGAGGAGTTGAAGGAGGAAGGTGTGACTTTTGGTCGCATACCTTGGCTTCCGCGCACCAATTCTTAAGCCCACGCTTCACAATATTTCGTGCCCCCATTGCCCTTTCGCTGCCATGGGTTAGTGAACGAACCTCCGGAACAACGGCCGCGGGCTGCGTCAAGGCGCTTTTTAGCGGTTGGCCTGCATCAAAGTTGTTGACGGGATAGTTCGTTACAAAGACCATATGGTCCGAGTGTCTAATATGACCTTGCAAAAATCGCTCGGCACTCGCGAGGGGACGCACTATGAAAGAAAACGCTCAGAGGATTCTCGCGAATCCCAAGTTTCAGGAGCTGGTGCAGAAGCGTAGCGCATTCGCGTGGACGCTTTCGATCGCCATGCTCGTCATCTACTTCGGCTTCATCCTGCTGGTCGCCTTCGGCAAGGGGTTCCTGGGTACCCCGATCGGCAATGGCGTGACCACCTGGGGTATCCCCGTCGGCCTCTTCACCATCATCTCGGCCTTCATCCTGACCGGCATCTACGTGCATCGGGCGAACGGCGAGTTCGATGAGCTGAACCGGCAGATCATGGAGGAGTCGAAGTGATGCGTTCGCTGGTCAATCGTGTGGGCGTCGCGGCCGTCGCGGCCGGCGCGCTCATCCCCGCGTCGGTGCACGCGGCGGCGGTCGAAGGCGCGGTCCAGAAGCAGGCGACGAACTTCTCGGCGATCGTCATGTTCCTGGTCTTCGTGCTGGCCACGCTCGGCATCACCTACTGGGCGGCGCGCCGCACGAAGTCGGCGAAGGACTTCTACGCCGCCGGCGGCGGCATCACCGGCTTCCAGAACGGTCTCGCCATCGCCGGCGACTACATGTCGGCGGCGTCCTTCCTCGGCATCGCCGGCCTCGTCTACACCTCCGGTTTCGACGGCCTGATCTTCTCGGTGGGCTGGCTTGTCGGCTGGCCGATCATCCTGTTCCTGGTCGCTGAGCGCCTGCGCAACCTCGGCAAGTACACCTTCGCCGACGTCGCCTCCTACCGCTTCCAGCAGACCCCGATGCGCACCATGGCCGCCTGCGGCTCGCTCGCCACGGTGACCTTCTACCTGATCGCCCAGATGGTCGGCGCCGGCAAGCTGATCCAGCTGCTGTTCGGCATGGACTATCTGTGGGCGGTGGTGATCGTCGGCGTCCTGATGATCGCCTACGTGACCTTCGGCGGCATGCTCGCCACCACCTGGGTGCAGATCATCAAGGCCGTGCTGCTGCTGTCGGGCGCCTCCTTCATGGCCTTCGCGGTGCTCGCCAAGTTCGGCTTCAGCCCGGAGGCGATGTTCTCCACGGCCGTGCAGGTCCACCCGAAGGCGACCGGCATCATGGCGCCGGGCGCCCTCATCACCGACCCGGTCTCGGCGATCTCGCTGGGCATGGCGCTGATGTTCGGCACCGCCGGCCTGCCGCACATCCTGATGCGCTTCTTCACGGTGTCGGACGCCAAGGAGGCCCGCAAGTCGGTGTTCTACGCGACCGGCTTCATCGGCTACTTCTACATCCTGACCTTCATCATCGGCTTCGGCGCCATCGTGCTGCTGCTGGCCCCGGACGCCACCGGCGCCTATCCGTTCCTCGACGCGGCCAAGCTGGCGGCGGCGGGCGGAAAGCCCAACCCGTCGATGATCATCGGCGGCTCCAACATGGCGGCCATCCACACCGCGCACGCGGTGGGCGGCGACCTGTTCTTCGGCTTCATCTCGGCCGTGGCCTTCGCCACCATCCTCGCGGTGGTCGCGGGCCTGACGCTGGCCGGCGCCTCGGCCGTGTCGCACGACCTGTACGCCTCGGTGATCGCCAAGGGCCGCGCGTCGGAGCATGACGAGATCCGCGTGTCGAAGATCACCACCGTGGTCATCGGCATCGTCTCGATCTTCCTCGGCATCGCCTTCGAGAACCAGAACGTGGCCTTCATGGTCGGCCTCGCCTTCGTGATCGCGGCCTCGGCGAACTTCCCGGTTCTGCTGATGTCGATGTTCTGGAGCCGGATGACCACCCGTGGCGCCGTTCTCGGCGGCTGGATCGGCCTGATCTCCTCGGTGACGCTGCTGATCCTGGGCCCGACCGTGTGGAAGTCGGTGCTGGGCAACCCGGCCGCCCTCTTCCCGTACGACAACCCGGGCGTCTTCACCATCCCGCTGTCGTTCCTGGCGATCTGGTTCTTCTCGATCACCGACAACAGCAAGGCGGCGCATGACGAGCGCGAGGCCTACAAGGCCCAGTACATCCGGTCGCAGACCGGCCTGGGCGCCGAAGGGGCTTCCGCTCACTAATGCGAATGGTCGCACCCACCTTCCGCAGATGAAGGGGCTGGTGTAATCTTCAAGGCGCCTCAAGACCACGGTCTTGGGGCGCCTTTTTTATTCACCCGCCGGTTCGTGGAGCGGATTTTGTCCGACGCTTTCGATTTCTCCGTCTCCCCCTTCGACCGCCTGACGCCGGAGCAGCGGCAGCGGCTCGCCGCCGCGCTCGACCTCGGCGTCTACGCCCGGGACGGGGTGATCCTGAGCCGGGACGAGCCGGCGGATTGCCTGTTCGTGGTGCGGCAGGGGCTGGTCCACGAACGCCGGGGCGGCGAGGTGGTGGCGGTGCACGGCGCCCACGACAGCTTCGACCTCCAGGCTCTGTTCTCCGACGGGCAGGCGCGCAGCTTCGTCGCGGCGGAGGACACGCTGTGCGATCTGGTGCCGCGTCCGATTCTTCTCGAACTGGCGCACGAGAACGCCGCCTTCGGCGCGGTGATCCAGCAGGAGTTCGCCGACCGGCTGAGCGCGCTGGCCAACGAGCGGTCCAACCGCGAGACCGCCGCGCTGACGATGGCGCGCATCCGGCAGGCCTATCTGCACCCGCCGGTCTTCGTCGCGGCCGGGGCGTCTCTGCGCGACGCCGCGGCGGCGATGAAGCGGGAGCAGGCGAGCAGCGTGCTGGTCCGGGATGGCGATCCGAAAAGGGGGGGCGCATCGGCATCCTGACCGGCACCGACCTGCGCGACCTCGTGGTGCTGGAGGGGCGGCCGGTGGACAGCCCGGTCGGGCCGCTCGCCCGCTACGAGCTGCTGGCGCTGGACCGCGACGACCTGCTGTTCAACGCGCTGATCCTGATGACCAAGCATTCGGTGCGCCGTCTGGTCATCACCGAGCAGGGGGCGGTCGTCGGCCTGCTGGAGCAGACCGACCTGCTGGCCGTCCTGTCCAACCATTCCCAGGTCGTCGCGCTCAAGGTCGAGCGCGCCGCGACGCCGGAGGATCTGGGCCGGGCCAGCCAGGACATCGTCGGGCTGATCCGCACGCTGCACGGCACGGGCGTCAAGGTCTCCTTCATCGCCGACCTCGTGACCGAGCTGAACCGCAAGATCTTCCGCCGCCTGTTCGAGCTGCTGGCGCCGCCGGACCTGCTGGCCAATTCCTGCCTGATCGTGATGGGCAGCGAGGGGCGCGGCGAGCAGCTCCTGAAGACCGACCAGGACAACGGGCTGATCCTGCGCGACGGTTACGACTGCCCGACGCTGGCGCAGGTGACCGACGCCTTCACCCGCCATCTGGTCGCGTTCGGCTACCCGCCTTGCCCGGGGCGGATCATGGTGTCCAACCCGGACTGGACGCGTCCGCTGGCGCTGTACAAGGATTCCCTCTTCCACTGGATCCACCGCCCCGACGAGGCGGCGCAGATGAATCTCGCCATCTTCTACGACGCGGCGGCGGTGGCCGGGGACGCGTCCCTGCTGGCCGAGGCGAAGGGCTACCTGCTCGGCCGGCTTCAGGACAACCAGATGTTCTTCACCGCCTTCGCCCGCCCGGCGCTGGCCTTCGACACGCCGTCGGGGCTGTTCGGCGGCCTGTTCGAGCGACGCCGCGGCGAGGCGGTGGACATCAAGAAGGCCGGGATCTTCCCCATCGTCCATGGCGTCCGCGCGCTGGCGCTGGAGAAGCACATGGCCGAGACCAACACGACCGAGCGCATCTGGGCGCTCGCCGACCAGGGCGTTCTCGACCGCGGCATGGCGGGCGAACTGGCCGACGCCTTCACCTTCCTGTCGACGCTGCGGCTGAAGGCCGGGCTGGACGGCAGCGTGTCCGGCACCCAGACCGACAACCTCGTCCGCACGGAGTCCCTGGGCAAGCTCGACCGCGACCAGTTCAAGGATTGCCTGGCGCTGGTGAAGAAGTTCAAGGAACTGCTCGCCTACCACTTCCACCTGAACCATTGACCCGCCGGGAGCGGGGAGAGGAGGCGGCATGCCGACCGAGACCATTGCCGGTGTGGTGGCCAACGGGGCGGTCGCGCCGTCCGTTGTTCCGGCCGTGCCCGAACATCCCGACCGCGCCCTTCTGCTGTCGGGGGAGGAAAGCGGGGAGCGGGTGGCGATCCATTGCGAGGCCACCTCCTTCGACGCGGCCACGGCCGACCTGCGGAGCATCGCGGCGGTGCGCATCCGCGGCAGCCGCGTCCTGACCAGCCAGCGCCTGATCCTGTCCTTCTGGCCCACCGAACCGGCGGAGCCGGCGCTGTCCCGCCTGCTGGCCTTCATCGGCAACCGGCCGCTGGTCGGCTACTACCTGGACTTCACCGTGGGGCTTCTCGACCGGCTGGTGCAGCCGATGGTGGGCATGGCCCTGCCGAACCCGCGCATCGAGGTGTCCAGCCTCTATTACGGCCGCAAGGCCAAGGCGCCCGGCAAATACGCGGTCGACCTGCGGCTGGACAGCATCCTGCGCGATCTCGACCTGCCGCCGCGCACCGGGGAGGACGCCTACGCCAGCGCGCTCGCCGCCGCCATGGTCTATCTGAGGCTGGAGCCGCCGCGGCCCTGATCGTTCCTCAGGCTGCCTTCGTCTGGGCTTTCGAAAGGGTCGGCACCGACACGATGAAGCGGGTGCCCGGCCCGCCGTCCGGCTGGCGCTCGATGGTCACCTGCGCCCCGGCCTGCTGGGACAGCGCCCGGACCAGGACCAGCCCCAGCCCGCTTTGACGCTTGTCGGTCGCGCGGTGCTGGACGGCCGACGGATCCGGCGGCAGGCCGGTTCCATCGTCGCGCACCACCATCGTCATGCCCTCCTCCCCCTCCGGCAGCAGCGTGACCGTGATCGTGCCGGGATGGCCGAGGGGGAAGGCGTGGAGCAGCGCGTTGGAGACCAGTTCGCTGGCGATCAGGGCGAGCGGGGTGGCTTGATCGACGTCCAGGCTCCAGGGCTGGGGGGCGTTCACCGTCAGCCGCGCCCCGGTCGGGTTGGTCGAGCGGACCAGCCCGTCGCAGAGCTGGCGCAGGTAATCGGCGAAATCGATGCGCGCCGGCTGGTCGGAGCGGTAGAGCAGCTCCTGCATCAGGCTCATGCACTGGATGCGGCGCAGGCTCTCGTCGAAGGCGCGGCGGGCCGGCTCGTCGATGCGGGCGGCCTGGAGGCGCAACAGGCTGCAGATGACCTGGAGGTTGTTCTTCACCCGGTGCTGGACCTCCTTCAGCAGGACCTCCTTGTCGGTCACCGCCGTTTCAAGCTGGGCGTTGGTCTGTTCCAGCTCCGCGGTGCGCTGGTGGACCCGTTCCTCAAGCGTGTCGTAGGCGTGCTGGAGCGCGTTCTCCGCCTGCCGCTCCCGCCGGGCGCGCTGCAAGGCCATCCCGCCGATCACCGACACCGCGGCCAGCGCCGCCAGCGCGTAGGAGATGTAGGTCCAGAGCTGCCCCTGCCAGCGCTCCATGACGCTGCTCACCGGGATGGCCACCTCCGCGGTCAGCGGCACGCTGTCGACCCGGCGGAGCGCGGTGATCTCCGGCTCCCCGGCGGCCTCCGCCGCGGCGCTGTCGGTGGCGTCCGGCCCCTGGGTCTCGCGCAGCAGCACCGTGCCGTCGGCCCGGCGCAGGGTGATGGAACGTGCGTAGTCGAAGTCGAAGCTCTTGTAGATGTCGCGGACGTAGCGCGGCGAGACGGCGACGAGGGCCACGCCGCGGAATTGACCCGGTGCGGCGGCCAGCGGTCGCGCGAGCAGGATCAGCGGCTCCTGGCTGTACCGGCTGTTGTCCAGGGCGGTGATGAAGAGATGGCCGCCCGCCTCGCTGCCGCCGGTCCGCTGGGCCACGAAGTAATCGCGGTCGGCGACGTTCATCGCCGGGGTGGGAAAGCGGCGGGTGGTCAGGACGGCGTTCCCCTCGGCGTCGAACAGCCAGATCGACACCAGATAGGGCGTGCCCCGCACCAGCGCCGCGTAACGCTCCCACCCCGCCCGGTCGCCGGGCAGCGGGGCGTCCGCCGGTCCGGCGAGCTGGACCGCCTGCTTCAGGATCAGGTCGCTGGTCTCCACCAGCCGGGCCGCATGCTCGGCGACCAGCAGGCTGGCGTTGCCGGCGGTGTCCTGGGCGTGCTGCAGGGCCGCCGACCGGTCGCGCAACGCGAAGCTGGCCGACAGGCCGAGCGTCAGCAGCAGCGCCACCGCGCAGACCATCAGCACCAGCGCCGATCCCGGCATCCGGTAGAGCAGAGGGGAACCTTTGGATCGCAGGGCGCGGAGGGGCATGGGGACGGTGCTTCGGGGCATGGACGGTGGTGGCTTTCGTGGCGGACCAACACTTTTTTGCAGGCTCCTGTTCCCTGGGTACGCCCGTTGAACCGCGCCGCGCCACCCCCTATTGTCGCGCCGGGCCGAAAGGCCGAAGCAGCATCGAGCGCGGGGAGTATGGCGTATGAAGATCGACGGCACGGCCTATCGCACGATCTGGCTGGCGCAGGACGGCTGGTCTGTGGAGATCATCGACCAGACGCGGATGCCGCATGATTTCGCCGTCGCGCGGCTGACCAACCTGCAGGAGGCCGCCCACGCCATCCGGGCCATGCTGGTGCGCGGCGCGCCGCTGATCGGGGCGACCGCCGCCTACGGCGTCGCGCTGGCCATGCGGGCCGACCCATCCGACGCGGCGCTGGAGGAGGCCGGCGCGCGGCTGCTCGCCACCCGCCCGACCGCGGTCAACTTGCGCTGGGCGCTGGAGCGGATGCGCGCCCGCTTGGCGCCGCTGCCGCCCGCCGCCCGCGCCGGGGCCGCCTACACCGAGGCCGCCGCGGTCTGCGACGAGGACGTCGCCATCAACCGCGCCATCGGCGAGCATGGCGCCGCCCTGATCCGCGAGGCCGCCCGCCGCAAGGCCCCGGGCGAGCCGGTGAACGTGCTGACCCACTGCAACGCCGGCTGGCTCGCCACCGTCGATTGGGGCACCGCGCTCGCCCCGGTCTATGTCGCTGTCGAGGAGGGCGTCCGCCTGCATGTCTGGGTGGACGAGACGCGCCCGCGCAACCAGGGCGCCAGCCTGACCGCCTGGGAGCTGAACCGCCACGGCGTGCCCCACACGGTGGTGGTCGACAACACCGGTGGCCACCTGATGCAGCACGGCATGGTCGACCTGTGCATCGTCGGCACCGACCGCACCACGGCGACCGGCGACGTCTGCAACAAGATCGGCACCTACCTGAAGGCGCTGGCCGCCCAGGACAACGGCGTGCCCTTCTACGTCGCGCTGCCCTCGCCGACCATCGACTGGGGCATGGCGGACGGGGTGAAGGAAATCCCCATCGAGGAGCGCGACGCCCGCGAGGTGACCGAGCTGACCGGCCTCACCGCCGACGGGCGGATCGAGACCGTCCGCGTCACCCCGGCCGGCAGCCCGGCGGTCAATTACGGCTTCGACGTCACCCCGGCCCGTCTGGTGACCGGTCTGGTGACCGAGCGCGGCGTCTGCCCGGCGAGCCGGGAGGGTCTGCTGGGTCTGTTCCCGGAGCGGGGCGGCGCCGCGGCGCGCTGACGCCCTCCGTCTCCGAGCAGCGGCTCAAGCCGCGGCGACGACGAGCAGGGCGACGGTGAGCGCCACCGCGTCCTCGATCAGCGCCGCCGGCCGGTCGCGGCCGAAGGCGGCGGCCATGCGCCGGCGCGCCTCGTAGCCGAGGAGCGTGCCGGCGACCGCGCCGAGCCCGCCGGCGAGCAATCCGGGGACCCACGCCCCCGCGTCCGCGCCGATGGCCGCGCCCGCGATGGCGCCGCTGGCGATGCGGCTGGCGAAGGGGAAGAGGCGTTTGCGGCTGGGGGTGTTCGGCAACTTGTCGGTGACCAGCTCCCCAACCGCCATCGCGGTGAAGACCCAGGGCGAGACCGGGTGGCCAAGAAAGAACAGCCAGCTTCCCGACAGGTCGAGCCAGCCGCAATAGGCGGCCCAGGAAACCGCCGCCGGCGCGAGCATGGTGCGCGAACCGGCGACGGCGCCGATCAGGACGGCGAGAATCAAAGCTGTCGTCACGATGGTCTCCGGGTCAGTCGGTCCGGCGGTCGCGCAGGGCCTGGATCAGGGTCCGGACCGCCCCGGCGCGGGCGCCGGGACCGCCGTGGAGCAGGCGGAGCGCCGCCAGCATCAGCGCCGCGTCGCCGTCGCGCGGCGGGTCGGTGTGGGGAAGCCGCCGGCCGCGCCGCACCGAGACGGTCTTCACCCGCGTCATCTCCAGCAGCCCTTCGGCCCCGCGCGTGACGCCCCAGCCGCTGGCGCGCCGTCCGCCGAAGGGCAGGCGGGGATCGGCGGTCGGCACGATCAGGTCGTTGACCGTCACCGTCCCGGCGTCCAGCCGCCCGGCCAGCGCGCAGGCCTCCGCTTCCGGCCCGAAGACCGAGGCGCCGAGCGCGTAGGGGCTCGCGGCGGCGGCCTCCAGCGCCTCCTCCATGTCGCGGACGGGCACCAGCGACAGGATGGGGGCGAACAGCTCCTCGCGCAGCAGCGCCATGCCCGGCCGCGCGTCGGCCACGATCAGCGGTGCCATCGCCGGGTCGGCGTCCTCGGGCAGAGGGCCGAGCGGGCGGGCGCCCTCCGCCATCGCCGCGCGGACCAGCCCGACCAGCCGGCGCCGCAGCGGCAGGGGCACCGCCGCCGGCGGGATCGCCGCCGCGCTGCGCGTCAAGGCGTCCTCCAGCGCCGCCGCCTGGGCGCGCGGCACGAAGACCCGGCGCGGCGCGATGCAGGTGGCGGAACCGTTGAGGCGCAGGCCGAAGGCCAGCGCGCGGGCGACCGTGCCGAGGTCGGCCCCCGGCAGGACGAACACCGCGTCGTTGCCCGACAATTCCATGGTGGAGGGCACCAGCGAATCGGCGAGCTGGCGGGCCACCGTCCGGCCGGTGCCGGCCGATCCGGTCAGCACCAGCTTGTCGATGCCGGCGGCGATCGCGTCGGACACCGCGTCGGGTGATTCGTCCAGAAGCTGGAACAGCCCGTCGGGCAGACCGGCCTCGGCCAGCCAGTCGGCCAGCCGTTCCATCGGTGCGGAGCAGCCGGGCGCCGGCTTGACCAGCACGGCGTTCCCGGCGGTCAGCGCCTGGAGCGCCTGCACCCCCGGCAGCAGCAGCGGGTAGTTGGAGGGGCCGACGATCAGGACGGTGCCGAAGGGCTCCCGCCGCACCTCCGACGCGACGCCGAACAGCCAGGCCGGGCGGCCTCGCGCGCCCAGGCGCCGCGGCGCCAGCAGCGCGGCGGCCTCGCGCTCCAGGAAGCGGCAGGCTTCGGCGAGCGGCAGGATTTCCGCGCTCAGGCTCTCGGCCGCGCTGCGTCCGGGGCGGGTCGCCAGAGTGTGCACGAGTTCCTTCGCATCCGCCGCAATGCGGCGGCGGATTTTGCGGATGATGGACAGTCTTTCGCCTGTATTGCCGCCGGCCCACGCCGCGCGCGCAATGGAAAATGGATCGCCGGCCCCGCTTGTCCAAGGGGTTACGCCTGGAGAGGTGGCTTTGTGGCTGTGATCCATTTCCGGTCCATGTTCGTAACTGCCTTCACACAAGTCGGCAGCTCGGGAGCGTTTGACAAGCGGATGGAACGGCAAGTCGTGATCATTGGCGCTGGGCCCGGTGGATTGGCATCCGCGATGCTCCTGGCGCTCACCGGGGCGAAGGTCACCGTGCTGGAACGGCAGGACCGCGTCGGCGGCCGGTCGGCCGGCTTCGCGCTCGACGGGTACCGCTTCGACAGCGGCCCGACCTTCTTCCTCTACCCCCGCATCCTGGAGGAGATCTTCGAGGCCTGCGGGCGCCGCCTGTCGGACGAGGTCGATCTGATCCGCCTCGACCCGCTCTACCGGCTGGTCTTCGAGGCCGGAGGGGAGCTGCGGGTCCATGCCGAGATGAAGGCGCTGATGGCGGAGATCGCGCGCCTCGACCCGCGCGACGCCCAGGGCCTGCCGCGTTTCCTGGCCGACAACCGCGCGAAGATGGAGCTGTTCCGCCCGATCCTGGAAACCGACTTCTCCAGCCCCTGGGCGCTGGCGTCGCTGCCGATGCTGAAGGCGCTGGGACGGCTTTCGCCGCAGCGCTCGGTCGACCGCGACCTGTCCCGTTACTTCCAGGACCCGCGCGTCCGCCTCGCCTTTTCTTTCCAAAGCAAGTATCTGGGCATGTCGCCCTTCCGCTGCCCCAGCCTGTTCACCATCCTGTCCTTCCTGGAGCATGAGCACGGCGTCTTCCACCCGCGCGGCGGCACCGAGGCGGTGATGGAGGCGATGCGGCGGGTAGCCGAGAGCCTCGGCGTCACCGTGCGGCTGAACGAGACGGTGCGCCACATCCGCTTCCAGGGCCGCCGCGCCGTGGGGGTGCGGACGGAGGCCGGCGAGTATCCGGCCGACGCGCTGGTCATCAACGCCGACTTCGCCCGCGCGATGACCACGCTGGTGCCCGACGATCTGCGCCGCCGCTGGAGCGACGCCCGCATCGCCACCAAGAAATTCTCCTGCTCCACCTTCATGCTCTATCTCGGGATCGAGGGGCGGATGGAGGGGCTGGACCACCACACCGTCTATCTGGCGGAGGATTACGCCCGCAACCTCGCCGAGATCGAGGATGGCCGCGAGATGCCGCGCCGCCCGTCGATCTACGTGCAGAACGCCTGCGTCAGCGACCCCGATCTGGCTCCGCCCGGCGGCAGCACCCTCTACATCCTGGTGCCGGTCGGCCACCAGCGCGGCCACATCGACTGGACGGCCGAGGCGCCGCGCTACCGCCGCCTCGTGCTCGACCGGCTGGCCGGCTTCGGCCTGAGCGATCTGGAGCGCCGCATCCGGGTGGAGCGCGTGGTGACGCCGGCCGACTGGGACCGCCAGTTCGCCGTGCACCGCGGCGCCACCTTCAACTTGGCGCACAGCCTGGACCAGATGCTCCACCTGCGTCCGCACAACCGGTTCGAGGATCTGGACGGCGTCTATCTCGTCGGTGGCGGCACCCACCCCGGCAGCGGCCTGCCGGTGATCTTCGAAGGCGCGCGCATCACGTCGCGGCTGCTGGCCTCGGAACTGGGCCTGCCGACGCCCTGGCGCAGCGAAACCATGGGACTGTCCGGCCTGCCCAAGCGGGCCGTAGCGGGGGGATTGGCATGACGGATCGGATCGCGGTGATCGGCGGCGGCCTGGGCGGGCTGGCGTCGGCGGTGGTTCTGGCGGCGCGCGGCCACAAGGTCGTGCTTCTGGAGAAGAACGGCTGGGTCGGCGGCAAGGCGGCGGTGCTGGAGGAGGGTGGCTTCCGCTTCGACATGGGGCCGACCATCCTGACGGTGCCGCGCGTCCTGCGCCGCATCCTGGCGGAGGCCGGCTGCGACCTCGACCGCGAGCTGGAGCTGGTCCGGCTGGAGCCGCAATGGCGCTGCTTCTTCGACGACGGCACCCTGCTCGACCTGTCGGAGAACATCGGCGCGATGGCCGCGGAACTCGACCGGCTGACTCCCGGTCGCGGCGCCGGGGAGGGCTACCGACGCTTCCAGGCGCTGTCGGAGCGTCTGCACGGCATTTCCGAACGCTTCTTCTTCTGGAAGTCGGTGGAGGATCTGGGCGACACGCTGAAGTTCCGCGACAGCATGAACACCAGCACCCTGTCCGACGTGCTGGCGCTGCGCATGGGCAGCACGGTGGCCGGCACCATCCGCAGCCACGTCCCCGACGCCCGCGCCGCCCAGATGCTCGACCATTTCACCCAGTATGTCGGGTCCTCCCCCTACGGCTCCCCGGCGGTGCTCTGCGCCATCGCGCACATGCAGACCAACGACGGCGTCTGGTATCCGATGGGCGGCACCCGCGCCGTTCCGCTGGCGCTGGAGCGGGTGGCCCGGCGCCTCGGCGTCGAGATCCGCACCGGCACCGGCGTGCGCCGGCTGGAGGTGACCGACAAGCGCGTCACCGCCGTCGAGACCGAGAGTGGGGAGCGCATCCCGGTGTCGGCGGTGGTGTCCAACATGGATTCCGTCCGCACCTACGAGGAGCTGGTGGGCGGCGCCCCGGCCAAGCGCTTCCGCAAGCGCCGCCGCTACGAGCCGGCCTGCTCGGGCGTGGTCTTCTATCTCGGGCTCGACCGCGGCTACGACCATCTGCTGCACCACGACTTCGTCTTCTCCCGCGACCCGGCGGAGGAGTTCGAATGGATCTACCGCCGCGGCGAGCCGGCGCCCGACCCGACCTGTTACATCGCCGCCCCCGCCCGCACCGAGCCCGGCGTGGCGCCGCCGGGGGGCGAGGCGCTCTATGTGCTGGTCCACACCCCCTACCTGCGGCCGCACCACGACTGGTCGCGGATGCTGCCGGACTACCGCCGCGTGGTCTTCGACAAGCTGAAGCGCACCGCCGGCATGGCCGACCTGGAGGACCGCATCCGCGTCGAGCGCGTCCTGACCCCGCAGGACATCCACGACCGCTACCGCGTGCTGAACGGCGCCATCTACGGGCTGGCCAGCCATGGTCGCTTCATGGGCGCCTTCAAGCCGGGCAACCGCTCCCGCGACGTGGAGGGGCTGTATCTGGCCGGTGGGGCCGCCCATCCGGGGCCGGGCATGCCGATGGTGCTGATGTCGGGCTGGATCGCCGCCGACAGCCTGGACCAGGACCTCCGGAGCGGGGCGCGCGACACCGACCTGCGCGCCGTCGCCTGAGGGGTGGGGATGGGGCCAGGGATGGGGCCAGGGATGGGGCCAGGGATGGGGGATGACTGGCTGAACGACGATCCGGTCGCGTTGCGCTCTCCGGCGCTCTGCCGCTTCTTCGGCGCCGTCATGGCGCGGCGGATGCGGCGCGACTTCCACGCGGTGCGGCTGGCCCGGCCGGGCTGGCCGGCCCTGCCGCCCGACCGGCCGGTGATCGTCTGCCTGAACCACCCGTCCTGGTGGGACCCCGCCTTGCTGATCGTGATGGGGACGACCCGCTTCCGCGACCGGCCGGGCTACGGTCCCATCGAGGCGGCGATGCTGCGCCGGTACCGCTTCATGGCGCGCATCGGCCTGTTCGGGGTCGAGCCGGGCCGGGCCGGGGCCGCCGCCTTTCTGCACCATGGCCGGCGCATCCTGGCCGACCCGCGCTCCATGCTGTGGATCACCGCGGAGGGCGCCTTCACCGATCCGCGCCGCCGGCCCGTCAGCCTGCGGCCGGGCATCGCCCATCTGGTCCGCCGCGCACCCGAGGCGGTGGTCGTGCCGCTCGCCGTGGAATACCCGTTCTGGGACGAGAGCACGCCGGAGGCGCTGGCCCGCTTCGGCGAGCCCGTGGATGCCTCCGCCTTCGCCGGCTGGCCGGTGCCGGACATCGCCGCCGCGCTGGAGCGCCGGCTGGAGGCGGCGATGGACGCGCTGGCGCTCGACGCGCAGAGCCGCGACCCGGCGCGCTTCCTGACGCTGATCGACGGCACGGTGGGGGTTGGCGGCGTCTACGACCTGTGGCGCCGCGCGCGGGCCTGGGTCGGTGGGCAACGCTTCACGGCCAGCCATGGTGATGCACCGGACACGAAAGGGACCCCCCGCTGATGCCCACCGTCACGCTGCTGGCCGCGCTGGCTCTGGCGCTCGCCCTGCTGCCTCTGGGGCTGGGCCTCGTGAATCTGTGCCTCTACCGTCGCCCGCGGGCCGAGCCGCCGCCGGGGGCCGCCGTCAGCATCCTGATTCCCGCCCGCAACGAGGAGGCCACCATCGCCGCCGCGGTGCGGGCGGCGCTGTCCAGCTGCGGCGTGACGGTGGAGGTGGTGGTGCTGGACGACCATTCCACCGACCGCACGGCGGAGATCGTCCGCGCCATCGCCGCTCGCGACCCGCGCCTGCGCGTGGAGACGGCGCCGCCGCTGCCGCCCGGCTGGTCGGGCAAGCAGCACGCCTGCCAGGCGCTCGCCGGTCTGGCGCGGCACCCGGTGCTGCTGTTCCAGGACGCCGACGTGCGGCTGGCCCCGGACGCCGCCCGGCTGGCCTGCGGCGCGCTGCTGGCGGGCAGGTCGGGGCTGGTCAGCGGCTTCCCGCGCCAGGAGACCGGCACCCTGGCCGAGGCGCTGGTGATCCCGCTGATCCATGTCCTGCTGCTCGGCTATCTGCCGATGGTCGGGATGCGCTGGTCGGGCAATCCGGGCTTCGCCGCCGCCTGCGGCCAGTTGATTGCGGTGCGGCGGGATGCCTACCAGACGGCCGGCGGCCACGCCGCCATCGCGACCTCGCTGCACGACGGGGTGACGCTGCCGCGGGCCTTCCGCCGGGCGGGGCAGGGGACCGACCTGTTCGACGCGACCGGCCTCGCCCGCTGCCGGATGTATCGCGGCTGGCGGGAGGTGTGGTCCGGCTTCTCGAAGAACGCGACGGAGGGGATGGCGACCCCGGTCGCCCTGCCGGTCTGGACCCTGCTGCTGTTCGGCGGCCATGTCCTGCCCTGGCTGCTGCTGGGCTGGGCGGCGCTTGACCCGCTGCCGGAGGGGGCTGCCGCCCTGGCGGCGCTGGCCGTGGCGGCAGGTCTGTCGTTGCGCTTGCTGCTGGCCCTGCGTTTCCGCCAGAGTCTGGCCGGGGCGCTGCTCCACCCCGTGGGCATCCTGATCCTGCTGGCGATCCAATGGTCGGCGCTGCTGCGCGCCCGCCGGGGCCGCCCGGCGGAATGGCGCGGGCGCGCCTATCCGTCCACCTCACGAACGGGTGCACCATGATTCACTGGCAGTTCCGGACCGCCCGCAACGCCACGGTGGTCGGATCGCTGGCCGCTCTGGCGATCCTCCTGGCGACGGCCCCGGCCATCGCCGGCGACCTTGCCATCACCGTTGCCAACGTCGCGAACGCCCAGGGGAAGGTGCTGGTCGCGGTGTGCACCCAGGAGACCTTCCTGGGACCCAACTGCCCCTACACCGCGGCGGAGCCGGCGCGGCCGGGCAGCGTCACCGTGGTGGTGCACAAGGTGCCGCCCGGCACCTACGCGGTGCAGTCCTTTCATGACGAGAACCAGAATCTCGAACTCGACCGCAACTTCCTCGGCCTGCCGACGGAGGGAGTCGGCTTCAGCAACGACGCCCCCATGCGCTTCGGCCCGCCGCGCTACGCCGACGCCGCCCTGACGGTCGCCGAGCCGGTGACGCGCACGACGCTGACCCTGCGCTATCTGGTCGAGCGCTGAGCTTCAGATCACCGGCACCAGACGCCGCCGCCGGGGCGGCGGATTGCCGCCCTTGCAGGGGCTGTAGCCGCCCGGCGCCAGCTGCCCGAACGTGATGCCGGTGGCCGCGGCGATGTCGGCCAGCCGCTCCAGCCCCAGCACGCGGGTGGCGGCGAGGGCGATGCGCCCGCAGGCCTCGGCGTCGCTGCCGGCGCGGTGGTGGTCGAGCGCGATGCCCAGATGGTCGGCCAGATAATTCAGCTTGTGCGCGGCCAGCTGCGGCCACGCCTTGCGCGCCAGCACCACGGTGCAGAGGTAGCTGCAGGCCGGCCAGTCCAGACCGTAATCGTCCAGCGTGTGGCGCAGCACGCTGATGTCGAAGGAGGCGTTGTGGGCCAGCACCAGTCGGCCCTCCAGCCGCCGGGCGAAGCGGCGCCAGACCTCCGGGAATTCCGGCGCGCCGGCGACATCCTCCGCCCGCAGCCCGTGGACGGCGGTGTTGAAGGGGTTGAAGCGCATCTCCCGCGGGCGGATCAGATGCTCCTCCGTCTCCACCACGCGTCCGTCCTCGATCCAGGCGACGCCGATGGAACAGGCGCTGGTCCGTGACTCGTTGGCGGTTTCGAAATCGATGGCGACAGCCTGCATGACGTCTTCCCTCAACCCAGGATCAGGCGGGTGACGTCCTCGGGCAGGTCGCCGTCGAGCGCCATCAGGCGGACCCTCATCAGGCAGGCCACCGCGATGGCGTCGGTGATCTCGCCGCGCTTGACCATGGCGTAGGCCTCGGCGAAGGGGACGTGGCGCAGCTGCAGGACCTCCGTCTCCTCCGGTTCGGCCTGCCCCTGCTCGATCCCCCAGGCGAGAAAGCAGTGGGCCGTCTCGTCGGTGATGCTGTTGGACAGGTGCATGGTCAGGATCGGCAGCCAGTGGCGGGCGGTCTGGCCGGTTTCCTCCAGCAGCTCGCGCTTGGCCGACTCCACCGGCTCGACGCCCTTCTTGCCGCCGCCTTCCGGGATCTCCCAGCTGTACTGCTCCAAGGGGAAGCGGTACTGGCCGACCAGAGTGACGCGGCCCTGGTCGTCGATGGGAACCACACCGGTCGCCAGATTCTGGGCGTGCATGACGCCGTAGATGCCGGGGTTGCCGAGCGGGGTCAGCACATCGTGCTCCACCACCCGCATCCACGGATTCTCGTAGATCGGCTTGGTCGTCAGGACGGTCCAGGGGTTGCCGGTCTTGTGCGGCACGCCGGTGCTCCTTGCGCGGGGTGGGGGACGGGCTGTGGGGGTGCTGGGGCGGAACTATAGGCATTGCGCCCCGATGCTGCAACGCGGCGCGCTTCGGCCACCTGGCCGCGCGCCGCCTTCGGAACCGCAAGCCGTGGGTGTTGCAGAAATATTTCACAGTTAGATAAAATTTTCGCGACAGTTCATGCAAGTCCTCTCCAACTGTTCGCGCTGGTTACTTGACTCCCCGACTGTTGAGGTCTACCTCTATATTGTGCGGTATCCGTGGATGCCGGCGGTGGCCGTCCTTTGTGGGGCAGCAATTTTGGAAACGCAGCGCCGGATGCGGCACAATTTTCAGGATAGGGAGCGCTGGCGCAATCCCGACTGGCGGACGAAATTCGTCGCCTGGTGGGAAGGCTACGACCTCGCCGCCCTGTCCCGTCTGGCCCGCACCGCCCCCGCCTCCCGCCTGCCCCTGCGCGGCCCGGTGGCGGCGCTGGGCTCCGCCGCGCCCGCCGGCGCTCTGCCGCCCGAGGCGCCGCGGCCCGATGCCGACCTGGAGCGGCTGGAGAATCTGCAGCTCGATCGCCAGGGCGAACCGGTCTGGTCGGTCGCCCGCACGGAAGGGGCTCAGATGCTGTGGGGTCCGGACTGCGTCGGTCCCGGCGACTCGCAATGGATGGTCGAATCCGTCCGCTCCTTCGGGCTGAACCCGGCCAAGAGCGTGCTGGACCTCTCGGCGGGGCTGGGCGGCCCGGCGCGCGGCATCGTGGACAGCTACGACACCTGGGTGACCGGGCTGGAGATGTCGCCCCTGCTGGCCAAGCTGGGGATGGAGCGCTCCAAGGCGCTGGGCGTGTCGAAGAAGGCGCCGATCGGCCATTACGACCCCGAGCATTTCAACCAGGCGGGCGCCTTCGACCTCGTGCTGGCCGACCGGGTGATGCACCGGGTGCGCGACAAGGAGAATTTCCTCGACCGCGTCTGCGACTGCGTCAAGCCGAAGGGCGGCGTGCTGCTGTTCGATTACGTGATCGAAGGCACCCCGTCCTCCTGGGAGAGCTGGAACGGCTGGCGCGATTCCGAGCCTCTGGAGGTCTATCCCTGGTCGGCCACCCGCATGGCCGACGAGCTGACCCAGCGCAACCTGGACCTGCGCATTTCCGAGGATCTGACCCAGTTCCACCGCCGGCAGGCCGTGGAGCGGGTGCGCCGGCTGGGCGAGGCGCTGAAGACCGCCGTTCCCGAACCCCGCGTGCTGAAGGCGCTGGCCCGCGAGCTGGCGTTGTGGTGGTCGCGCCTGCGCGTGCTGGGCAGCGGGTTGCGCTTCTGCCGCTACGTGGCGATGCGCCCGACCTGAAGGACTCCTAATCGCAGGCCCGCGGTTCGATCTTGCGTTCCGCCGCGAAACGCCGGGCCGACTCCGCCACCAGCTTGCGGATCAGGGCGCGGCGGGGCTCGATGGGGCCGGACACGTCCAGCCAGCGCGCGCCATCCCACCGCTGCACGTGCAGCGGCGCGATCCCCTCATGGTCGGCGCAGGTGATGCGCAGCGGCTGCATGAAGCCGTCCAGCCCCAGCGCGGCCAGCCGTTCGGCGGTCAGGTCCAGATGGTCGAAGCCCCAGGCGACCTGCGCCCCGGTCAGCGGCCGGCGCCCGTATTTGCCCTGCGCGGTGCGGATGGCCTCGACCAGGACGGCGGCGTTGAAGACCCCGCGGTTGTAGAGCACCGTGCCGATCTGGCCGGGATCGCCGGCCCCCAGCCCCTGGTTGTGGACTTGCTCGCGGATGGCACGGATCACCGGCAGATCCGCTCCGGCGGCGTGGAAGGCGACCGCCTTGTAGCCGACCGCAGCAGGGCCGACCGGCCGGACGTCCAGCTCCGACCCGGCCCACCAGACGCCGATCATGCGGTCGGCCGGATAGCCGGCGGCGGCGGCCTCGCGCAGGGCGGTGGAGTTCTGCACGCCCCAGCCCCACAGGATCACGTAGTCGGGCCGGTAGTGGCGGGCGATCTGCGTCCACACGGCGCGCTGGTCCAGCCCCGGCGGGGCGACGGGGAAGCTGCGCATTTCGAAGCCGAGCGGGCCGCGCAGCGCCTCCAGCATGGGCAGCGGCTCCTTGCCGAAGGCGCTGTCGTGGTAGACATAGGCGATCTTCCGCCCGCGCAGCCGCTCGGTTCCGCCCAACTCCGTGGCCCCCAGTTCCTTGACAATGTGGCTGATGGCGGCGTCGATGCCCGTCCAATAGCTGGCCGGGGCGTTGACCGCGTAGGGGAAGACCCGCCCGTCGGACACGTCCGCCCGCCCATAGCCGGAGGAGAAGACCGGGATGCGGTCGGCGCCGCCGCGCTCGATCAGGGCGTAGGTGATGCCGGTGGACAGCGGCAGCACGGCGGCGGCGCCGGTCGGCCCCTTGGCCTTCAGCCGCTCGTAGCAGTCCACCCCACGGTCGGTGTTGTAGCCGGTGTCGCACTCCTCCCAGGCGATGGGCACGCCGCCGATGCCGCCGTCGCGCCGGTTGATCAGCGTCAGATAGTCGGCCACCCCGTCGGCCAGCGGGATGCCGTAAGGCGCGTAGGGGCCGCTGCGGTAGACGAGGTGCGGGAAGAACTGCGCCCCTTGCGGCGACTCCGAAGCGGCCTCGGCCGGGGCGCACAGCACCGCCATCGCCAGGGCCACCGCCGCCAAAGCCGGGGCGCGCCATGCCATTCCGTTTCCTCCACCCGTCGCGCGCCGGGCCGCTCCGCCCGCCCGCATGGTTTTCGTTGCGTGGTTCTCGTTGCGCGGGATTCTAGTACGGACCGGCCCCGTTTCGCACGAAGAGAGCGCAGCCCTCACGCTTCCGCTTGTCTGCCCTTTGCACGGCGCCGTTTGAAGGGGGGCGGGACCGGCACTAAATCAGGCGGTTGAGACATGCGGAAACCACGGCCGCCGCCCGGCCGGTCCGCCAATAACGCGAAGGAGGGGTACCGTGACGACGTTCACCGGTCAGGACTCGCTGAAAACCCGCCGCTCCCTGTCCGTCGGGGGCAAGAGCTACGATTATTTCAGCATCAAGGCCGCGGAGGACGCCGGACTGGGCGACCTCTCCCGGCTGCCCTATTCCATGAAGGTGCTGCTGGAAAATCTCCTGCGCTTCGAGGACGGGCGCACGGTGTCCACCGACGACGTGAAGGCGGTGGCCCAATGGCTTCACGACAAGCGGTCCGACCGTGAGATCGCCTACCGCCCGGCGCGCGTGCTGATGCAGGACTTCACCGGCGTGCCAGCGGTCTGCGACCTGGCGGCGATGCGCGAGGCGATGGCCGCGCTGGGCGGCGATCCCAAGAAGATCAACCCGCTGGTGCCGGTCGATCTGGTCATCGACCATTCGGTGATGGTCGATTACTTCGGCAACCCCTCCGCCTTCGAGAAGAACGTCGAGCTGGAGTTCGAGCGCAACCTGGAACGCTACGCCTTCCTGCGCTGGGGCCAAAAAGCCTTCGACAATTTCCGCGTCGTGCCGCCGGGCACCGGCATCTGTCATCAGGTCAACGTCGAGTATCTGGCGCAGGGCGTGTGGACTGACACCGATCCGGCGGGCAAGCTCGTCGCCTATCCCGACACGCTGGTCGGCACCGACAGCCACACCACCATGGTGAACGGGCTGGGCGTGCTCGGCTGGGGCGTCGGCGGCATCGAGGCGGAGGCGGCCATGCTCGGCCAGCCGATCTCCATGCTGATTCCCGAGGTCGTCGGCTTCAAGCTGACCGGGCGGCTGAAGGAGGGCACGACGGCCACCGACCTCGTGCTGACCGTCACCCAGATGCTGCGCAAGAAGGGCGTGGTCGGCAAGTTCGTGGAGTTCTACGGGGCGGGTCTGGATCACCTGACGCTGGCCGACCGCGCCACCATCGGCAACATGGCCCCGGAATACGGCGCCACCTGCGGCATCTTCCCGATCGACGCGGAGACCATCCGCTACCTGACCTTCACCGGCCGCGACGCCGACCGCGTGGCGATGGTCGAGGCCTACGCCCGCGCCCAGGGCATGTGGCGCGACGCCGGCACGCCGGACCCCGTCTTCACCGACACGCTGGAGCTGGACATGACGACGGTCGAGCCGTCGCTGGCCGGCCCGAAGCGCCCGCAGGACCGCGTGCCGCTGTCCCAGGCGGCGCAGAGCTTCGGCGGTGATCTGGTCGGCACCTTCAAGGCGGAGGACGCCGATCGCTCGGTCCCCGTGCAGGGCTGCGGCTACAACCTCGACCAGGGGGCGGTGGTGATCGCCGCCATCACCTCCTGCACCAACACCTCCAACCCGGCGGTTCTGGTGGCCGCCGGCCTGCTGGCCCGCAAGGCGGTGGAGAAGGGGCTGAAGTCCAAGCCCTGGGTCAAGACCTCGCTGGCTCCGGGTTCGCAGGTGGTCACCGACTATCTGGCCAAGGCCGGGCTCCAGCCCTACCTCGACCAGCTCGGCTTCAACATCGTCGGCTACGGCTGCACCACCTGCATCGGCAACAGCGGCCCGCTGCCCGACCCCATCGCCGCGGCGGTGGAGGAGGGCAACCTCGTGGTCGCCGCGGTGCTGTCGGGCAACCGCAACTTCGAAGGCCGGGTGAACCCGCACACGCGGGCGAATTACTTGGCCTCGCCGCCGCTGTGCGTCGCCTACGCGCTGGCCGGCAACATGAAGATCGACCTGAGCAAGGACCCCATCGGCACCGGCCATGACGGCCAGCCCGTCTATCTGAAGGACGTCTGGCCGACCAACCAGGAGGTCCAGGACGCCATCGACGCCTCGCTGTCGGCGGAGATGTTCCGCAGCCGCTACGGCAACGTGTTCGAGGGGCCGGCGCAGTGGCGCGGCATCCAGACCGCCGAGGGCCAGACCTACGAGTGGCAGGCGGGCAGCACCTACGTGAAGCTGCCGCCCTTCTTCGCCGACATGCCGAAGACCCCCGAGGCGGTGAGCGACGTGCGGGGCGCCCGCGCGCTGGCCGTGCTCGGCGACAGCATCACCACCGACCACATCTCGCCCGCCGGCTCGATCAAGAAGACCAGCCCGGCCGGCGAGTATCTGCTGAGCCATCAGGTGCGCCCGCAGGACTTCAACTCCTACGGGGCGCGGCGCGGCAACCACGAGGTGATGATGCGCGGCACCTTCGCCAACATCCGCATCCGCAACGAGATGCTGGCGGGCGTGGAGGGCGGCGAGACCCGGCACTATCCCTCGGGCGAGCAGTTGCCGATCTACACCGCGGCGATGCGCTACGCCCAGGAGGGCGTGCCGCTGGTGGTCATCGCCGGCAAGGAGTACGGCACCGGCTCCAGCCGCGACTGGGCGGCCAAGGGCACCAAGCTGCTGGGCATCCGCGCGGTGATCGCCGAGAGCTTCGAGCGCATCCACCGCTCCAACCTCGTCGGGATGGGCATCCTGCCGCTCCAGTTCAAGGACGGGCTGACCCGCAACGATCTGGCGCTGGACGGCACGGAGACCTTCGACATCGCCGGCATCGAGCAGGACCTGCGCCCGCGCAAGGACGTGATGATGACCATCACCCGCGCCGACGGGCAGACGCGGCAGGTGCCGCTGCTGCTGCGCATCGATACGGTGGACGAGGTCGAGTATTACCGGAACGGCGGCGTGCTGAACTTCGTCCTGCGCAACCTGGCGAAGTGACGGATGCCGGCGCAGCGGGGGCGGCTCCGCCCTCCCGCTGCGCGGCGTTCCGGCCGGGCCTCACTCTCCATAGAACGGGTCGGGGGCGCGCAGAACCTCCTGGATGCTCTGCACGAGCAGGGTGCTGCCATGGGCCGAGAAGTGGCCCTGATCCAGGAAATAGAAGCCCTGGTCGTCCCTGATCCGGCAGAGCGGAAGGTCCTTGCAGGGATCGGGGTCGCAGAAATAGTCGGAGGTGTCGACGAACTGCGCACCGCGCGTCGCCGTGATGACCGGCTGGTCGGCGGCTTGGCCGGTGATCGAATAGGCCCGCTCCGACTTCATGAAATAGGTGTGGTCGTAGGGGTTGCGGAAGCGGAAGACCGGGCTCTGTCCCAGCACGACGATGCGGATGCCCCGGCTCAGCAGCGCGCCGACGGTCTCATGCAGGCGGCGAAGGTCGAGGGCGTTGGTGTCCATGTACCATTCCCACCGCGCCGCCATGATGACGATGCGGATGCCGTTGCGGTCGATGAGTTCATCGACGCGGCGGTTGAACTCCTGGCAGTTCGGGCGGGCGTTGACGGACAGGTCCTTGATGGGCGGGCAGCCGGAAGCCGTGTACTGCACGATGTTGAAAGGCAGGGTATCGGCGACCGTCTGCAGCCCCGGCACATAATGGGCGGCGAAGGAATCCCCCCAGAGCAGGGCGGTGGGTGCCTCCGCCTTCGGCGACCCGATCCGGCAATTCTCCAGGCCCGGCCACGCCTCGGGCGGCTGGTCGGTCTCGAGGAAGCAGGTGTGTTCCTTGTAGAGTTCCCGTCCTGAAATGTCCTGCGGCGCGTAATCGGCGAAGCGCTGCGGCAGCCCGTTGGACAGATGGCCGAGCAGCCCGACCCCCGCCAATCCCGCCATGACCCAGCCGGTCCGCGCGAAGACCTTGGACGGCCGGCGGTCCGACTTCGCCCTGGGCTTGCGGAAGGGAACCTCGATCAGCCGCCAGGACAGCACGGACACCGCGGCGATGAGCGCGAGAAGGATCAGCGTTTCCCTAATGGTCAGATCCCGCCCTTTGTAGAAGCGCGCGAAGACCATCAGCGGCCAATGCCAGATGTACATCGAGTAGGAAATCAGGCCGATGAAGACCATGGGGCGCAGCGTCAGCACCCTCCCGACCGCCGTCGGACCGCTCCGCCCCGCGTGGATCACCAGCGCCGCCCCCAGGCAGGGCAGCAGCGCCGCGTAGCCCGGAAAGGCCGTCGCCTCCGTCAAGGCGAACACGCTGACGAGGATCAGGGCGGCGCCGAGGGCGGAGGTCAGTTCGCGCACCGCGCGGCCGCGGATGTCCGGAACGGCGCCGAAGGCGAGAAGGGCGCCCAGCACCAGTTCCCACAGCCGGGGCGGCAGCAGGTAGAAGGCCGCCACCGGATGATCCCGGACCAGCGACACGCCCAAGGCGAAGGACGCCGCCGCCGCCGCCAGCAGAACGGCGATCCACACCGGACGCCCGTAGGGGAGCAGGGCCAGCACGGCGAGGGGAAAGATGATGTAGAACTGCTGCTCCACCCCCAGCGACCAGGTGTGGAGAAGCGGGTTCATCTCCGCCGCGTTCTCGAAGTAACCGGACTTCAGATAATAGACGATGTTCGACGAGAACAGCGTGGTCGCCGCGAGGTTCTGGGAAAAGCTCTTCAGCTCCTGGGGCGACAGCAGAAACAGGGCGAGCACCGCGGTGACCGCCAGCGCCGCGAACAGGGCGGGAAGGATCCGGCGGACGCGGCGGACATAGAAGTCGGCGAGGGAGAAGCTGCCGCGCTGCGCATCGTTCAGAACGATGGAGCCGATGAGGTAGCCGGAAATCACGAAGAACACATCGACGCCGATGTATCCGCCGCTGAACAGGGGAAACTTCGCGTGGAACAGCAGGACGGCGAGGATCGATACCGCGCGAAGGCCGTCGATGTCGGGGCGGTACGTCATGGGACCCGCGATGCTTGGGTGGAGCGAAGGCACGGGGCGGCGGTCCCGAACCCGGTTCTGCGGCGGGAGGCGAGCGGCTAAAGCGAACTTCCGTTCGCTTTAGACTCACATCGCCTCACTTGCCGGCGGGCTTCGGCCGCATGTGCGGCCGGGGCCGCCGTCGCGGTCCAAAGCGGATTGCAATCCGCTTTAGGGAGTAGGGGAGTGCCCGGCTGCACGAGGGGAAGCGATGAGATCGCTCCCTGGAAATTCAATAAGACTGAAAGACTTCATGGTATAGGCGCAAGGTTAGCGTTTTTGTCGCTTGCATTGCCTTGTTGTTTTCGATGCCCTTGATAGGAAAATGCCTGTGATTTCGATGGTATGGTATCGTGGTGGTGTGTTGAAGTGAATTATTGAATGAAAGCCTTAGGGTGTCGGCACTTTGAGTGACCTAACAAGAATTCAACGGTAATGACCACCCAATGGGGATAGAGAAAGCACCCGTTATTGCGTGGGGTGTCCGCGTCTGTTCGGGTTTTCACAGCGTCTTTGTGTATGTCAAGGGGGCGCTGATCACGGCCCCGCCTTCTCCGTCCAGCCCGCCTCGCGAACCGCCGTCGCGTAACTACGGCTGACCGGCACGCGCAGGCCGTTGCGCAGAACCAGCACCAGCTTGCCGTCCGGCTTGCGCTCCACCCCGGCGACGGCGGCGGCGGCGACCCAGTGGGAGCGGTGGACCTGCATGCCGTCCAGCCCGGCCAGTTCGGCGATGGCGTCGCGCAGCCGCATCAGGATCAGGTCGCTGCCCTCCGCCGTGTGGGCGCGGACGTAGTGGTCCTCCATCTCCAGCGCCAGCAGGTCCCGGCCGAGCCGGGCCGGCAGGCGGGCGAGGAAGGTGGGCTGCGCCGGGGGGGCCGGCGCGTTGTCCGGGACGGGCGGGGATGGCGGCGGCGTGGAGCCGGCGAGAAGCCCGCGGTCGCGCAGCTCCAGCCAGACCGGAATGGCGGACACCAGCAGGGTGACGAGGACGACGTAGACGAACAGCTCCGCCAACCCCAGCGGGCGCAGAAAGTCCATCCCGCGCAACGTCCTTTCAAGCAGCGCCACGGTCAGCGTCATCAGCGCCGCCACCGCCAGGATCACCCCGACCAGCATAACGCGCCACGCCCCCGCCCGCTCCCGCAGCCGATGGCCGGCGGCCAGGGTCAGAAGCTCGAAGGCGAGACCGCCCAGTCCGATCAGCCCGCACCAGTAAGCCAGCCGCTGCGCCAGCGTCAAATCCGCGAAGGTGCCGAACGGGCCCAGCAGGGTCAGCACCAGCGCGGCGGCCAGCAGCACCGGCAGGCGCCGGCCCAGCAGCCGGCGGCGGTAGGGCGTGCGTGGCTGCCCCGTCGCGGGAACCGGCGTTTCACGCATCGTGAACCGCCGGTTCCAGCGTTTCGCGAAGCAACGCCCCGCCGGTCCCGCAGCGGTGGTGGTCCGCCGCCCGCTCCTTCAGGCATGGAAGGGGCCGGGTCGGAAGGGCGACGGTTCGTCCACGGCGAAGGAAAGGGACAGGAAATGGGAGCCGCATGTCGGATCGGATTGGGGGTGGTCGGCGCGATGACGCTGACCCTCGCCGCGGCGGGGGTCCGTTCGGCGGAGCTTCGCGCAACCATCGGCAACGTCAAGCCCCAACAGGGCAAGCTGTGGGTCGCGCTGTATGACGGCGCCGATGCCTACAAGGCGGAGCGGCGTCTCGCCGGGCAAATCCTGGAGGCGTCGGGGACGGAGGTGACGGCGGTTTTCGCCGGGCTGCCGGCGGGGCGCTACGGAGTCGCGGTGTTCCAGGATCGGAACGGCGACTCGGTGCTCACCACCAACCTGCTGGGCATGCCGCGCGAGCCCTACGGCTTCAGCGGCGGGGCGACGGGCAGCGCCTTCGGCCCGCCGGCCTTCGACGCCTTCGCCCTGGTGGTGCCGGACGGGGGGACGGTGACCACCAGGGTGCCGCTGACGGAGTGAACCGCCGTTCCCGGGCAACCGGAGCCGTGCCGTGGACGGCTCCTCACGCGCTGGCGGAGCGGGCGGACTGTTCCAGCGACTTGATGTGGGACAGGCCGGGCAGGATTTCCGACTTCACGAACTCCATGCGCCGGTTCGGGCCGCCGCCGCCGCGGGCGAAGCGGGCCTTCCACAGGTCCATCTTCACCGCCAGACCGCACAGCACGCCGCCGATGGTGACGTGGTGGGAGGCGATCAGCTCGCGGATGGAATGGAAGGTCTCGGCGTTGATGTCGCGCCAGAAGTCCTTGGACCGGTTGTCGAAGCTCTCGAACCGCCCGGTGATCGAGGTCGAGATGTCGGTCAGGTCGCGGCTGATCTCGTCGAGCATGCGCATCTGCCGGGCGTCGCGCTTGACCTCGGTGGAGCTGCGGATCTCGGCCATCCAGGAAAGGAAACGCTGGATCTCCGGGACGATGTCGTCCAGGCATTTCTTGAAATAGGCCAGCGACAGGAAGATGTCGCCGTATTCCTCAAGGAACTGCGGGATCTCCCCAAGCTCGATGTCCAGCCGGTCGGCCATCATGCGCAGGTTGCGCAGCGCCTCGTCCCGGTTGGGGTTGGAGAACATGCCGATGATGTCCTTCACGTCCTGGACCTGCATGTCCTCGGACCCGTAGACATACTCGACCAGCGGGCGCGTGAAGACGCGCATGTAGTTGGTCAGCTCCTCCTTCTTGCGATCGGACAGGGTCAGCGACTCGACGCTGTTGACGTCGATGTTCATCCGCCGCAATTCGATGCGGGAGGTGTAGACGTCGAAGCTGGAGGCGGCGGCGATCTTCTCGATCTTGACGAGGTCGCGCTCCACCTCCTCCTTGTAGGATTCGAAATAGGCGGTGAGGTGGCGCGGCGAGACCTGCCCGCTGCCGGTCTGGACGTCGTGGAACATCTCGACGACGGTCTGCAACCGCACGTTCTTGATCAGCCGGGCGTGCTGGAGCCCCGGCGTTTCCAGCGGGATGGCCGACAGCGGCATGATGTGCAGCGCGTCGCGGGCCTCGTCCTCCCACTGCTTGCGCCGGCCTCCGCCCTGGGGGCGTGCCGATTTGTCCCCGGCAACCTCGGCCACAGCCTCGCTGGTGTCTGCCCCGTCGCTCAATGCCATCTCCCCGCAAGCCGGCGTCCATCCGCCCGCTTGGCCACTTTCGCGGTCCCCCACAAGGATAGCGGGTTGAGGGGGGCGGGCAAGGGTCGATGGGGGCGTCCCGGAGCAATGTCATATCACCGGTCGTACAGAAACGAAAAGGGCCGGTCCGCGGCGGACCGGCCCTTTCGCAACCTCCGGGGCGTTTTCGGCGAAACCTCAGGGTGTCGCCGGCCGGACGCCCCAGGCGTCAATGGACGCTCAGCGGCTCCATGTCGTTCTGGCGGACGGTGGCGAAGGCCACGTCGCGCTCCGCCAGCACCGTCAGCGGCGTGCCGTCGGCGGCGTGGACGGAGAAGGCCGGGGCGTCGTCGACGGTCACCGGCCGGACATAGGCCACATGGTCCAGCCCGAAGGTGGCGAAGTCCTGGGGCGACAGTTGGCGCAGGTAGGCCGCGGCCTTGTCGATGTCGAAGCTGTTCATGACGCAGTCCTTTGGACGAATCGGTCGAGGAGGTGTGAAGCGGCGGGCAATCGCGCTGGTTGAGCGCCGGAACCGGTCAGGCGTCGCCGCGGTCAGGGGCGACGTCGATGGTCTGCGGTCCGGCGGTGCCGCTGGCGGCCTGGGCGGGCTGCTCGATCTTGATGGTGCGGACCTTCGGTTCCGGCAGGGGCCGCTTCAGGTCGATGTTGAGCAGGCCGTTGTCGAGCGAGGCGCCGACCACCTCGATCCCCTCCGCCAGCACGAAGCTGCGCTGGAACTGGCGGGCGGCAATGCCGCGGTGCAGGTAGATGCGCGAGCGGTCGTCGGTCTGGCGGCCCCGGATGACGAGCTGGTTGTCCTCGATCTGAACGGACAGATCCTCGGAGGTGAAGCCGGCCACGGCCAGCGTGATGCGCAGGCCCTCGTCTCCGATCTGTTCGATGTTGTAGGGCGGATAGCCTTCCGCGGAATTCTTGGCGATGCGGTCCAGCGTGCGCTCGAACTGGTCGAAGCCCAGGAGCAGCGGACTGTTGAAGAGCGAAAGACGTGTCGTCACGGCGCATCCTCCTCGAGAGGCGAGCGAGTTGCACATTGGGCCCGTTTCCGGCGCCCGGCTGGCTGGCGGCCCGAAAGGGGAGGCTCGGCGCCGCTTCGTCATAGATTGGGGTAGGCCGCCCGGCGGTCAAGGTTCGCCGTTGCGGCAAAGCGCCCGCCTCGTCCGCGCGACCGCCGGGGGCGGGGCGTCAGGCGATGGGGCTGGCGGCCGGCGCGGTGAAGACGAAGCGCCGACTCGACCAGTAGTTCCAGGCGAAGGTGACGGCGGTCGCCGCGATCTTGGCGGCCAGCGGCGGAACGGCGGGGACCAGCAGGCCGATCACCAGCGTCGACAGCCCCAGCCCGACGAGGTTGAAGGCGAGGAACAGCGGCAGGCGGCGGGCCATCGGGGCGGCCTCCCGGCGCATCCGGAAGGTCCAGCTGCGGTTCAGCAGGAAGCTGCACAGCACGCCGGCGCCGTAGCCCACGGCGTTGGCGGCCAGGACGGGGACGCCGGCCAGCGACACCAGCGCCAGGAACAGCGCGAAATCCACCCCGGTGTTCAGCAGGCCGACCACGGCGAAGCGGATGGCCGTCCAGGGAACGGCCCGTCCCCGGCCTTCCGCGCCGCTCAACTGGCCGCTCAACTGTTGGCCCCGCTTCTGGCCTCGATGCGGGAGAAGGCTCCGGCGGCCGCGGCGATGCCGGTTCCCAGATGCACCACGACGGGGTCCGGCACGGCCGGACCGCCGGTTTCGGTGGCCGCCGCCCGGGCGGCGGCTTGGGCGGCGGCCTGGGCCGCCATGGCGTCCGGATGGCGGGCGATGCGGTCCACCACGAACAGCGGCCGCTGCTTCGTCTCCATGTAGAGCCGCCCCAGATACTCGCCCAGGACGCCGAGGATCAGCAGTTGCGTGCTGCCCAGCACCAGCGAGACGACCATCACGCTGGTCCAGCCGGGAACCGTCGCGTGCTGCGACCAGCTCACCAGCGCGTAGCCCAGCGCCAGCAGCGCGCACAGCGCGAAGAAGAAGCCGACGTAGGAGGCGGCGCGCAGCGGCTTGATGGAGAAGCTGGTGATGGCGTCCACCGCGAAGCGGATCATCTTGCCCAGCGGGTACTTGGTCTCGCCGACGGCGCGGGCCTGCCGGTCGTAGGGCAGCGGCTCCTGCTTCAGCCCGATCCAGCTCACCATGCCGCGGATGAAGCGGTGCTGCTCCGGCATGGCGTTCAGCACCTCCAGGGCGCGGCGGCTCATCAGGCGGAAGTCGCCGGTGTCCTTGGGGATCTCGATGTCGACCAGCCGGTCGAGCAGGCGGTAGAACAGAGCCGCCGTGCCTTTCTTGAACCACGTCTCGCCGTCGCGGGCCATGCGGGTGCCGTAGACCACGTCGGCCCCGGCGTCCATGCGGGCCATCATGGTGGACAGCAGCTCCGGCGGGTCCTGCAGGTCGGCGTCGATGATCAGGATCCGCTCGCCCCGGCAGACGTGAAGGCCGGCGGTCAGGGCCAGCTGGTGGCCGTGGTTGCGCGACAGCCGCACCCCCGTCACCGCCGGATCGTCGCGCACCAGATCGGCGACGCGGCCCCAGGTGCCGTCGCGCGACCCGTCGTCCACCAGGATCAGCTCATAGCTCTCCCCGACCTCGGCGCGGCAGGCCGCGGACACCCGGCGGTGCAATTCGCCGATTCCCTCGGCCTCGTTGTAGCAGGGAACCACCACGGACAACCGCGGGGCCCCGGCAACGGCGTGCTGCATGAACCTTCTCCCGTCACCGCCTCCTGTCTGCGCCCCCGGCCCGATGGTGTTCCGCCGTTGGCTTTCACGGCGTGAAACCCAACGGAGAACCCCTTCGGGCGAAAGCGCAGACCTCGGGCGACACCGGCGCGGTACCGCCGGCATCCCGCTTCGCCAACGGGAGCCAAGGCCCTTTTGCCCCGCCGGAATTCGGTACTAACCCGGTCATGCGCCGGCCGCGCCGGCCCGGCCGGCGGAAATCCCCGGAACGTCACAGGCCTATGGCATTTGAGACGATTGCCGGCTCGGTCGGGGTGCCCCGAAGGGCGTGGTGCGATGCGGAATGCCGGGCCTTTGTCCGCCCCGTGGCGTCGCCACGCCGCTACCCCGGATGGCGATGCCAAGTGGGGTGCCTCTGCCGGGGTGCCTATGACGGGCGACCACCTCCGTCCCGGCACGTCCTTTGCGTGAACGGGGCAGGCGGGCGGAACGAAACGGAGCGGCATCCTCCCGTATGCCGGGAATGCGTCGCACGATGCGAATCCGCGTCGCGCCGCGCAGGCAAATTGCAAAACGGGAGCGCCGGAGGGTTGCGATGACCATGGTTTCCAGCGAACTGCTGCTCGGGCTGGTGCAGAACATCGGGCTGTTCGCCGTCGTGGCGGTCGTGTTCCTGCAGATCCGCAGCCGCGCCGCCGGCTGGCCGGCGCCGCTGTCCAACGTCCTGCTGGGCCTGATGTTCGGCGGGGTGGCGGTGCTGGGCATGGCCGATCCGGTGCGGGTGGCGCCGGGGCTGTTCATCGACGCGCGCAACGTGATGGTCGGGCTGGCCGGTCCCTTCGGCGGTCCGCTGGCCGGGGCTGCGGCGGCGCTGCTGTCCGGTGCCTTCCGCTTCTGGATGGGCGGTCCCGGCGCGGTCGCGGGGGTCACGTCGCTGGTCGGGGCGGGGCTGATCGGCATGCTGGTGGGCGCGGCGGCGCGGCGGAGCGGGCGCTTCGGCAACCGGCATCTGACCGTGCTGGCCCTGCTGGTGACGGTGATGGCCCCCTTCAGCTTCCTGCTGCTGCCCCCCGATCTGGCGCGCCGCCTGATGGACACCGCGCTGGTGCCGCTGAGCCTCGGCAACTTCTTCGGAACGCTGGCGCTGGGCACCTTCCTGCGCAAGGAGCAGGAGCGCTGCGATCTCCAGACCGCCCTCACCGAAAGCCAGCGCCGCTTCGCCGCGACGGTGGCGAACCTGCCGGGCGGCGTGTATCAGCGGGTGCTTGGGGCGGACGGCCGGTTGCGCTTTCCCTACTGCAGCCCCGGATTCTTCCAGGTGACGGGCCTGCCGCCGACGGCGTCGGTGACGCTGGAGGCGCTGAACCGCATCCTCCACCCGGACGACCGCCCGCGTCTCTACGCCTCGATCCACGCCTCGGCGGAGACGCTGGAGCCTTGGAACCTTGAATACCGGATCGTCCGGTCCGACGGCGAGATCCGCTGGATCAGCGCCACCAGCCGGGCCGCGCGGCGCGACAACGGCGACATCGTGTGGGACGGCATCGTCACCGACGTGACCGAGGCCAAGCGCAACGAGCAGGCGCTGATCCAGGCCCGCCTGGAGGCCGAGGCGGCCAGCCGCGCCAAGGCCGAGTTCCTGGCGACCATGAGCCATGAAATGCGCACCCCGCTGAACGGCATCCTGGGCTTCTCCCGCCTGCTGCTGGACGAGGACCTGACGCCGCGGCAGAACCACCACGCCCGCCTGGTGCGCGACGCCGGGCGGTCGCTGCTGACGGTGATCGAGGACGTGCTGGACTTCTCCCGCATCGAGGCGGGGCGGCTGGCGTTGAACGACACCCCCTTCGCCATCCGCGACCTGATCGCCAACTGCGCGGCGGTGCTGCGTCTGGAGGCCGAAGCGAAGGGGCTGACGCTGCACGCCGCCGTCGCGCCGGACGTTCCGGACTGGCTGAGCGGCGATCCCGACCGGCTGCGGCAGGTGGTCCTGAACCTTCTGGCCAACGCCGTGAAGTTCACCGAGCATGGCGGCGTCGGCCTGACCATCGTGAAGATCGCCGACACGTCCGCCGGCCCCCACCTGACGATCAGCGTTACCGACACCGGGATCGGCATTCCGCTCGACCGGCAGGGCCAGCTGTTCCAGCGCTTCAGCCAGATCGACCGGTCGCGCGGGGGCACGGGCCTGGGGCTCGCCATCAGCCGGCGGCTGGTGGAGATGATGGGCGGAACGGTCGGCGTGCAGAGCCAGGCGGGTGTCGGCTCCACCTTCTGGCTGTCGCTGGTGCTGCCGGAAGCCGCCCCGCCCGTCCAGGGCTGCGTTCCCTGCGCGGCGGCTCCCCCGGTCCCGCGCCGTCCGTCGCGCATCCTTCTGGCCGAGGATCTGGCGATGAACCGGGAACTGACCGTCGCCATGCTGCTGGGGGCCGGCCACCGGGTGGACACCGTCGCCGACGGGCGGCAGGCGGTGGAGGCGGTGCAGCGCGGCGTCTACGACCTCGTGTTGATGGACGTGCACATGCCGGACATGGACGGTCACGCCGCCACGCGGGCGATTCGCGCCCTGCCGCCGCCGGTGGGGACCATCCCGATCCTGGCGATGAGCGCCAGCGCCTTGCCCGACGAGGTTCGGCGCTGCCACGCCGCCGGCATGAACGGCCACATCGCCAAGCCGGTGGACCGCAGCCTTCTGCTGGATGCCATCGATCGCGCGGCAGGCGATCGTGCGGCGGGCGATCGCGCGGCGGGCGGAGCCGTCGAGGGCGAGCCGGCCGTTGCATCCCCGGCCGCCGCATTCCCCGTCGCCGCGGCGGGAACGGGCGTTCCGCCGAGGAGCGTGGTGGCGCCGATTCCGCTCCGCCAGCCGCTCGACCTGGCGATGCTGCGCCGGTTGTCCGACGACCTGGGTGAGGACGCCTGCGTCCGTCTGGCCGTCGCCTTTCTCGATGACCTGCCCGAGCGGATGGGCCTCCTGGCCGGCGGCGGGTTGAGGGCTGACCCCGGTGACGCGGCAGCGCAGGCGCAGGCGCTGATCGCGCCGGCGGCGGCTCTGGGGCTGGTCCGTCTGGCATCCGCCTGCCGCGCCCTTTGCGCCGCGCTCCGCGCGGGCCGCCGGGACGAGGCGGCGGGGCTGATCGGCAGCGTCCTGGAAGCGGCGGAGGAAGGGGAGAGGGCCCTGCGCGACGTCCTCTCCGCCAACCGGGCGGAAGCCCTTTTCAAGTCTCTTGCGAAGGACATCGTCCGGACGCCATAATTACCATGCGCGGCAATTTTCTCTCTTCCGGCGTGCGCCGGACTGGGCGGGCACCGGTGATGGACGACGTTTTCCTGACGGCGGAGGGGTCCGCCGCGGCCCCCCGCACGCGGTTGCGGACCCTGTTGACGACCATCGTCGGGGTGATCACGCTGTTCGGAGTCGGCCTGTGGGGAGCGGCCACCTGGGCCGACCGCGACGAGGCGGTGAGCCACGCCCGCGACCGGACGCTGAACGCCGCCCGCCTGCTGCACGAGCATGTGCGCCGCACCGTCGCCACCAGCGATCTCGTGCTGCAGCGCGTGGACGACCGGCTCCGCGTGCGGGAGATGGACTCGGTGGCGCGCGACCTGCCGCTGTGGCAGGAACTGCGCGCGATGGCCGACGCCATACCGGAGATCAGCGCCATCTTGATTCAGGATGCCGCCGGCAACGGGCTGCTGACCACCCGCCAGTTCCCGGCGCCGCCGATGAACAACGCGGATCGCGCCTTCTTCCAGGCCCACCGGAACGGCGAGGCGTTCCACATCGGCGGGATGATCCGGGGCCGCCTGTCGGGCAAGCCGACCTTCACCATCAGCCGCCGCATCGGGACCGTGGAGAATTTCCAGGGCGTCGCCAACATCGCCGTGGACCTCGATTATTTCCGGTTCTTCTTCGAGGGGCTGAACATCGGCCGCGGGGGGGCGGTCGCCGTGTACCGCGAGGACGGCACCCTGCTGTTCAGCCTGTCCGGCCAGGAAAACAACGGGTCGCCGTCCGCAGCGTCCTCCGCGACGCCCTCTGCGACGCTGTCGAACCTGCCGCCGGTCCTCCCCCCGATGGACGAGGCGCCGCGGAGCACCGGCGGCACGATCTTCAGCCGGTCCCCGGTGGACGGGTCGGAACGGATCGTCGCCAACCTGCGGGTCCAGGATCTGCCGCTGATCGTCCAGGTCGGCATGTCGCAGGGCGAGGCGCTGACGCCCTGGCGCGAGCGCACGATCCACGGCGGCCTGCTGGTCCTGCTGGCGGTGGCCGCCTGCGCCGCCCTGGCGATGGCGGCGGCGCGCAGCCTGTCGCGCGAGGAGGTGGGGCGGCGCCGGCTGGCCGAGACGAACGCCGACCTGGACGCCACCGCCCGCAGCCTGGAGCAGGCCAACCGCGCCTTCGCCGGGGCCAACCGACGGCTCAACCTGATCCTGCAATCCGCGTCGGAGGGCATCTGCGGCGTCGACCGGGACGAGCGGATCACCTTCGCCAACCCCGCCGCCTGCGCGCTGACCGGCTACAGCAACGAGGAGATGCTGGGCCGCAGCCTGCATGTGCTTCTGCACCACACCCGCGCCGACGGCACGCCGGCGCAGACCATCGACTGCCCGGTCTTCGAGGTGCTGCGCACCGGCGAGGCGCGGGGCGGGTCGGAGGACATCTACTGGCGCAAGGACGGCACGAGCTTCCCGGTGGAGTTCGCGGCGTCGCCGATGCTGGAGGACGGGCGGGTCGAGGGCGCCGTCGTCGTCTTCCACGAGATCGCCGAGCGCAAGCGGGCCGAGGAGGCGCTGCGTCAGGCCAAATCCGTGGCCGAGGCGGCCAGCCGCGCCAAGAGCGAATTCCTGGCCAACATGAGCCACGAGATCCGCACGCCGATGAACGCCATCCTGGGGCTGGTCCATCTGCTCCAGCAGACCGATCTGTCGACGCGCCAGCGCGACTACGCCCAGAAGATCCGCGTGTCGGCGCAGTCGCTGCTCGGCATCCTCAACGACATCCTGGACTTCTCCAAGGTGGAGGCTGGCAAGCTGGAGCTGGAGCGGGTGGAGTTCCGCCTGGACGACCTGCTGCAGAACCTCGCGGTGATCGTCGGCGCGGCGGCGCAGGACAAGGACATCGAAGTCCTGTTTTCGGTCGGGCCGGAGGTTCCGCTCGACCTCGTCGGCGATCCGCTGCGCCTTCAGCAGGTGCT
The DNA here is from genome assembly GCF_005222205.1 of Azospirillum brasilense. Taxonomy (NCBI): domain Bacteria; kingdom Pseudomonadati; phylum Pseudomonadota; class Alphaproteobacteria; order Rhodospirillales; family Azospirillaceae; genus Azospirillum; species Azospirillum brasilense. The sequence goes on along the minus strand of NZ_CP032345.1, from coordinate 1,293,841 downwards.
CATCAACCTCGCCGGCAACGCCATCAAGTTCACCGACGCCGGGGAGGTGGTGGTGTCCGTCCGCGCCGTCGAGGTGACGGAGGAGCGGACGGTCCTGGCCTTCTCCATCCGCGACACCGGCATCGGCATCGACGCCGAGCAGAAGGAGCGGCTGTTCCAGGCCTTCAGCCAGGCCGACAGCTCGACCACCCGGCGTTACGGCGGCACCGGCCTGGGGCTGGCCATCTGCACGCGGCTGGTGGCGCTGATGGGCGGCGTGATGGACGTGACGAGCGAGCCCGGCCGCGGCAGCGATTTCCATTTCACCGCCGTTTTCGGGAACGCCGCCCGCGGGCTGGCCGCCCTGGGGAGCGCCGGGGAGCGTCCGTCGCGGTTCAGCGCCGTGCCGCGCGGCCTGTCGGTGCTGGTGGTGGACGACAACCTCACCGCCCGCGAGGTGCTGGGCGAACTGGTGGCCTCCTTCGGCTGGCGGACCGCACTCTGCGCGTCGGGGGCCGAGGCGATCGCCGAGCTGGAGCGCGCGACCGCCGCGGGGCAGCCCTACGACGTCGTGCTGATGGACTGGAAGATGCCGGGGATGGACGGGCTTGAGACCTCCCGCCGCATCCGCGACGACGGGCTGGTGAGGGCGCCGGTCATCATCGTGGTGTCCGCCTTCGGGCGGGAGCGGATGGGCGCCCAGACGGGGGATGCCGACGCGCAGGATCTGGGCCTGAGCGGCGCGCTGGTGAAGCCGGTCACCGCCTCCTCCCTGCTCGACGCGGTGATCGACGCCTATGGGCGCGGTGCCGACGGCGCGGCGCTGGGCACCATCCCGCTGCACGCCTGCACGCCGGTCCCCGCCGGGCTGCTGCGGACGCCGCAACGGCGCCCGCTGTTCGGGCAGCGCCTGCTGCTGGTGGAGGACAACAGCATCAGCCAGGAGGTGGCCCGCGAGATTCTGGAGCGCGCCGGCGCCCGCGTGACCCTGGCCGGCAACGGCTATGAGGCCATCGCCAGCGTCGAGGAGGCGGACCCGCCCTTCGACCTCGTCCTGATGGACGTGCAGATGCCGGAAATGGACGGATTCGAGGCGACCCGCCGGCTGCGCGCGCGGCCCGCCGGGCAGGGGCTGCCGATCATCGCCATGACCGCCAGCGCCCTGCCGTCCGACCGCCAGCGCTGTCTGGACGGCGGCATGGACGACCACATCGCCAAGCCGATCGACGTGGATCAGCTGTTCTCGGTGGTGACGCGCTGGCTTGGCCAGCCGCCGGCGGGTGCTCTGGCGGCGGGCGGTCTGGTGGCGGGCGGTCTGGTGGCGGGGGCGCCGCTCCTGCCCAAGCCCATGCCCTTCGCGGCCCGCGCGTCCCTTCCCATCGAGCTGCCGGGCATCGACGTGCAGGACGCGCTGCATCGGCTCGACGGCGACGTCGGGCTGTTCCGCAAGTTCGTCTGCGACTTCGCCCGGACCTATGACGGCGTGGCGGACGGAATCGCCGTCGCCCTGGCGTCGGGGGATTTGCCGCGGGCCAAGGCGCTGGGGCACGAGTTGAAGAGCCTGGCGGGCAACATCGGCGCCCGCCGGTTGTCGGCCGCCGCGGACGCCGTGCAGGTCGCCGCCTTCCGTGGGGATGGAGGGGCGGCGGCGGCGGAGTTGCCGGTTCTCCGTGCGGAGCTGGAGGCGGTGCTGGACTCCGCCGCCCGGCTGGCCGTTGCGCCGGGACGCGCACCCGGCGGCGCTGGCAATGGCGCTGGCGAGCCGGCGGTGGACATCCAGACCCTGGAGACCATGCTGGAGCGTTTCGCGCGGCTGCTGCGTGACAGCAACTTCGCCGCCGCGGAGGAGTTCGCCGTTCTGGCCCCGTCGCTGGCCGACTGGATCGACCCGGTGGCCATGAAGTCGCTTTCCTCGGCCGTCGACGGCCTGGACTTTACAAAGGCTCAAGGAATATTGCGCAGGATCATGCTGGATCTCGGCCTGTCCCTTCCGGCGGACTGACCCGCGCCGCACCCGCAACCGCCTTCCGGGACCCGTGTTCCGGGCCCCGCTTTCCGGGAACCACCCTCCAGGAACCGACCATGACCGATGCCCGTCACAAAATCCTGGTGGTCGATGACATCCCGTCGAACGTGCATGTGCTGAGCCGCATCCTGAAGGACGAGCACGACATCTATTTCGCGACCGACGGGGCAAAGGCGCTGGAGCTGGTGCAGGCCCGCCTGCCCGATCTCGTTCTGTTGGACATCATGATGCCGGGCATGGACGGCTACGAGGTCTGCGCGCGGATCAAGGCCGACCCGATCACCCGCGACATCCCGGTCATCTTCATCTCGGCCAAGAGCGAGGTGGAGGATGAGACCTATGGGCTGGAGGTCGGCGCCATCGACTTCATCTCCAAGCCGATCAGCCCGCCCATCGTCAAGGCCCGCGTGCGCAACCATCTGCTGCTGAAGCGGCAGACCGATCTGCTGCGCACCCTGTCCTTCAACGACGGCCTGACCGGCATCGCCAACCGCCGCCGATTCGACGAGGTGCTGCTGCGCGAATGGCGGCGCTGTGGACGGGCGCAGCATCCGCTGTCGCTGATCATGCTCGATGTCGACCAGTTCAAACCCTACAACGACCATTACGGCCATCAGGCGGGCGACGAGTGCCTGCGCGCGGTGGCCCAGCTCCTGGCCGAGCAGATGATGAGGCCGGGCGACCTGATCGCCCGCTATGGCGGCGAGGAATTCGTCTGCCTGCTTCCCGAAACCGACGAGGACGGGGCGGTCCAGGTCGCCGAGCGTCTGCGCGAGACGGTGGCCGAGCGGCTGCTGCCCCACGCGGTGTCCCATGTCGCCCACCATGTCACCATCAGCCTGGGCGTCGCCACCGCCCGGCCGATGCTGGACGACACGCCGGACCGGCTGACCCAGCTTGCCGACGGCCTGCTCTACGAGGCCAAGCGCGCCGGCCGCAACCGTGTGTGCAGCGGCGGTGTGGAGGTTGCGGTATAAGGGGCCGACCTGAGGCATCACGGGTGCAGCCATGAGTTCGGCCAGAGCCGGAGACGACCCCGCGATTGGAAACCGGCTTCCTTCTGCAGCGACTCCGCCCGATGTGCGCGGGCGCGGCTTTTCCAGCCGGGCTTCCCTGCCGGTCATGGAAGACTGGATCGACGCGACCATCCTCCCATTGCCGCCGCGCGCCGCGGCCCTCGCCGACCTCACCGCCACGCTGGCGGAGGGGGTGGTTCTCGCCGCGCCGGTGAACGCGCCGGGGGATTGGCCGCCCACCGACAGGGCCGTCCGCGACGGGGTGGCGGTGGCTTCCAGCGACACGCTGGGCGCCGGCTCCTACAACCCGGTTCCACTGCCGGGCGCCGTGACGATCGCGGCCGGCGAGCCGATGCCGCCGGGGACCGATGCGGTCCTGCCCGTGGAGGCGATGCAGGCCGATGGCCCCTTCGTCGAGGCGCTGGGCAGCGCCGCCCCCGGCGACGGGGTGGAGCGGCGGGGCGAGGGCCTGCGCGCCGGGACGGTCCTGATGAAGGCCGGGCACCGCTTGCGCCCGCAGGATATCGGGCTGCTCGCCGCGCTGGGGATCGACACGGTGCGTGTCGGCGCCCTCCCGCGGGTGCGGATCGCGCTGGCCGGGGGGCCGCGGTCCGGACCCGAAACGCTGGGCGCCATGCTGACCGCGCTGGTGACGCGCGATGGCGGTGTGGTGGAACTGGTGGGGCCGCTGCCGGCGGACCGCGCCGCGCTGGCCGCCGCCTACGCGGCCCCCGGCGCCGACCTGCTGATTTCCGCCGGGCGCACTGGGGTGGGGGACGACGACGTGGCCCCCCTGGCGCTGGCCGACGCGGGGGTGTTGGCCCTGCACGGCGTGGCCCTGCGCCCCGGCGATTCGGCGGCGCTGGGGCTGGCCGGCGGCGTGCCCGCCCTGCTGCTGCCCGGCGAACCGATGGCCTGCCTGACCGCCTACGAACTGCTGGCCGGGCGGGCGGTGCGCCGTCTCGCCGGGCGCGACCCCGCTCTGCCGCACCCGGCCGTCCCCGCCGTGATGGTGCGCAAGCTGGTGTCGGAGATCGGCTGCGCCGAGCTTTACCGCGTGCGCCGGACGGCGGATGGGATGGTCGAGCCGGTCGCCTCCCCGCACCGGCCGGGTCTGGCCGGGGCGGTGCTGGCCGACGGCTTCGTTCTGATCCCGGCGGAAAGCGAGGGCGTCCCCGCCGGGGCGACCGTGACCCTGCGCTGTTTTGACGGTACAAGTCTCTGAACGGCATCGAGTAAGGGGGGAAGGGCGTGTCCAACCAGGACATCCGGCGTTTTGTCGCCCAGGCGGCCCGGCAGGAGCAGTTTCTCGAGGTGGTCGGCCGCGACGAGGCCGAGGCGCGGTTCCGCCGCCATCTCGACCTGACGCCGAAGGGGGCGGAGACGGTGCCGCTGGGCGCCGCGCTGGGCCGCGTGCTGGCCGCCGACGTGGTGGCGGAGGTCGATGTTCCGGGCTTCGACCGCTCCTCGGTGGACGGCTTCGCGGTGCGCGCCGCCGACACGCTGGGGGCGGGCGAGGACACGCCGGTCGTGCTGCGCCTGAACGACGAGGTGCTGTCGGCCGGGCGCGTTCCGGCGCTGACCGTCGCCCCCGGCACGGCCACGGTGCTCGCCACCGGCGGCATGCTGCCGCGCGGCGCCGACGCCGTGGTGATGGTCGAGCACACCGAGTCCCGGGAGGAGGGAGGCGCCCTCCTCGTGGAGGTCCGCAAGCCGGTGGTGCCCGGCGCCTTCGTCGCCGCCGCCGGGTCGGACATCGGGCGCGGCGAGACGGTGATGCGGCGCGGGCAGGTGCTGACCTCCCGCGAAATCGGCGTTCTGGCGGCCATCGGGCGGTCCGAGGTGTCGGTGGTCCGCCGCCCCCGCGTGGCGATCCTGTCCACCGGCGACGAGATCGTCGCGCCGGGCGAGCCGATCCGGCCCGGCGCCGTCTATGATTCGAACGCCGCCATCCTGGCCGCCGCGGTGGAGGAGCTGGGCGGGGAGCCGGTCCGGCTGGGCATCGCCCGCGACGACGAGGCGGAGCTGGCCCCGCTGATCGAACAGGGTCTGGCCTGCGACGCGCTGCTGCTGTCGGGCGGCACGTCGAAGGGGGCGGGCGACCTGTCCCACCGCATCGTCAGCCGCCTGACCGACCCCGGCATCGTTGCGCACGGCGTCGCGCTGAAGCCCGGCAAGCCTCTGTGCCTGGCCGTAACGAAGGGCAAGCCGGTGGTGATCCTGCCCGGCTTCCCGACCTCCGCCATGTTCACCTTCCACGAGTTCGTCGCCCCGGTGTTGCGCGCGCTGGCCGGCCTGCCGCCCGCGGCGAAGGAGAGCGTGGACGCGACGGTGCCGATGCGGCTGGGATCGGAACGGGGCCGGACCGAATATGTGATGGTCTCGCTGGTGCGCGCGGGCGACGGGGCGCTGGCGGCCTATCCGCTGTCCAAGGGCTCCGGCGCGGTGACCGCCTTCAGCGCGGCGGACGGCTTCATCGCCATCGACCCGCAGGCGGAGGCGGTGGAGGCCGGCACCCCGGTGTCGGTCCAGCGCATCGGGCGCGACACCCGCCCCGCCGACCTGATCGTGATCGGCAGCCATTGCGTCGGGCTGGACGCGATCACCGGCCGGCTGGTCGGGGAGGGGCTGACGGTCAAGGCGCTGAACGTCGGCTCGATGGGCGGCCTCGCCGCCGCCCGGCGGGGTGAATGCGACGTGGCGGCCATCCACCTGATGGACCCGAAGAGCGGCGAGTACAACCGCCCCTTCCTGACCCCGGCGCTCGGCCTCGTGACCGGCTACCGCCGTCTTCAGGGCATCGTCTTCCGCAAGGGCGATGTTCGTTTCGAAGGCAGAACGGCCGAGGAGGCCGGTCTGGCGGCGGCGCAGGACCCTGACTGCATTCTGGTCAACCGCAACGCCGGCAGCGGCACCCGCATCCTGACCGACCGGCTGCTCGGGGCGGCGCGTCCCACCGGCTACTGGTCGCAGGCCAAGTCGCACAACGCCGTGGCGGTGGCGGTGGCCCAGGGCCGCGCCGACTGGGGCGTTGCCATCGACAGCGTCGCCACCCTCTACGGGCTGGGTTTCCTGCCCCTGCAGGCGGAGCATTATGACTTCGTGATCCCCAACGACCGCCGGGAAAGGCCGGCGGTCCGGCGCTTCCTGGCGGCGCTGGCCGATCCGGCGGTGCGGGAGAGGCTGACGGCGCTCGGCTTCACCGTTCCGGAAGCGGAATGAACTCCGTCTCGCCGGGAACGGCGTCGAACCGGCCAGCCTTCCATTCGGCCTTGGCCTGTTCGATGCGGTCCTGGCGGCTGGAGACGAAGTTCCACCAGATGTGGCGCGGGCCGTCCATCACGGCGCCGCCCAGCAGAATCAGGCGGGCGGCGGTCTCCGCTTCCACCGTCACCGCGTCGCCGGGGCGCAGCACCAGAAGCCGTCCGGACTCGAAGCGGTCGCCGTGGATGGTGACGGTGCCGTCGGCGATGTAGAGCGCCCGCTCCTCCGTTTCGCGGTCGATGGGCAGGCGGGCTCCGGCGTCCAGCGAGGCATCGACGTACAGCGTGTCCCACAGCGTGTTCATGGGCGAACGTACACCGTACGCCTCGCCCGCGACGACGCGCAGCCGCTTGCCTTCGCCCTCCACCACCGGCAGCTCGTCGGCGCCGAGATGGACGAAGGCGGGGTCGGTCTCCTCGTGGGTCTTGGGCAGGGCGACCCAGGACTGGATGCCCGACAGCAGCCGGTCGCGGCCGCGCTCGTCGGTGGCGGAGCGTTCGGAATGGGCGATGCCGCGCCCGGCGGTCATCCAGTTCACCGCCCCCGGACGGATCGGCAGCACGGTGCCCAGGCTGTCGCGGTGCAGGATCTCGCCGTCGAACAGGTAGGTGACGGTGGCCAGCCCGATGTGCGGGTGGGGGCGCACGTCGATGCCCGCCCCGGCCTTCAGGATCGCCGGCCCCATCTGGTCGAGGAAGACGAACGGCCCGACCATCCGCTTGCGGACGGAGGGCAGGGCGCGCCGCACCTCGAACCCGCCGATGTCGCTGGTGCGCGGAACGACCACCGTTTCCAGCCAGCCGTCCGGAGACTCGGTCGATGTTGGGGCCGTCGTCATGCTTGTCCTCCCGTTTCCGAAGCCTGGTCCCAATGGTGGGTGCCACCAACAGGTGGGGTCCGGCGCCGCGAATGGGAGGGGGAAATGCTCAGTGCCTGGGGGTGCCGCAGCCGCCGCTTCCGCAGCCGCAGCCGCCGGCCGGGGCGGTGACGTGGATGGCGCCGCGCGCCGTGGCCAGCAGCACGTCCAGCGGGATGCCGGTGGCCTTTGCGAGATCGCCCAGGCTGGCGCTGTCCGGCACGCCGACGCCGGGGTTGAAGACCGGGTGGATCTGCGCCAGCCGGCCCACGGCGTCGGGATCGACGGCGTTCAGCGCGCCCAGGGTGGTGTCGCCCGTCAGGGTGTTGGCGATCAGGATGTCGGCCATGGCGTGTCCGAAGCGGGAGGGAAGGGGGATCGGCGGAAGCCGACGGTGCCGCCCGACCAAAGAGCCTTCCTTGACGCCTGTCAAGACGGTGGCGCTGGAAAGAGCGGGCAGAAAAAGAACCTGAAACGCCGAAGGGCCCGCGCGGTTCTGCGCGGGCCCTTCGGGTGTTTGGTGGAGCCAAGGAGGATCGAACTCCTGACCTCTACAATGCCATTGTAGCGCTCTCCCAGCTGAGCTATGGCCCCGAAACTCTGGGCGGCGAGCCTTGCGGCCTGCCTCGGTGGAGCGGGATATTGGTCAGGACGGGGGTCCGATGCAAGAGAAAAATTCAGCCCCGCCCCGCTTTTTTCCGCTCACCCGCCCCCGTCTTTCAAGGGGGGACGCGATCAGCGCTCCTCCTCGTCCTCGCCTTCGACATCGACGACCTCGTCCATGTCGTCCTCGCCCAGTTCCGAGGTGTCCTCGATCAGGACGTCGTCCTCGTCCTCGGGCGTCTCGTCGGTTTCCTCGATGTCGTCGACGGACACATCGTCCTCGACCTCGTCGAGTTCCGTCGACTCCTCGTCCTCGGTCTCGGTCTCGACGTCCTCGTCCTCCGAGGAGACCACCGGGGCCTTCTTGACGTCGTCGACCGGCGCCGGGCGCGCCTTGCGGGACTTCAGCAACGCCTCGGGATCGAACTGCGCTCCGCAGCTCGGGCACACCGGCGGGTCCTTGCGCAGATCGTAATAGCGCGCGCCACAGCTCGGGCAGATGCGCTTGACGCCCCATTCGGGTTTGGCCACGCCTCGTCCTCCGTCACGTTCCTAGGAAATGCCCAATTCGGGAATTACAAGCCGCGCCCTTTGCCACGCCAGCGGGCGCTTGTCAAAAAAAAGTTCGCTGAATGTCGCCGGCAAGCTGGCGGGGCCGGCGGCCGGTGCCAAACTTCACCCTGCGGTGGTCCTCCGGGCCGCCGACCAGGATACCATGAGAATGGGGGAGGAAGCCGATGCCGATCCTGCCGTCCCGCCGCTGGCGGGCGTTGCTGTCCGCCGGCCTGCTGGCGGCGCTGCCGCTGGAGGCCCTGGCCCAGACGTCACCCTCCACGGCGCCTTCCGCCGCCGGAGACGTGGCGCCGGAGCGCGCGACCGGGCGCGGCAGCCGCAACGTCGACACCGCCACGCGGTACATGGTGGCCGCCGCGAATCCGCTGGCGGCGGAGGCCGGGCGGGAGATCCTGCGGGCGGGGGGCAGCGCGGTGGACGCGGCCATCGCCGTGCAGCTCGTCCTCAATCTGGTGGAGCCGCAAAGCTCCGGCGTCGGGGGCGGCGCCTTCCTGGTCCATTACGACGCCGCAACGAAGGCGGTGACGTCCCTCGACGGGCGCGAGACGGCGCCGGCCGCGGCGACTCCGGAGCGCTTCCTGGGGGCAGACGGCAAGCCGATGCCCTTCTACGACGCGGTGGTCGGCGGGCGGTCCGTCGGGGTGCCGGGCACGGTGATGCTGCTGGAGCACGCCCACCGCGCACACGGCAAACTGCCCTGGCCCCGGCTGTTCGAGCGCGCCATCGCGCTGGCCGAGGACGGCTTCACGGTCAGCCCGCGGCTGAACGGCCAGCTGGCGATGGAAAAGCATCTGCCGGCCAACCCCACGGCGCGCGCCTATTTCTACCAGCCGGACGGCACGCCCTGGCCGGTCGGCCATGTGCTGAAGAACCCGGAGTTCGCGGCGACCCTGCGCGCCATCGCGGAGAAAGGCTCCGCCGCCTTCTACGAGGGGCCGATCGCCGCCGACCTCGTCAAGGCGGTGACCGGCCACCCCACCAACCCCGGCGACATGACCGAGGCCGACCTGAAGGCCTACCGGGTGAAGGAGCGGGAGCCCGTCTGCGGTTCCTACCGTGTCTTCACCCTGTGCGGCATGGGGCCGCCCAGCTCCGGCGGGGTCGCGGTGCTGCAGATGCTGGCCGTCCTGGAAGGCCGAGACATGGCGGCCACCCGCGGCGATCCGGCGCTGGCGGCGCACTGGATGTCGGAGGCCGGGCGACTCGCCTTCGCCGACCGCGGGCTCTATCTCGCCGACCCGGATTTCGTGGCGGTGCCGGTGAAGGGGCTGCTCGACCGCGGCTATCTGGCGAGCCGCGCCGCCCTGGTCGGCGAGCGGTCGATGGGCAAGGCGCAGGCGGGCGAGCCGCCCTTCCGCCAAGGCCGCGCCTGGGGGTTCGCCGAGGCCGAGGAACACGGCACCAGCCACATCTCCGTGGTGGACGGGGCGGGCAACGCCGTCGCCATGACCACCACCATCGAGGACGGCTTCGGGTCCCGCCTGATGGTGCGGGGCTTCCTGCTGAACAACGAGCTGACCGACTTCGCCTTCACCCCCGTGGAGGACGGCAAGCCGGTCGCCAACCGGGTGGAGCCGGGCAAACGGCCGCGCAGTTCGATGGCGCCGACGCTGGTCTTCCGCGACGGTGCCCTGGTGGCCTCGGTGGGGTCGCCGGGCGGCAGCAACATCATCAATTACGTGGGCAAGACGCTGGTCGCGCTGCTGGACTGGGGCCTCGACCCGCAGGCGGCGGTTGACGCCCCCAATTTCGGCAGCCGCAACGGCCCGACCGAGCTGGAGCAGGGCACCGAGGCGGAGGGATGGATCGCGGCCCTGGAGGCGCGGGGGCACACGGTCAAGGCGATGGAGCTGACCTCCGGCACCCAGGCCATCGTGGTGACCGGTCCGGGGTTGTCCGGCGGCGCCGACACCCGGCGCGAGGGGGTGGCGGTCGGCGACTGATCGCGGGAGCGGTCAGGGGCACGTTCGGACGGTTCGGTCGCGGCTTTGACAGACAAGCTCGACACGGATTTCACGGATCGAGGCACGGATTTCACGGATATTCGCCGATCACGGGACGCTGCGCCGCGCCCAGCCGCCCGGTTCCGGGAAATCCGGTTTCAATCCGTGAAATCCGTGTCGATTCTTGCCCGCATTGCCTGCGCGCGGCTTTCAGCCAATCGCCCTGCGGGAGCCGCGCATCGCTCGCATCGCCCTGCCCGCTGTGCTAGGTACTCCGCCCTGGTCACATTCTTGTCTGGGGAGCCCTCCCATGCTGCAGGCGAAGCCGCTTCGCTCATCCTCCACCGGCGCGCTGGCCGGCACCATCCGCGTGCCGGGCGACAAGTCGATTTCGCACCGGTCGCTGATGCTGGGTGCCGTTGCGGTGGGCGAAACCGTCATCCACGGCCTGCTGGAAGGGGAGGACGTGCTGAACACCGCCGCCGCCATGCGTCTGCTCGGCGCCCAGGCGGAGCGCGGCGGGGACGGCGTGTGGCGCGTGCGCGGCGTCGGTCTGGGCGGTCTGGGCGAACCGGCGCAGGTGCTCGACATGGGCAACAGCGGCACGGCGGCGCGCCTGCTGATGGGCCTCGTCGCGTCGCACCCGATCACCTGCGTCTTCACCGGCGACGCCTCGCTGAACAAGCGGCCGATGGCCCGCGTGACCGGCCCGCTGGAGCAGATGGGGGCGCGCTTCGTCGGACGCTCCGGCGGACGGCTGCCGCTGGCCGTGGTCGGCAGCGACCGCACCGTGCCGATCACCTACCGCCTGCCGGTGGCCTCCGCCCAGGTGAAGTCGGCGATCATCCTCTGCGGTCTGAACACCGCCGGCACCACCACCGTGATCGAGGCGGAGCCGACCCGCGACCACACCGAGCTGATGCTGCGCCATTTCGGCGCCACCGTGACGACCGAGCGGATGGAGGACGGTGCGCTCGCCGTGTCCGTCGTCGGCCAGCCGGAGCTGACCGGGCGCGAGATCGTCGTGCCGGCCGACCCCAGCTCCGCCGCCTTCCCGGCGGTCGCGGCGCTGCTGCGCCCCGGCTCGGAACTGCTGCTTCCTGGCGTCGGCATGAACCCGCGCCGCACCGGCCTCTACGACACGCTGATCGAGATGGGCGCGAACATCGCCTTCGAGAACCGCCGCGACGAGGCGGGCGAGCCGGTGGCCGACCTGCGGGTGAAACACGGCCCGCTGAAGGGCATCGTCGTCCCGGCGGACCGCGCGCCCAGCATGATCGACGAGTACCCGATCCTCGCCGCCGCCGCCGCCTGCGCGGAGGGCACCACCGTCATGCTCGGCCTCAAGGAGCTGCGCGTGAAGGAGAGCGACCGCCTCGCCATGGTCGCCGACGGACTGACCAAGTGCGGCGTGAAGGTGGAGGTCGGGGCCGACGACAGCCTGACCGTCTACGGCACCGGCAAGCCGCCGCAGGGCGGCGCCACCGTCGCCACCGCCATGGACCACCGCATCGCCATGAGCTTCCTGGTGCTGGGCATGGCCACAGCCGAGCCGGTGCAGGTGGACGACGGCGCCTTCATCGACACCAGCTTCCCCGGCTTCGTCGCCCTGATGAACGGCGTCGGCGCCAAGATCGCGGGGGTTTGAGGCGATGGGTCTGGTGATCGCCATCGACGGCCCTGCGGCGGCTGGCAAGGGCACGCTGTCCAAGCGGGTCGCCCAAGTCTACGGCTTCGCGCATCTCGACACCGGGGCGCTCTACCGCGCGGTCGGCGTCAGCGTCCTGCGCGCCGGCGGCGACCCGGCGGACGCGGAGGCCGCGGCACAGGCCGCCCGCGCGCTGCGGCCGGACGACGGCATCCTGAACGACCCGGCCCTGCGCAGCGACGAGGCGGCGCAGGCGGCCTCCAAGGTCGCGGCGGTGCCGGCGGTGCGGGCCGCCCTGCTCGATTTCCAGCGGCAGTTCGCCGCAACCCCGCCCGGCGGCGCGCCGGGGGCGGTGCTGGACGGGCGGGATGTCGGAACGGTCGTATGCCCGAACGCTGATGCCAAGCTGTTCGTTACCGCTTCGGTGGAGGTGCGGGCCGATCGGCGACTCAAGGAGTTGCGGGAACGCGGGATTCCGGCTATACCGTCCGACGTCCTGGAGGACATGAAGGCCCGTGACGCGCGCGACAGCCAGAGGACGGTAGCACCGCTCCTGCCGGCTGCCGACGCTTTTGTGCTTGATACCTCCGCCCTCGACGCCGACCAGGCGTTCGCAGCGGCGACCGCCTTTATCGGAACGAAAACCGGTTTCGGCCCCAAGGTCTGAGCATCAGGGTCCGGGCGCTTCGGCCCTCCAAAGGAACATATGTCAACCAAGTCGCCGGGCGTGGTGCCCGGCGCGGTGGTCCCATCGGGGGCCGGCCCGTTTTGCCGCGGGACGGACCATGGCGGGATCGCTTTCGGCCAACCTTAGGAGTTTCAATGGCACAAGCTATGGCCCGGACCGGCGAGAAGGAAAGCTTTGCGGCTCTGCTCGAGGAGTCGCTCGGCACGGCCGAGTCCCTCGAAGGCTCGGTCGTCAAGGGCCGCGTCGTCTCCGTCGAGAACGACATGGTCACCATCGACGTCGGCCTGAAGTCGGAAGGCCGCGTCGCGCTGAAGGAATTCGCCGTTGCCGGCCAGCCGCCCGAGCTGAAGGCGGGCGACACCGTCGAGGTGTATCTGGAGCGCATGGAAGACAAGAACGGCGAAGCCGTTCTGTCGCGTGAGAAGGCCAAGCGCGAAGAGGCCTGGGCGCTGCTGGAGAAGTCCTTCCAGGACCAGACCCGCGTCACCGGCGTCATCTTCGGCCGCGTCAAGGGCGGTTTCACCGTCGACCTGTCGGGCGCCGTGGCGTTCCTGCCGGGTTCGCAGGTGGACATCCGTCCGGTCCGCGACATCTCCCCGCTGCTGGGCACCCCGCAGCCGTTCCAGATCCTGAAGATGGACCGCTCGCGCGGCAACATCGTCGTGTCGCGTCGCGCCGTGCTCGAAGAGAGCCGCGCCGAGGCCCGTTCGGAGCTGGTGGCCAACCTCAAGGAAGGCCAGGTTCTGCAGGGTGTGGTCAAGAACATCACCGACTACGGCGCGTTCGTGGATCTGGGTGGCGTCGACGGCCTGCTGCACGTCACCGACATCGCGTGGCGCCGCATCAACCACCCGTCCGAGGCCCTGCAGATCGGCCAGACCGTCACGGTCCAGGTCATCCGCTTCAACCCGGAGACCCAGCGCATCAGCCTCGGCATGAAGCAGCTGGAAGCCGATCCGTGGGAAGGCGTGGAAGCCAAGTACCCGGTCAGCTCGCGGTTCAAGGGTCGCGTCACCAACATCACCGACTACGGCGCCTTCGTGGAGCTGGAGCCGGGGATCGAGGGCCTGGTGCACGTCTCGGAGATGTCCTGGACGAAGAAGAACGTCCATCCGGGCAAGATCGTGTCGACTTCGCAGGAAGTCGAGGTCATGGTCCTGGACGTCGATCCGCAGAAGCGCCGCATCAGCCTGGGCCTCAAGCAGTGCCTGGACAACCCGTGGGAGACCTTCCTCGACAAGTTCGGCCCGGGCACGGAGCTGGAAGGCGAGGTCAAGAACATCACCGAGTTCGGTCTGTTCGTCGGTCTGCCGGGCGACATCGACGGCATGGTCCACATGTCCGACCTCGACTGGAACAAGTCGGGTGAGGAGGCCATCGCCGAGTACAAGAAGGGCGACCGCGTCAAGGTCAAGGTCCTGGACGTCGACGTCGAGAAGGAGCGCATCTCCCTCGGCATCAAGCAGCTCGCGAACGATCCGTTCGAGGCTGCCACGGCCGGCCTGAAGAAGAACGAGGTCGTCACCTGCACCGTCACCCAGGTCACCGACGGTGGCATCGAGGTCACGGTCGGCGAGGGCTACACCGGCTTCATCCGCAAGTCGGACCTGTCCCGCGACCGTTCGGAGCAGCGTCCGGACCGCTTCGCCGTCGGCGAGAAGGTCGACGCGAAGGTGACCCAGATCGACCGCGGCTCCCGCCGCATCTCGCTGTCCATCAAGGCCCGCGAGATGGAGGAGGAGAAGCAGGCGATGGCCGAGTACGGTTCGTCCGACTCGGGCGCCTCGCTGGGCGACATCCTGGGTGCGGCTCTGAAGCGCAAGCAGCAGAACGACGAGTAAGGCATTTCTCTCCCCCTCCCCTGCGAAAGCGGGGGAGGGTCGGGGAGGGGGCCCGTCTCCCGCACCTACGCCAAAGAAAAAGCCGCCGCGGTCACCCCGCGGCGGCTTTTTCCTTTTTCAAACCGCTCTCACCCCTCCTCGTCCTCCTTGATGAGGTCGCGGTAGGCGTGCCAGCTCGCATGCCCGACCAGGGGCAGGGCGACGATCAGCCCGAGGAAGCCGGTCAGCAGCCCGGCGCCGGTCACCAGAACGATCAGCCCGGCCCACAGAGCCATGACGCGCGGGTTGCGCAGCACCGCCATGGCCGAGGCCAGCGCCGCGGCGAAGACGTCCACCGGGCGGTCCATCATCATCGGCAGGGCGGTGACGTTGGTGATGAAGGCGAAGGCGGCGAAGGCGAAGCCCAGCGCCGTGATGAAGGCGGTGAAGATCAGCCCGTCGAGGCTGAACATTTGCGCCACGAAATGGTCGAGCGCGATGGCCTCGTGCGGGAAGAACAGGGCGAAGGCCACCACGTTCATCCGCGCCCAGATCATCACATAGAGCATCAGGATCAGGCCGGCGGTCAGGATGTGGTAGGGGTTGGCCCGCCACGCGGTCAGCGCCCGCCACAGGCTGGGCCGGCGCCCTTCCTCAACGTCCTTGGAAATCCGATAGAGTCCGAGCGCCAGGAGCGGGGCGATCAGCAGGAAGGCGCCGATCATCGGCGCGATCAGATAGGCCATCCCGGCCAGGACCAACCCACCGGTCAGCGCGAATCCGATGGCGACGAACAGGGCGCCGTAGGCGAGGCTGACCCAGCCCGACGCGCGCAGGTCCGCCCAGCCCGCCCGCAGCCAGCCCAGCGCCTGGGCGGTGGTGACGGTGCGGACGCGGTCCGCGTAGGGCAGGCCGGCCAGCGGGTCGGAGGGGCCGGTGTGATGGGCGTGTGTCATGGCGAACCTCCAACCGGGTCCGGCGACCGGGACCGTTGCCAACCATCTCATCGGAAATGGTGTGCTCTAAGGCAATCCGTAAGACGGATTAATCACATTTCAGTCCTTTTTCCCGGCACCGCCCGCGCAAGCCGAAGCGTCGCCGGGAAAAGGGTTCCGCCAGAAAGGCTTAGCTTGACGGTCTCAGGGCCCGGTGGCACGCTTGCGCGCAGGTCAAGGAGCGCGGTGCAAGGGCGCTCGAACCGGGGGAAACGGAATCGCCATGACCAAATCGGAGCTGATTCAACGGCTCGCGGAGCGCAATCCGCATCTGTACCAGCGCGACATCGAAAAGATCGTCGGCACCATCTTCGACGAGATCTCCGAAGCGCTCGCCCGCGGCGACCGGGTGGAGCTGCGCGGGTTCGGCGCCTTCTCCGTCAAGCGCCGCGACGCCCGCACCGGCCGCAACCCGCGCACGGGCGAGGCCGTCGAGGTGGGCGAGAAGGCGATCCCCTTCTTCAAGACCGGAAAACAGTTGCGCGAGCGCTTGAACACCGACGAATGATGTCCGTTCATTGACAGCCCGTCACTGAATCATCGGCCCGGACCCGGCGTTGCCCCGCCAGACCACGGACACCCGATCATGGATACGAGGACCACACCCGTGCGTTTCATCGCCCTCATCATCGCCGTTCCCATCGCGCTGGCCGCGGTGCTGTTCGCCATCTCCAACCGTGGCCTGGTCACGCTGTCGCTCTGGCCGCTGCCCTTCACGCTGGAGGTGCCGGTCTACCTCGCCACGCTGGTGGCGCTGGTGATCGGCTTCCTGGCCGGGGGCGTTGTCGCCTGGAACGCCCAGCGCCGCCATCGCCGCCGCGCCCGCCGCTCGACCGACCGCGTGTCCTATCTGGAGCGCGAGCTGAAGGAGACGCAGGCCCGCGCCGCCGCCGCGGAGAAGCGTCTGGCCGAGATGAACCGCCCGCTGTCCGGCACCGCCGGCCTGCCCGCGGTGACCGGGTCCGGCGCCGCCCTGCCGGCGACCACGGTCCACTGACCGCCCGCCGGTAACCCCTTCGGCCTCCCGTCCGGCCGGGGGGCGGAAGGGGGGTTCCGCTTTGCCGGACCTGTGGAGGGAGCCGCCGATGCGCACCGTCACCGGAGCCGAGCTGAAATCCGTCCTGCACTTCCGCATGCTGATCGAGCGCATGCGGCACACCTTCCGCGCCGGGGTCGAGGTGCCGATGCGGCACCACCACACGGTCGAGACCTACGGCCAGAGCGACGGCACGCTGCTGCTGATGCCGGCCTGGCAGGTCAACCAGTCCATCGGCGTCAAGGTGGTCACCGTCTTCCCCGACAACGGGGCGAAGGATCTGCCGGCGGTGCAGGGCCTCTACCTGCTGATGGACGGCAAGACGGGAATGCCCCAGGCGGTTCTGGACGGCACCGCCCTGACCAAGCGGCGCACCGCCGCGGCCTCCGCCCTCGCCGCCTCCTACCTTGCGCGGCCCGACTCGGAGCGGCTGCTGATGGTCGGCACCGGGGCGCTGGCGCCCGAGCTGATCGAGGCCTTCTCCACCGTCCTGCCGATCAAGCATGTGCTGGTCTGGGGCCGCAGCCTCGAGAAGGCGAAGAAGGTGGCCAGCCGCTTCCACCGCCCGAAATTCCGCATCGAGGCCACGGCCGACCTGGAAGGGGCGGTGCGCGGCGCCCAGGTGATCTCCTGCGCCACGCTGGCGAAGGAGCCGCTGATCCGTGGCGAATGGCTTCAGCCGGGCGCCCATCTCGACCTCGTCGGCGGCTTCACCCCGGAGATGCGCGAGGCCGACGACGACTGCATCCGCCGCTCCCGCGTCTTCGTGGACACCCGCGAGGGGGCCTGCACGGAGGCGGGGGACATCGTCCAGCCGATGAGGGCCGGCATCCTGACCGACGCGGACATCGCCGGCGACCTCTACGATCTCACCCGCGGCCAGCGCGCCGGGCGCCGCTTCTACGACCAGATCACCCTGTTCAAGTCGGTCGGCACCGCGCTGGAAGACCTCTGCGCCGCCCAGCTGGCGGTGGAGATGGTGATCCACAACGACACGATCCGCTGAGGCGTTTTCCCATCATGACTCTCCGCATCACCGTCGTCGGCGCCGGCATCATGGGGCTGTGCACCGCCTGGGCGCTGGCCCGCGCCGGGCACGAGGTCGCGGTCTTCGACCAGGGCCAGGTGCCCAACCCCTTCGGCAGCTCCGTCGACCAGCACCGGCTGTTCCGCCACGCCTACGGCGCCAGCGCCGGCTACGCCCGCATGGCCGACACCGCCTTCCAGGCGTGGGAGCGGCTGTGGGCCGACCTGGGCGAGCGGCTGCTGGTCCCCAGCGGCACGCTCTGCACCGCCTCGGCGGAGGACGGGCGGCGCTGGCTGGCCGACAGCGCTGATGTGCTGGAGTCGCTGGCCCATCCCTTCCGCCGCCTGACCCCGGCGGAGATCGCTGCGGAGTTCCCTCTGGTCGACGCCAACGCCGTGGCCGAGGGTCTGCATCTGGAGTCGGGCGGCGTGCTGCTCGCCGGGCGCATCGTGGAGCTGCTCAGCCACCATCTGAACGCGCTGGGGGTGACGGTTCATGCGCGTGCCCCCGTGACGGCCATCGACGCGGAGCGCGCCACCGTGACGCTCGCCGACCGCCGGACCATCGGCGCCGACGCGCTGGTGGTCGCCGCCGGGGCCTGGGTGACCAAGCTGCTGCCGGAGACGGCGGCGCGCCTGACCCCGTCGCGGCAGGTCGTGGCCTATCTGATGCCGCCGGAGGGCCTGCGCCGCGTCTGGGCCAAGGCGCCGATGCTGATCGACGCGGACGGGGAGAGCGGGGTTTATGTCGTGCCCCCGGTGGCCGGCACGACGATGAAGGCGGGCGACCACCGCTTCTCGCGCGCCGGCGACCCGGACACCGACCGCGATCCCGATCCGGATGAGGCGCGCGACGTGCTGGACCGCGCCCGCCGGGTGCTGGCGGACGGCCACCGCTACAGCCTCGCCAACGCGGCGACCTGCTTCTACACGGTGACCGACGACGAGCGCTTCGTGGTCGAGCCGCTGTCCGCCCGCTGCTGGCTGATGAGCGCCTGCTCCGGCCACGGCTTCAAGTTCGCCCCGGCGCTGGGCGAGGCGCTGGCCGCCGCCATCGGCGATCCGGCACGGGCAGCCGGCCTATCCCTCTGGGCCGCGGGGCGCTGACCGGACGCACGGAACGGCGCCGTGTCCCTCCTGTTGGAAATGGGCAACCAAGGCAAACCGCCCCAATCCACACAGACAGGGAGTAAGCCCCATGGCCGATGAACCGCGGAAAGTGGGTGTCTATGACACGGACGGGAACCGGACGGCGCCGGCTGGCTCGACCGGGATGAACTGGTGGGTCATCGCGCTCGTCGTGCTGGTGATCCTCGTCGCCCTGTTCATCTTCCTCTGAGCGCCGAGGCGGCGGCCATGCCACAGGAACGCGCACCGCCGGAGCGGGCCGTCTCCGAGGAAGCCGTCCCTCTTTACGAGGAAACCCTGTCTGTCGGAAAGCACACGGTCGAAACCGGCCGCTTGCGGATCACCACGGTCGTCCGCGAGCGTGAGGAAGCCGTGGAACAGGATCTCTCCAGCGAGGCGGTGGAGGTCCTTCGCGTTCCGGTGGGTCGCCCGGTCGATGCCGCGCCGGAGCCGCGGTACGAGGGCGATGTGCTGATCGTTCCGATCCTCGAAGAAGAACTGGTCGTGACGAAACGGCTGGTCCTCAAAGAAGAACTGCACATTCGCAAACAGACGACCCGGCGCACCGAGCGCGTCACCGAGACGTTGCGCTCCGAAGACGCTGTCGTCACCAGGGACGACGCGGCGCGCGCCGACGCGCAGCGGTCCGAAACATTGCCTCCACAGGAGTAGGCTGATGAACAGGAAAACCATCGTCGCGCTGTATGACGATCTGTCCAGCGCCGAACGCGTGCTTGGCGAGCTGCAGGCCCGGAACCTGCGCCAGGACTTCACCATGATGGGCGCCGACAGCGCCAATCTGGGAACCGGCACCGAGGGCCGGCTGGAAAGCTGGCGCCACGCCGCCGATTTCGGGGAGGACCTGAACTTCAACGCCCGCGACAAGCGCCTGTCGATGCTGACTCGCATGGGAGTGACGCGGGACGACGCGGAGATTTTCGCGGAGGGCATACGCCGCGGCGGCGTTCTTCTGGTCGGCCGCGTCGAGGACGCGCAATGCGACGAGGCCTTGGCCATCATCGAGCAGCATGGCCCGGTGGACATCGCCGACCGCGGTCGGAGTTATCGGGAGACCGGCTGGACCGGCTACGACGCCTCCGCCACGGATTACGACCACACCCAGGCCACCGAGGAGCGCACGCGCTACAGCTCCGGCTTGGGCGCCGCCGCGGCGTCCCTGCGTGACGTCAACACCGAAGGCACGGTGGGACGGGTCGAAACCGACACGGCCCGCAGCACCGAAACCACCCGCCATGCCGGCGCGGTTGGATCGGGCGAGGAGCAGCGCATTCCCGTGGTCGAGGAACAGCTGAACGTCGGCAAGCGGGAGGTGGAACGCGGGTCCGTCCGCGTCCGCAGCTACATGACCGAGACACCGGTGGAGGAACAGGTCCGCCTGCGCGATGAAAAGGTGACGGTCGAACGCCGCCCGGTGGATCGACCCGTCAGCGACCTGCCCCCCGAAGCCTTCCAGGAGCGCACCATCGAAGTGAGCGAGACGGACGAGGAAGCGGTGGTCGAAAAGACCGCGCGGATCCGGGAGGAGGTGGTGATCCGCAAGGAGGCCGAGGAGCGCGCGCAGACGGTGTCCGACACGGTCCGCCGGACCGAGGTGGAGATCGACGACGCCCGCGGCACCGGCGCCGACCGTCCGGCCGATCTTCCTTCGGACCGCGACCGTATGCCCGGCGACCGACCGGTGGACCGTGGACTTGACCGCGACCCGGACCGGAAGATCTGACCTCAGGCGGCCCACGACCCTCCCGTGGGGTTGCCTGCGGGAGGGATAAGGCGACTTCGTGCCCCGGAAGTCTGGTGATTGCCGCCGGCCCTTGTTAGGCTGCGCGCCATCACCACCTTCCAGGGTTCGGAGAGCCGTTTTTCCATGAGCACGCCCAGCATCGCGCCCGCCTCGCGCATCTTCTGCGCCGTCGACACGACCGACCTCGACACCGCCCGCGACCTCGGCCGGCGGATCGCTGGGGTGGTCGGCGGGATCAAGCTGGGGCTGGAGTTCTTCATCGCCCACGGCCCGGCGGGCATCCGCGCGGTGATCGGCGAAGACGGCCCGCCGCTGTTCCTCGACCTCAAGCTGCACGACATCCCCAACACGGTGGCGGGCGGAATCCGGGCGGCGCTGCCGCTGAAGCCCGCCTTCCTGACCATCCACACCTCCGGCGGCCCGGCGATGATGCGCGCGGCGGCGGACGCCGCGGCGAGCGCGGGCGCCGACCGTCCGAAGATCCTCGCCGTCACCGTGCTGACCAGCATGGACGCCGCCGACCTCCAGGCCGTCGGGCAGAGCGTCCCGGTCGCCGATCAGGTGAAGCGGCTGGCGCTGCTCGCCAAGGAGTCGGGGGTGGACGGTGTGGTGTGCTCCCCCGCCGAGGTGGCGCTGATCCGCGAGGCCTGCGGGCCGGACTTCATCCTGATGGTGCCGGGCATCCGCCCCGCCTGGGCCGCCGCCAACGACCAGAAGCGCGTCATGACCCCCGCCGAGGCGCTGGCCGCCGGGGCGGACCATCTGGTCATCGGCCGCCCGATCACCGGCGACGCCGACCCCGAAGCCGCCGCCCGACGCATCGTTTCGGAACTGTAAGGACCCTTCCCCATGCCCGTTAGCGTGAAGATCTGTGGCCTCACCGAGCCCCTGTCGCTGCACGCCGCCGTGGCCGGCGGGGCGCGCTATGTCGGTTTCGTCTTCTACCCGCCGAGCCCGCGCTCCATCGCGCCGTCCATGGCGGCGGAGCTGGCGCGGCTGGTCCCCACGGGCGTGCGCACGGTCGGGCTGTTCGTCGATCCGGAAAACGACTTCCTGGAGCATGTGGTCAGCCAGGTCCCCTTCGACCTGATCCAGCTCCACGGCAAGGAGACGCCGCGCCGCATCGCCGAGGTGAAGGCCGCCTTCAACATCCCGGTGATGAAGGCGATCAAGGTCGGCGGGCCGGAGGATCTGGCCGCCGCTCTGGAGGCCGCCGAGGTGGCCGACCGGCTTCTGTTCGACGCCAAGCCGCCGGCCAAGGTGTCGGCGCTGCCGGGCGGCAACGGCATCGCCTTCGACTGGACGCTGCTCGCCGGGCGGAGCTGGCCGAAGCCCTGGATGCTGTCCGGCGGGCTGAAGCCGGAGAACGCGGCGGAAGCCGTGCGGACCACCGGTGCCACGGCGCTCGACGTGTCGTCGGGGGTGGAGGACCGTCCCGGCCACAAGGACCCGGAGCTGATCCGCCGCTTCCTCGACAGCGTGGCCGGGCTGTGACACCGCGTCGCGGCGGGGTATTTGAATAAAATTTGATGTTGCCGGGGGTCTTTCCCTTTTGGCGGATGGGCACAACTTAATCGCACGACCGGGTTGCGGACCCGGGTTATGACTTCGTGCGATACTGTTGGCATCCCCCGGGCGCGACCGGTGGATGTGTCCGAAGGGAAGCCCTGCAAGCCCGATGACCAACTCGTCCGACACACGCTCGCCATCCGACAGCCTCGGCCTCGTCCTGGACGAGCATTTGCGATGGATTGGGCAATGGCACCGCGCCGTGTTCTTCCGCGGCGGGGAGGGGGGCGAGCGGGTGTCGGCCCCGGCCTCCTTCGCGGCGTGGTGCGTGGCGGTCAACGCCGACGATCTGGCCCACCAGCCCGCCGTGGAGAAGCTGGTCACCCTGCACGAGCAGATGCACCGCAAGGCCAAGCTGCTTCTGCTGAAGGCGGCCGACGGCGAGAGCCCCAGCGAGGCCGACTATGAGGGGGTGATCGCCCGTTTCGAGGAGTTCGTCCTGCATCTGCGCCGGGTCGAACGCGCCTTCGGTGCGGCGGCGAGCGGGCTGGACCCGCTGACCGGCCTGCGCACCCGCCGCGGTATGCAGGAGGCGCTGGAGCGCGAGCACAACCGCTTCCGCCGCAACGGTCCGGCCTTTTGCGTCGCCATCTGCGACATCGACCGCTTCAAGGGCATCAACGACACCTACGGCCACGACATCGGCGACCGCGTCCTGGCCGCCACCGCCGCCGCCATCAGCCGGGGTATCCGCAGCTTCGACGAGGCCTTCCGCATGGGCGGGGAGGAGTTCCTGATCTGCCTGAAGGAAACCGGCCTCGCCGAGGGCTTCCGGGTCATCGAGCGGCTGCGCGGCGAACTGGCGCGGACCCCGGTGACGCTGCCGGACGGGCGGCGGATCGCGGTCACCGCTTCCTTCGGGCTGGTCGAGGCCGGGGAGGATCTGCCGGTGGAGGAGATGGTGGTCTGCGCCGACCGCGCCCTCTATCAGGCGAAGAACAGCGGCCGCAACCGCGTGGTCCGCTATGGGTTGGACCAGCCGGAGGTTGCGGCGGAGCGATCGGCGCTTCCCAACCGCCGCTGATTATCGTCTCCCGAGCGGCGCATCCGGCGGCATCGCTTAAGGGCGGCTTGGCCGAAGCGGGTCCGCCGGGTTAGGATCGGGGTCTAGACAGGCCGCGGCACGAGATCCATGCGCACCCACACCGAATTTCCCAATCTGTTCATCCTCGACCACCCGCTGATCCAGCACAAGCTGACGCTGATGCGGGCCAAGGAACGCTCCACCGGCGGCTTCCGCACCCTGCTGCGCGAGATTTCGCTGCTGATGGGCTATGAGATCACCCGCGACCTGCCCCTGACGACCGAGCGGATCGACACGCCGCTCCAGCCCATGGACGCGCCGGTCATCGCCGGCAAGAAGCTGGCCATCGTGCCGGTGCTGCGCGCCGGCCTCGGCATGGCCCAGGGCCTGCACGAGCTGGTGCCGTCGGCGCGCGAGGGGCATATCGGCCTCTACCGCGACCACGACACCAAGATGCCGCACGAGTATCTGGTGAAGCTGCCGGAGGCGGAAGGCCGCCTGTTCATCGTGGTGGACCCGATGCTGGCGACCGGCAATTCCGCCGTCCACGCCTGCGATGTGCTGAACCGCCACGGCGTGGACGACGAGAACATCCGCTTCATGGCGCTGGTCGCGGCGCCCGAGGGCATGCGCGTCTTCGCCGCCGCCCACCCGCGGGTGAAGGTCTTCACCGCCTCGCTCGACAGCCATCTCGACGAGAACGCCTACATCGTCCCCGGCCTGGGCGACGCCGGCGACCGCATGTTCGGCACCAAGTAACCACAAACGGCGGCCGCATCCCTGTCATACCCTCACGGGAAAGGGATGCGGCATGTTGTCATTGCGAGTTATTCGCACAGTGTGAGACCATAGGGCTCCCGTTCGACACATCCCTATGGGCGTAACCGGCCTTGACGACGGACACCTTTCAAACCCCCGGCCCGACGCCGGGCGGCCCGGTTCAGGCCGCCGGCTTCCATTCCTCCCTTTGGCAACGCATCGGTTTCAGCGGTTGGACGCTGGCGACGCTGGTGATCGCGGCGCTGGTCGCCCTGCCGGTGCTGGCGGTGATGAGCCGCGTCTTCGTGCCGACGGACGGAGTGTGGCAGCATCTGGTCGACACGGTGCTGGCGGAGTATCTGCTGAACACCGTGCGCCTCGTCTTCGGGGTGGGGGTGGGCACGCTGGTCATCGGGGTGGGCACCGCCTGGCTGGTCACCATGTGCCGGTTCCCCGGCAGCCGTACGCTGGAATGGGCGCTGCTGCTCCCGATGGCGGTGCCGGCCTATGTCATGGCGTACGTCTACACCGACCTGCTCCAGTTCGTCGGCCCGGTGCAGACCGCGCTGCGCGAGGTTTTCCACTGGTCGCGGCGGGATTACTGGTTTCCGGACATCCGTACGCTCGAAGGCGCCGCGCTGATGATGACGCTGGTGCTCTACCCGTACGTCTATCTGCTGTCGCGCGCTGCCTTCCTGGAACAGTCCGTCTGCGTGCTGGAGGTCAGCCGTACGCTCGGCCGCGGGCCGTGGCGCAGCTTCTTCACGGTGGCGCTGCCGCTGGCCCGCCCCAGCATCGTGGCCGGTTTGGCGCTGGTGCTGATGGAGGTGCTGGCCGATTTCGGCACGGTGCAGTATTTCGCGGTCAACACCTTCGTCACCGGCATCTACCGGACGTGGTTCGCCATGGGACAGCCGGTGGCGGCGGCGCAGCTGGCCGCCGTGCTGATGATGTTCGTCCTGGTGCTGGTGTTGATGGAGCGCTGGTCGCGCCGGCAGGCCCGCTACCACCACACCACCACCCGTTACCGCCGCCTGCCCAAGCATGAGCTGAAGGGCTGGCGCGCGGCGGCCGCCATGACGGCCTGCGGGCTGCCGCTTCTGCTCGGCTTCCTGCTGCCCGCCGGTCTGCTGGTCCGCATGGCGGTCACCGCGGGGGATCAGGCTTTCGGGCCGGTGTTCCTGACGCTGGCCCGCAACAGCTTCACGCTGGCGGCGTTGGCCGCGGTGCTGGCGGTGTCGCTGGCGCTGGTCCTCGCCTACGGGCAGCGGCTGCGCCCGACGCCGCTGCTGAAGGGCGCGGTGCGCGTCGCCGCCATGGGCTACGCCATTCCCGGCTCGGTGATCGCGGTCGGCGTGCTGATTCCCTTCGCCCATCTCGACAACGCCGTCGACGCCTTCATGCGCCAGACCTTCGGGGTGTCCACCGGCCTGCTGCTGAGCGGCACCATCGCGGCGGTGCTGTTCGCCTATCTGGTGCGCTTCCTGGCGGTGTCCTTCAACACGATCGAGGCCAGCCTGGGCAAGATCCGCCCGACAATGGATTTCGCCTCGCGCGTGCTCGGCCACACGGCGGGGCGGACGCTGATCCGGGTGCACGCGCCGATCATGTGGGGCAGCCTGCTGACCGCCGGCCTGCTGGTCTTCGTCGACGTGATGAAGGAGTTGCCGGCGACGATGATCGTCCGGCCCTTCAACTTCGACACGCTGGCCGTGCGAGTCTACACGCTGGCCTCCGACGAGCGGCTGACCGAGGCCGCCACCGGGGCGCTGGCCATCGTCGCGGTCGGCATCGTGCCGGTGATCCTGCTCAGCCTGTCCATCAGCCGCTCCCGCCCCGGCCAGACGGACGAATGACGCTGTTGTCCCCGCCGCAACAGTGTTGAGCGGCGGTGGGGCTTTATCCGGCGTCCTGGAAAGAATACCTCTCTCTCAGCGATGTTGCTTGAGGAGAGCGTCCGATGACCGCCGAAACCGTCCGTCCCGTCCTGACCGCCGTCGAAGGCATGGAGGCGTCCGACGGGGCCGGCGTGCGCATGACCCGCATGGTCGGCACGCCGCGCCTGCGCATGCTCGACCCCTTCCTGATGCTGGACTATTTTGGGTCCGACACGCCGCAGGACTATCTGGCCGGCTTCCCCGACCACCCGCACCGCGGTTTCGAGACGGTCACCTACATGCTGGCCGGTCGCATGCGCCACTGGGACAACCACGGCCATGAGGGCGTGATCGAGACCGGCGGCGTGCAGTGGATGACCGCCGGGCGCGGCGTGATCCATTCCGAGATGCCGGAGCAGACCGAAGGGTTGATGAAGGGCTTCCAGCTCTGGATCAACCTGCCGGGACGGCTGAAGATGTCGGAGCCCGCCTATCAGGAGTTCGCCGCCGACCGTATCCCGGTCGAGACGCGGGAGGACGGGACCACGGTGACGGTGATCGCCGGCACCACCGGCAACGGCACCGCCGGCCCGGTGCGCAGCGGCCCGACGGAGGCCCGCTACTTCGACGTCAATCTGCCGGCGGGTGCCACCTTCTCCGAACCGGTGCCCGCCGGCCATGCGGCGGCGCTGGTGGTCTTCGAGGGATCGGTGGTGGCGCCCGGCAGCTCGGTCCGGCTGGGCGGGCCGCGGGTGCTGGTGCTGGGCGAGGGCGACCGGGCGGAGATCACCGCCGGCCCCTCCGGCGCGCGCTTCCTGCTGCTCTCCGGCCGTCCGATCGGCGAGCCGGTGGCCTGGGGCGGCCCCTTCGTCATGAACAGCCGCGAGGAGGTGATGCAGGCCTACCGCGACTACGAGGAAGGAATGTTCTGACTTTCTGAACGCAAAAAATGAAAAGGGCGCGTCTCCACCGCTGGGACGCGCCCTTTCTTTACGCCGGACGGTGGCTTACTTCCAGCCGGCGCGATCCATGATTTTCAGAGCTTCGGCGTTGTTCTTGCCGTAGACGGCGGCGTTCAGCGGGTCTTCCTTGAACTTGCCCCAGGAGACCAGCACCGGCGCGGTCTCGGCCCCGGCGACGATCGGGTACTCGTAGTTCTTCTCCGTGAACATCTTCTGGGCCTCGGGGCTGACCAGATACTCCAGGAACTGGATGGCCTGCTCCTTGTTCGGCGCGTTCTTCATGACGCCGGCGCCGGAGACGTTCACATGGGTGCCGCGACCGTCCTGGTTGGGGAAGATCACGCCCAGCTTGTCCGCGATGGCCTTGTCTTCCGGCTTGGTGGAGGAGGCGATGCGGGCGAAGTAGTAGGTGTTGGTCACGGCCACGTCGCCTTCGTTGGCGGCCACGCCCTTGATCTGGTCGGTGTCGCCGCCCTGCGGCTTGCGCGCCATGTTGGCGACGACGCCCTTGGCCCAATCCTCCGTCGCCTTCTCGCCATGGGCGGCGAGCAGCGAGCCGACGAGCGACTGGTTGTAGACGCTGGTCGAGGAGCGGACGAGGACGCGGTCCTTCCACTTCGGATCGGCCAGCTCCTCGTAGGTCTTGATCTCGCCCGGCTTCACCGAGGCCTTGTTGTAGACCAGGATGCGGGCGCGCTTGGAAATGCCGAACCAATGGCCTTCCGGCTCGCGCAGGTGGGCCGGGATGGCCTCTTCCATGACCTTGGAACGGGTCGGCTGGAGCAGGCCGGCCTCCTGGGCGCGCCACAGGCGGCCGGCGTCGACGGTGATGAACACGTCGGCGGGGCTGTTGCCGCCTTCGGTCTTCATCCGCTCGATCAGCTCCTCTTCCTTGCCCTCGATGACGTTGATCTTGATGCCGGTCTTCTTGGTGAAGGCGTCGTAGAGGTCCTTGTCCACATCGTAATGGCGCGCGGAATAGACGTTCACCTCGGCGGCGCTGGCGAGACCCGTCATGGTCAGCAGCGTGGCGGCGAAGGTGGCGGCAAAGACGCCGCGCGATCCGATGTGCATCCTCGTGACTCCCGAATTCTTGCCTGTTGGCGCCCGCAATTGCGAAGCGTTCTCATGCGCCGACTTGACCATTCGGGGGACGGGGTGTCAAGCGTGAACGATAACGATTCTCAATATTCAGAAAGGATGCGGAGCGGGACGATCATCCGGGACCAACACGCCAACCAAAGGTGTAAAGGCTTGTTCGTCTTTGGGGTATGCCTATAATCCGTTCGCGATACCCGCCGCCGGGCGGAAGTTTGAGCGGCCGATCGGGACGACAGATGGGGAGCGTCAGGATGCGTTGGACAGGTCTTTTCGCTTTTGGTGCGGCGCTTCTGTCCGCGCTGGCCGCCACGCCGGCCTCCGCCGTCGATTTCTCCAAATCCGCCGCCGAGTATGGCCCGGAAGGCGCATGGACCAGCCGCTGCGAGATCGACCGCATGACCGACACCAAGGTCTGCCGGCTGATGAACTACCGGCTGTTCGACGACGGCAAGGAGGTCGGCTTCGTGGCGCTGAGCGTCATCCCGACCGGCAACGACTACCACCTGTTCCTGACGACCAGCCAGGGCATGATCGACAATTGCGCCATCCGCGTCGACCGCCAGCCGCGCATCGAGACGCAGATCGCCACGCTGAACATGTGCATGTTCCCGAACTTCGTGTCGGGTCGCGTGGTCGACCAGTTCCGCAACGGCTCCACGGTTCTGGTCCGCGTGAACTTCCTGCGCGCCGGCAAGCGCGACATCGACTTCCCGCTGAACGGCTTCTCGCGCAACTTCGAAGAGATGCAGCGCAGCCTGCAGTGACCGGACGAACCGGATGGCATTAAAGAAAAAACGGCGCGGAGTGATCCGCGCCGTTTTCGTTTCCGGTCCGGGGGCCGGCCTCAGCGCCAGCCGCTGCGACCCCGTCGGTCGTCCTCGTCGAACAGCTCGGCCAGCTTGTTCATCATGGTGCCGCCCAGCTGCTCGGCGTCCACGATGGTGACGGCGCGGCGGTAGTAGCGGGTCACGTCGTGGCCGATGCCGATGGCCACCAGCTCCACCGGCGAGCGGGTCTCGATGTACTCGATCACCTGCCGCAGGTGCCGCTCCAGATAGTTGCCGGCGTTGACCGACAGGGTCGAATCGTCCACCGGCGCGCCGTCGGAGATCACCATCAGGATGCGCCGCTGCTCGGGCCGCCCGATCAGGCGGTTGTGCGCCCACATCAGCGCCTCGCCGTCGATGTTCTCCTTCAGGATGCCTTCGCGCAGCATCAGGCCGAGATTCTTGCGGGCGCGGCGCCAGGGCTGGTCGGCGTCCTTGTAGATAATGTGGCGCAGGTCGTTCAGGCGGCCGGGGTTGGCGGGCTTGCCCGAGGAGATCCAGTGCTCGCGCGCCTGCCCGCCCTTCCAGGCGCGGGTGGTGAAGCCCAGCACCTCCACCTTCACCGCGCAGCGCTCCAGCGTGCGGGCCAGGATGTCGGCGCTCATCGCGGCGATGGAGATCGGACGCCCGCGCATCGAGCCGGAGTTGTCGATCAGCAGCGACACCACCGTGTCGCGGAAGTCCATCTCCTTCTCCTTCTTGAAGGAGAGGGGAAGGACCGGGTTCACGACGATGCGGGCGAGACGGGCGGCGTCGAGGATGCCGTCGTCCAGGTCGAACTCCCACGACCGCTGCTGCTTGGCCAGGAGGCGGCGCTGCAGGCGGTTGGCCAGCTTGGAGATCACCCCCTGGAGATGGACGAGCTGCTGGTCCAGCATGTGGCGCAGCCGGGCCAGCTCCTCCGGATCGCACAGCTCCGCGGCGTCTACCACCTCGTCGAAGCGGGTGGTGAAGGGCTTGTAGGCGTTGGGGTCGGGCTCGTTGCGGCCGCGCGCCTCCGGGCGCCAGGGCTGGCCGGGGCCGGCGGGCTCCTCCGCCCCTTCGCCCTGGCCCATCTCGGTGTCGCCTTCTTCGCCGGTGCCCTCGTCGGCCTGCTCGCCCTGGTCGGACTCCTGCGTCTCCTGCGAGGTCATCGACTCGGCCTGGCTCTGGGTGTCGTCCTCACCCTGGGTCTGGCCCTTGTTCGGCTCGTTCTCGTTCTCGCCGGAGTCGCGCTCGTCCTCCTCCGGCTCCTGCGGCTCGTCGGGGTCGTTGCCGACCTCCATGTCCAGCTCGGTCAGCAGCTTGCGCACGGCGCGGGCGTAGGCGTCCTGATCGGCCATGTGGCCGGCGAGGCCGTGCAGGTCCTTGCCCAGCCGCTCCTCGATCCAGCCGCGCCACAGGCTGACCGCGTGCTCGGCGGCGGGGGGCGGGGCGGCGCCGGTCATCGCCTCGCGGGCGATCAGACGCAGAACCTCGGGCAGGGGGACCTGCTCGCGCTCCTCCAGCCGCTCGAAGCCCTGCTTGTGATAGCGCTCGTCCAGCGCCGCCTCCAGGTTGGCGGCCACGCCGGGCATGTGGCTGGCGCCCAGCGCCTCGCAGCGGGCCTGCTCCAGCGCGTCGTAGGCGGCGCGGGCGCTGTCGCCCAGCGGCATGCGCTGGAGATGGATGGCGTTGTCGTGGAAGCGCAGCCGCAGCGACACCGCGTCCGCGGCGCCGCGCAGCGTGGCGACGTCGTGCGGGTTCAGGTCGCGCGCCGGGGTGGGGATGCGCACGCGCAGTCCGGCGACGCCGGGCGGCTCGGTGGAGAAGCCCACCTGCACGTCGGCCCGGCGGGAGAGGGCGCGCACCGCGGCGGCGGTGGAGCGCTTGAAGGCCTCGACGGGGTTTTCACGGTCGGTCATGGCGGGCTGTCGATAGAGTTGGGGAAGTGCGGAAACTTCACGGATTTCGCGGATTCTGGCACGGATTACACGGATTCTTCTTATGGGAGGACGCGCCGGACCGTCAGGCTTGGTGTGCCGAAATTCAGCAGAAGCCCGACCGGCATCCGGCTGGCCCTCAGGTAATTCACCACCTGCTTGATGTGCGGCTGGCCGATGGCCTCGGCGACCTTCAGTTCGACGATTACCTGATCTTCGACCACGATGTCCGCGAAGTAGGTCCCGACGCAGCTGCCCTTATAGGAGATGCCAAATGGCACCTCCAACCCGACGTCCAGGCTGCGGCTGCGAAGTTCATGAACGAGGGCGTTCTGATAGACCGATTCGACAAAACCTTGTCCGAGCGTGTTGAAGACCTCGAAACCGGCTCCAATGACACGCTCCGTCAGGGCTTCAATCCTTTGGTCCAGAACAACCCTCATCCATGAAATCCGTGTTCAAATCCGCGTAATCCGTGAAGAATCAGTGCTCCGCAATCGGGCAGATTTTTCACCCCCCGTCACACCAGGTTGGCCTGGACCCCCGTCTCCGGCAGCTCGGTGCCGAAGCAGCGCTGGTAGTATTCGGCGACGGTCGGCCGCTCCACCTCGTCGCACTTGTTCAGGAAGGTGATCCGGAACGCGAAGGCGATGTCGTTGAAGATGTTGGCGTTCTGCGCCCAGGTGATGACCGTGCGCGGGCTCATCACGGTGGAGATGTCGCCGTTGATGAAGCCGGCGCGGGTGAGGTCGGCCAGACGCACCATCGACGCCACGGTCTTGCGGCCGGCCTCGCTGTCATATTCCGGCACCTTGGAGGCGACGATCTTCACCTCGGCGTCCACCGGCAGGTAGTTCAGCGTCGCCACGATGTTCCAGCGGTCCATCTGGCCCTGGTTGATCTGCTGCGTGCCGTGGTAGAGGCCGGTGGTGTCGCCCAGCCCGACGGTGTTCGCCGTGGCGAACAGGCGGAAGGCCGGGTGCGGGCGGATGACGCGGTTCTGGTCGAGCAGGGTCAGCTTGCCTTCCACCTCCAGCACGCGCTGGATCACGAACATCACGTCGGGGCGGCCCGCGTCATACTCGTCGAAGACCAGCGCGCAGGCGTGCTGCAGCGCCCAGGGCAGGATGCCTTCGCGGTATTCCGTCACCTGGACGCCGTCGCGCAGGACGATGGCGTCCTTGCCCATCAGGTCGATGCGGCTGATGTGGCTGTCCAGGTTGATGCGGATGCAGGGCCAGTTCAGGCGCGCGGCCACCTGTTCGATGTGGGTGGACTTGCCGGTCCCGTGATAGCCCTGGACCATGACGCGACGGTTGTAGGCGAAGCCCGCCAGGATCGCGAGCGTCGTGTCGCGGTCGAAGCGGTAGGCTTCGTCGATGTCCGGCACATGCTCCGTGCGCTGGCTGAAGGCCGGCACCTGCATGTCGCTGTCGATGCCGAACACTTGACGCACCGACAGGGTGATGTCGGGAACGTGATCGAACAGGGCCGAGCTGGCCTGGGTGGCTCCTTGAGAAGGCATGGGAGGTTCTTATCGTTCCAACGTGTCTGTTGTCGGGGCCGCCCGGCCAATCTGGTCCGGCCAACCGTCGGGGTTACGCACCATAGCAGGCTTTCAGCGTGTTGTAGGCCTGATTGATCTCCTTCAACTTTTCTTCGGCCACCTTGTCCCCGCCATTGGCGTCGGGATGGTGGATTTTCACAAGCTCGCGGTAGCGCGCCTTGATGCGTGGGAAATCAACCGGCGGGGCGAGGTCGAGGACGACCAGCGCCTCCTCCTCCGCGCTGCGGGCGGCCTGCCGGCGCTGCTTGCTTTCCTCGGACTGGTCCTTGCCGGCCTCGCGCCCGAACTCGAAGCTGAAGCCGTGCATCGCGCGGTCGCGCAGGAACTTCTCCTGCACCCCCCAGAAGCCGAGCGGCCAACTCGGCCGCTGCCACGTGGTGTCGCGGCGGACCTCGGCCTCGATCTGCTCGGGCTTCATGCCGGCGTAATAGTCCCAGGCGCGGTTGTATTCGCGCACATGGTCCAGGCAGAACCAGTAGTAGTCGTTGAGCTGCCGGCGGCTCTTCGGCGCCCGGTACGCGCCCTCGCCGGCACAGCCCGGATGATCGCAGGCGCGCACGGCGGTGCGCGGCTGGTCGTAGCGGCTGAAGTCGTAGCGGGTGCGTGGCTTGCTCATGTGCGAAGTATGGGAAGAGGCATCCTTTCTGGCAAGCGCACGCAAGGGGGCGGTGCCGAACTGTGGAAAATGGCCGGTCTGCGGCATTGGCGGCTTGACGGGAACGGTGCCGCGCCGTCACCTCAATCCCAAACCCGACCATCCCAGACCCAATGAGGACCCTCATGGAATACGCCACCCGCATGCGCCGGAAGCTGACCGACGCGCTGGCCCCCGAGCGGCTCGACATCCAGGACGACTCCGGTCGGCACGCCGGCCATGGCGGCGCCCACCCGGAAGGCGAGACGCATTTCCACGTCACCATCGTCTCCGCCGCCTTCGCCGGAAAGTCGCGCGTGGAGCGCCAGCGGCTGGTCTATGGCCTGCTCGCTCAAGAAATGGCGGAGCGCGTTCACGCTCTCGGCCTGACCACGCTGACCCCGGAAGAGGCTCGCTGACAGCAACGCCGACAAGAACCCCGTGCCGCCGCCCGTGCAGCAAGGGAAAAGCGCCACCTGCAAATGCATACATACGCGTGCAACTACTAGAGGTTCTTTTCCGTCTTCAAACATAATTGGAGTGCTGCCGTGGTTGCAATTCTCGCTGTATTTAGTAGAGTGCAGCGCATGCAACCAATCAATGCGCCGTGGGCGATGCACTTTTCGCGCGTCGTCCGGCGGGTTCGTGGAGAGGGCGGCGTATGGCGAAGCGCGGGCCGAAGAAGCGGTTAACAGTCAATCCGAACGCGTGTGTGGAACCGCTGAAGAGCATGAACATCATGATTGCCGGGCGCCGCACGAGCATGCGTCTGGAGCCGACCATGTGGGACGCTCTGGAGGACATCGCCCGCCGCGAAGGCCTGACGGTCAACGGCCTCTGCACCCTGATCAAGGACCGGCTGGACGAGCAGATCCGGCGGCGCGGGCCGGGCGCGGACAACGCGGAGGTCACCCTGACCTCGGCGGTCCGCGTCTTCATCGCGGCCTATTTCCGCCGGGCCTGCACCGAGGACGGCCACGTCAAAGCCGGGCATGGCGGCGGCGATCCCTTCGTCGGCACGCCTTTCGACCTGCCGCCGCTGGACGAGCTGGAGCATCCGGAGAGCGGGGCCGGAACCACGGCGGACGCCCTGCCGCCGCCGGCGAAGCCGATCGGGCCCAGTGAGAACTTGCGGTCCGCGCTGGACGCGTGACGGCTTGACCGCCCCGGTTCGGGAGAAGCCCGACTCGGGAAAAGAAAGGGGCGCGTCCATCGGACGCGCCCTTTGCCATTGTCCCGGGCAGATCGTTCCCGCCGCGGCGTCCGCCGCCGCCTCAGTCCGCGGCGTCGCGCGGGCGGTCGCCGGTGTAGTGGTCGGGCCAGTTCTTCCGCACGACCTCGCCGTTGCTGTCGAAGATGTGGCAGGTGTTCAGCAGCACCGGGCGCTTGGTGCGCAGCATGTCCTCCTTGCTGCCCGCCTCGCCGCCGCCGGACGCCCGGGCCTTCTCGGCCTGCTCGCGTGCCAGGATGGGATAGATGGTCTGGAAGGCGGTGGTGGCGATCGGCCCCAGAAGCTCCACCAGATGGGTGCAGCCCTGGATGCCGCCCAGCCGCTCCTTCACCGCGCGGGTCCAGCCCGGCCCGATCTTCAGCCCGACCAGCCGCTGGAAATTGGGGGTGACGGAGCCGCAGGTGCGGTAGGGGCTCTTCTCCGTCACCGCCTCGACCGCGTGGACGGTCAGGTCGTTGTCCACCGTCAGGCGGATCCACATGCCGTGCACCGGGTCGCCGGGCAGGATCTGGCCGCGCTGTTCGGTGTGGAAGGCGTAGCTCTTCACATCGGTCAGATGGCCTTCGACATCCCACAGCCCGTCGGTCCGCCGATAGCCCCGGCAGGTGACTTCCCGGGTGTGGATCGGTTCGCGTGCGGCGGGCTCGGACAGCGGCATGGGACTCTCTGACGTTCGGCCTAATTCGGACGGCCGGGTTGTTGGGGCGTACCCGGGAATATCGGTGGGGCCAGCGTTCAGGTCAAGCCGGCTTCGCCGCATTGCAGCATTACGCGCCTCGTGATTACGGGGGAACGCTGGCGGAGTAGTTCGACCCGAAGATGAAGGCCTCGCGGTCGCGGATCTCGTCCTCCAGATGGGCACGGACCACGGCGAACAGGTCGCGGATGGAGACGATGCCCATCACCGTCCCGTCCGATTCGCCGTCGGCGGTGACCGGCAGATGGCGGTAGTGGTGGCGCTCCATCAGGTCCAGCGCCTCGTAGGCGTGGGCGTCCGGCCCCAGCGTATCGGGGGAGGTGGTCATGACCTCGGAGAGCCGGGTGGCAGCCGGGTCCCGTCCCGCGGCGACGACGCGGGACGCGAGGTCGCGCTCGGTGAAGATGCCCTTGAGCGAGCGGCCCCCCTGCGGCCGGTCCTGCGTGACCATAAGAGCGGCGACGCGGCGTTCCGCCATCAGAACGGCGGCGTCCCGGACGCTGGCGTCCGGTGGCAGGCAGACGAGCTGCTGGTCCTTGATGACGTCGGGGATGAGCTTGCGGTTCGGCATGTCCAGTCTCCCTTTTTGGGGCGGCTTTTCCTCGCATCTTGGACGCGAATCGGAACTGTCGTTAACTCTGACAGTTTGCCACCCCAACGGTCAAGGGATTATGGTGCACCGCATCAGCCGGCGACGGCATCCTCCAGTAGCGACCGGACCACCGCCGGATCGACGTCGCGCTGGGTGAAGGCGTCGCCCAGCGCGCGCACCAGCACGAAGGCGATGCGTCCGTCCTTCACCTTCTTGTCCTTGGCCATGGACAGGATCAGCCCGTCGACATCCCATTCCACGCCGGGAATGTCGGTGGGGCGGACCGGCAGGCCGACGCGGGCCAGATGGGCGCGCGCCTTCTCGGCG
Source organism: Azospirillum brasilense (assembly GCF_005222205.1). Lineage (NCBI taxonomy): Bacteria > Pseudomonadati > Pseudomonadota > Alphaproteobacteria > Rhodospirillales > Azospirillaceae > Azospirillum > Azospirillum brasilense. The sequence goes on along the minus strand of NZ_CP032345.1, from coordinate 1,258,410 downwards.
TCCGCCGCCGGGCAGAGCCCCAGCCGCACCGACAGGTCGAAGGCCAGCACCATCCCGATCGACACCGCCTCGCCGTGCAGCAGGCGGGAGCCGAAGCCCGTCGCCGCCTCCAGCGCGTGGCCGAAGGTGTGGCCGAGGTTGAGCAGGGCGCGGTCGCCGCTCTCCCGCTCGTCCGCGCCGACGATGGCGGCCTTGGCCCGGCAGCTCTCCGTGACGGCGTGGCGGCGGGCGTCGCTGTCGCCGGCGACCACCCGCTCGCCGTTCTCCTCCAGCCAGGCGAAGAAGCCGGGCAGGCGGATCAGCCCGTACTTCACCACCTCGGCGTAGCCGGCCAGAACCTCGCGCCGCGGCAGCGTGTCCAGCGTGGCGGTGTCGGCGATGACCAGACGCGGCTGGTGGAAGGCGCCGATCAGGTTCTTGCCGTGCGGGCTGTTGATGCCGGTCTTGCCGCCGACCGAGCTGTCCACCTGGCTCAGCAGCGTGGTCGGCACCTGGATGAAGTCGATGCCGCGCAGCGCCGAGGCGGCGGCGAAGCCGGTGATGTCGCCGATCACTCCGCCGCCCAGCGCCAGCAGGACCGCCGACCGCTCGATCCCGCGCGCCAGGACGGCGTCCATCAGCCGCTCGAAATGGGCGATGTCCTTGGTCTTCTCGCCCGCCGGCAGGACGATGGCCTGGGTCGGCTCGATGCCGGCCGCGCGCAGCGTGCGCTCCAGCGTCGGCAGATGCCGCGGGGCGACGTTCTCGTCGGTGACGACGATGGGCGCCTTGCCCCCGGTGATCGCGGCGATGCGCGGCCCGGCGCCGTCGAGCACCCGGTCGCCGACCAGGATGTCGTAGCTGCGCGGGCCGAGGTCGAGGCGGACGGTGTCGGTGGCGGTGGGCATGTCTGAGGAGGTCATGGCGGGATCAGGGCTTGTCATGGTGGTGGTGCGCCGGATGGCGGTGATGGTGGTGATGCGAGGCGTGGGGCAGGGTGATGCCGAAATGCGCCTCCAGCGCCTCGATCACCTGTTCCACGGTCGCCTCCGGCGGGCGCTCGTCGCTGATCACCGTCAGGTCGGCCTCCGCATAGACGGGGTAGCGGGCGGTCATCAGCCGGCTCAGGATCTCCTTCGGATTGCCGGCGTTCAGCAGCGGGCGGTGGGTGCGCCGCGCCGTGCGGGCCAGCAGCACGTCCAACTCGGCGCGCAGCCAGATCGACACCCCGTGGGCGCGGATGGCCGCCCGCGTTTCCGGGTCCATGAAGGCGCCGCCGCCGGTCGCCAGGATGTGCACCGGCTGCTCGGTCAGCAGCCGGGTGATGATCCGCCGCTCCACCGAGCGGAACACCGCCTCGCCGTCGCGGGCGAAGATCTCCGCGATGGAGCAGCCCGCCGCCGTCTCGATCTCCGTGTCGGCGTCGGTGAAGGGCAGGTGCAGCCGCGTGGCCAGCCGCCGCCCGATCGCGCTCTTCCCCGCGCCCATCAGGCCGACCAGCACCACCGTCCTCGGAAGGGTCTTCGACGGGTCCGGCGGCTGTCCCTGCGGTGATGGGCGGGCGGTCATGGCGCTGTCGACTTTCCTGATACGGGTCCGGACCTGATATGGGTCCGGAGGGCGGGTGTTCGATTCGGTCGCAGGGGCCTGCGCATGTTGCGCAGCGGCGCCCCCGTGGCTAAAGTGGTACGTCCTGCGTTCATCGGCCATCGGGCCAGCGGTGCGGGCGGTGTGCGATGATTAGCATGAAAGCGCACCCTTGTCCCAAGCCGCACGGACGCAGACCGTGATACAGCGCCGCCGTTCCTTCCACAGAAACACGACTCCGATCGCCATGAGCCGCGTTATCTCCGTTCTTTTCGTCCTGTTCCTCTTCGTCATCGGGGGTGGCATGGCCTTCCTTGCCTCCTGGGACATGCCGGCGCCGTCCAAGACGGTGGAAAAGGTCATTCCGGATGAGCGGTTCCCCCGCTGACGCCGGGGACGCCGCCGGGCGCCGCCGCCGGTTTGCCGCTCCGCCATGGGGCGGACGGGCCGGTGCCGGCGCCGTTTCCATGTTCGCCGTGGCCTCTCTCGGCTTGGCTTTGACCGGCGCCCTGACGGGTGCGGCCATGCCCGCGCTGGCCCAGGCCGTGCCCTCCGGGCCGCCGATCCGCCTGTTTCCGCCGCCGGAAAGGATGGCCGTCCCCGACGTCGGCTCCGGGAGCGGACGGGTTCTGGACGATCCGCTGGCGTCGCCGGGACCGTCCGCCGCGCCGCTACCGCTCACTTCGCCCGACCGCGCGCCGTCCTTCGACGTGGTGCCCACCGTGGCGCCGCCCTCGACCATCGCGGTGGAGACGCTGGGGCCGCTGGACCCCGACGGCGCCGGTCCCCTGGCGGGGGCCGCCGGGCTGGGCAACGACCCCTGGCGCGGCATCCCGCGCGCCGAGGTGCTGGCCCTGCTGCCGGAACTGCCCACCCTCACCCCGTCGCCCGCCGTGAAGGAGCTGCAGCGCCGCCTGCTGCTCAGCCGCGGCTCGCCCGCCGCCGCACCGGGCGAGCCCGAGCCGGCGCGCCGCTTCGGCGCGCTGCGGGTGGAGAAGCTGGCGGCCATGGGCGACCCTCGGGGCGCCGCCGACCTCGCCGCGCTGCTGCCCGAGGCGATGACGGCCGACGAGGCCGCCGCCCGCGCCCTGACCGACGCCGAATTGCTCGCCGGCCCGCTGGATTGTGCTGCCGCGGCGGAGCGCGCCAAGCCCTTCTCCGGCCCCTATTGGCAACGGGTGGACTTGTTCTGCCGCCTGCGCGCCGGGCGGATCGGCGGTGGAATGCCCACCGAGGCCGGAGCTGCTCCGGCGGGCGAGGACCTCGCCTTCGACATGCTGCGCGAGCAGCCGGGCGGCGACCCCGATTTCCTGCGGGTGGCCGAGGCGATGGCCGGCGGCCCGGCGCCCCGGCTGCGCAGCCTGAGGGACCCCAGCCCGCTGACCCTGGCCGCCCTGCGGGCGCTCCAGGCCGGACTGCCGCCCGACGTGCTGTCGCTGACCGACCCGGCCCGTCTGGCCGCCGTGGCGTCCAACATCGGCACCGACCCGGCGACCCGCGTGACCGCGGCGGAGCGCGCCGCCACCGCCCTGTTCCTCGATTCCCGGCGGCTTGAGGAGGCGTACCGCGCCGCCCCGGCCAAGGGTGACGAGCTGCTGCGGCTGAAGGACGCCGCGGCGCGCGACCGCACCGCCCGCACCCGCGCGCTGGTCCAGCAGGCCATGCTCGCCGCCATGGGCGGCGGGCGGCGGGTGGAGCTGGCCGGGCTGGCGCTGGAGCTTCTCGACCCGCCGATGCTGGCCGGGCCGGTGGGGGCGGTGGTGGCGGACATGCTCGACACCCTGTCGCCGACTCCGGACGCCGCGGCCCTGGCTCCCGCCGCCGCGCGGCTCTGCTTCGCGCTGGGCCGGGCCGACAAGGGCAAGCGCTGGTACGACCTCGCCCTGCGCAGTCGTCCCACGGCGGAGGTGGCGCGGCTGTGGCCGCTCGCCGTCATCGCTCTTGGTCCGCCGCCGGGCGGCGGGGCGCTGGGCCTCGCCGGCTGGCTCGACGAATCGCTGCACGGCGCCGATCCGGAGGCCCGCGCCCGCGTCGCCGGGCAGCTGGCCCTGCTCCAGGCAATGGGCGTCGCCGTGCCGGAGGAGGCGTGGCGGAAGATCGCCGACCCCGAGGAGACGGCCCCCACGCCCGTGGACGCCCGTCCTCCCACCGCTGACCCCGCCCTGTGGCAGCGGCTGGCCGAGGCCTCCGCCGACCGGCGCGTCGGCGAGACGGCGCTGGCCGCCCTGCTGCTGCTCGGCAATGCCGGGCCGGCAGGCACGCCGCCCGCGGTGGTGGCGCGCGTGGTGGCGGGCTTGCGCGCCGTGGGTCTTGACGGCGACGCCCGCGCCATCGCCCGTGAAGCCGCCGCGGCCCTGGCCGGATGAGTCCCATGCCCAAAACACTCCTTCCGCAAGCCAAGCCGAAGCGGCGCGGCCGTCCCTGCAAACCGCGCCCGATCGCGGCCTCGCCCCACGTCGACGCCTTCCTGGACATGCTGACGGCGGAGCGCGGCGCGGCGCTCAACACCCGCATGGCCTACGAGCGCGACCTCGCCGACCTCGCCCTCTGGCTGGCCCAGCGCGGGCAGCCGCTGGAGAAGGCGGGGACGGAGGATCTGCGCGCCTACCTCGCCTTCCAGTATGTGGAGGGCGGGCAGAAGCCGGCGCCGCGCACGCTGGCCCGCCGCCTGTCGGCGATGCGCCAGTTCTACCGCTTCCTGGTCTCGGAAGGCCGGCGGGAGGACGACCCGGCCTCGGCGCTCGACAGCCCCAAGCAGGGCCGCCCGCTGCCCAAGATCCTGACGGTGGAGGAGGTCACCCGCATGATCGACTCCGCCCAGACCCGCGGCGGGCCGGAAGGGCTGCGGCTGGTCGCCCTGCTGGAGGTGCTCTACGCCACCGGCCTGCGCGTGTCGGAGCTGGTCGGCCTGCCGATGGCGGCCATCCTGCGCGACGGGCGCGGGCTGATCGTCCGCGGCAAGGGCGGGAAGGAGCGCATGGTGCCGCTGTCCGAACCGGCCTCCGCCGCGCTGGGCGCCTATCTGCCCTGGCGCAGCCACTTCATCCTGGCCGGGCGCGAGAGCGGGCCGATCGCCTTCCTCTTCCCGTCGCGCAGCTCCACCAACGGCCATCTGACGCGCCAGCGCTTCGCCCAGCTTCTCAAGGAGCTGGCCATCGAGTCGAACATCGACCCGGAGAAGGTCAGCCCCCACGTGCTGCGCCACGCCTTCGCCACGCATCTGCTCGACCGCGGGGCGGACCTGCGCTCGGTCCAGAAGATGCTGGGCCACGCCGACATCGCCACCACCCAGATCTACACCCACGTGGTGTCGGAGCGGCTGAAACAGGTGGTGCACGAGCATCACCCGCTGGCCCGGCGAAAAACCGTTCGTACGCAATAGTGTTGCGCGCAAAAGGGTTGTCCCTTTCAAAATATGCCAATCCGGCTATGGCGGCTTCTCCCGCTGTGGTATAGCCCTTGTCCCAATGGGGTTGGCTGGCGACCGCGCCGGACCGCTCTCGCGACGAACAGGGGGAACCGCATGGCCACGACCATCTCCGGGCTTGAGATCCTGGGTCCGATCACGCCGGGCGTCGAGACGATCCTGACGCCGGAGGCGCTGGCCTTCCTGGCGGAGCTGGAGGGGCGGTTCGGGGCGGAGCGGTTGCGCCTGCTCGACGTGCGGACCAGGCGGCGGGCGCTGATCGAGCGGGGCCACAAGCCGGATTTCCTGCCGGAGACCCGGGCCATCCGCGAGGCCGACTGGACCATCGCGCCGCTGCCGCACGACCTGCTCGACCGCCGGGTGGAGATCACCGGGCCGGTGGACCGCAAGATGATCATCAACGCGCTGAATTCCGGCGCGAAGGTCTTCATGGCGGACTTCGAGGATTCGAGCTGCCCGTCCTGGGCCAACCTGATCGAGGGACAGGTGAACCTGCGCGACGCCGTGCGCCGGACCATCGCCTTCGACGATCCGGTGTCGGGGAAGAAGTACCGGCTGAACGACAAGACCGCCGTCCTCAAGGTCCGTCCGCGCGGCTGGCATCTGGCGGAGAAGCACGTCCGGCTCGACGGCGAACCGGTATCCGGCGCGCTGTTCGACTTCGCCCTCTACGCCTTCCACAACGCGAAGGAGCTGCTGGCCCACGGCTCCGGCCCCTACTTCTACCTGCCGAAGCTGGAGAGCCATTTCGAGGCGCGGCTGTGGAACGAGGTGTTCTCGGTCGCCGAGGATTATCTCAAGATCCCGCACGGCTCGATCAAGGCGACCGTGCTGGTCGAGACCATCCTCGCCGCCTTCGAGATGGACGAGATCCTCTACGAGCTGCGCGACCATTCCGCCGGGCTGAACTGCGGGCGCTGGGACTACATCTTCAGCTTCATCAAGACCTTCCGCAACGACCCCGCCGCCGTCCTGCCCGACCGGGCGGAGGTGACGATGGCGACGCCCTTCCTGCAATCCTACAGCCTGCTGGCGGTCAAGACCTGCCACCGCCGCGGCGCCCCGGCGATCGGCGGCATGGCCGCCTACATCCCGGTGAAGGACGACCCCGCGGCCAACGAGACCGCCTTCTCCAAGGTCCGCGCCGACAAGGAGCGGGAGGTGTCCAACGGCCATGACGGCACCTGGGTGGCCCATCCCGGCCTCGTCCCCGTCGCGCGGGAGGTGTTCGACGCCTATATGCGCAAGCCCAACCAGATCGACCGCAAGCGCGCCGACGTCAGCGTGACCGCCGCCGACCTGCTGGCCGTCCCGGAGGGGCCGAAGACGGAGCGCGGCCTGCGCAACAACGTGGCCGTCGCCATCGGCTATCTGGAGTCGTGGCTGCGCGGCGTCGGCTGCGTGCCGCTGTTCAACCTGATGGAGGACGCCGCCACCGCGGAGATCAGCCGCACCCAGCTCTGGCAGTGGGTCCACCATCGCGCCACGCTGGACGACGGACGCCCGGTGACCATGGAGCTGGTGGACGAGACCATCGCCGAGGAGCTGGCCGCCTGGAAGGCCCGCGTCGGCGACCGCATGTTCGACCATGGCCTGTACGAGGACGCCGCGGTGATGCTGCGCGACCTCGTGGAGCGAAACGACTTCGTGGATTTCCTGACCCTGCCGGCCTACGACCGCATCGTCGCGCAGGGGGCGTGAGGCCCCCACCCTAACCCTCCCCCGCTCTCGCAGGGGAGGGGACTGCCGCCGCTTCGCGATCATCTCCCTCCCCTGCGAAGCGGGGGAGGGCCGGGGCCGGGGCGGGGGCAACACTCAGGCGCGTTACCAGCCTGCCCGACCGGCTTGGCAAAAGGCGGGGGCTTCGCCATGTTCGCTGGCCTGCCCGCGTCCTGAGCCAGAGGTTCCGTTCCCGTGTCCACCCCCTCCACCGTCCCGCCGGCCTCGCGCGGGGCCGAGTCGCTCGCGCTGCTGCTGCTGGTCGGCGGCTTGATCGGGGTGATCTTTCCGGTCACCAAGATCGCTCAGGCGGCCGGCGTGCCGCCGCTGCCCTGGGCCTTCTCCATGATGCTGGGCGCCGGCGTGATCCTGGCCGGGCTGGCGCGCGTCAAAGGCCAGGCGATGCCCCTGACCGGGCGGTATCTGCGCTATTTCGCGGTGTCGGGGCTGCTGTCGATGGCGCTGCCCAACGTGGTGCTGTTCTTCGTCATGCCCTGGCTGGGGGCCGGGCTGTCGGCGGTGGTCTACACGCTGCCGCCGATCCTGACGCTGCTGATGGCCGTGGCGGTGCGGATCGAGACGCCCGACCGCGGCCGGGTGGCGGGCATCCTGCTGGGCTTCGTCGGGGCGCTGATGATTGTCGGGCCGCGCGGCAGCCTGCCCTCGCCCGAACTGGCGGGCTGGATGGCGCTGGCCTTCGTCATGCCGGCGGCGGTTGCGGCGGGCAACGTCTACCGCACCATGGCGTGGCCGCCGGGCGGGCAGCCGGTGGCGCTGGCCGCGGGCACCATGCTGGGCGGGGCGGGCTGGGTCGCGCTGGCGTTGCTCGGCACCGGGGCGGTGGCGGAGCTGCCGGCGCTGGGTCTCGCGCCCGGACTGGCCCTGCTCCAGATCGCGGTGACGGCGCTGACCTACGTGCTGTATTTCCGCCTCCAGGTCGTCGCCGGGCCGGTCTATCTCAGCCAGATCGGCTACGTGGCGACCTCCGTCGGGCTGGGCACCGGGACGCTGCTGTTCGGCGAGCGCTATTCCCCCTGGGTGTGGGGCGGCGCGGCGGTGATCGTCCTGGGCGTGCTTCTGGTCAGTTTTGGCCGGCGATTCGCGCGATAAGCTGTGGCATCGCCGCCGCGCACCGTGGTACCAAGGCCGGTCCGCGACGTCCGCGTCCTATCCTATTCGGTCCGTGATCCTTCCGGCATGCAAACCTTCCTGGAATTCGAAAAGCCGATCGCCGAGCTTGAAGGCAAGATCGAGGAACTGCGCCACCTGACCAACGCCGGCGACATCAACATCGCCGACGAAGTGTCGAAGCTGCAGACCAAGGTCGACAAGCTCCTCCGGCAGACCTACGCGAAGCTCACCCCGGCGCAGAAGGTGCAGGTGGCCCGCCACCCCAACCGTCCGCACTGTCTGGACTATGTGAAGGGGCTGATCGACGACTTCACGCCGCTGGCCGGCGACCGCGGCTTCGCCGAGGACCGCGCGGTCATCGGCGGGCTGGGCCGCTTCCGCGGCCGCTCGGTCGTGGTGATCGGGCAGGAGAAGGGCCACGACACCGAAACGCGCGTGCGCCACAACTTCGGCATGGCCAAGCCCGAGGGCTACCGCAAGGCCCAGCGCCTGATGGACCTCGCCGACCGCTTCTCGCTGCCGGTCGTCTCGCTGGTCGACACCGCCGGCGCCTTCCCCGGCGTCCAGGCGGAGGAGCGCGGCCAGGCCGAGGCCATCGCCAAGAGCATCGAGCGCTGCCTGCGCCTGTCCGTGCCCATGGTGGCCGCGGTGATCGGCGAGGGCGGCTCGGGCGGCGCCATCGCCATCGCGACGGCCGACCGGGTGCTGATGCTGGAGCACGCCATCTACTCCGTCATCTCGCCGGAGGGCTGCGCGTCGATCCTGTGGCGCAACCCCGACATGGCCGGTGAGGCCGCCGTCGCGCTGCGCCTGATCAGCCACGACCTCAAGGAACTCGGCGTCATCGACCGGGTGGTGAGCGAGCCGATCGGCGGCGCCCACCGCGACCCGGCGGAGACCGTCAAGGCGCTCGGCGACGCCATCGAGGAGTCGCTGGGCGATCTCGACGGGCTGGACGGCGAGGCGATCCGCGCCCAGCGCCGCCAGAAGTTCCTCGACATGGGCCAGAAGGGCCTGGGGTAAGACGCCATGGCCGCCGGCCCGGAGACCCGTCCCTCCAAGACCCGTCTTCTGCGTCTGGCGGCCACCGTCAACCTCGCGGCGGTGGCCGTGGCGCTGCTGGCCCTGTGGCTGCTGCCGCCGCTGTTCGCGCCGCCGCCCGGCATCGCCGATCCGGGGGCGCGCATGGCCTTCTGGGGGCGGCTCGCCCTCTGGCCGGCGCTGGTGCTGTTCCTGACGGTGGGCGGTGTGCTGGTCGCCCGCGCCCGCTCCGCCGCCCTGAACCCCATCGACGACGCCGAGTCGCGCTTCTACCGGGTCAGCCAGCGCGTGCTGACCAACACGGTGGAGCAGACGTTGATCTTCGTGCCCGCCCTGGCCGCGCTGGTCGCGCAGATGCCGCTGCCGGACCTGGGCTTCGCCCGGCTGGCGACCGCGCTGTTCGTGCTGGGCCGCCTGCTGTTCTGGGCGGGCTACCTGATCCACCCCTATGTGCGGGCGCCGGGCATGGCGGTCACGTTGACCGTCAACCTCGTCGTGCTCGGCTGGGCGTTGGTGCTCGCCGTCGTTTAAGACGCGGGGCTGCCACAACCCCGCTCCCCAGCGCCTCCGGCTTGTGTCATAGATTTCGCCGTATGCCGCCCGATTGCCGGTGAAACCGATGACCCTCTTTTTCCGCTGCCCTTCGCTGCTTCAAATCGCCCTGTCCGCGATCCTTCTGCTGACCGCGTTGCTGGAGCTGTTCGACACCATGCTGGAGGACCTGATCGGCGTGGAAATCACCACCGCGCACGGCCTGCTCGTCTTCGCGCTGGGGAAAATCCTCAAGGAGTGGGTCGAGGTCCGCAAGCAGTTCTCCGAGACGCGGGAGAAGCTGGGCGGCGCGCGGGGTAGCGAGACCGCCTCGCCCCATGCCGGCTGAGCGCGGTGACGCTTACAGCCAGCGCCGCCGCTTGAAATAGATCATCGGCAGCGCCGCCGACAGGATCATCAGCATCACCGCCAGCGGGTAGCCGAAGGTCCAATTCTTCTCGGGCATGTTGACGAAATTCATGCCGTAGATGCTGGCGACCAGGGTCGGCGGAAACAGGGCGACCGTCAGGATCGAGACGATCTTGATGATCTCGTTCTGCTCCACGTTGATCCGGCCCAGCGTGGTGTCCAGCAGCAGGCTGACCTTCCCCGAGAGGAACTGGGCGTACTCGCCGAGCCCCGTCACGTCCTGCAGGGCGGCGCGCGCCCAGCGCCGGGTCCGCTTGGCCGGGGTCCAACCCTCGCCGCGGGCCAGGAAGGTCAGCAGGCGGTTGAGCGTCGACAGGCTGACATGCGCCTTGCCGATCAGGTGGCCGGTGTGGCCGATGCGCTTCAGCGTGCGGGCGTCGTTCCGCCGCTCGCCCTTGACCGGCAGGGCGCGCCCGCGGAAGGCGCGGCTGCCCATGGTGTCCAGCTCCAGCCCGACGCGGCGCAGGACGGCGGCGGTGCGCTCCACCACCCCGTCCAGCAGGGCGGCGAGGACCGCCTCGGCCGTCAACTCCGCGCCGCCGTTGCGGGTGACGCGGCGGCGGAAGGCGAGGAAGGGCTGCGGGTCGACGGCGTGGATGGTGGCGAGCCGTCCGCCGGCCAGGACGAAGCTGACCGGGACGATGCGCGGCTGGTCGGTGTCGGCCCAGATCAGGACGAGCGCGGTCATGTGCACGGCGTCGGGGGTGATGCGCAGGCGGCTCGATTCCTCGATCTCCGCCATCTGCTCCCGAGTCGGCAGCGTGATGCCCATCAGCGCCTCGGCGCGGGCCAGCTCCTCCGGGGTCGGGTTCTGCAGGTCGAGCCAGACGGCCTCGGCGGGCAGCGGGGTGCGGACGCCCTCGGCCTCACGGGCCCAGCGCAGCCGGTCACCGTCGCAGGCGAAGACGTGGAGCATGGCGGCCCCCTGGGTTTTAGAGGAGGCGGCCGAAACGGCGGGGCTTGCGCGGCTGGGGCGGCTCCTCAGCGGTGCCAGAGGAGGCGCTCGCGGCGTCCCCATCCGGAAGGTCGACGGGCGCGCCGTCCTGGCGCAGCGCGGCCTCCAGCTTGCGCCGGAAGGCCCCGCCGTCGTCCTTGGAGTCGAGGAAATGCCCGACCGCTTCCTTCGCCGAGTCGCGGTCGTAGGGGACCTTGCCGAAGACCGACAGCTTGGCGCGCTCCAGGAGCTTCGGGTCCATCCGTTCGCGGATGGCCTTCATCTGGCGGAGCAGGTCCTTGCGCACGTCGGACATGGCGGGTCCCCTTCGCTTACGCGGTCACTCGCGGCCGATCAGCGTGCCGGCCCCGCCCTCGGTGAAGATCTCCAGCAGCAGGGCGTGCGGCACCCGGCCGTCCAGGATGACGGCGGCGTCCACACCCTGTTCGACGGCGTCGATGCAGGTCTCGATCTTCGGGATCATGCCGCCGGTGGCGGTGCCGTCGGCGATGGCGGCGCGCGCCTGATCCAGCGACAGGCGCGGCACCAGCTCCTTGTTCTTGTCCAGAACGCCGGCGACGTCGGTCAGCAGGAAGAAGCGGGTGGCGCCCAGCGCCGAGGCGACGGCGCCCGCCGCGGTGTCGGCGTTGATGTTGTAGGTGTCGCCGTTGCGGTCGAAGCCGATGGGGGCGATGACCGGGATGATGTCCGACTGGGCCAGCGACGTGATGATCTGCGGGTTCACCTGATAGGGCTCACCGACGAAGCCGAGGTCCAGCACCTTCTCGATGTTGCTGTCCGGGTCGCGCTGGGTGCGGCGCAGCTTGCGCGCGGTGATCAGGCTGCCGTCCTTGCCCGACAGGCCGACGGCGCGGCCGCCCGCGTTGTTGATGGCGGCGACGATCTGCTTGTTGATGGAGCCGGCCAGCACCATCTCGACCACCTCGACCGTCTCCTTGTCGGTGACGCGCAGGCCGTCGATGAAGCTGGACTTGATGGCCAGCCGCTGCAGCATCTGTCCGATCTGCGGGCCGCCGCCGTGCACGACCACGGGGTTGATGCCGACCTGCTTCAGCAGGACGATGTCGCGGGCGAACTTCTCCGCCAGGCTGTCGTCACCCATGGCGTGGCCGCCGTACTTGATGACGAAGGTGCGCCCGGCGTAGCGGCGCATATAGGGCAGGGCTTCGGACAGGGTGCGGGCCTTGGCGAGCCACTCGTCGCGGGTCGTGTTCTGCACGGGATGGAGCCGTTCGTCGGGGTGGGCCAGTCGGGTGAGATTCCGCCGACTCTTTAACGGAAAGCGCCGGGGGTGCCTAGGGGGCTTTTTCAGGCAGGTGCCGCGTCCGGGAACCCTTGCGGCGCCCGGCGGTTCGCCAAAGCAGGACGAGCCAGCAAGGACCCCGCCATGAACGACCGCATCATGCCGACGCCGCGCAACCCCTTCACCGAGGCCCACAAGGCCGAGATGGAGGAGACCGCCCGGCGGGCCGAGGAGATCTACGGCTCCCCCGACGCCCAGGAGGTGACGGAGGCTAACAAGGCGCTGAAGGAGCAGGCGCGCGGGGGTGGAAAGGCCGGATCCGAGGGGCCGGGCGCCGATCCGGTGGTGACCGGGAACGTGCGCAAGCCCGGCTGAGGAAACCCGCCTGACGGGTTCAGGCTGTGCCGGCGTGGCCCGTCCGATGGCCGGCGATCCGCCCGGCCAGCAGGGTCATCGGCTGGGTCAGCGCGGTGACCACCACCGCCATCAGCACCATGGCGGAGAAGCAGGCGTCCGACAGAACCCCAGCCTCCAGCAGGATGGTCAGGACGATGACCTCCATCAGCCCCTTGCAGGACATCAGCGTGCCGAGCCGCCAGGAATCGGCGGCGCTCTCGCCCGACAGCCGGGCGGGCAGGGCGGTGCCCAGCACCTTGCCCAGGATGGTCGCCACCGTCGCCAGCGCGAAGACCCACCATTGCGCCGCGGCGGCGAGGTCGAGATTGACCTTCAGACCGGTCAGGGTGAAGAAGAAGGGCAGCAGGATCAGCGTGGCGAAATGCTCCAGCCGGTCCAGGATGGCCGCCGCCAGCCGCCGCGGCATGACCGTGCCGGCGACGAAGGCGCCCAGGATGTAGTGCAGCCCGATCAGCTCCGTCACCGCGGCAGAGCCCAGCAGAGCGGCGCAGGTGACCACCACCACCATGTCGCCGACCGCGCCGTCCGGGGCGATGCGGTTCATCAGCCGGGTCAGCAGGGGACGCGCGAACAGCTCCGTCGCGGCGAGATAGGCGAAGCCGAGGACGGCGATCCACGCCACCCCGGCGAAGCCGCCGCTGCCCCCCGCCGCCAGGGCCAGCACGGCGGTGATGAGAATCCACAGCAGCGCGTCGTTGACCGCCGCATAGCCCAGCGCCAGCCGCCCGACCCGCTCCCCGATCAGGCCCATCTCGCGCAGGATGGCGCCCAGCACCGGCAGGGCGGTCACCCCGACGCAGATGCCGAAGCCGGCGGCGAACAGCAGCGGGTCGGCCTTCGGCCCGGCCATCCCGGGAAAGGCGCCGACGATCCACCAGCCGAGCGCCCCGCCGAGCAGCGTCGGCACCATCATGCTCGACAGGCTGATCCCGACGAAGGCGCGCCCGCGCCCCTTGAACTCCTCCAGATCGAGATGCAGCCCGGTCAGGAAGGCGAAGAAGACCACGGCGAGCAGAGCCAGCCCTGAGAGCGGCGCCAGAGACCCCTTGGCGAACAGCGGCTGCCAGAGTTCCGGCGCGGCCTGCCCGAGAACCGACGGGCCGAGCGCGATCCCGAACAGGATCTGGATGACCACCATCGGAACCACATGCTTCAGGCCGGACAACCGCCACAGCAGGAACGGGCCGGCGATCAGCAGGATGGCCTGGATGAGGAACAGCAGGGCCGGCGTCAGCTCGAAGGCCATCGGGTCACCCCAGGCTGGCGAGCTGGGCGAGGCTGGCCCGCAGCTCCGCGATGCCCTGGCCCTTCTCGGAGCTGGTGGCGTGGATCTCCGGGAAGGCGGCGGGGTGCTTCTTCAGCGCCGCCACGGTGCGCTTGCTCACCTCGGCCAGTTCCTGCGACCGCACCTTGTCCGACTTGGTCAGGACGACGACGTAGGGCACCGCCGCCTGATCGAGCATCGTCATGATCTCCTCGTCGTTGGGCTTCAGCCCATGGCGCGAATCGACCAGCACCAGCGCCCGGCGCAGCGTGACGCGGCCGCGCAGGAAGCGGCGGACCATGTCGTTCCAGAGTTCGATCTTCTCCTTCGATTCCTTGGCGTAGCCGTAGCCGGGCATGTCGACCAGCTTCAGCCGGTTGCCGAGATTGAAGAAGTTGAGCTGCTGGGTGCGGCCCGGCGTGTTGGAGGTGCGGGCCAGCGTCTTGCGCCCGGTCAGCGCGTTGACGAGGCTGGACTTGCCGACGTTGGACCGCCCGGCGAAGGCGACCTCCGGCAGGTCGGCCTCCGGCAGCTGCTCCGCCGTCTGGGCGCCCCAGATGAAATCGCATTCCTTGGCGAACAGAAGCCGCCCCGCTTCCAGGGCCTCCTCGTCGAAACCGGAGATCGGGGAGCTGCTGGAAGAGGTCATGGACGGCGCTTTCGAAAGACACGGGATGCGGATGATCGTGACCGGCCCAAAACATAACCGCCGGCAAACGCCCGTCAAGGGAGGCGCTTGCCGGCGGTCGATGCCCTGAAGTCAGGGAAGCCGGGTGTCAGGTGAAGAGGACCCTCAGGTCACCTTCACACCGTCCTGCCGCATGATGATCCACTGCTGGGCGATGGACAGGGTGTTGTTCCAGGCCCAGTAGATCACCAGACCAGCCGGGAAGCTGGCGAGCATGAAGGTGAAGATGATCGGCAGGAACTGGAACACCTTCTGCTGCACCGGATCGGGCGGTGCCGGGTTCAGCTTCTGCTGGAAGTACATGGTGATGCCCATGATGATCGGCCACAGGCCCAGCATCAGGATGTGCGGCGGCTGCCACGGGATCAGACCGAACAGGTTGAAGATGGTGGTCGGATCGGGCGCGGACAGGTCGTGGATCCAGCCGAAGAACGGCGCGTGCCGCATTTCGATGGTCACGAACAGCACCTTGTACAGCGCGAAGAAGACCGGGATCTGGATCAGGATCGGCAGGCAGCCCGACACCGGCGAGACCTTCTCGCGCTTGTAGAGCGCCATCATCTCCTGGTTCAGGCGGACCTTGTCGTCGCCGAAGCGGTCGCGCAGCTCCATCATCTTGGGCTGCAGCTTCTTCATCTTGGCCATCGCGTGATAGGACTTGTTGGCCAGCGGGAAGAAGGCCGCCTTGACGATCACGGTGAAGACCAGGATGGCGATGCCGAAGTTACCGAACAGGCGGCCCAGCAGGTCCAGCCCGTAGAAGAACGGCTTGGTCAGGAAGTAGAACCAGCCGAAGTCGATCGCCAGGTCGAAGTTGGCGATGCCCAGCTTGTCCGAATACTCGTCCAGCAGGCGGACCTGCTTGGCGCCGGCGAACAGGCGGTCGGTCAGCTCGATGGTGGCGCCGGGGGCGACCTCCACGGCCTTGCCGAGCGTGTCGACCTGATAGCGGTCGGCGGCGCCGGGGGCGGAGTGGACGAAGCGGGCGGTGATCGGGGCCTTCTGGTCGGGGACCAGCGAGACCAGCCAGTACTTGTCGGTGATGCCGATCCAGCCGCCGGTCGACTGGGCGGAGATGGTGCCGGCCTTGCGCAGATCGTCGTACTTGTGCTCGTTCAGCTTGCCGTCGAAGACGCCGAGCGGGCCTTCATGCAGGATGTAGTAGCCGTCGGTGTGCGGCGTGCCGGCGCGGCTGACCAGGCTGTAGGGCAGCAGGCTGACCGGGGCGGAGCCGGTGTTGCGCACCTTCTGGGTGATCGTGAACATGAAGTTCGGATCGACCGCGATGGTCCGCTCGAACACCAGGCCCTTGCCGTTGTCCCAGGTCAGGACCAGCGGCTGGTCCGGCGTCAGCGCGGTGCCGGCGGCGGTCCAGCGGGTGTCGGCGCCGGGCACCGGCTGCGACTTGTCCTCCGGAACCCAGCCGAACTCGGCGTAATAGGCCTCGGGCGTGCCGGCGGGGGCCAGCAGGACGATTTCCGGGCTCTTGGGATCGGGGGTGACGCGGTAGTCGGCCAGCGTCAGGTCGTCGATGCGGCCCCCAACCAGATTGACCGATCCGTGCAGCGACGGCGTGTTGATCTTGACGCGCGTTCCGGCGGCCATCTGCTCGGCGAGCAGCCCGGCGCGGTCGCGGACCGTGGCGGGAGCCGCCGTACCGGGCACCGAACCGGGAGCGGCGCCCGGAGCGGGCGCGGCGCCGGGAGTGACCGACTGCTCCGTCTGGGCGGCCTGCTGCGCAGCCTGCTGCTGCTTCACCCGGGGTCCATCGTAGAAATACTGGAATCCCAGGAGGATGGCGATCGACAGAGCGATCGCGAGGATGAGGTTGCGTTGATCGGTCATGGCATCCCGGTTGCCGTGGGCCTTCTGTTAAGAAGGGGGCCGAACGCCGGTTTTCAGGCCGGCATGCGAATTGCTGCATCGATGCGCCGCTTCGTCCGGCCCGTGCGAACAGCGGGTGGACCGCCCCGGTTCGGGCACGGGATCATATCCCCACCCGCCCCAGGGATGGCAGCGCAGAAGCCTCCGGACGGTCAGCCAACTGCCCCGGATCGCTCCGTGCTTAGATAGCGCATCCAGCGCGTAGTTTGAACAGGTCGGCTGAAATCGGCAGTGCCACCCGATGAAGGGTGACAGGGTCCACTGATAGCCGACCACGAGCGCGCGCAGAAAATAGGCGAGCGGGCTCACGCGCCGGCCTCCCCGCCGCCGGAACCGTTGCCGGTCCCGCCGTTGGGAGTGACGGCGTTTGGCCCGCCATTCACCTCGATTCCGGACGCGTCGCTCTTGGAGACGTCGCGCCATAGACCGAGGCGTTTCAGCGCCGCGATCAGATCGCCCACAAGCTCCGTCCACGGCCGTTCGGCCGTCGCGGCGCGGGCCACCAGCACGAAATCGTGACCGGGGGCCGCGTGGGCGACCAGAATTTGGCGGGCCGCTTCGCGAAGGCGGCGGCGTGCGCGATTGCGCACGACCGCGTTCCCCACTTTGCGGCTCGCCGTCAGGCCAAGACGAATCGGCGGCTCGCCAGGGGCGGGCCGCTGCCGTTCGTCGTGTCGGCGCACCTGCAGGATAAGGCCGGGAGCCACATGCTTGCGCCGTGTACCGGCCACGGCCAGAAACTCCGGCCGCCGCTTCAGGCGCCCGACCCTGGGGTCCGGCGCCGCCATGCGTATCAGGCGCTCAGGACACTGCGGCCCTTGGCGCGACGGCGGGCAATCACCTTGCGGCCACCGACGGTCGCCATGCGGGCGCGGAAGCCATGCCGGCGCTTGCGCACGATTTTGCTGGGCTGGAACGTGCGTTTCACGGCACCATACTCCTCGATCTCAGGGCAAAAAATGAGCCCCGCTGTATAGAGGTACCGACCCCCGGAGTCAATCACGCGCTGCCACCCAAGCGTGGGAAATATTCTCCGTTCGGATGGGCAAAGGCAAGAAGGGTGGCGCAAAGGAGGGTGAAAAGGGGTAGGGCCCTGCCTCCCCCGCCGTGCGGCGTGTTTACCCCCTGACATTCGCGAAAGGTCCGGGGGAAGTCGGCATGCTGCACCGGCGGCAATTCATCGTGTCCAGAAACACCCACGCGCTCCGTCCGGATTGGGTGAGCCGTGACATCGGCGGGCTCGTCCTGTCCCATTGTCCCGACCTGCCGGTCCGGCGCGTGCTGGGCGCCGACAAGACGGTCTGGCACCTGCTGGGACTTCCCGTGCAGACCGACCCGGCGCGCCCCGACCCGGCGGAGGCGCTGGCCGCGTCGCGCGCCGGGGACATCGCGGAGCTGTGCCGCTCCTGGACGGGACGCTGGCTGCTGCTCAACAACCGGGCCGTCCACTTGGACACCGGCGGGACGCTCGGCTGCTTCTACGGGATGGTGGACGGCGCCCTCACCCTCACCTCCAGCGCCGGGGTGATGGCCGAACTGCTGGGCGAGGAGGCGAGCTTCCGCCGCCCGCTGGCCCACGAGGCCGGGCTGGACTGGTACCCGCTGCCCGGCTCCGGATTGGCGGGGGTGCGCCGGCTGCTGCCGACCCAGGTGCTCGACCCCGCCCGCCCGATGGACGATCCGGGCTTCCTGACCTTCCGCCGGCCCTTTCCGGCCATTCCGCCGGGCTTTTCTGATTCACTCGCCTATGAGCGGATGGAATCCATCCTGGTCACCGCCATCCGCAACCTGCACCGCACCCTGTCGGGGCCGGAGGGCGGCAACCGCCCGCTGATGCTCCAGCTCACCGCCGGCTACGACACGCGGCTGCTGCTGGCCGCGGCGCAGAAGGCCGAGGTGCCCTTCGCCACCTTCACCTTCGATCACCGCGACCTGACGCCGGGCGACCGCAAGCTGCCGCCGAAGCTGGCCCGGCTGGCCGGGGTTGAGCATCACCTGATCCCCTGTCCGCCGCTGGACGCCCAGCGCGCGCGCGACTACGCCGCCCACACCGGCGGGCACACCGCGGCGATGGACGGGGAGTTCTACGCCAACGGCGCGTGGGACGGCGTGCCGGAGGGCGCCGTGGTCCTGCACGGCGGCGTCTTCGAGGTGGCGCGCTGCTTCTACTGGGGCCAGATCCCGCCGGGGCTCGCCGCCGACGGCGAGGACACCGCCGCCCGGATCTTCGACGCCTTCCGCGGCAAGCTCTACAACCCGCCGTCCCATTGCGAGGCGCTGCGCGAGTGGCTGGCCTGGGTGGTCAGGACGCCGGACGTCCTGCCGGGTGGTGCGATGGACCTGCGCGACCGCTTCTATCTGGAGCAGCGGGTGGCCGGCTGGCTGTCGGCCATCGACCAGGGGGTGGACCTGACCGGGCGGCAGCTCTTCCAGGTCGGCAACTGCGCGGACTTCCTGGCGATCGCCCTGGCCATGCCGGTGGACGTCCGCCGCTCCAGCCAGCATCAGGCGGAGCTGATCCGCCGCATGGCCCCCGACCTGCTGAGCGAGCCGATCAACCCGCCGCAGCCCGCCGTGCTGCGCCAGCTGCGCAAGCTGCCGCGCCGCCTGAACAAGCTGCGCACGGCGATCGGGCACCATCTGGCGCGGACGTCGGCGTAGGGGGTGTTTTCAGGGGGAGGTGCGGCTGACGGGCACTTGCCCCCTCCCTGACCCTCCCCCGCTTTGCAGGGGAGGGGAATTGGGTGCTGCCGTCTTGGACAGGTGCAGCCAGCGGCGGTAGGCGTCCTCGCTGACGGGGGCGCGGTGCTTCAGGCCGATGCGGAGGATCTCCGGCAGGGCCAGCAGAACCTTGAGGTCGGTCAGCCGCGGGCCGTGGCGCAGGTTCTTCCAGCTGTTGCCGATCCAGCTCCGTACGAAGCGCCAGGGCAGCAGGCCGGCGGGGCAGCGGGCGATCTCGCGGATCAGGTCGTTGCGGTGGTTGTAGAAGCGTTCCAGCCCCGGCTTGCGGCCCTTCTCGCTCTTGTCGTGATAGACCATGACGCCGGGCAGGGCGACCACCCGGTGGCCGGCACCGATCAGCCGCAGGCAGCGGTCCTTTTCCTCCCCCTGGCGGTACAGCTCCGGCATGTAGAGGCCGGTGGCGGCGACCGCGCTGCGGCGCAGCAGATGGCCGCAGCCGACGTACCAGGGCGCGTCGAAGGGATCGGCCTGCGGCGGGAAATAGACCAGCCCGTCGCGCGTCTCGATGTTGCAGGCCACCGCCGCCACGTCGGCGTGCGTCTCCATGTAGGCCACCGTCCGGGCGAGGCCGTCCGGCTCGGCGAACCAGGAATCGTCGTCCACCGACAGCACGTAATCGCCCGTCGTGTTCACGAAGCCGAAGTTGCGGGCGTAGATCAGCCCGGCGTTGTGCGGCAGCCGGACGTAGCGGACGCTGGGGAACTCCCCCCGCACCATGGCGTCGGTGCCGTCCGTGGACCCGTCGTCCACCACCAGGATCTCCGCGACGGGGTGCGTCTGGGCGAGCAGGCGGGACAGCGCGGTGCGAAGCTCCGGCGCGCGGTTGAAGGTGGCGATGACGGCGCTGACGGTGGGCATCAGGCGACCTCGCTGGAGGAGGACGAAGCGGCGCGCGGCCGCTCGGGCAGGGGCAGCCGGACCGGCGGGCGCTTCAGCTCCTCCGGATACTCGTCGCGCAGGCCGGACAGGTAGCTGTTCAGGAAGACCCGCAGGCCGCGGAAATCCCGGTTCACCAGATAATGGGCGGTGTATTTGGCGATCATGCGCGGGATCACCCCGGCCTTCTCGTAGTTGGCGTGGATGTAGCCCATGTTGCGGAAGAAATGCGGCGCCCGGTCGGCCCGCATCGTCTCCACCGTGCCCAGCCGGCCGCCCAGCACCTTGTGCTCCGTCCGCGACATGCCGGGATGGACGTGGAGGGCCTTGACCGCCGTGCCGACCTTCAGCCCGGCGCGGCGGGCGCGCAGGGTGAACTCGTATTCGTCGCCCCAGATGAACATCTCGCGCTTCACGTTGCCGATCCGCTCGAACACCGCCCGCCCGATCAGCGTGCCGTTGAACAGGGCGATGGTGCCCGGCGCCAGCCCGTCGACCGCCCGCGCCATCAGGCTGTCCGGGTCGCGGGTGCCCTGCATGGGGAAGGCCAGGGTGGAGCGGTCCTCCGCCGCCAGCACCAGCGGGCCGACCATGGACAGGCCGTGGTGCCGCGCCTGGGCCAGCAGCTCGGCCAGCGCGCCGGGCTGCGGGATGCCGTCGTCGTCGGTGCTCCAGATCCAGCGGGCGCCGAGGCCGAGCGCTGTCTCGAAGGCGGTGTGGTAGGCGCCGGCTGACCCGCAGTTGGCCTGCCGCACCACGACCAGCGCGTCGCCCCGCTCCTCCGCCTGCGCGGCCAGCCACTCGGGCGTGCCGTCGCTGGAGCCGCTGTCCACCACCACCAGCCGCTCCGGCCGCGGCTGCTGCCCGAGGATCGCCGCGACGCAGGTGGCGAGAAGCGGCAGGCGGTTGTGGGTGACGACGATCGCCACGACGCCGTGGGCAATGTCCGTCGAAGCGATGTCTGTCGAAGCGATGTCCGCCGGGACGCTGTTTGCCGAAAATTGGTCCTGAGCCATGGCTGGGCGGTTCCTCCTGGTCCTGTCCATCAGTCGGTTTGGGTGCGGTTGGGAGCGCAGTCGCCCCTGCCCGGCCGGCAGGGCAGGATGGCGACGTCCGGCGAGGCATCGGTGGCGCCGGACAGCACGCCCAGCCGCCCCAGCGTGCGGGCGACCATCCGTGCCGCGTAGAGCTGCCCCTCCAATCCCCAGCGGCTGCCGTTGGGCGCGTAGACATCCCGCACCCCGCCGGCGGCCAGCGCCGTCAGGCCGGAGGCCAGCGGCACCGCCTGGAGCGTCGGATCGGCGGCCATGACCTCGTCCACGGCGGACCGCCGGGGTGGCGGATCGAGCAGGAAATCGGCGTAGACCGTCCCCTTGTCGGGCGCGATCAGCAGCAGGAAGCGCGTCACCCCGTTGGCCTCCACCGCGTCCTGGATCGCGTGCAGCCCGGCGCGGCGCTCTTCCAGCAGCCGGTGGTCGGTGCGCCAGGGCTGGAAATCCTCGGCGCGGAAGAGGGTGGTCGTCGCGGCGGCGGAGCTGAACAGGCCCGCATAGGCCAGGGGCCGCTCCTCCACCGGGCCGCCGGTCGCGTTCAGCAGCGCGCGCGGCAGCGCCTTGACCAGCAGGTCCAGCGCGTGGCCGACGGGCGGCGGGTTCCAGGCCTGCGCGCGGGCGCGCTCCAGGACGCGCGGCTGACGGTTGAGGGGCTGGACGGCGAGGGCGCGCAGCGTCGTCACCCCATGGGGGCGGGGGGTGGTGACGGTGGACAGGTCCAGCCCGCCGACGCGCTCCCCCAGGTCGCGCTCCGATAACTGCAGGATGACCACGCGCGGCGGGCGCTCCCGGAAATCGGGGGAGGCCAGATAGGCGGCCAGCGGCGCCACGCCCGCGGTCCGTACGCCGACGGTCAGGCCGGTCAGGTTGCGCAGGTGGTCGGTCCAGTAACGGCCGTAGCGGCCGTGGCGCTCCTCCGCCTCCGGCCGGGAAAAGCCGTCGCCGAACACCAGCGCGTCGTAATCGGCGCCGGGCCGCGCCGCTTCGGCCAGCGGCGGCACGAAGATCGCTTCGGGCGTCCTGGGGCCGAAGCGGTTTTCCGCATAGCCGCCCAGTTCCGTCAGGTCGCCGTCGGGCGGGTCCAGGACGAAGGCCAGCGGCAGGACCAGCGCCGCGGCCAGGGCCAGCCCGCGCAGAAGGATCCTGTCCAGCCCGCCCCCCACCGGTCGCCTCACGCCCGGTCCGCGGGGAACCGGAGGCCGGGCAGGCGGAAGCCGGGCTTGTGGAAGCCGGGCTTGTGGAAGACGGACATGCGGCTCTGGGCGAGCGGCGATCCGGCGGAGTCGCCGATCCACAGGCGCAACGCCTTGGTCGCGCCGATCCACAGCAGGATGGGCAGCAGCGAGAAGAAGCCGAACTTGACGATGGTGATGTTGCCGTCACGGTACCATTGCAGCGACAGCGGGATGAAGGCGCAATAGAACAGCACCGCGTAGCGGTTGGTGAAGCCCGACTCCCAGAACCAGCGGTGCAGCCGGCCCAGGATCAGCCCGACCACCACCATGGTGACGATCACGCCGATCCACCCCGCGCTCATCCAGCCGTCGCCGGCCAGCGAGGTGGTCAGGTTGGAGAAGTTGCCGAAATCGTGCAGCGACACCCATTTGACCGGCGCGCCGATGGGCTTGTCCGGCCACAGCATGCGCGGGATCGGCTCGGTGAAGAGCTGGAGATACTGGGTGAACCAGGTGTAGGTCCCCGACTGCTGCGGCACCGCCCACAGGATGAAGGCCAGGAAGTCGAAGTTGGCGATGTCCTGGTTCGACACGCTCTCGACGAAGGAGCCCTCGCCGCCCTGGAAGATGCTGAACAGCTTGCTCGGATTCTCCGTGCCGGCCAGCACGCCGCGCAGGAAGTCGCGGTTGTTGCCCAGCGTGTGGAACAGCAGCAGCACCGGCAGGCCGCAGGCGAGCTGCCACCAGCGGAACCACTTGGTGCGCGTGTGGTAGAGGATCAGCAGGACCATGCCCAGCACGCCCATGATGATCGCCCAGCGCCCCCAGCCCAGATAGGCGCGGTAGCTGACGAAGGCGATGAAGGGGATGAAGGACAGCGGGTGGAAGCGGCTGACCCAGATGATGCCCAGCGTCAGCGGCAGGCCCATCGAATGGGCCTCGGCGATGTAGCCGGTGGTGTTGACGTAGACCGGCTGGCCGGTCAGCGGGTCGCGCTCCATCTGCACGTCGCCGGTGCCGGTGAAGTCGGCGCCGTCCTGGCGCAAAATCGCCGAATAGATGGCCAGCGGCCCCAGCGCCGCCACGGTCAGGGCGAAGGCGGTGATGTCCAGCCGGTCGAAGGTGAAGGTGGGCGCCCGGCTGAGGTCCGGCTTGACCCGCCCGGCCCAGCCGCAGGCGATGGAAAAGGCGATCAGCGCGACCGAACTGACCGTCAGCGACTTCACGAACTCCGCCGCGCTCGGCCAGTAGCCCATGAACAGCCAGGCGTTGTCGATGCCGAAGCCATGGACCAGCAGGGGCCGGATCACGAAGACCAGCGTGTGGAAGATCAGATAGTAGGTCAACGGGTGGAACATCGACGCGGTGCCGGTGCTGAGATAGGCCACGATGACCAGGGCCACCACCAGCACCTGCGCGATCAACGCCGTTTCGATCATACCGGACTCCGCTTGACCTCGTGAACGCGCGGCGCCGCCGGCCACGGCCGGTGGTGTTGCGGCCGGTGGGGCGGTGTCGTCGTGCCGACCCCCAAGGGCGAGGGTGGCGCACCCGGAAGCAACACCGCCGGACCCGGTCGGGTCCCCCCGTCCGGAAGCGCAGACGGCGAGGGTCGCCCGGTCAGGGCTATCCGCGCCGCGCCTTCGAGGCACCCCGTCCGCGCTTTTGCTTCATCCGCCCCCCGCCGCCAGTTTCGCTGGGGAGCCGAACGGAGGTGATATGACGCGCCGGATTCCTGGACTCTTCGCGGGCGGGCTGTTGTGGCTGGTCCTGTTGCTGGCTGGCCCCGCCCCGTCCGTCGCGGCGGAGCCGGCGATCCACGTCTCCCCCCAGGGCGACGACCGCTGGTCCGGGCGGGTCGCCGCCTCCACACCGGACGGGCGGGACGGCCCCGTCGCCACGCTGGCCCGCGCGGTGGAGGAGGCGCGCAAGCGCGGCCTGCACCTGATTCTGCTGCGCGGCGGCACCCACCGGCTGACCGACACGGTGACGCTGGGTCCGGAGGATTCCGGGCTGCGCATCGCCGCCTTTCCCGGCGAGACCCCGGTCCTGTCGGGCGGCGAGGTGGTGACGGGCTTCACGGCGGAGCGCGACGGCGTCGTCTCCGCCCCGCTGGCGCGCGAGCCGGGGCTGGACGTCAGCGCCGGCGGGGTGCGGCTGCGCGCGGCGCAGAGCGGCGCCTTCGACCCGCAGGACCCGATCCGCAGCGGCTGGTTCATCGCCCAGCAGACCAAGGGCGGCGGCGACAAGCGGCAGTTCCGCTTCCCGCCGGGCACCGTCCAGGCGGCCTGGGCGGTCCCCGGCGTCCGCGTCCAGGCGCTCGACCGCGAGCGGCAGGCCGACGACATCCGCGGCATCGAGCGCATCGACCGCAGCGGAACGCTGGTTCTGGACCGGGACGGCTGGTACCCGTTCCGCGACGGCAGCACCTTCCGCCTGCTCGGCCATCCCGACTTCCTGAAATTCCCCGGCCAGTTCGCCTGGAGCGCCAAGGACCGGCGCCTGCTGCTGCGCCCTCACGATCCGGCGGGCTTCGCCCGCAACGGCGAGGCGGTGGTGGCGCGCACCGCCCCGCTGATCCAGGCGGAGAAGGCGGACTCCATCACGCTCGACGGGCTGTTCTTCGCCGACGTGCCCTACAACGGGGCGGCGGTGCGGCTGGCCGGCGGTTCGGGGCACCGCGTCCGCGACAACCGCTTCTCCGCCGTCGGGACGGGCGTTCTGCTGGTCGGCGTCGCGGACAGCGAGGTGCGCGGCAACCGGCTGGAGCATCTGGGGCGCAGCGGGATCGAGCTGACCCCGGGCAGCGCCGGCAACCGGATCATCGCCAACACCATCCGCCACGTCGGCGAGGTGAACTTCTACGGCGGCGGCATCATGAGCGCCGGGGTGACCCGCACGCAAATCGCCCACAACGACATCCGGCACGCCGCGCGCTACGGCATCTCCATGAAGAACTGGAACCCGGAGACCAAGAACACCGACAACGTGATCGAGTACAACCGCATCCGCGACGTCGGGCGGGAGACCGCCGACCTCGGCGCCATCGAGACGCTGGGGCGCAGCGACATCGACACCAGGCTGGTCATCCGCTTCAACGACATCCGGGGGACCGGCGGGATCGCCACCGATGCGGCGGGGCGCTGGATGACCCGCTACAAGGGCTTCGGCGTCTATCTGGACGACCTGACCAACGGCGTGCGGGTGGAGGGCAACTTCCTGGAGGACACCGGCTGGGCGGCGGTCTTCGTCCATGGCGGCGACGGCAACCGGGTGGAGAACAACATCGCCGTGCTGACCGACGAGCGCGACCGCTTCCTGCGCTTCGAGTGGGTGCCGAAGGCGGGGACGGCGGGCTTCCTGCGCGACAACGAGGCCAGCCGCAACATCATCCACGCCCGCGTCCCGGTGGAGCAGCTGGTGACGGCGCTGACCGGCGGCGAGTACCGGCTGGAGAACAACATCTTCGACCGTCCGGGCCGCGGCCTGCGCGCGCCGGGGGCGCCCGTGGAACGCACGCAGGCGCGCTCCGTCCAGGGTGGCAACCAGCCGGACCCCTATTTCATGAACCCGGCGAAGGACGACTACCGCCTGCGCCCGAACTCCCCCGCTTTGAAGATCGGCTTCCAGGAGCTTCCCTGGTCGCGCATCGGCCCGGAAGGGGCGCGCTGAACACGTGGACACGCACGCTCCGTCGCCTGAGGCTCCGCCATCCGCCACCATCGGGCTGGCGCCGCCGCAACTCGATCTGTCCGCCCTGCCGCCGCGCATCCTGCGCGAGCTGCGCGCCAGCCATGTCGGCGAGACCGTGGCGGTCGCCCTCTACGACGGGGTCGCCGGCGCCACGACCGACCCGGAGATCCTGCGGTTCGCCGCCTCCCACCGAAGGGTCGAGCGGCGGCACCTGCGGCTGTTCGAGGCGGTCCTGCCGCCGCAGAGGCGCAGCGCCCCCATGGCCTTCTGGCGCTGGTCGGGCCGGGTGATGGGCGGGCTGCCGGCCTGGCTCGGCCCGCCCTACTTCTACGCGGTGGTCGCCGGGGTGGAGGCGTGGGTGGACGGGCATTACGCCCGGCAGATCGCCCTGGCGCGGCGGCTCGCCCCCGATCCGGACCTGTTGAATGTGCTGGAGGCCTGCCGCCTCGACGAGCGCCTCCACGCCCGCGACGCCGCCCGGCTGGACCCGGCGCCGCCCTGGACCGCCCGCGCGCTGGCCGGGTTGGCGGTGTTCCTGTCCCGTGTGGGGGTGAGGGCGGCGCGCTGGGTGTGACGGCGCTCAGCCCCCGGCGCGCTCAGCCCATGGCGCGCTTCGGGCGGACGGCCGGCCCGGCGGCTTCGGGCAGCGGGCCGGCGATGCGGTCGAGCAGCGCGTCCATGCCGCTGTGCCCGGCCTCATGGGCGGCGCGGGCACGGGCGTGGGCCTGTTCGGAGGCGAGCGCCAGAGCGTCGCGGTCCTTGGCCCACAGGCGCAGCGCCGGCAGCACCGCCTGGATGAAATCCCGGTCCTGGGGGACGAGGCCGGGGCGGGGGATGTCGCTGCCGATGCAGCCGCGGTCGTAGGCGAGCACCGGCACGCCCGCCGCCATCGCCTCGAACAGCACCAGCGGCTGCGCCTCGTTGCGGTAGCGGGTGGGGAAGACGAAGACGTCGATGTCGCGGTAGAAGGCCGCCTTGGCGTCGTCGTCCACCGGGCCATGATACTCCACGTCGCCGTCGAAGGCCGCCAGCCCCGCCGCGACCAGCGCGTTGTCCATGCGCCCCAGCCCCGGCCCGGCCAGCACCAGCTTGACGTCCACCCCCTCCGACCGCAGGGCGCGCAGCAGGGTGAACAGCGTGTCCAGCCCCTTGTCGGCGCACAGATTGGACAGGTGGCCGATGCGCAGCGGGCCGGACTTGCCGTGGCGCGGCCGCGGCACCGGCGGGGTGAAGATGGCGTTGGAGACGCTCATCGCCGTCTTCGCCGCCGGGTAGAGCGCCTGGAACCGCGCCTGCATGGCCGGGCAGAGCAGAACATGCATGCAATCCGTGCCGGCCAGCCGGGTCAGCAGGCTCATCCGCCAGGTCGGCTTGGAGATGGTGGCGAAGGAATGGTGGTGCAGCGTCCGTTCATAGCCGAACAGCCGCGCCGTTCCGGCCAGCGCCGCCGTGTAGAAGATCCCCAGCCCCGAATCGACGGGCATGTAGAACCGCCGGCCGGGGATCGTCGCCCCGGCCGCCAGACGCAGGCCCGCCAGCAGGACACGCGTGGCCTTGGCCGCGTGGTAGCGCAGGCCGCCGCCGTTCCAGCCCGGCGACAGGTCCGCGACCTCCACCGTGGCCTGCACCGGGCCGCGATCGCGCAGGCGGTCCAGCACCAGGGCGGTGACCCGACTCATCCCGTCCATGGGCGGGGGAAGGCGGCCCGAGACGACGATGTGGGGGGTGTTGCGGCGGTCGGTCATCAGGCTTCGCTTTCACGGGTGCCCTTGTGGGCGCTTTCATCGGTGCTTTGGGCGGCGCCCTGGTCGGCATCCTTGCGGGCGCCCAGGCTGTGCAGGGCCTTCTCCACGGCCTCCGCGAAATAGCCGGCGTCGGCCAGCGCCTGGAAGGGCCGTCCGTTGAGGCTGAGGCGGCGCCATTCCGCCTCGTCCGACGCGACGGACAGCATGTGGCGGGCCAGCCCCTCCGGGTTGTCGGGCTCGACGATGTGGCCGTTCAGGCCGCTGCGGATCAGCACGTCGCGGGCGCCGCACTGGTCGGACAGGATTGTCGGCACGCCCATGGCCAGCGCCTCGTTCACCACCAGCCCGAACTGCTCCTCCAGCGAGGGCAGCAGCAGGCACAGGGTGGAGCCCAGCGTCTCCGCGATCCCCTTCTCCTGAAGGAAGCCGCGGAAAATGATGTGCCCCTCCAGCCCGCGCTTCGCAACCTCCGCCCGCAGATCGGCCTCCAGGGGGCCGGAGCCGCAGAGGTGCAGGGGCCGCGCCGCGTCTCCCGCCAGCCGGCGGTAGAGGTCGTAGGCCTCGACGGCGCGGAACAGGTTCTTCTTCGGCACGAAGCGGGCGATGATGGTGAAGTGCCGCTCGGCGAAGGGCACGCCGTCCGGGGCCGGTGTCATGCCGGACAGCCGGCGCACCCGCTCCAGCGACAGGGTGTCGTAGCCGATGAACAGCCGATCCTTGGGAAGCCCCAGGAAGCGGTAGTAGTCGACCGTGCGGTGGCTGCCCCCGATCGCCGCCTGATAGGGCTTGTAGAGCAGGGACTTCAGCGCCTCGCGCCAGAGGACGCGCGGCTTGTCGTCGAACTTGGAGGCGTTCATGTTGACGACGCGCCGGCCCATCAGACGCATCGTCACCGCCAAGGCGAAGACGTCGGGCTCCTCGTAATGGCACAGGAACACGTGGCTGGCCCCCGCCTTGCGGCATTCGCGCAGCAGGGCGCGGTAGACCTGGAAGGACGGGATGTCCGCCTTGGAGCGTCCGGGGAACAGCGTGACCTTGCGGAAATGCTGGCCCTCTCCGGTGGAGTCCCAGGCGTAGGTGTGGGACTTCGACCCGACCTCCAGGCCGACCACGTCGTAGAGATGGCCGAGCCGTCGCCCGACCGCCTCCAGCCGGTCCATGTGGTAGGGGCCGAACATCTCCCAGGAAAAGACCAGGGCGGGCTTCGTCATGCGGCGTCGTCTCCCAGCAGCAGCGCGGCGTAGCGCGCCAGGACGGCGCTGCGGCTGGCGTTGCCCTCCACCCAGGCGCGGCCCCGGCGGCCCATCGCGGCGCTCCGGGCGGGGTCGTTCAACAGGTCGGCCACGGCCTGCGCCATGGCCTCCGGCGCGTCGGGCGGGGTGCGCAGGAAGGCGTCGATCTCCGTCCCCAGCCGGTCGAGCGCCGAGCCCGGCAGGCAGGTGCAGACGAAGGGCCGTCCGGCCGCCAGGATGGTCACCGCCTTGCCGGGCATGGCGAAGGCCGCCCCTTCGGGGCGCTGCGGCACCAGATGCACGTCGCCCTCCGCCAAGCCCTCGCCGAGCCGGTCGGACGGGATCAGAGGGGCGAACTCCACGTTGGGCAGCGCCATGGCCTTGGCCTGGGCCTTCAGCTCCTCCTCCAGCCCGCCCTGGCCGCGCAGCAGCACGCGGGCGTCGGGGCGCAGCGCGTGGAGGTGGCGGGCCATCTCCAGCACCTGGTCCAGCCCCTGCTTGCGGGCGAAGGCACCGCTGTAGAGCACGGTCGGCGGCTGGCCCTCGGGCCGGGGCAGGGGGCGGACGGCGTCGGCGTCGACGTGGGGCGGGATCACCGTGATCGGCCGCCGCACGCCGAGGTCGCGCAGCACGTCGGCCATCGCCTCCGACAGCACGACGATGCCGTCGGCGCGGTTCAGCGCGGTGCGCTCCACCGCCTGGATGGCCTTCAGCGCGGCCCCGCCGCCCATGCCCAGCGCGCCGGCGAGGCCCGACTGGATGTCGTGGACGATGGCGATGTGCCGTCCGCCCGGCGCCCGGAAGCGGTCGGCGACGGCGACGCTGAAGATGGAGGGGCAGAGCGACAGCACCGCCTTGTGCCGCGCGACGCGCCCGCGGGCGCGGGCGGCCAGGAAGCCGGCGTGCAGCACGCCCTCGTGGATCAGCCGGGCCTTCATGCCGCCGCCCTTCGGCGGGATGGTGAGCAGCCGCTCGATGCGGACGCCGTTCACGGTGCGGCGGTCCTCGGCCCCGTCGGCGTAGCCGTCGTAGATGGCCTGGCCCGGATAGTTGGGACGGGCGGTCAGCACGGTCATGTCCGTTCCCGCCGCGGCGAAGGCGGTGGCGAGGTCGGTCATCATCGGCGCGCTGCCCGCGGGTTCCGGCCAATAGCTCATCGCCACCAGCAGGACCGAGGGCGGCAGGGCGGACGGAGCCGCCGTCCCGGAGGAGACCGCGGCGCGCAGGGGTGTGGAGTCATCGGGCATGGGCGGTCACTCCGCGGCTTCGCCGGCGACGGATCCGGGGCGGGGAACCGGCGGGGCGGCGTTCTCCAGGAACCACGCGTAGGTGCGGGTCAGCCCCTCCTCCAGCCCGACCTTGGGACGCCAGCCGGTGGCGAGCAGGCGCGACACGTCCATCAGCTTGCGCGGGTGGCCGTCCGGCTTGCTCAGATCCTGGGTCAGCGCGCCCTCGTAGCCGACCACGCCGCGGATGGTGCGGGCCAGATCACCGATCGGGACGTCCTCGCCGGAGCCGACGTTGATGATGTCCTCCCCGTCGTAATGGTCCATCAGATGCAGGCATGCGTCGGCCATGTCGTCCACATAGAGGAACTCGCGCCGCGGCGTTCCGGTGCCCCACAGGGTGACGCTGGGCGCCCCCTCCATCTTGGCATCGTGGAAGCGCCGGATCATGCCGGGGACGGCGTGCGAGCCCTCCGGGTCGAAATGGTCGCCGGGGCCGTAGAGGTTCGCCGGCATGGCGCAGATGGCGTTGAAGCCGTACTGCCGCCGGTAGGCCTGGCACAGGGTGATGCCGGCGATCTTGGCGATGGCGTAGGGCTTGTTGCTCGGCTCCGGCGGGCCGGTCAGCAGCGCCTCCTCCTTCAGCGGCTGCTCCGCGAACTTCGGGTAGAGGCAGGAGGAGCCGAGGAACAGCAGCTTCTTCACCCCCGCCCGCCAGGCCGCGTCGATGACGTTGGTCTGGATCAACAGGTTGTCGCGGATGAAGTCGCCGCCGAAGCGCTCGTTGGCCAGGATGCCGCCGACCTTGGCCGCGGCCAGCAGCACATAGTCGATCTTCTCCCGGTCGAAGAAGGCGCGCACGGCCGCCTGATCGGTCAGGTCCAGCTCGTCGCGGCCGCGCAGGACGAGATCGGTGTGGCCGTCCTCCACCAACCGGCGGACGATGGCCGATCCGACAAGGCCGCGATGCCCCGCGACGAAGATTCGGCTGTTTCGTTCCATGAGCGTGTCTTCCTTATTCCGCGGCGCTGGCGATTCCATCCCGGCCCTGGTCGCGGCTGCGGGCGGCGTACCAGTCGACCACGCCCGGAAGCCCGTCCTTGAGCGGGATGCGCGGCGCGTAGCCGAGCGCGGACAGGCGGGCGATGTCGGGGCTGCGCCGCTGGGTGCCGCCGGGGGCCGGCGGGCCGGCCTGGATGTCCGCCACCCGTCCCAGCGCGGCGACGATCTGCCGGGCGAGTTCGGCGATGGAGATCTCCTCCGGCGTGCCGACATGGTAGATGCCGAGATGCTCGCCGCGCTCGATCACCGTCATGATGCCGTCCACCGCGTCGTCGATGTGGACGAAGGCGCGGGTCTGGGTGCCGTCCCCCTGAATGGGGAAGGGCACGAGGACCTCCGTGCTGCGGTCGATGGCGGCCACGGCGCGGCGCACGAACTCCGGCACCACATGTTCCCACCCCATGTCGGGGCCGTAGACGTTGTGCGGGCGGAAGATGGCGACGCGGTCGAAGCCGGTGCGGCCCCAGTTGACCGCCAGAAGCTCCGAGATCAGCTTGGAGCCGCCGTAGCTGTAGCGCGGGTTCAGCACGTCCGGGACGACCAGCGGGATGTCCTCCGGCGTCGGGACCGTCGGCGGGGTCTGGTAGGCCTCGGACGAGGAGGCGACCACCAGATCGCCCACCCCGTTCGCCCGGCAGGCGTCCAGAACGTTCAGCATGCCGCGCACGCCGACGTCCAGCACCACCTCCGGCTTCTCGTAGAAGTGCTTGGTGCCGTTGACGGCGGCCAGATGCAGCACGCCGTCCACGCCGCGCACCGCCTTGTCCACCGCCGCCGGGTCGCGGATGTCGCCGGACACGAACTCGACCGCCTGGACGGCGTCGCCCAGCCGGCGCGGGTGGCCGCGGGAATTGTCGTCGAGAACGCGCACGCGATGTCCGTCGCGCACCAGCCGGCGGACCAGGGCGGCGCCGATGAAGCCGCTGCCCCCGGTCACGAGGTAATGTTTCGGCATTGGATCTTCCTCAGGCAACAGCGTCGGGCGACGCTTCGTTGAGCGGCGCCTCTTCAGGCGACATGGGCGAAGCGGGCGGCGCCGTGGCTGCCCAGCGCCACGTAGGCCGTGCCTTCGGGCAGGTCCACTTCGCGGCTGTTGAAGTTGTTCCAGAAGTCGTAGATGACCCCCGGACGGTCCATGCGGCGCGCCAGATCCGGCAGCGGCATGGAGGTGAAGACCGGGTGGTTGTTCAGGATGACGGCGAGGTTGGCGCCCTGCACCGCCTCGGCCATGCTGTTGGCGGGCTCCAGCCCGAAGCCGCGGATGTCGTCCGCCGCCACCACCGCGTCGAAGCCGCGCCAGCGCGCCTTGGGGAAGCGGGTGCGCAACTCCTCGAACAGCGGCTTGGCCATGGTGCCGCGCAGGTCGTCGGTCGCCGGACGGCCCTTGAAGGCGAGGCCCATCAGGCTGATGGTCGGTTCCTGCGGGAAGCCCTGCATGGAGCCGGTCAGCCGCTCCAGGAAGTGCGACACCTCGACCGGCTGGCTTTCGTTGATGCGGCGCCCGGCGGCGGTGATGTCCATGTCCACCCCGAACCCGCGCGCGGATTCGATCAGGATGTGGGGGTCCTTCTCCAGGCAGGGGCCGCCGACCGGGCCGGGCAGCGGGAGCTGCGTGCGCGGGTAGCCCAGCTTGCCCGCCCGCGACACCTCCAGCGCCGACACCTCCATGGCGTTGCACAGCCGGGCGATCTCGTTGGCGAAGGCGAAGGTGACGTCGCGGTAGGTGTTGTCCACCAGCTTGATCATCTCCGCCGTCTCCAGCGTCGAGACCTTGACCGTCGTCGGGGTCAGCATGCCGAAGATCTGCGAGGCGCGGGCCGCCACCTCGACGCTTTCCGCGCCGATGATCTGGGGAAGCTGGTTCAGCTCGATCAGCGCCTGGCCCTCCAGCGTGCGCTCGGGGCAGAAGGCGATGTCGAAGCGCTTGCCGGTGCGCCGCAGGATCGGCGCCACCACCTCGCGGGTCGTTCCCAGCTTCACGGTGGAGCGCAGGATGACGAGGTCGCCGTCGTGGATGCGGTCGGCCACCTGACGGGTCGCCGCCTCGATCATGTCGGTGCGCACGCGGCCGTCGCGGTCCAGCGGGGTGCCGACGGTGATGATGAAGACGGTGCAGTCCCGGCAACCGTCCGGCGTGCGGCCGAAGGTGAAGCGCCCGCGCTCCATCACGTGGCGAAGCTTCTCGGCGAGGCCAGGCTCATGGAAATGGGGGACGCCGTGGGCCAGCTTGTCCAGCACCTCGTCCCGGACCTCCACGCCGTGCACCTGGAATCCCGCATCCGCCATGGCGACGGCCAGCGTCAGCCCGACATAGCCGAGACCGAGCACGCAGACGTTCCGGTCGGGAAAGGACTTTGGGAGCATAGTCTTTCGATCCTGCTTAGTGATTGGAGCATGCATCCAAAGGCGCCGCCATCCGCCACCCGCGCCATGCGCAATCCGAACGTCTTGCAACGCGGCATTGTTCCGGCCATTCGTGGTGGCGTGAATTGGCTATGCCGTTGATCGGGCATTGTTTTGTTCGTGGTACCCCGGACCGGCGGCAAGGGTGCGTCCGGTCGGCGTCCTGCGGGATTCGGGATGAGGCGGGCGCATCATGCCGCCGCCATGATCAGCCGGCGCAGCCGCGACGGGCGGATCAGCCCGGTCGCCAGGGCCGCCAGCGCGTAGACCGCGACCAGCACGCTGCCGCCGATCAGCAGCGCGGGCAGCGGGTGCGCGGGGGCCATCAGGTCGGGCAGGGCGTGGGTCAGCCCCATGGTCGCTGCCATGGCGAACGCTGCGCACAGCGCCGCCCGCGCGGCGATTCCGAGATAGAGCTGGCCGACCGCCTGGCGGTGCAGCCAGGCAAGTCCGGTCATGGCGGTCAGCTCCGCGACGATGGTGGCGGCGGCGGACCCCTCGATCCCGTAGCGCGGGATCAGGATCAGGTTCAGCGCGGCGTTGGTCAGCCCGCCGACCAGGATGGCGGTCATGTAGCCGGTCTGCCGGTGCCAGACGAGCAGCGGGTTGCCCATCGTCAGGTTGATGTGGACGATGGCGACCGCGATCATCAGCAGGCGCAGCGTGTCGGCGGCCGGCGCGTAGGCCGGGCCGAAGACGGTGCCCAGGATGGCCGGCGCCAGGGTGAAGCCGCCGGCCGCGATCAGCGCGCCGATGGACAGGATGGTCGCGGCGTAGTCGCGCATCCGCGCCCGCATCGCCTCGCGGTCGCCATAGGCGGCGGCGAGCTGCGGCATGAAGGCGCTGAGGATGATGTTCCCCGCGGTCAGCGACAGCACCAGCAGCTTGGTCACCGCGGCGTACCAGCCGACCTCCGTCTGTGGGGCCATGAAGCCCAGCATCACCAGATCGAGGTGGGAGAACAGCGCCCAGGCGAAGACGCTGACCGCCATCGGGGCGGAGGTCTTCAGGATCTCCCGCCATTTGGCGAGGTCAACCCGCGGCCGCGGCATCCGGAAATCGCGGCTGAAGCGGGCCAGCATCAGGGCGGCGTTGATGACGAAGGAGACGGCGGTGATGCCGGCGGCGATGGCCAGATCGTCCGGCCCGCGCACCAGCGCCAGCACCGCGACCATGTTGCCGAGCGACGTGCCGATCTCGCGCACCGCGATGACGCTCATCCGCTCGGTCGCCTGATAGACGAAGTCGAGCAGCAGCGCGTTGCCGAGAAGCTGGATGGCCTGGACCAGCAGCACCGCCTTGACCAGCGCCGATTTGTCGAGCTGGAGCACGAACAGGGCGTAGAGCCCGCCGACCAGCAGGGCCAGAAGCATCCGCAGCGTCAGCACGTGGTCGGCGAGATCGGTGGCCTTCTGCCGGTCGCGGGCGATCTCGCGCACCGCGTAGGTGGACAGGCCGAGATTCACGAACAGCGCGGCGTAGGCCAGCATGGAGGTGCCGAAACCCAGCACGCCGAACCCGTCCGGTCCGAGCGCGCGCGCGGTCCAGGCCGTGGTGATCAGCCCGCTCAGAAGCGTGGCGACGCGGGCCAGACCCAGCGCGCGGATGTTCAGGAAAATGCGTCGTCCGGCAGTCATTTGGTCTTTGCGGGTGTGTGGGCGTGTCGTGTCGGAGCCCCCCTCCCGACCTCCCCCTGCAAAGCGGGGGAGGGTTGGGTGGGGGCCCGAAACCGTCGCTTCTCTCAGGCGCCGCCGTCAGTTCGCGTAGTAGCGGCGGTAACCGTGGTAGCGCCCGCTGTCCGGGAACTCGTATTGGGCGTGGCGGCGGATATCGACCTGGGAGAACAGGACCCCGACAACCTCGCCGCCCGCCTCGACGATCTCCTTCAGCCCGGCCATGGCGGTCTCCCGCTTGGTCCTGCCCCAGTGCACGATGAAGACCGTCTGGTCGGCCAGCGCCGCCAGCAGCTTGCCCTCCGACACCGCCAGCACCGGCGGGCTGTCCAGGATCACCCGGTCATACTCCAGCGCCAGCCGCGAGATGAGCTGGTGCATCCGGCTGGAGCCCAGCATGTCCTGCGGCAGGGCGGAGCCGCGGCCGGAGGCGATGAAATGCAGGCCGGTGCGCGGGTCGGTCTGGATCACCTCGTTCGGCGCGCATTCGCCGGACAGCACCTCGTACAGCCCGTGCCGGTTCTCCAGCCCCAGCATCGGGTGCAGGCCCTTGCGGCGCATGTCGCAGTCCAGGATGATCGTCTTCTGGCCGGCGTTGGCGCAGATGCGGGCGAAGGCCGCGGCGATCGAACTCTTGCCCTCGCCGGGGACGGAGGAGCTGAACAGGATCACCCGCTGGTGGCCGTCCGGGTTAGCGAGCAGCAGCGTGGTGCGAAGGTTCTGCATCGCCTCGGCGAAGGCCGACATCGGCTTGTCGATGGCGTAGGCGGCGGGCGAGGTCCCGCGGCGGCGGCGGCCGATGGCCGGGACGATGCCCAGCGAGCGCACGCCGGTCGCCGATTCGAACTGGTGCGGGCTGCGGAAGCCGCGCTCCGACTGCTCGCGCAGCATCGCCAGCAGAACGCCCAGCGTGGCCGAGGCGATCAGGGCCAGCAGAACGATCATCTTCTTGTTGGGCTGCGACGGGTTCAGGGGAATCGCCGCCTCCGACACGATGCGGGCGTCGGGCTGCTGGATCTCGGTCTGGCCGGCGATCTCCTGGAAGCGCGTCAGCATCGCCTCGTACATGGTCTGCGAGGTCTCGGCGTCGCGCTCCAGCGTGCGCAGTGTGACGTTGGATTCCTGCTGCTGGTTGCGCTGGGCCTGGAGCTGGTCGAGGTTGGCCTTCAGGGCGGCCTCGCGCCCGCGCTCCAGCTCCACCTCGTTGCTCAGGTTCTGGACGATGCGGCCCACGTCGGCCTTGATCTGGCCCTGCAGGTCGCGCAGCTCGCTCTGCAGCGCGGTCAGCGTCGGGTGGCGGGCGCCGTACTTGTTGGCGGCGTCGGCGATCTTGCGCTGAAGCTCGACCTCCTGCTGGCGCAGCGCCTGGATCAGGGGGGAGCCGAGCACGTCGCCGATGGCCGAGACGCCGCGCGGGCTCTGCGCCAGGGTGGACACCTCGCGCAGCTTGGCCTCCGCCTCCTGCCGCTTGGTGCGGGCCAGGACGTAGCTGGTGTTCAGCTCGGCCAGCTGCTGGGCGATCAGGGTGGTTTCGCCGTTGGCGTTGGTCAGGCCGCTTTCGGCGCGGTACTTCTCCGCCGCCTCGCCGGTCGTCTTGGCCTCGCGGCGCAGCTCGGTGATGCGCTCCTCCAGCCAGGCGGTGGCGCGCTTGGCCGCCTTGAACTTCTCGTCCAGCTGGTCGACGAGGTACATCTCGCCGATGGTGTTGGCGATGAGCGAGGCCTTGCGCGGGTCCTCGCTGTCGAAGTCCACGGCGATGACGTAGGAGCGGCCCTGCGGGCGCACCGCCAGATTTTCGATGAAGCTGTTGACGACCGAGGTCCGCTCGTTGGCTGTCTTCTCCTCCGGGCTCAGCGTGATCTCGGGCCGGTCGCCGCGGGCGCTGTTCCACCAGGAGTCGGGCACCCAGTTTTTCGGGTTCAGATAATAGAACCAGTTGGTCTGCTCGGGCCGCAGCGCCGCGTTGAACTCCGGGTCGTTCATCAGGCCGAGCTTGTCGACCACCTTCTCGGCGAAGGCGGGGGATTTGAGGATCGCCACCTCGCTCTGCAGGGCGCCCAGTTCCGTCGAGAGGCCGGAGACGACCTCCTGGTAGTTCATCACCTGGTTCTTGCGGTGCTCCACCATGATCAGGGTCTGGGCGGTGTAGAGCGGCGTCATGCGCAGGGCGACGAGACCCGCGATGCCCGTCCCCAGCACGATCACCGTCCCGATCAGCAGCTTGTGGCGCAGCAGCATGCCGGTGGTGCGGCGCACCGCGCTGGCCGCCGCGGTCGACAGGTCGAACGAGACCGGTCCCGGGACCGGTGCCGATTGCCGCCGCTGGGGTTGATCCTGAATGTCCTGGGTCGCCAAAGCGGGTCCTCCTCGCATGCCGAACGGCACCCCGTTCGGGGCGTTACGGTGCCTAGAACGTCATCGACCGTCCGGCCGTTTCATGCTGCCCGGAGGGCATATGGTGGGGAAGACACGCTCATTGGGTACCCCTCCCCGGAGTCGCCATTGGGTTGGGCGGTCGGCGGGGTGGACCGGGGATGCCCCTTCGCGGATAATGGTCATCGCCGATCGAAGGGGGCTGGGCATGCTGCCGCAACATGCTGAAAAGACTGACGCCGACTGGGCGGGCGCGTTCCCGGCCCTGTCCGCCCTGGAGCCCGACGCGCGGGCCCTTTTGCGCGCCCAGGGAACCCGGATGGCGGTGCCGCGCGGCACGGTGCTGTTCCGCATCGGCAGCCTGTGCCACAATTTTCTCATGCTGCTGGACGGAACGGTGCGGGTGCAGATGACCGCCGAGACCGGGCGGGAAATCGTCCTCTACCGCGTCGGGGCGGGCGAGACCTGCATCCTGACCACCGCCTGCCTGATGACGCGCGCCGACTACAGCGCCGAGGGCGTGGCCGAAACCGACCTCGACGCCATCGCGCTCGGGGCGGGGGCCTTCCATGAGCTGCTGGCGCGCTCCGCGCCGTTCCGCGACTTCGTCTTCGCCTCCTTCGGCACGCGGCTGCTCGGCATGATGATGCTGGTGGAGGAGGTGGCCTTCGGGCGCATCGACCTGCGGCTGGCCCGTTTCCTGGTCGATCACCGCGACGCGCGCGGCGGGCTGGACACCACCCACCAGACGCTCGCCGTCGAGCTGGGCACGGCGCGCGAGGTGGTCAGCCGCCAGTTGAAGGAGTTCGAGCGGCGGGGCCTCGTGGAGCTGTCGCGCGGCCGCGTCGGGGTGCGCGATCCCGAGGCGCTGCTGGCGCTGGAGCGCACGGACGGGGTGTGACGGAGTCACAGACCGGCGGGCGGAAACGGGCTTGGATGGGCGCACCACCCACCCAAATCCAAAGGTGCATCCATGCCCGTCAACGTCGGCACCATCGACCGCGCGCTGCGCGCCATCGTCGGCCTCGTCCTGATCGCCCTCGTCTTCGTCGGTCCGCAGACCCCCTGGGGCTGGGTCGGCCTCGTCCCGCTACTGACCGCGGTGGTCGGCTTCTGCCCGGCCTACACCCTGTTCGGCGTGCGAAGCTGTCCGGTCAAGAAGTGAGGGACGGGGGCGGAGCGCCGCGCCCCCGCCGCCCCTTTCGGCGGGTGGCCGGCGCGCCGGGTTTCGGTTATAGAAAGGTGATGTCCACATCGCCGCGACTCAGCATCGATGTCCGCAGCTACGGGGCGGCGCACAGCGCCCACCGGCACGATTTCGCTCAGCTCGTTCTGCCGTTGAACGGCGCCCTGGAGATCGACATCGCCGGGAAGGGCGGCCGTCTCGGGCCGTGCCGGGCGGCGTTCGTCGAAGCCGGCTCCCCGCACACCCAGGCGAGCGACGGGCCGAACCGCTCGCTCATCCTGGATCTCGACCCGGTTGTCCTGGAACCGGCGGTCGGCGACCGGCTGATCCGCCATCCCTTCGTCGCGCTGACCCCGGTGGCCGGCAAGCTGATCGACTACATGGGCCTGATGCTGGACAGCGGCGGCGTGTCGGCGGACACCCTCCGTCTCTGGGTGCCCCTGCTGCTCGACGCGCTCGCCGAGGAACCCGCGCGGCCCCGGTCGCGGCTCGGAACCCTGCTGGCCGTGGTCGAGCCCGACCTCGCCAAGCCGTGGACCGCCGAGACGATGGCCGAGCGGGCCTGCCTCAGCGTCAGCCGGCTGCACGCCCTGTTCCGCGCCGAACTGGACACCACCCCGCGCGCGTGGCTGGCGGAGGTCCGGCTGAAGCGGGCGTGCGAGTGGCTCGCGCGGTCGGAGCTGCCGATCGCGGAGATCGCCTACCGCACCGGCTACGCCGACCAGAGCGCGTTCACACGGGCGATGCGGCGGGCCACCGGTTTGACCCCCGCGGCCTACCGGCGCCAAAGCCGCGAGACCCGGCACAAAAGTCCGTAGCCCGGGACAAGACCACCGCCGCGTCCCATGCCATCCTCACCCCGCAAACCAGTGAGGGTTGGGAGCAAGGATGGGCACGACGTGGTTGGGGATCGCCTGCGGCATCGTCGCGGGGGCCTTGTGGGGGCTGGTCTTCCTCGCCCCGGAACTGGCGTCGGCCTTCACGCCGCTTCAGCTCGCCGCCGGGCGCTACCTCGCCTACGGCCTGTTTGCCGTCCTGCTCGTGCTGCCGCGCTGGCGCACCCTGTGCGCCGGGTTCGGCCGGCGCGAGTGGTGGGCGCTGGCGTGGCTGAGCCTGCTCGGCAACATCCTCTACTACGCCCTGCTGGCCAACGCCGTTCAGTTGGGCGGGATGGCGATGACCTCGCTGGTGATCGGCTTCCTGCCGGTCGCGGTCACCGTCATCGGCAGCCGGGATCATGGGGCGGTTCCCGTCCGGAAGCTTCTGCCGTCGCTGCTGCTCGGCGCGGCCGGCATCCTGTGCATCGGCTGGCAATCGCTGGGCGACGCGTTGGGTGACACCAAAACGGGGATGCCGATGGCCGGGATG
This sequence comes from Azospirillum brasilense, assembly GCF_005222205.1. Classification (NCBI taxonomy): domain Bacteria; kingdom Pseudomonadati; phylum Pseudomonadota; class Alphaproteobacteria; order Rhodospirillales; family Azospirillaceae; genus Azospirillum; species Azospirillum brasilense. The sequence continues at coordinate 1,218,309 of NZ_CP032345.1, read as the reverse complement.
ACCGGGTTGCTCTGCGCGGTCGGCGCGCTCGTCTCCTGGACGGTCTACGCCGTGGGCAACAGCCGCTGGCTCGCCCGGCTCGGCCACGTCTCGGCGCATGACTGGAGCCTGCTGACCGGCGTGGTGACCGGCGCGCAGGCGTTGCTGCTCGCGGTTCCCGCCTTCCTGTTCGCCCCGATCGGCCACGCCGCCGGGGACTGGCTGCGCTTCGCCGCCGTGGTGACCGGCGTGGCCATCCTCGCCTCCATCGTCGGCAACGCCCTCTGGAACCGGATGAGCCGGCTGCTGCCGCTGACCCTGGTCGGTCAGATGATCCTGTTCGAAACCCTGTTCGCTCTGCTCTACGGCTTCCTGTGGGAGCAGCGGCTGCCGACGGGGATGGAGCTTGCCGCCCTCGTCTGCGTGACCGGCAGCGTTCTGTCCTGCGTCGCGGCACACCGCCCGAAGCCGCCGTCCCCGGAGGCCGCGCGGCAACCGGCACCGGCGTAAGGCCGGCCGGGCCATGAAACGACAACGCCCCCTCACCGCTGTGGAGAGGGGGCGTTGTCGTGTCGGAAGGAGACGGATCAGCCGCGCGGGGCGTGCTTGTTCAGGATGCGCTGCAGGGTACGGCGGTGCATCTTCAGCCGGCGGGCGGTTTCGGAGACGTTGCGGTCGCACTGCTCGAACACCCGCTGGATGTGCTCCCACCGCACGCGGTCGGCGGACATCGGGTTCTCCGGCGGGGAGGGCAGCGGGCGGCCGTCGGCCAGCAGGGCGGATTCCACGGCGTCGGCGTCCGCCGGCTTCGGCAGGTAGTCCACCGCGCCGGCCTTCACCGCGGCCACCGCCGTGGCGATGTTGCCGTAGCCGGTCAGCATGACGATGCGGGCGTCGGGGCGGGCGTCGCGCAGGGTCTTGACCACGTCCAGGCCGCTGCCGTCGGCCAGCCGCAGGTCGACCACCGCGAAGGCCGGCGCCGATTCCTGGGCGACGTCGATGCCGAGCTGCACGCTGTCCACGGCCACCACGTTGAAACCGCGCTTTTCCATGGCGCGCGCGAGGCGGGTTCGGAAAGGCGCGTCGTCGTCGACGATGAGGAGGCTGCGGGTAACGTCACCCGTGAACGTCAGCTTGGCGGTTTCGCCCGTTGGACTCTCGTCCGTGGTCATCGCGCTATCCACCACTAGTCCTCTGGTTCTAAGACACCACGGTCCCAACGTACGACAACTCGCGCGCCGCCGCTACGGTTATTGCTAAAGGCTACAAGGGCGCCCGTTTTCTCTAGCAGCGTTTGTGCAATAAAGATTCCCAGCCCCATATGGCCCGACCGCTCGCTTCTTGCGGACAGGTAGGGCTCGCCGATGCGGCTCAGCAGATGGGCGGGATAGCCCGGCCCGTCGTCCATCACCACGACGGTCGCGGACTTGGCGTCCCAGGAGGCGGCGACCGTCACCCGTCCGCCGGCGAACTGGTGGGCGTTCTGGATGAAGTTGCCCAGACCATGGATGATCTCCGGGCTGCGGCGGACGATCGGTTCCTCCCCCACGGAGCCGTCGCTGCGCTCGACCGTGAACTGGATGTGGCCCAGCCGGTGCGGCGCGCCCGCCGCCTCCACCAGCGCGGTCAGCGGCAGCCGCTCGAACGGGTCGCCGCCGTCGGCCTCCGGCTTGCGGGCCAGCTCCGCCAGGATTTCGCGGCAGCGCATCACCTGGCTTTGCAGCAGGGCGACGTCCTCGGTGTAGGGGCTGTTCGGCGGCATGTCGTGCAGGAGCTCCTTCGCCACCACCGCGATGGTGCCGAGCGGCGACCCCAGCTCGTGCGCGGCCGCGGCGGCCAGGGCGCCCAGCGAGGACAGCCGCTGCTCGCGCGCCAGCGCCACCTGCGAGGCCGACAGGGCGTTGGCGAAGCGCCGCGCCTCCTCGGCCACGCGGAAGACGTAGCCGCTGATGAAGCCGGCCGACACCGACAGCGACAGCCAGATGCCGAAGGCGTAGAGCGGGGCGACCGACGGCATCGGCTCCGGCCAGGGCAGCGGGAAGTGCCACAGCGCCAGCACGGTCAGGCAGACGAGGTTGAGCCCGGTCAGCAGAACCACGCTGTAGCGCGACAGGATCGCCGCGGCCACCGTCATCGGGGCGAGCAGCAGGATGGCGAAGGGGTTGGCGAGGCCGCCGGTCAGATAGAGCAGCAGCGTGAGCTGCAGCATGTCGTAGCCGAGGTAGAGCGCGGCGTCGCGGTCGGCCAGCCGCAGCCGCCCGCCGCGCTGGGCCATCGCCACGAGGTTCAGCAGGACCGAGGCCCCGATGGCCGCCAGCACCGGCCCCAGCGGCAATGGGAAGCCCATGACGAGCTGCACCGTCGCCACGGTGGCGAGTTGCCCGATCACGGCGATCCAGCGGATCAGGATCAGGGTGCGCAGCGTGACGCGCCCGTCCAGGTTGGTCCACTGGGCCGGACCCGGCCGGCCGGCGTGGGTCATGGCGTGGCGAAGGGAGGCGGCGGCGGTTGCGGAACCGACGGTCATGGGGACGGACTTTCCGGCAAGGCCGCTCTTCCCGCGGCGTCACATCGAATGGCTGGGTGCTGTTTTGCCACTCTGGCGTTTGCGCGCCAAGCGGCCATATTCTCCGCCTATGGATCAATGCGCAAAACAGCACGCCATCCGGGCCGTGAACCTGACCAAACGCTACGGCACCGTCCGGTCCGGCGAGGTCACCGCCGTGGACGGCATTTCCTTCACCGTCGCGGCGGGGTCGGTCACCGGGCTTCTCGGCGGCAACGGGGCCGGCAAGACGACGACCATCTCCATGCTGCTCGGGCTGCTGCTGCCGACCTCTGGCACGGTGGAGGTGCTGGGCGTGGACATGGTGCGCCACCGCCACGCGGCGCTGCCCCGCATGAACTTCTCCTCCCCCTACGTGGAGCTGCCGCACCGGCTGACCGTGCGGGAGAACCTGACCGTCTACGGCCATCTCTACGGGCTGAAGGGGGTGAAGCGGCGGGTCGAGGAGCTGGCCGAACATCTGGAGCTGACGCGCTTCCTGGAGCGGCCCTCCGGCGGGCTGTCAGCCGGGCAAAAGACGCGGGTGGCGCTGGCCAAGGCGCTGCTCAACCGGCCGGAGCTTCTTCTGCTGGACGAGCCGACCGCCTCGCTCGACCCCGACACGGCGGACTGGATCCGCACCTATCTGGAGCGCTACCGCCTGGAGTCGGGGGCCACCATCCTGCTCGCCTCCCACAACATGCTGGAGGTGGAGCGGATGTGCGACGACGTGCTGATGATGCGCCAGGGGCGGATCGTCGACCGCGGGTCGCCGGCGGGGCTGCTCGCCCGCTACGGCCGGACCTCGCTGGAGGACGTGTTCCTCGACATCGCCCGCGACCGCGCCAATGGCGGGGAAGACGCCCGGCGGGAGGCCGCCGATGCTGCCGAGTGACGCCGCTGCGATGGTTCACCCGAATCCGGCCTTCTCGCTGCGCCGGGTCGGGGCGATGGTGCTGCGCTACTGGTACCTGCTGCGTGGCTCCTGGCCGCGCTTCCTGGAGCTGGCCTACTGGCCGACCATGCAGATGATCCTGTGGGGCTACATCAACCAGTTCATGGCCTCCTCCAGCGCCTGGGTGGCGCAGGGGGCGGGGGTGCTGGTCAGCGCGGTGCTGCTGTGGGACGTGCTGTTCCGCGGCCAGCTCGGCGTGTCGGTGTCCTTCCTGGAGGAGATGTGGTCGCGCAACCTCGGCCACCTCTTCGTCAGCCCGCTGCGCCCCGGCGAATGGGTGGCGGCGCTGTTCGGGATGAGCCTGATCCGCACCGTCATCGGCGTCGTCCCGGCGGCGCTGCTGGCGATCCCGCTGTTCGGCTATTCGCTGTTCGACCTCGGGCTGCCGCTGGCCGGCTTCTTCGCCAACCTGATCGTCTTCGGCTGGTCGCTGGGGCTGGTCATTGTCGCGCTGATCCTGCGCTACGGCATGGGGGCGGAAGGGCTGGCCTGGATCGTCGTCTTCATGCTCGCCCCGGTCAGCGCCGTCTACTACCCGGTCAGCGTCCTGCCGGGCTGGCTGCAATGGGTCGCCTTGTCGCTGCCCTCCGCCCACGTCTTCGAGGGGATGCGCGCCATCCTGTTCGACGGCACCATGCGCTGGGACCATCTGGCCTGGGCGGTGGGCTTGAACGCGCTGTTCATGGGGCTGTGCACGGCGGCCTTCCTCTATTCCTTCCATCAGGCGCGGGTGCGCGGGGCGCTGCTGCAGACCGGGGAATGACAAAAAGCGCTGGCCCTCGCCAGCACCGGCCCGCCGTGGTAGCGTCCCGGCCTCTTCGGACCGACAGCCAGAGCCCCGCCATGACTCCCGTTTCCCCCGCCGCCCCGGTCACCCTCGCCGAGATCGCCGCCGCCCTGGGCGCGGCGCTGGAGGGCGACGGCAGCCTGCGCATCGCCCGCGCCGTCCACCCGTCGGAGGCCGAGGGGCCGGAGGATCTGGCGCTCGGCATGGAAAAGGGCATGACGGAGCTGCTGGCCAACGGCCGGGCCGTCGCCGCCGTGGTCGCGGAAGGGGCGGAGGTGCCGGCCAACCTGAAGGGCTGGATCGTCGTGAAGCGCCCGCGCTTCGCCATGGCCGGGCTGACCACGGTCTTCGAGAAGCCGGTCCACGCCGAGCCGGGGGTCCACCCCGCCGCCTTCGTGGCGCCGGAGGCGATCCTGGGCGCGGGCGTGTCGGTTGGTCCCTTCGCCTATGTCGGGCCGAAGGCGGTGCTGGGCGAGGGGGTGATCGTCATGCCCCACGCCACGGTCGGGGCGGAGGCGGTGATCGGCAAGGACTGCCTGCTGCACCCCGGCGCCCGCATCGGCGAGCGGGTGGTGATGGGCGAGCGCTGCATCATCCACCCCAACGCCGCGGTCGGCAACGACGGCTTCAGCTTCGTGACGCCCGAGCCGGGCAGCGTGGAGTCGGCCAAGGCGACGGGCAAGGTGGTCGGCACCAACGTGCTGATCCACCGCGTGAATTCCATCGGCACGGTGATCCTGGGCGACGATGTGGAGGTCGGGGCGAACGCGACCATCGACCGCGGCACCATCACGGCGACCCGCATCGGCTCCGGCACCAAGATCGACAACCTCGTGCAGATCGGCCACAACGTGCAGATCGGCACCAACTGCATGCTGTGCGGCCATGTCGGCATCGCCGGCAGCACGACCATCGGCGACCGCGTGGTGCTGGCCGGCAAGGTCGGCGTGGCGGATCACGTGAAGATCGGCAACGACGCGGTGGTGGCGGCGAATTCCGGCGTGGGGACGGACATTCCGGCCAAGGCCGTCTACATGGGCTACCCGGCGGTGCCGCGCGACCGCGCCTTCGACCAGTACAAGGGGCTGGCCCGGCTGAAGCGGATGTTCGCGGATGTGACCGACCTCAAGAAGCGGGTCGGGGCGCTGGATGGCGGCGGAAAGTCGGCGGTCGAGGAGAAGTGAGGGCGATGGGGGGCTGCTTGCCCCCTCCCTGACCCTCCCCCGCTATCGCAGGGGAGGGGACTAAAGCGAACTTCCGTTCGCTTTAGACTCACATCGCCTCATTCGCCGGCGGGCTCCGGTCGCATGTGCGACCGAAACCGCCGTCGCGGTCCAAAGCGGATTGCAATCCGCTTTAAGCTCCCTCTCCTGCGTCAGCGGGGGAGGGAAGGGTGGGGCAAACCCTGCCCCTGTGATGCGCTTATTGGAACGCGATCTTCGCGTGATCCCCCGGCTTCGGCGGCTCGCCGGTGATCTTCGCCTTCACATAGCCGTAGGCGTAGACCATCGCGCTCGACGGGCTGTCCCAATATTCGGCCTGATCGACGCTGACCTTCAGCAGCGCGAGATCGGGGTCGTCCACCCCCTGCGGGAACCAGGTGGACAGGATGTCCCGCCACAGGAAGCGGATCTTGTCGCGGTCGCGCACCGTCTCCGCCACACCGGACACCGACACGTAATCCTGCTTGTCGGGATCGGCGTAGGACAGGTTCACGCGCCAGTGGGTTTTCAGTTCATGGACTTTCGGCGAGTCGGCCCGTGTAAAGAACCACAAGGTTCCATCGTCGAATCCCGCGTGCGGCAGGGTCGCCATCGGGCGGGAATGCAAAATGCCGTTCTCGTCCAGCGTCGTCATCATACAGATGCGGAGGCCCTTGATCATGCCCCAGAGCTTCTCGGCGGCCTCGCGATCGTCAGCGCTTCTTGCCATGGTCTGCCCCTCTATTGGTAGCCCAACGGAGTCCGGTCAACGCCCGCTGCCTGGAAAGGTTCCAAGCGCGTTCAGGGCCGCGACCGACCAGGAGCCGTCCATTCCCTCGCGGCCGTAATGGTCGATTCGTGACAGCGAGAGCGGCGCCACCGACAGCCGCAGCGCCGCCTGCGGCGTTAGATCCAATGCCAGGGCCAACGCCGCGCGGATCGAACCGCCGTGGATCACCGCCACGATGTCACGTCCGGCGTAGAGGGTGGTCAGGCGGGCGACCGCCCCGGCCACCCGCTCCATCACCGCGGCGAAGCTCTCGCCGTCCGGTGGGGACTCGACGGCGGGATCGGTCCAGAAGCGGCGGGCCTCCTCGGGATGCAACCCCGCCACGTCGTCGTGGGACAGCCCTTCCCAGCGGCCGAAATCCTGCTCGGCCAGCGCCCGCTCGACCAGCGCCATGTCGCTTCCGGGCAGGCGCAGCGCCGCGGCCGTCTGGCGGGTGCGGCGCAGATGCGAGGTCACCCAGACCGCCTGCGCGGGCAGCCGCGCCGCCAGCGCCGCCAGCGCGTCGGAATCGCCGGTGTCGGCGGCCGGGTCGCTCCGCCCGTAGATCACCTTGCCCGGATTCGGGACGGGAGCGTGGCGGATGAGCCACCAGCGAGTGTTTTTCATGCAACAGTCGCGGCCAGGGTGAGCAGAACGGCGGCCTCCGCCACCTGCTGGGCGGCGCCGAACACGTCGCCGGTGTGGCCGCCGATCTGCCGCCGCGCCTGCCAAGCCACCGCCGCGACCGCCAGGATCGCCGCCAGAATCGCGGCGGGCGCCAGCCCCTTCAGCGCCGTCACGGCCGCGGCCAGCGCCAAGGCGAGCGACAGGGCCACCGTGCCGGGGGACGGGCGTCCCTGCCGGGCGGCGAGACCGTCGGCACGGGCCGGGTCCATGAATCGGGCGATCACCGCCATGCCGCCGCGCGACAGGGCGCCCGCGGCGAGCAGGGCGGGGATGACGAGGCGCGGCTCGGCCAGCGCCGCCAGCGCCGAAGCGCGGACCGTGACCGAGAAGACGATGGCGAGCACGCCGTAGCTGCCGACCCGGCTGTCCCGCATGATCTCCAGCTTGCGGGCCTTGTCGCGCCCGCCGCCGAAGCCGTCGGCGACGTCCGCCGCCCCGTCCTCGTGCAGGGCGCCGGTCAGCCAGACCATGGCGCCCAGCGCCAGCAGCGCCGCCGGCAGCGGCGGCAGATGGGCCAGCGCCGCCAGTCCGTAGACGGCGCCGCCGCACAGCCCGACCCCGGCGCCGACCAGCGGGAACCAGCCCATGGCGCGGGCGTGGGCGTCCCCGGCCAGCGGGCCGGACAGGCGCAGCGGCAGACGCGTCAGGAAGACGACGGCCAGCGCCAGATCGGCGATCCAGTTGGAGACGGGCGGGGCGGGGGAATCTGCGGACATGGCGCTTCGGAGTACGGCAACCCCAGGCCCGCCGCAACGGATAACAGCCCAACAACGGATGACAGACCGGACGAGAGGCGCTTTGACAGCGGATCGGGAATGGTCCAAGGTCGCGCCGCTTTTTCCACTGTTTACCCTTCACCGCATCCTCTGCCGTCAGCGCCAGGACCCTTCGCCATGAGCAACACGCAGCCCGCCATCACCTTCGAGGAAATCCGTGCGCTGGTGCGCAACCTGCCGGGGCCGGACCTCGACGCCGGCACGGCGGCCCTCCAGCGCGAACGGCAGCTCACCAAGCCGGCGGGCGCGCTCGGCCGGCTGGAGGAGATCGCCCAGTGGATGGCGACGTGGCAGGGCCAGCATCCGGCGGAGGTGCGCCGGCCGCGCGTCGCCGTCTTCGCCGGCAACCACGGCGTCGCCGCCCGCGGCGTCTCGGCCTACCCGGCGGCGGTGACCGCCCAGATGGTCCAGAACTTCCAGAACGGCGGCGCCGCCGTGAACCAGCTCTGCGAGGTGGCCGACGCCGACCTGCGCGTCTACGAGCTGGACCTGGAGACCCCCACCGCCGACTTCACCGAGAAGCCGGCGATGGGCGAGGAGGACTGCTGCCAAGCCATGGCCTACGGCATGATGGCCGTGGAGACGGGCGTCCAGCTTCTGGCGCTCGGCGAGATGGGCATCGGCAACTCCACCGCGGCGGCGGCGCTCTGCCACGCGCTGTTCGGCGGCGAGGCCAAGGACTGGACGGGCCGCGGCACCGGCGTGGACGACGAGGGGCTGGCCCGCAAGGTCGCCGCCGTCGAGGCCGGTCTGGCCGCCAACCCGCAGGCCAAGAACGACCCGTTCGAGGCGCTGCGCTGCTTCGGCGGCTATGAGCTGGCGGCCATCGCCGGCGCCATCCTGGCCGCCCGCATGGCGCGGGTGCCGGTGCTGCTCGACGGTTACGCCTGCACGGCGGCGGCGGCGGTGCTGTTCAAGGCCGACCGCCGGGCGCTCGACCATTGCATGGTCGCCCACCGCTCGGTCGAGCCGGGCCACGACCATCTGCTCGCCGCCATCGGCAAGGAGCCGCTGCTCGATCTGGGGATGCGTCTGGGCGAGGGTTCGGGCGCGGCGCTGGCCATCAACATCGTGAAGTCGGCCTGCGCCTGCCACGCCGGCATGGCGACCTTCGCCGACGCGGGCGTCAGCACCCGCGGGGTGTGAGGTCGGAGCCGGCACGGTCCGCGCTTTCGGGACCGTGCCGCCGAACGTCACCGTTCCTGCGAGCGGACCATGAAGTAACGTCGGGGCCGCCGCTGGAGCCATTCGATGCCGAACCGTGATCCGTTGCCGATGTAGTATTCCAACTCGGTGAGGATGTCGCTGTGCTGTTCGCCGAAGAAGATCAGGATGATGTCATGGGTGGTCTGGTCGCCTCCGGCAAGGCTTCCGGCAATATAGCCGGCGATGACCGAACTGCGTTGGTGAACGTCCAGCATGTCCAAGCCGAAGTCGTGATGAGGCGCGCCGTAGAGCAGGGACTGGGTCAGATAGCTTTCGGACACCGGAGAGACGGTCGGTCGAGTGTCGTATGTCAGTCCCCGCTCGCGGATGACCATGTCCGGAACGATGTCCCGGTTCTGAACCGCCGTGGCGACGGTTTCGGCCCGCTCTCGGTCGTCGGCGCTGGTGTGGGTTTCGCCGACCAGCACGATGCTGATCTGGCCCGGCTCCGCCCTTCCGTTCCGCAACGCCTTGATCGTCGGGATGATCTTCTGAGACGCGAGGGGGGCCGCCGGCTCCGCAGGCAGGTTGAAGGATTGCGGGACGTTGACAGGGACCGGCTTCAGTATGCGCAGAGCCTCCATGATCGCCGTGCGCGATTCCTGGAGTCCTTTCTTGCCGACACCCGATTTAAAGATCGTGTCCGCATAGGTGTTGCTGGCGACAGGCAGCATCAAATCGTCTCCTTCCTATAATCCCCCAGGGCCGAACCGGTGGTTCCGGATGCGCCGGCATGGGTTACAGGTCAGACGCCGCTCAACGGCGCGGCGTGAAGAGACGATGGTTACAGCAGCCCATCCGCGAAATCGGTGATGAGGGCGGACAGGAACAGGTCAAGCAGGACCAGGACCGCCGCCGCGACGCCGGAGATGTCCAGCGCCGTGCGCATGACGAACCACTGGTAGGTCAGCATCGCCAGCATGATGCCGAACACCAGCCCCTCGGAGATCGGGCCGGGCAGAAGCCCCGTGGCGGCCAGGATCACCACCGGCAGATAGATGCCCATCTGCACGACCGACGACCAGTTGTAGGCGCACAGGAAATCGACGTAGCGGTTCTGCCGGTCCAGCAGCCCGCTCACCCCGTGCATGACCACGGGGAAGGCCGTCCAGCTGATGACGTAGGCGATGGCCTCCACCACCACGAGCTGGAACAGCGGCGTGTCCGGCACCTGGCCCCACAGCCGGATCGCCAGCAGCAGAGTCCAGGCCGGTGCGACGATCACAGCGGCGTAGAAGGACTTCCACGCCCCTTCGGGGGTGCGGTCCAGATGCTGCAATCCGGTGGGGTCGAACCGCGCCAGACGATAGGCGCCGAAGACGGAAGAGGCGACGTCCCGGGCGGTCAGCGGCATGTTGCGGTCACCGGAGGGTGGTGGGAACGGGCGGAGGAAGCCTTACGTCAACCGATCCGGTCGAAGACGTTCCGCAGAACCTCGCCGTAAATCTCGGTCAGGCGGGTCAGGTCGTCCAGCGCGGTGTGCTCGTCCACCTTGTGCATCGTCTGCCCGACGAGGCCGAACTCGACCACCGGGCAGAAATTCTTGATGAAGCGGGCGTCCGACGTGCCGCCGGTCGTCGAATATTCGGGACGGCGCCCGGTGACGCGCTCCGCCGCCTCCGCCACCAGCTCGGTCAGCGGGCCGGGCGGGGTCAGGAAGCTGTCGCCCGACACGAAATGGTCCAGCTCGTAGGAGCCGCCCACCCCGTCGAGCCGCTGGCGCAGCCACGCCAGCAGCGTGTCGGCGGTGTGCAGGTCGTTGAAGCGGATGTTCAGCGTCGCCTTGCCCTGCGCCGGGATGACGTTGTGCGCCGGGTTGCCGACGTCGATGGTCGTCAGCTCCAGGTTCGACGGCTGGAAATGCGGGGTGCCGGCGTCCAGCGGCTCCGCCGTGATGGCGGCGAGCATGCGGGCCAGCCGGGGCAGCGGGTTGTCGGCCAGATGCGGGTAGGCGACGTGCCCCTGCGCGCCGTGGACGGTCAGGAAGGCGGTCATGCTGCCGCGCCGCCCGATCTTGATCATGTCGCCCAGCGCCTTGGGGTTGGTCGGCTCCCCGACCACGCAGGCGTCGAGTTTTTCACCCTTGGCCTGCATCCAGTCCAGCACCTTGCGGGTGCCGTTGATGGCGACCCCTTCCTCGTCCCCGGTGATCAGCAGGCTGATCGAGCCTTTGGGCGCATTGCCCGTTTCTTTGGCCGCCTTCACATGGCGGGCCGCGGCGGCGACAAAGGCGGCGATGGCCCCCTTCATGTCCACCGCACCCCGGCCGTAGAGGCGGCCGTTGTGGATCTCCGCGGCGAAGGGATCGATGGACCAGCCCTTCAACTCGCCGGGGGGCACCACGTCGGTGTGCCCGGCGAAGCAGAAGTTCGGCCCCTCCGTGCCCAGGCGGGCGTAGAGGTTGTCCACCGGCGCCGTGCCCTCCTCCTCGAACCGCAGGCGGTGGCAGACGAAGCCCAGCGGCGCGAGCGCCGCCTCCAGGACGCCCAGAGCGCCGCCGTCCTCGGGCGTCACGCTGGGGCAGCGGATCAGGGCCTGCGCCACCGCGACGGGATCGCAGGGGTCAAAGGAAGGAGCGGCGGCGGTGGTCATCTTGCGGTCTTCCCCGGCGTCAGTCGCGCAGCAGGTCGTTGATGGAGGTCTTGGCGCGGGTCTGCTCGTCCACGCGCTTCACGATCACGGCGCAATAAAGGCCCGGACCCGGGGTGCCGTCGGGCAGCGGCTTGCCCGGCAGGGTGCCCGGCACCACGACGGAGTAGGCCGGAACGCGGCCGACGAAGACCTCGCCGGTGTTGCGGTCGATGATCTTGGTGGAGGCGCTGATGAAGACGCCCATGGACAGCACGGCGCCGCGCTCCACGATCACGCCCTCGACCACCTCGGAGCGGGCGCCGACGAAGCAATCGTCCTCGATGATGACCGGGTTGGCCTGGAGCGGCTCAAGCACGCCGCCGATGCCGACGCCGCCCGACAGGTGGACGTTCTTGCCGATCTGCGCGCAGGAGCCGACGGTGACCCAGGTGTCCACCATGGTGCCGCTGTCGACATAGGCGCCGACGTTGACGAAGCTGGGCATCAGGATGACGTTCGGCGCGACGTAGGCGGAGCGGCGGACGACCGCGCCCGGAACGGCGCGGAAGCCGGCGGCCTGGAACTGCGCCTCGGACCAGCCTTCGAACTTCGGCGGCACCTTGTCGTACCAGGAGGCGCCGCCCGGCGCGCCGGGGATCGTCTCGTTGGCGTTCAGGCGGAAGGACAGCAGGACCGCCTTCTTCAGCCACTGGTTCACGACCCAGCCGGCGTCCGTCTTCTGCGCGACGCGCAGGTCGCCGGAGTCGAGGCCGGACAGGGCCTCCTCCACGGCGTCGCGGACGGCGCCCTTGGTCGAAACATTCAGGGTGTCGCGGGTTTCCCACGCGGCGTTGACGGCGGATTCGAGGCTGGCGTGGCTCATGGCGGCATTCGCTGGGCTGTCTGTTCGAGGGTTCGGAACATGGGCCGGGCCGCGCCGCCTTGTCAACGTTGCCTTGTTCTCAATGGGTTCTTAAAGGGTTCCTACGGAGGGTCGAGGGGCCTTGCGGCCGCCTCTCAGCCCGCGATCTCCTCCAGCCAGGCCGGCAGGTCGTCCACGGTGTGGTCGATGTGGCTGCCGGTGCCGACTCCGCCCTCGTCGGGGCGGGCCCAGTCGGCTTCGCTGCGCACCCACACCGTCGTCATGCCGAGCGCGTGGGCGGGGACGAGGTTGCGGGCGATGTCCTCCACCATGCAGGCGCGGGCGGGGTCGATGCCGTAGTGATCCACCAGGATGTCGTAGGGCCGCGGGTCGGGCTTGGGTACATAGCCGGCCTCGACGATGCCGAAGGTCGCCTCGAAGCAGCCGTCGATGCCGAGCTGCCGCGTCACGTTCTCGGCGTGGCGGACGGAACCGTTGGTGTAGATGATCTTGCGCCCCGGCAGCCGGTTCAGCGCGTCCGCCATGCTGGGGCAGGGGGCCACCGGGCTGACGTCGATGTCGTGCACATAGTCGAGGAAGGGCACCGGATCGACGTCGTGCTCCACCATCAGGCCGCGCAGCGTCGTGCCGTGCTCCCGGAAGAAGCGCTTCTGCATGACGCGCGCCTCGTCGTAGGTGATGCCGAAATGCCCGGCGATGAAATCGCCGATGCGCCGGTCCACCTGGGCGAACAGGTTGCAGGAGGCGGGATAGAGGGTGTTGTCGAGGTCGAAGATCCAGACCCCGGTGTCGCGGAGGGAAGCCATCATGGGCTGAAGAATGGGGCTTCGCCGGCCCTCCCGCAAGCCGCTTCGCCGCATGGCCTGTTTCCGCTCCGGAGTGGAAGCGCTTTCAATGAGTGGTTGCGTATGGCAGGTGCCCGGACCGCCTGAAGAAAGATTCGGCGAAGAAACGCATTTTTCCGGTATACTCCGCCCCGCGCAGTCTCAGGTTCGCACCGTGTCCGCAGACCCAATGTCCGAAGTTCCGCCGGCCACCCCCCCGGCGCCGTCCTCACCCCCACGCTCCTGGCCGCATTCCCCGGTCCGGCGATCCGGTTGGATTCCGCTCACGCGGTTGCCGCCGCGAACGCCGCCGCGGAGGAGCTGCTGTCCGCCGGCGGACGCTGGCTCGCGGACATCCAGGGGTGGCTGGCGACCTGCAGCGTCGCCCCGGGCCTGCGCTCCCTTCCGGTGGAGCTGCCGCGCGGCGTGATGATCGTCGAATGGGCGGCCACGCCGCTGCCCGACGGGGAGATCCTGCTGCTGGGGCGCGACGCCACGCTGGAGCGGCAGCTCCGCCAGACGCTGATCGAGTCGCGCCGCCGCTACAAGGATCTGGTCGAGGTTTCGAGCGATTTTGCCTGGGAAACGGGCAGCGACGGGCGATTCGTCTTCGTCACGCCCAAGGGCGCGCTGGGCTACACCTCCGATGCGTTGATTGGTCGCAACCCTAAGGATCTGGCGGTGACCGAGTGGGGCGACCTGCCGTTGCCGTTCGACAGCCGCCGTCCCGTCGATCAGGCGGAGCTGTGGCTGAAGCGGGTGGACGATCTGCCCGCCTGCTTCGTGGTGTCGGCGGTGCCGCTGTTCGGGCCGCAGGGCGAATGGCTGGGCGCGCGCGGCGTCTGCCGGGAGACGACGGAGCAGGTGCTGCGCTCCGCCGAGCTGGCGCGGGTGCGCAACCGCGAGAAGATGCTTGCCCACATCGTCCACACGCTGCGCGACCAGCTCGACGCCCAGAAGGCGCTGCATGTCGCCGCGGTGGAAACCGCCCGCGCGCTGGGCGCCGACGGCTGCCGCATCTACCGTGCGACGGAAACCGGCGCCCTGCGTCCCGCCGCCGATTTCGCCGCGGAGATTCCGCAGGAGCTGCTGTCCGACCTGTCGCGGCCGCTTCTGGAGGAGATCGCCGCCGGCGAGGACGCGCGGGAGCTGACGCTGGGGGCAAACCGGCTGCTCGCCGCCCGGACGGAGCACCGGCAGGCCGTCAACGGCGCCGTGGTGATCTGGCGCGGCGACGATTCCGATCCCTGGGACGAGGAGGACCGGATCCTGCTGTCCGGCGTCGCCGACCACATCGGCATCGCCCATGCGCATCTGGCCTACCAGGAGCGGCTGCGCCGCCTGTCGGAACGCGACGGGCTGACCGGCCTGTTCAACCGCCGCACCTTCTTCGAGCGGCTGGAGGAGGTGCTCGGCCGTCCGGACACCGGGCCGTCCGCGCTTCTCTATGTGGACCTCGACAACTTCAAGGCGGTGAACGACCTGCACGGCCACCAGCAGGGCGATGCCGTGCTGAAGGCCATCGGCGGGCTGCTGACCAACGGCGTCCGACCGGGCGACCTGCCGGGGCGGCTGGGCGGCGACGAGTTCGTCCTGTGGCTGGGCCGCACCGACGAGGCGCAGGCGGTGGCGGTGGCCGAGCGGCTGCTGGCCGGCATGGCCGCGCTGCGCCATCTGTCCGCCGCGCCGGACAAGCCGCTGGGCCTGTCCATCGGCGTCGCGGTCCACCGGGTGGGGCGCGAGACCCTGCAGGAACTGACCGATCGCGCCGACTCGGCGATGTACGACGCCAAGAAGCGCGGGAAGGGCCATTACGCCGTCGCCCCGCTCCCCACGGACGCCGCCGTGGCGGAGGCGTCCCGATGACCGTCCACGGGGATCCCCAGCTTCTCGATCCCGCCGATTACGAGGCGGCCAAGCGGATGGCGCGCAGCGCCGACCCGGCGGTGCGTCGCCGCGTCGCCGCGTCGCCCGAGACCCGGCCGGAGCTGCTCTATTTCCTGGCCGCCGACACCGCGACGGAGGTCCGGGAGGCCATCGCCACCAACGCCGGCACGCCGCGGCAGGCCGACCTGATGCTGGCCAAGGACCGGGAGGTCGCGGTGCGCGGCGCCCTGGCCCAGAAGGTCGCCCGGCTGCTGCCCGACCTGTCCGCCGACCAGGCGTCGCAGATCGAGCGGCTGACTCTGGAGTGCCTGGAGGCGCTGGCCCGCGACCAGGCGACGGAGGTGCGCGGCATCCTGTCGGAGGCGCTGAAGGAACTGCCCGGCGCCCCCCACGGCGTCATCAACACGCTGGCCCGCGACGTGGAGCTGTCGGTCTGCGCCCCGGTCCTGCAATTCTCGCCGATCCTGACCGACGAGGACTTGTCGGACATCATCATGCGCGGGCCGGTGGCCGGCGCCCTGTCGGCGATCGCCGGGCGCAAGCAGATCTCGGCCTCCGTCGCCGACGCGATCGCGCGCTCCGACGACGAGGCGGCGATGACCGCGCTGCTCGCCAACCCTTCGGCCCAGATCCGCGAGGAGACGCTGGACCGCATCCTCGACCAGGCGCCGCAGCACGAGCCCTGGCACGCCCCGCTGGTGCGCCGTCCCCGCCTGCCGGCCCGCGCCGTGGCGCGTCTGGCGAGCTTCGTCGCCGACAACCTGCTGAAGGTCCTGCGCGAGCGCACCGACCTCGACCCCGCTGCCGCCCACGCCCTGGCCGAGGGCGTGCGGGTGCGCGTCAACCGCGGGGCCGGGGGCAACGGCGGCGGTGGACCCGGTGGCCCCCGCGGTCTCGTCGATTTCGGGGAGGAGGAGCTTGGCCATCTGCCGGGCGACAAGGACAAGGCGGCCGAACGCCCGTCCGACAAGGCGGCAAGGCTGAACAAGGAAGGCAAGCTGACGGAGAAGCTGCTGGAGGGCGCGCTGGCGGAGGGCGACCGGGCCTTCGTCCTGGCCGGGCTGGGCGAGCTGGCGCAGCTTCCCATGCCGATCATCGACCGCATCATCGGCACGCACGCCCCGCGCGCCGTCACCTCCCTGGTCTGGCGCTGCGGCCTGTCGATGCGCTTCGCCCGGCAGGTGCAATTGCGCATCGCCCAGATTCCGCCAAAAACCGCGCTTATGGCAAGGGAAGGCGTCCTTTACCCGATGTCTGACGACGAGATGCGCTGGCAGCTCGCCTTCTTCGGAGTCGAGGAGAAAGCCTGACGCCGCGCCACCACACGGACCCGTTCATGCGCGCCCTGGCCCTGCTGCTGTTGTTCCTCGGTCTTTCCCTTCCCGTCTTCTCCCTTCCCGCTGCCGCCGCCCCGCCGCCCGCCTCTCCGGAGGAGCGGGAGGTCGCGGCGGTCTTCGAGAGCGCCCGCTCCGCCCTGGCGCAGAAGCGCGGCGCGGCGGTCGTCCCGCTGCTGTCCCGCGCCTCGGTCGACAAGCTGGAGCAGGTGCGCGGCGTCGCCCGCAGCGGCAACGACGCCGGCCTCGCCAAGCTGGAGCCGGCGGAGAAGTTCGCCGCCATGGGCCTGCGCCGCTACGTCAGCCCGGCGGATCTGCGCCGCATGTCGCTCGGCGAGCTGGCCGACCACGGCATGAAGAACGGCTGGCTCGGCCCCAACGTCATCGGCAGCAGCGGGCTCGGCCCGGTGCGGGTGCGCGGCGACCGCGCCTCGGCCATCCTGATGGTCGACAACCGCCCGGCCCTGGTGCCCGCCGACTTCGTGCGCGAGGGCGGGGCGTGGAAGATCGACCTGACCGGCGTCTTCAGCTTCGGCAGCCAGATGCTGAAGGGCTTCGCCGCCATGTCGGGCAAGAGCGACGAGGCCTATATCGAGGACATGCTGCAGAAGCTGCCGGCCAAGCCGGCGCTGATGCACCGCTGACCGGCCGGATGAGCGCGGCTGTGCTAGCGCGGGCGGGCGGTGGATGACGCGTTCCGCGTTACACCTCCTGCGACGGGGTGGGCCGTTGCGCGGAATCCAGGGATTGCGTTAGAGTCGCGCCACACGCACGACGCGTTGGTGCCCTTCATGACCGCTCCGGATGGCTATCCCTTCGCCGCGCTGACCGAAGCGGACGCCGGGTTCTTCCCGTCGGCCAGGAGCGTCGGCGCTCCGCCCGCCATCCCCTACCGGGTTCCCTGCGCCCCCGCCTTCGCGACTGCCGTCGCGCGTCTGGCCACCCGGCGCGGCACCGACCTGTCCGCGCTCGCCGCCGCCGCGCTGTTGCTGGCGCCCGAGCGGATGCCCGACCCGGGGGCGCCGCAAGATGATGCGGAGCGGGCGGTGCTGGACTTGCGGCTGCCGCCCGGCCACGGCGACGCGGCGATTCGCCGGGCGCTGGCGGCGGCGCTGGCGCTGGCCGAACCCGGCTGCCGGCTGATGCCCGCCGAGGAGGCGGGGCGGCTGGAAGGCGCGGTGGAAACCCTGACCTACCGCAACAAGGCGTTGGCCCACGCGCTGGAGCGGGTGTCCTTCCGCCCGCTGGACGGCAAGCTGACGCAGGTGCGCGACGCCGCGCAGATGTTCGGCTTCGTCAACGAATGGTGCTTCGACGAGGACCGGGTGGTGAAGCGCTTCCGCGAGCTGGCCCCGGTCTATCACCCGGACACCGGGGTGGTCGCCTGCCGCGACCGCATGGCCCAGCTGATCGACGCGCGCAACCTGCTGATCAACCACGTCCGCACGGCCTACCGCTCCGGCCCCTGGACGCAGCGGCGTCCCTGAAGACGACGGCTCTGAGGCGGACTCTGTTTGAAGCCGGGATCAGGTCCCGGTCATCTCCTCGATCCCGATGGCGTCGGTCAGGCTGGTCCCGTCCAGAACCGTGCCGTCGAGGTCCGCGCCGGTCAGATCGGTGCCGGTCAGGTCGGCCTCGCTCAGATTGGCGCCGCGCAGGTCCGCCCCGGCGAGGTTGGCGCCGGACAGATTGACCTTGCGCAGGTCGGCGTCCTTCAGAATGGCCATGCCCATGCGGGCGCGCTGCAGGTTGGCCCGCCAGACGTGGCTGCTGGACCCCTGGATGTGCACGGGGCCGAGCTGCGCCTCGGTCAGGTTGGCGCCGGTCAGGGTCGCCCGCTCGAAATTGACGCCGCGCAGGTCGGCCTTGGTGAAGTTGACCTTGCGCAGGTCCGACAGCGACAGGTCGGCGATGGCGAGCGAGGTGCCCATCATCGAGGCGCCGCGCAGCGTGATGCACTGCAGGATGCCGGCCGACAGGTTGATGCCGTCGAGGGTGCGCCCCGACAGGTCGATGGAGGAGAGGTCGGCGCGCTTGCCGTCCTTGCCGCCGCTGTCGATCCAGGAGAGGTGCAGGGTCAGGATGTTGCGCAGGTCGTCGTCCGGATTCTCCAGAACCTTCGCCATCACCGCGGCGGACAGGTTGGGGGAGCGGAGCTGGGCCGCGTCGAGGATGGCGCCGATCAGGTTGGCGTTGGTGAAGTTGGCGCGCCCGATGGCGCAGTTGGTCATCACCGCGCCGGACAGCCGGGCGCCGGACAGGTTGGCCTCCGACAGGTCGGCGTCGGTCAGGTCGCAGCCCGTCAGGTTGGAGTTCGTCAGGTTCGCGCGCATGAACTTGGTGCCGCGCAGGATCGCGTCGGTCAGGTCGGTCTGCATGACGAAGGCGTTCGCCACCTTGGCCCGCGACAGGTCGGCGCCGCGGATGACCGCCGCCGTCAGCTCCGAGGTCAGGACCGAGTCCTCGAAGTTGTGCGCCATCATCTCGCCCGACGGGGTGTAGTGCAGCAGCGTGCCGTCGCGCAGGTCCACCTCGACCAGCATGGCTTCCGACAGAACGGCGCCGCGCAGGCAGGCGCCGCGCAGGTCGGCGCGGCGCAGGTCGGCCTTCTCCAGGTTGGCCAGCCGCAGGTCGGCGGCGTAGAGGTTCGCGTTGGTCAGGTTGGCCCGGGTCAGCCGGGCGCTGAACAGCTTCGCCCCGGACAGGTCGGCGTCGGACAGGTCGATGCCGGACAGGTCCAGATGCGACAGGTCGCGCATCTTCAGATTCGCGCGCACGCCGCCCGGCTGACTTTTCCGGAAAGCCTGATGGCGGAGCAGGATCGTGTTCAGCTGACTCTGCGTCAGCTTCGTGCGCGGCGTGTTCGTTCCGAAGCCTTGCGCGGGGGGCATCAGGGAAATCCCGGGTTGGAGTCGCGACACACTCTAAAGGGGAGCCGCGAAGAAAAAGTTAACAATCGGTAACGCTTTATTCAAGTACGCCTCGAATGCGTTCTATCGCGGGCGCTTTCCCTGGGCCGCAAAGCCCCTTGTTGTGTATGGAAATAGTGACCTTTTGCGCGCCGTTGCGCAAGAGGCTCCGCTTGGGCAGGGCGTTTCTGCATGGTTGACTCCGCACCCCGCGATGCGTATGGTCCGCCGACCTGCATCCGTCGAGCCATCGACCGGGTACCATCGGCCTGCGTGCCGGGGACCTCCGCCAGTCCGCGAGTTTCGCGCACTGGCTCGTTTGTGCTTGAGCCGATCGCGTTCGAGCGGATGGAGACCGAAACTGAGGACCGCTGACCCATGTTCGATGGCCTGACCGGACGCCTGGGCGACATCTTCGACAAGCTGCGCCGCCGCGGCGCGCTGAGCGAGGAGGACGTCAACGCCGCGCTGCGCGAGGTGCGCGTGGCGCTGCTGGAGGCCGACGTCGCCCTGCCGGTGGTCAAGCAGTTCGTCAACCAGGTCAAGGAACGCGCGATCGGCCAGGAGGTCCTGCGCTCGATCACCCCCGGCCAGCAGGTCATCAAGATCGTCCACGACAACCTCGTGGAGATGCTGGGGCAGGGCGAGGAGATCAACCTCAACGCCGCCGCCCCCGTGCCGATCCTGATGGTCGGCCTGCAGGGCTCGGGCAAGACCACCAGCACCGCCAAGATCGCGCTGCGCCTGAAGAACCGGGACCGCAAGAAGGTCCTGATGGCCTCGCTGGACGTGCGCCGTCCTGCGGCCCAGGAGCAGCTGAAGGTCCTCGGTGAGCAGACCGGCGTCGCCACGCTGCCGATCGTTCCCGGCCAGGACCCCGTCGCCATCGCCCGCCGCGCCATCGAGACCGGCCGGCGCGAAGGCTACGACGTGGTCATGCTCGACACCGCCGGCCGCCTGTCCATCGACGAGGAGCTGATGGCCGAGGTGGCGGCCGTGCGCGACGCGACCAAGCCGGCGGAGACGCTGCTGGTCGCCGACGCCATGACCGGCCAGGACGCGGTGACGGTCGCCACCAACTTCAACGACAAGGTCGGCATCACCGGCATCCTGCTGACCCGTGTGGACGGCGACGCCCGCGGCGGTGCCGCCCTGTCGATGCGGCAGATCACCGGCAAGCCGATCAAGCTGCTGGGCATGGGCGAGAAGATCGACGCCCTGGAGGCCTTCCACCCCGACCGCATCGCCGGCCGCATCCTCGGCATGGGCGACGTCGTGTCGCTGGTCGAGAAGGCCGCCGAGACCATCGACAAGGAAGAGGCCGAGAAGCTCGCCCGCAAGATGGAGAAGGGCCAGGGCTTCGACCTCGACGACATGGCCTCCCAGCTCAAACAGCTGCGCAAGATGGGCGGCATGTCCGGCCTGATGGGCATGCTGCCGGGCATCGGCAAGATCAAGAACCAGCTCAAGGACGCGAACATCGACGACGGGGTGATCAAGCGCCAGGAGGCGATCATCTCCTCGATGACGAAGAAGGAGCGCAAGCACCCCGAGCTCATCAAGGCGTCGCGCCGCAAGCGCATCGCCGCCGGCTCCGGCACCAGCGTGCAGGAGGTGAACAAGCTGCTCAAGCAGTACGACACCATGCGCGGCATGATGAAGCAGGTGCAGAAGCTGGGGCAGAAGGGGCTGATGCGCCACGGGCTGCAGAGCCTCCTGCCGAAGAATTTCCGGGGACCGAACTGATCCCCGGCGACCGCAACGCGCGATGAGCGCGATCACCTTCAACCGCACACCAAGCGACTACACCAAGGAAGCGACTGTCCCATGTCCCTGAAGATCCGTCTGGCCCGTGGCGGCGCCAAGAAGCGCCCGTTCTACTCGATCGTCGTCGCCGACGCCCGCAGCCCGCGTGACGGCCGCTTCATCGAGAAGATCGGCACCTACAACCCGATGCTGCCGCGCGAGCACGAGCAGCGCATCGTCCTGGACGCCGAGCGCGCCAAGCATTGGCTGTCGGTCGGCGGCCAGCCGACGGACCGCGTCGCCCTGTTCCTGGCGAACGCCGGCCTGATCGCCAAGCCGGAAATCCGCGAGACCCCGAAGAAGTCCGCCCCGAAGGCCAAGGCGCAGGAGCGTCTGAAGGCCGAGGCCGCCGCCAAGGCCGCCGCCGAGGGCTGATAGGGATCGGCGTGTTTGCCCCCCTCCCTCCCGCTTTGCGGGTCCCTCCCTCGCCGAAGGCGGGGGAGGGGTAGGGAGGGGGCAAGTGACGCCCCGCAACGCACACGCTCAAGCCATGTCCACAAAAGTCTGCGTCGGCCAGTTCGCCGGGGCGCACGGTGTGCGCGGTCTCGTGAAGGTGAAAAGCTTCACCGAGGACGCGCCGGCCGTGGCGTCCTACGGCCCCCTCTCGGACGAGCGGGGCGCCCGGCGCTTCGCGCTGACGCTTCAGGGCACCATGAAGGACCTGTTCCTGGTCCGCGTCGATGGCATCGCCACGCGCGAACAGGCGCAGGAGCTGACCGGCGTCCGGCTTTACGTGGACCGTTCCGCCTTGCCCGAGACGGAGGACGAGGACGAGTTCTACCACGCCGACCTGATCGGGCTGCGTGCGGAACTCGCCGACGGCACCGTCTGGGGCACGGTGAAGGCGCTGTATGACTTCGGAGCCGGTGACGTGCTGGAGATCCGCACGGAATCGGGGCCGCTGGAGATGCTGCCCTTCACCCGCGCCTGCGTTCCGGTGGTCGATGTGAAGGGAGGCCGCGTCGTGGTCGATCTTCCCGCGGTCATCGAAGCGCGCGAAGGCGAGGCGGAAAAGGACGGAGAGGACGCGCCGGAGGGCGCGGATGTCGCTGAAGACGACGTTGAAAACAAGGGAACCCGCCCGTGAATCACGGCGCTTCCGGTTCTCTTGTCTGGACGGCCAAGGTTCTGACGCTGTTCCCGGAGATGTTTCCGGGTCCGCTGGGGCTCAGCCTCGCGGGAAAGGCGCTGGAAAATGGAGTCTGGGCGTTGGAATCAGTGGACATTCGCTCGTTCGCGCGCGATAAACACCGCTCCGTCGACGACACCCCCTTCGGCGGAGGGGCCGGCATGGTCATGCGGCCCGACGTGCTGGACGCGGCTCTGACCGCGACGGCGGGTCCTCCGGGCACTCCTGGACGCGGACGGGCGATCTACCTGTCGCCTCGCGGACGGGTGCTCGACCAGGAGCTGGTCAAGGAGCTGGCGGCCACCCCGGTGGTCACCCTGCTTTGCGGCCGGTACGAAGGGGTGGATGAGCGGGTGCTGGACGCGCACGGCCTTGAGGAGGTCAGCCTCGGGGATTTCGTGCTGTCCGGCGGCGAGACCGCCGCCCTGTGCCTGATCGACGCCGTGGTGCGCTTGCTCCCCGGTGTCATGGGCAATGTGGAGACGGCGGGCGAGGAAAGTTTCGAACGGGGGTTGCTCGAATACCCCCACTACACCCGGCCCGCGGTCTGGACCGACGGGCAGGGTGTGGAACGGTCGGTTCCGGACATCCTGTTGTCCGGCCACCACGAGAAGGTTCGCGCCTGGCGGCTCGCCGAGGCGGAGCGGATCACCCAGGCCCGGCGACCGGACCTGTGGGACCGCTACGAGGCGGGCAGGAAGGCCGAGGGTCAGATTGGGAAACGGGGTCGCCGGCGCGGCCCGAAACCAGAGTGACGGTCCGCCGCGAGGCGCACCGATGGAAAGGGGTAGTGTCATGAACCTGTTGCAGCAGCTCGAGCAGGAGCAGATCGAGAAGGCCCTCGGCGGCAAGACCATTCCTGAGTTCTCGCCGGGCGACACCGTCCGCGTGAACGTGAAGGTGGTCGAGGGCACGCGCGAGCGTGTCCAGGCTTACGAGGGCGTCGTGATCGCCCGCCGGAACGCCGGCGTGAACTCGTCCTTCACCGTCCGCAAGATCAGCTACGGCGAGGGTGTGGAGCGCGTGTTCCCGCTCTACTCCCCGCGTCTGGAGTCGATCGAGCTGGTCCGCAAGGGCGCCGTCCGCCGCGCCAAGCTGTACTATCTGCGCGACCGTCGCGGCAAGTCGGCCCGTATCGCCGAGCGCACCACCGGCCGCGGCATGAACAGCACGAAGGCCGCCGCGGAGTAATCCGGCGCCCTTTCGTTCGGTACGCCTGAGCCAGCACCCGCCCGGAGCGATCCGGGCGGGTGTTTGGCGTTGGGGAAGCTGGGAGGGGGCGATTCAACCACCCTCGAACGTCACCCCCTACCGTGCCCGCATCGTCGTCAGGATCCCCGCGCCGATCAGCGCCACCGCGATCAGCACGCCGGCGGTCAGCGGCTCGCCCATGAAGACCGCGCTCAGCAGCAGGGCGGTGACGGGGACGAGGCAGATGATCTGCCCGGCCTGGGCCGCCGGCATCGCGGTCAGCGACTTCGCCCACCACCAGAAGCACAGCCCCGTCGCGCTCACCCAGTTGAAGGCCAGGACGGTGCCCAGCGCGGGCGTCCAGTGGATCGGCCGGGCGTGCTCCGCCGCCAGGGCCAGCGGCGCGGTCGCCACGGCGCTGACGGCGATCTGCCAGAAGGTCTGGGTCCAGAAGGGCGTGCGCCAGCCGCCGCGGCGTCGGCGGTAGAGGGTGGCGCCCAGCGCCCAGCTCAGCGCGCAGGCCAGCAGCAGGCCGTTGCCCAGAAGCACCGCCGGATCGCTCCAGTCCATCAGCGCCGGGTTGAAGAAGACGAGGACGCCGGCGAAGGTCAGCAGCGCGCCGATCACCCGCCCGCGCGTGAAGCGCTCCCCGGCCAGCAGGACGCCGAGCGGCAGCGCCCACATCTGCATGGTGTAGGCCAGCACCGCGGCCCGCCCCGGCGGTACGACCCGCAGCGCGATGGAACTGAGGTCCAGCATGCCGGCGATCTGCAG
Source organism: Azospirillum brasilense (assembly GCF_005222205.1). Lineage (NCBI taxonomy): Bacteria > Pseudomonadati > Pseudomonadota > Alphaproteobacteria > Rhodospirillales > Azospirillaceae > Azospirillum > Azospirillum brasilense. The sequence goes on along the minus strand of NZ_CP032345.1, from coordinate 1,194,095 downwards.
CAGCCCGACCAGGGCCAGCGGCCAGCGCTCCCCCGGCGGCGGCAGGAGGGGGAAGCGCAGCACCCGCGACAGCAGGGCCAGCACCGCCGCCGCCCCGGCGAAACGGAGAAAGCAGAAGGTCAGCGGCCCGATGTCGGACAGGGCCAGCTTCATCAGGGGCCAGTTGGCGCCCCAGAACAGAACGATTCCCGCAAGCTGCGCGTAGACCACGGCGCCTGGCCCGCCGACGGGTCCCTGGCCGGCCGCGGCGCGTGGCATGGCCTGATCCGCCATGAGTCCTCCCAACCCCGAATTTTGCCGCATCCTACGGCGCGGGTGGGGGCGGGAGGTCTGCGTTCCCGGTGCGGCAGCCCCGCGAGGGGGCGGCGTTACGGCGTGCCGCCGGTGGAGAAGCCGGTGAGGACCTGGATGCCGAACCAGCCGCCGATGGCGAACAGCACCAGAAGGACCATGGTGGTGGCGATGGCGATGTTGGTCTGGCGGATGCGCCGGCAGTTCGGGCAGCCGGGCAGGTTGGCGGGATACGGCCGTTCGCAGCGCTCACAGCGGACAGTGGGGTCCGTCACGGGATGACCCTTCATCGAATGGGGCAAAGGAGATCGGTGGGCGGACGCTACCATAAGCAGCGCCCCGCCCGCCAGCCGATGGGCGGGGCGAAGGAGCGGCGATTTTTCGCTGCGGGATGCGGGGTGTTTTCCACAGGCTCGGCCTTGTCCTGGTTGAAAGAGACGGCTATTGTGCGGCCCTCTTACCGCACGCTTCGTTCGTCCGGTCTGTGGTTTGCGAGAGAGAATTGCCGCGAGAGAGAGTTGCTATGTCCAAGCCGCGCACCCTGTTCGACAAGATTTGGGACAGCCACGTCGTCCACCGTCAGGACGACGGCACCTGCATCCTCTACATCGACCGCCATCTGGTCCATGAGGTGACCAGCCCGCAGGCGTTCGAGGGGCTGCGGCTTGCCGGCCGTCCGGTGCGCCGTCCGGAAGCGACCCTCGCCGTTCCCGACCACAACGTGCCGACCACCGACCGCTCCAAGGGCATCACCGAGGAGGAGAGCCGCATCCAGGTCGAGACGCTGGACAAGAACGCGCGCGACTTCGGCGTCCGCTACTTCCCGATGGACGACGTCCGCCAGGGCATCGTGCACATCGTCGGTCCGGAGCAGGGCTTCACGCTGCCCGGCGCCACCATCGTCTGCGGCGACAGCCACACGGCGACGCACGGCGCCTTCGGCGCGCTCGCCTTCGGCATCGGCACGTCCGAGGTGGAGCATGTGCTGGCCACCCAGACCCTGCTGCAGAAGCCGGCCAAGAACATGCTGGTCCGCGTCGACGGCGAGCTGCCGGCGGGCGTGACCGCCAAGGATATCGTGCTGGCGATCATCGGCAAGATCGGCACCGCCGGCGGCACCGGCCACGTCATCGAGTTCGCCGGCGACGCCATCCGCGGCCTGTCGATGGAAGGCCGCATGACCGTCTGCAACATGGCCATCGAGGGCGGCGCCCGCGCCGGCCTGATCGCCCCGGACGAGAAGACCTTCGAGTATGTGAAGGGCCGCGCCCTGGCCCCGAAGGCCGGCGCCTGGGAGCAGGCGGTGGAGTACTGGAAGACCCTGCCGTCGGACGAGGGCGCGGTCTACGACACCACCGTCGTTCTGAACGCCGCCGACATCATCCCGCAGGTCACCTGGGGCACCAGCCCGGAGGACGTGCTCCCGATCACCGCGACCGTGCCGAACCCGGCGGACGTGGCCGACGCCGGCAAGCGCGCCGCCGTCGAGCGCTCGCTGGCCTACATGGGCCTGGAGCCCGGCCAGAAGCTGACCGACGTGAAGGTGGACACCGTCTTCATCGGCTCCTGCACCAACGGCCGCATCGAGGATCTGCGCGCCGCCGCGGTGATCGCCCAGGGCCGCAAGGTCGCCGAGGGCGTGCGCGCCCTGGTCGTCCCGGGCTCGGGCCTCGTCAAGGAGCAGGCGGAGGAAGAGGGTCTGGACAAGATCTTCACCGAGGCCGGTTTCGAGTGGCGTGAGCCGGGCTGTTCCATGTGCCTCGCCATGAACGCCGACCGCCTGTCGCCGGGCGAGCGCAGCGCCTCGACCTCCAACCGCAACTTCGAGGGCCGCCAGGGCCGCGGCGGGCGCACCCACTTGCTCAGCCCGGCCATGGCCGCCGCGGCGGCGGTGACCGGGCACCTGACCGACGTGCGCAGCCTCTAAGCGCTCGCGGTCCGCTGTGACGCCCGAAGCGGGGATGGCCTTCCAGCCGTCCCCGCTTCGTCGTTTTTAGGGGCATCCTCCGCTGTCGCGCGCCGAACGCCTCATCGATCTGATCCAGTGCCTGCGGCGCCACCGCCGGCCGGTCAGCGGGCACGTCCTCGCCGACGAACTCGGCGTCAGCCTGCGCACGATCTACCGCGACATCGCCACCCTCCAGGCGCAGGGCGCCCGCATCGACGGCGAGCCGGGCGTCGGCTATCTCCTCCAGCCCGGCTTCCTGCTGCCGCCGCTGATGTTCGCGGAGGAGGAGATCGAGGCGCTCGCCCTCGGCATCCGCTGGGTGGCCGACCGGGCGGACGGCGCGCTGGGGGCGGCGGCGCAGAACGCGCTCGCCAAGATCGCGGCGGTGCTGCCGCCGGACCTCCGCGACCGCATGGACGCCTCGGCGCTGCTCGTCGGGCCGGGGGAACCGATCGTCGGGGACGGCGTCGACCTCGCCGTGGTCCGGCGGGCCATCCGCGGCGAGCGCAAGCTGTCCATCGCCTACCGCGACCGCGACGGGGCCGCCACCGAACGCATCGTCTGGCCCTTCGCGCTCGGCTTCTTCGACCGGCTGCGCGTCATGGTCGCGTGGTGCGAACTGCGCGGGGCGATCCGCCATTTCCGCGCCGACCGCATCGTCTCCGTGACGGCGCTGGAGGCCCGCTACCCGCGGCGGCGGCAGGCGCTGCTCAAGGAGTGGCGCGAGGCCGAGGGCATCCCGGCGCGGTGAGCGTCGCCGCGCACGACTGCTGACAGAAACTGTCAGTGTGTTGCCCTAGCTTGGTCTTCACCGGACGGGATCGCCCGAGCCGGAGACCAGCGAGGACACCAGCCCATGTTCAGCGCCAACATCATCCTCCTCTATGTGGACAGCCCGACCGCAAGCGCCGCCTTCTATGCCGACCTGACCGGCAAGCCGCCGGTCGAGGCGTCGCCGACCTTCGCCATGTTCGCCCTGGACTCCGGCGTCATGCTGGGGCTGTGGTCGCGCCACACGGTGCAGCCGCCGGCCTCCACGGGACCGCTCGGCGGCAGCGGCGAGATCGGTTTCCGGGTGGCCGGCGCCGAGGCGGTGCAGGCCCTTCACGACGACTGGGTGCGGCGCGGCCTGACCATCGCCCAGCCTCCGACCGCCATGGATTTCGGACACACCTTCGTCGCGCTGGACCCGGACGGTCACCGCCTGCGCGTCTTCGCCCCGACGGAAGCGTGAGGTCCGCCATGGATCAGGCCACCACCAGCCGCAGCTGGATCGCCGTCGCCTCCGCCGAGCATGTCCGGCGGGGGCGGGCGGAGGGCTTCATGCAGGTCTGCCACGGCAAGGCGGCGCCGCTGCGCCGCATCCGTCCGGGGGACCGCGTCGCCTACTATTCGCCGACCGAGCGCTTCCAGGGGAAGGACCGCCTGCAATCCTTCACCGCCGTGGGGATCGTGCGGGACGGCACGCCTTACCCGTTCGACATGGGCGGAGGCTTCGTTCCCTTTCGCCGCGACGTGCGGTGGTTGGGCGGGCGGGAGACGCCGATCCTGCCCCTGCTCGACCGGCTGGACTTCTCCGCCGGGGTGCGGAACTGGGGCTATCCGTTGCGCTTCGGGCTGTTCACGGTCACCGACCGCGACCTGAACACCATCGCCGCGGCCATGGGGGCGGCTCTCCCCTGACCGGCCTGCGGTGCGGGGGCTCAGTCCCCCCGCCCGCGGCGGCGCCCCATCAGCCCGTCCGGGCGGTAGATCAGGAAGAGGGTGAGCAGGCCGAAGGCCACGATGTCCTTGTAGGCGATGGCGAAATAGGCCGACCAGAAGGTCTCGACCAGCCCCAGCAGCGCGCCCCCCAGCATGGCGCCGGGGACCGACCCGATGCCGCCGACCACCGCGGCGGCCAGCGCCTTGAAGCCGATCAGATAGCCCGTGTAGAAATTGACCCCGCCATAGTAGAGCGCGATCACCGCCCCCGCCGCCGCGGCCAGCGCGCCGCCCACGGCGAAGGTGGTGGCGACGGTGCGGTCGACATCCACCCCGACCAGTTCCGCCGCCCCGACGTCGTCGGCGCAGGCGCGGTGGGCGCGGCCGTAGGCGGTGCGTTGCATGATCGCCCAGAGCAGGGCGTAGAGCCCGCCGGTCATCAACAGGATCACCGCCTGCGAGGTCAGGGCGGTGACGGTGAAGGCGCCGTCGCTGAGCAGCTCGTGCCGGTCGGCCAGGAAGGGGGCGGGCCACCAGTCGCGGGCGCCGTGCAGGAGCCGCATCCCCTCCTGGTAGGCGATGGACAGGCCCACCGCGGCGATCAGCGGCGTGTGGTTGCGGGCGCGGCGCAGGCGGCGGAACACCAGCCGGTCCATCGTCCAGCCCTGGACCGCGGTGAAGGCCATCACCGTGGCGAAGACGCCCAGCACCGCCAGCGGCATCCCGCCCAGCCCGGCCATGCCCAGCGCCGCCGCCCCCATGGCGGTCAGCATGGCGCCGATCATCGTCAGCTCGCCCATGGCGAGGTTGATCTGCCCGAGGATGCCGTAGACCAGCGTGTAGCCCAGCGCCAGCAGCCCGTAGACGCAGGCCACCGTGGCGGCGTTGATGACCTGCTGCAGGAAGAACAGCAACGGCGCCCAGTCCGTTTGCGGTCCCCGTTCCGCTCCGCTCGTCTCCGGCGGCAAACCGAGGCGGGAGGCGGGCAGGCCGGCCCAGATGCGCAGCATGGTGAATTGCATGGGCCGCAGCCGCCCCATGCGGTCGGTCGCCACCATCACCAGCTCGTGCCGGCGCGAATCGAAGAAGCGGCCGCCGAAGCGGCAGGCGATCCAGTGGGGTCCGGTGTCCGTGCGGTAGGTCAGGCGCAGCGCCGGCTCGTCGCCGCCCAGCGCTTCCGTGCCCAGGATGGTGACGGGTCCGGAGTCGAAGGCGGGGATCAGCTTGCCGCACAGCGCGGCCTGATCGCCGTCCACGCCGCAGCCGGTCAGCAGCAGCGCGACGATCAGCAGAAGGAAGGGTGGGAACAGGCGTGGCGGACGGCGGTGCACGGCGACGGAAATCCGGCCGGTTGTGCTTCGCCTGAGAGTCTATCGGCAATTGGCGACGAGCGCCAGACGCCGCCTTATGGGCGTCAGTAGCGGGCGTTGACGAAATACAGCCCATCCGGCGGGGCGGTCGGCCCGGCGGCGGAGCGGTTGCGGGCCTCCAGCGCGCGGCGCAGGTCGTCGGCGCTCCACTTGCCGGCCCCGACCAGCTCCAGAGTGCCCACCATGTTGCGCACCTGATGGTGCAGGAAGGAACGGGCGGCAGCGTGCACCCGGACCTCGTCGCCGACCCGCTCGACGGCCAGCCGCTCCAGCGTCTTGACCGGGGAGTTGGCCTGGCAGAGCGCGGCGCGGAAGCTGGTGAAATCGTGCCGGCCGACCAGGACCTGCGCGGCGGCGTGCATCGCCTCGGCGTCCAGCGGGCGCATGACGTGCCAGGCGCGGCCTGTCTCCAGGGCGAGCGGGGCGCGGCGGTTGACGATGCGGAAGACGTAGCTGCGCCCCAGGCAGGTCATGCGGGCGTGGAACTCCTCCGGCACCGCCTCGGCCAGCAGGACGGCCACGGGGGCGGGCCTCAGGTGGAAGTTCAGCGCGTCGCGCAGCTTCAGCCCGGTGAAGGGCTTCTCCAGGTCGAAATGGCAGACCTGACCCAGCGCGTGCACCCCGGCGTCCGTCCGCCCGGAGGTGTGGACGCGCACGGTCTCGCCGGACAGGCGCTCGATGGCTTCCTCCAGCGTCTGCTGGACGGAGGGGCCGTTGTCCTGCCGCTGCCAGCCGACGAAGGGCCGGCCGTCATATTCGAGGGTCAGTTTCCAGCGCTGCATGCGGCGTCGCCGAGACGGGTGCCGACGGGCAGAGTGAAGCCGCGCAGCAGGGCGGCGCCGTCCACCGGGGCCTTGCCGGGCCGCTGCACCAGAGTGAGGCGCACGGCGCCGTCGGCGCAGGCGATGGTCAGCCGGTCGTCGAGCAGCGTGCCGGGCGCCGCCTTGCGGGCGTCTGGTGCCAATTCGGCCTTCAGCACCTTGATGCGCTCCACCCCGCCGGTCGGCGTCGGGGCGTCGAACCAGCAGCCGGGCCAGGGGGTAAGGGCGCGGACCTGCCGCTCCACGAAGGCGGCATCACGCGTCCAGTCGAGCCGGCCATCCTCGCGCGTCAGCTTGGCGGCGTAGGTCACGCCCGCCTCGGGCTGCGGCTCGCCGGTCAGGCGGCCGGCGGCGAGGCCGTCGAGCGCCTCGACGATCAGCCGGGCGCCCATGTCGGCCAGCGCGTCGTGCAGGCTGCTGGCGGTGGTCTCCGCGGTGATCGGCACCGCGTCCTTCAGCAGCATGGCCCCGGTGTCGAGCCCGATGTCCATCTGCATGATGGTGATGCCGGTCTCGGCGTCGCCGGCCAGGATCGAGCGCTGGATCGGGGCCGCCCCGCGCCAGCGCGGCAGCAGGGAGCCGTGCACGTTCAGGCAGCCCAGCCGCGGCGCGTCGAGGATCGGCTGCGGCAGGATCAGCCCATAGGCGGCGACCACCGCGGCGTCGGCCTTCAGCTCGGCGAACTCCGCCTGGGCCTCGGCGTTGCGCAGCGACTTGGGCGTGCGCACGGGGATGCCGCGCTCCTCGGCGAAGCGGTGGACCGGGGATTTCTGGACCTGCTGCCCGCGCCCGGCGGGGCGGGGCGGCTGGCTGTAGACGCAGACCACCTCGTGCCCGGCATCGGCCAGGGCGCGCAGGCTGGGCACGGCGAAGTCCGGCGTGCCCATGAAAACGAGGCGGAGCGGCGTCATGAAGAGTCGTCCAACGTCAGAAAGTTAGGCGCGCTGCATCTTCTGGACTTTGCGCAGGATCATGTTGCGCTTCAGCATCGACAGGTAGTCGACGAACAGCACGCCGTTCAGATGGTCGATCTCGTGCTGGATGCAGGTGGCCAGCATGCCGTCGGCCTCGATCTCGCGCGTCTCGTTGGTCTCGTCCAAATAGCGGACGCGGACCGACGAGGGGCGGGTGACTTCGGCGTACTGGTCGGGCACCGACAGGCAGCCCTCCTCGCACACCGATGTCTCGTCCGACTTCCAGACGATTTCCGGGTTGGCGAGGCGGATGGGGTTCGGCTTCTCATCCTTGTCGTGCACGTCCACGACGATCACGCGCTCCAGGACGCCGATCTGCGGCGCGGCGAGGCCGATGCCCTTCGCGGCGTACATGGTCTCGACCATGTCGTCCATCAGCTTGGCGATGCGGGCGTCGACCTTTTCGACGGGCTTCGCCTTCTGCTTCAGGACGGGGTGCGGGGCGACGAGGATATCGAGAACGGCCATGGGAACTCAGCAACGGTGCGTGGAGGTGCGACAATCCGTCAAAATATGAGGGGCGGGCCACGAGGTCAAGGAAGGCGCAAGGCACAACCCGCGGCGACCCGCCGATCCTGTCATGACGGCCCAGCCATGCTGGCCTCGTCTCAGAGGGGCGAGCGGGTGATCGACTTGATGGGGCCGCGCGGATTGCCGGACATCTCGGCGATCTTGCGGTCCTGCTCCTCGATGAAGCCGCGGGCCGGCTCGTCGCCGTCCAGCCCGCCGACCAGCGTGCCGGGGACCTTGCGGTTGGAGGTGCGGGCGCCGTCTTCGTACAGCACGTCGAACAGCACGAAGGCGCTGTCCACCGGCTGCTTCTTCTTGGTCTTGGCCATGGGGGGAAACTCCGAACGTCAGGGGGGTGCTTGTAGAGGAAAAGCGTGCAACGGAAAAGGGCACCGGTTTCCCGGTGCCCCCTCCGATGCCGTGCCGTGAGACGTGGCTCAGACGGCCTTCAGGTTCTCCGCCGAGGTCTTGCCGCGCTTCGGATCGCGCTGCTCCTCGTAGGACACCTTCTGGCCTTCATTCAGGCTGCGCAGGCCCGCACGCTCGACCGCGGAGATGTGGACGAAGACGTCCGCGCCGCCGTTGTCCGGCTGAATGAAGCCATAACCCTTGGTGCTGTTGAACCACTTGACGGTACCGACGGGCATGATTGCTCTCCGTTTCGTATGAAAGGCGCCGCATCGGCCGGTGCGGCGCATCAGACTGTGTCCAGGCATAGCGACGATCTGGGCACCCGAAGGCGTAGCAGGCCGGCAGTCCGAAGCAGAATGACAGGAGGGAAATTGGGACCGCTCCCGTCCTTTGCAAGGCGAAACAAGACGGGCAAATCTTGGTTGCAGGCTTCGGCCCTACGCCCTGGCTGCCGCTCGCAGGTCCGCGGCTCTCAATTCCGTTGCCCTCAATTCCGCTGCCCGGGGCTCGGCCGCGCGAAGCTCCGGCGCCTGGAGCGGGCGCGGGGCGTGGTCCAGCGGTTCCAGCAGGGGAATCTCCTCGGCGCTGTCCGGGGTGGCGTGGAGGTCGCGGAAGCGGCGGGCGGTGACCAGGACGCGGGATTCCAGGCTGCCGACCGCCCCGTTGTAGCTGCCCACGGCCTTTTCGAGCTGCCCGCCCAGCCGCTCCATATGGCCGCCCAGGTCGTGCAGGCGCTTGTACAGCTCGGCGCCCAAGGCGCTGATCTCGCGGGCGCTGTCGGTCAGCCGTTCCTGGCGCCAGCCGTAGGCGACGGCGCGCAGCAGCGCGATCAGCGTCGTCGGGGTGGCGAGGATCACCCGGTGGTCGATGCCGGCCTCGATCAGCGCCGGGTCGTGCTCCAGCGCCGCGGAGAAGAAGTTCTCGCCGGGCAGGAACAGCACGACGAATTCCGGGGAATCCGCGAACTGGTCCCAATAGGCCTTGGTGCCGAGCTGCTTCATATGCTCGCGCACATGGCGGGCGTGGCGCGACAACCCGTCGCGGCGGGCGCCGTCGTCGGCCGCCTGCACGCCGTCGAGATAGCCCTCCAGCGGCGTCTTGGCGTCCACCACGATGGTCTTGCCGCCGGGCAGCTTGACGACGAGGTCGGGGCGCAGCCGCCCGCCGGCAGCCTCCACGCTCATCTGCTCCGCGAAGTCGCAATGGTCCAGCATCCCGGCCATCTCGCAGACCCGGCGGAGCTGGATCTCGCCCCAGCGCCCGCGCGCCACCGGGCTGCGCAGGGCGCGGACGAGGTTGCCGGTCTCCGCGCGGAGCTGGGACTGGGTTTCCACCAGCGACAGCACCTGCTGCTTCAGCCCCTCGTAGGCGCCGGCGCGGCTGCGCTCCATCTCCTGGATCTGGCCGTCCATGCGCTCCAGCGACTGGCGCACCGGGGCGACGATGTCGGCGATGGCGGTCTGCCGCTTCTCCAGGTCGCCGCGCGCCTGCTCCTGGAAGGTCGTCAGGGTTTCCTTGGCGAGGTCGAGGAAGCTCTGGTTGTTGGAGCGCAGGGCCTCCGCCGACAGGGCCTTGAAGCTGTCGGACAGGGTGGCCTGCGCGCGCTCCAGAAGGGCCAGCTTCTCCGCCGCCGACGCGCGCTCGCGGGCCAGCGTGGTGGACAGCTCCGCCTGCCGCTCGCGGGCGGCGGACAGCTCGCCGGTCAGCCGGGTGATCTGGTGGTCGCGGGCCTCGACCTCCTCGCGCAGGTCGCCCTCGATTCGCTCGGCGACGTCGAGCCGGGTGACCAGTTCGGCGTGGATGGCGGCGGCCTCCGCCTCGGCGCGTGCGGCGTAGAGGCGCACGATCATGCCGGCGAGGATCGCCCCGAGAAGGGCGCCGGCGAGGCCGCCGAGAAGCACCGACTGTGCGTCGAACGCGAACTGCATGAAATTCCCCAAAGAACGCTGCAAATCCCGAGACCACAAGCGAGACCACAGGCGAGACCATAGGCGAGATCTCAGGCGAGACTACAGGAACGAATCAGGAAAGAGAACGGGCAATGAACAAAGAAGAACCCCTCCGCGGCTCCGTTCCGCCTGCGGCACGGGTGGCGATGCGGGCTTGCCCGCCGTCCCCGTCTGCGCCATATCCGACGGATGCCCGACGATCCGTCCTCCCCCGGCCCCCATAAGGGCCCCCGCGTCCGCACCATCCCGCCCGGCGAGGACCGCGAGCGGCTGACCTGTCCGGACTGCGGCTACATCGCCTACCAGAACCCGCTGATCGTCGTCGGGTCGGTGGCGACGTGGGAGGACCGCATCCTGCTGTGCCGCCGCGCCATCGAACTGCGCAAGGGCTACTGGACGCTGCCCGCCGGCTTCATGGAGGAGCGGGAAAGCACCATGGAGGGTGCCGCGCGCGAGGCGTGGGAGGAGGCGCGGGCCAAAATCGCCATCGACTCGCTGCTGGCCGTCTACGACATCCCGCGCATCAGCCAGGTGCAACTGATCTTCCGCGCCCGCCTGCTGTCGCCGGACGTGTCCGCCGGGCCGGAAAGCCAGGAGGTCGGTCTGTTCCGCTGGGAGGAGATCCCCTGGGACGATCTGGCCTTCCCGACCGTTCAGTGGGCCTTGCGCGAGCACCGGTCGCGTCTCGGCCGCCAGGACTTCGCCCCGGCGGTGAACCCCACGCCGGACGTGCTGGCGCAGTGGGAGCGGATGCTCTAAAGCGAACTTCCGTTCGCTTTAGACTCACATCGCCTCACTTGCCGGCGGGCTTCGGCCGCATGTGCGGCCGGGACCGCCGTCGCGATCCAAAGCGGATTGCAATCCGCTTTAGCCCCCGATCACTCCACCCCGCTATTCCACCACGGGCGATGCGGGGAACTTCGCCACCAGCTCCGCCGTGCCCTGTTCGCGCTTCACGGTCAGCGGCAGCCATGTGCCGGGGGCCTGCCGCTGCACCACCGCCGTCAGGTCGGAGGCCTCGCGCACCGGGGCCCCGGCCGCCGCGACCACGAGGTCGCCCGCCGCCAGGCCGGCGGCGGCGGCGACGCTGCCCTCAGTGACGGAGCGCACGCGCACCCCCTCGCTCCCCGGCTCCAGCATCACGCCCAGCCGGGGGCGCGGCGTCTCGGCCGGCGCCTCGCTCTCGCCCAGCCCATAGACCGCGTCGGCGATCCGCCCGTCCAACTCGGTGCAGGGGCGGTCCTCGTCCCAGGGCAGCAGGACGACGCTGTTCCGGACGCCCAGGTCGGCCAGCTGGTGGGGGACGCCGTCGCGCCCTTCGATGTGCCCCTGGCCCAGGATGGCGACGACGGTGCGGCCGGTCCGGCGGTGGGTCTCGGCGATCCGCTCCGCCATCGCGCGGTCCCAGACCGATTGCGCCTCGACGAATCGCTCGAAGCTGCCGGAGCGGCGCTCGGACGGGCCGTGGGCGGCCATCACCTGGCGCAGCCGCTCGGTGTAGGAGGCGGGGGGAGGGGCCGGGTCGCCGACGCCTTCGCGCTCGCCGGCGGGGACGGCGGCCCAGCCATCGCGCGCGGTGCGGCTGACCAGCCCGCGGTCGACGTTCAGCGCGATCACCGGCAGCCGGTTCATCCGGGCGAAATGCAGGATCGGCAGGTAGAAGCGCGCGTCGAACCCCCAGACCTTGGCCCAGTTGGTGTCGCGCAGCAGTTCCGCCTCGGTCAGTTGCCCGGCGCTCCAGCGGTCGAGGACCGGCTGGACGCTGCGCGGGAACATCTCCATGCCGACCGCCAGATCGGGGTTCAGCGCGTGCAGCGCCGCCAGGCTGTGAAGCTGCCAGCGGTGGTGGTCGGCGTTGTCGTGCCGCTCCCCCAGCAGCACGGCGGGCGACGCCGCGGCGCGGCGCAGCAGGTCGGCGGCGTTCAGCGGGCGCGCGGCGGCGTCGGACCAGCCGCCGGGCGGCACGCAGGCATTGGTCGGGGCGGCGGCCTGCGCCGCAGCCTTGTCGCCCAGACCGGCCAACAGGCCGCCGGAGAGGAGAAGGACAGCCATCAAACGGGGGAGCACGTCGGCGGCCCTCCTGGACACGTGAAACGGTTGGACGCAGGCTGAAGGTTGGGCGGTGGAGGGCGCCCGTCAACGGTGCATGGTCCGACCGGCAACGGCCGCGCTGGCGCGGTGCGGCGAAGCGGGGTATCCTTGGACATCATGCCGCACCGTAAAACCGTCATTCTGACCGGCGCGAGCCGGGGCATCGGCCACGCCACCGTGCAGCGCTTCAGCGCCGAGGGCTGGCGGGTCATTTCCTGTTCCCGCGAGGAGGTGCCGGACCATTGCCGGCGCGATCCGAACTGGACCCACCACATCCCGACGGACCTGTCCGATCCGGACAGCCGCGCCCGCTTCCTGGAGGAGGCCAACCGCGCGCTGGACGGGGCGCCGCTGCACGCGTTGATCAACAACGCCGGCATCTCGCCCAAGACGCCGATCAAGGAGCGTCTCGGCTGCCTGAACGGGGCCATCGAAGGCTGGCACCGGGTGTTCGAGCTGAACTTCTTCGCCCCGCTGGTGCTGGCCCGCGGTTTCGCGGCGCCGCTGTCGCGGGCGAAGGGGGCGATCGTCAACGTGACCTCGATCGCCGGCCATTCGGTGCACCCCTTCGCGGGGTCGGCCTATTCGACGTCCAAGGCGGCGCTGTCCGGCCTGACCCGCGAGATGGCCGTGGAGTTCGCCGAGATCGGCGTGCGCGTCAACGCCGTGGCGCCGGGCGAGATCGAGACCGCCATGACCGGCCCCGAATACGACGTGTTGATCCCGCGCATCCCGCTGAAGCGCATGGGCACGCCGGAGGACGTGGCGGCGGTGATCTTCTACCTGTGCGGCCCCGACTCGGGCTACGTCACCGGGACGGAAATGTTCATCACCGGCGGGCAGCATCTGTATTGATGCGGGTGGTTGCCCGTTGCGGGTGATGGGCTTGGATCACAAGATTCACACGGATTTCACGGATCTTTTCACGGATTTTTCTTTCATGCTCGCCCAGCAATGGCTTTTCGAGACGCTTCTGCTGAGCAAGATCAAAGAAAAATCCGTGTAATCCGTGCTTCAAATCCGCGAAATCCGTGAAGTCCTTTTGCCCGCAAGACTCCTGAACCTCAGCCGAGGTTGTGCTTCGCCACCACCGCCGCGAAGTCGTCGCCGAAATGCTCGCCGACGCGGATGACCGAGACGCCGTGCGGGATTTCCTTGAGCGCCGGGTTGTCGAGGCTCATCGAGGTGAGCAGCGCCATCGGTACGTTGTGCGTGACGCTCATCGCGCGCAGGCCGCGGATCAGGTCCAGGCCGGACAGGCCGTCCATCACCATCGACGCGATCAGCATGTCGGGCGGGACCCGCACGGCGAGGCTGATCGACTCGATGGGGTCGCTGACCGTCATGGTGCGGAAGCCGCAGGCCGCCAGTTCGCTGCCCAGCTTCTTGGCGACGACCTTGGACGGGGTGACCAGCATGATCTCGACGTTGCTGATCTGGATGTCGGTGATCTCGAACTGGTAGCGCACCGGCAGGGCGCGGATGATCCGGTTCGTTTCGGCAACCTGCGGCTGCTCGGCGCGGTCCACCAGCTCGGCGATCCGGTCCACGAAGACCTGCGCGTCGTTCCGTTCGCGGGCCTCCAGCCGCTTCAGCCCGGACAGATACTCTTCCAGGCGGTGCGCGACGAGGCTGATGGTGGGATAGCCGAAGCTGGTGCCCATGCCCTTGAAATTGTGGGCTTCCAGGCGGAGGACGCCGATGACCGAGGTTTCCTCCCGCGTGCCCTTGGCCACGCCTTCCAACGCGGCGTTCATCACCTCCAACCGGTCGCGGGCGTCGTCCATGAATTCGACGCGCAGGCGGTCTTCAAGATCGTCGGGCGACAGGTTGGAAGCCATGGTGGGGGTCCTGACTATGCTTTCGGGTTAGGCAGTATGGCCCCGAAAACTACACCAGAACCCTAACGCGAAACAAATACCCGCATGAAAGGCGGCTAAAACGCCGCGCCGGTCACAACCGCGACAGGAGATTGTTGAACCAGGTCAGCCGTTCTTCGGCCTGGGCGATGTCGTGCTCCAGCCATTCGGCGAAATGGCCGTCGGTCCCCGCACTCGCCCGCTTCAGGTCGCCCAGGCGGGCCAGCTCCGTCTCGCACAGGGAGGCGAGGTGGTCGATCTGGTCGCGCTGCGACTCGACATCCAGAAGGTGCAGGAAGCGCAGCTTCAGCGCGATGACCAGCTTGTTCAGCCCGTCCGCCGACGGGGCGCGGACGTTGGCGCGCATCAACGTGTCGAACTCCGCCCGTCCGGCCTCGGTCGCACCGAGCAGGGCGTTGTCCTCCATGCCGGTGCCATCCAGCGCCTCGATCAGCCCCTCGTAGCGCAGCATCTCCAGCGAGGTGCCCATGAGGTCGAGCGACGGGCCGACGATGCGGTCGAGGAAATGGCGGAGCGCGCCGGCCAGTTCGGCATAACGCTGCGGCCCGTTCTGGATCAGCGTGCCCAGGACGGCGAGGCGCACGGCCTCCTTCGGCATCAGCGAGTTGTCACGGTACATGGCGAACCCCCGGGCGGTAGCGGTGGCGGTGGCGGTGACGGTTGCGGACCGAACGTTGCGAAACGTTCTCAGCAACGTCTAAAGGTAAGGCGCTCCGGCCGACAAGTCCAGAGCGCCGATGCCATCATCGCAGGGAGATCACCGAATCCCCTCCTGCGCGCGGGCGGGGCGCGCAGGAGGGGGGGCCGGGGCTTTACGCCGCCAGACGCAGGTCCAGACGGCTCCACACGTCGAGCAGGGCGTCGACGAGGCGCGCCATCTCGGCGTCGCTGTGCAGCGGGGTGGGGGTGAAGCGCAGGCGCTCCGCGCCGCGCGGCACGGTCGGATAGTTGATCGGCTGGACGTAGATGTCGTGCCGTTCCATCAGCTCGTCCGACGCGCGCTTGCAGCGGTGGGCGTCGCCGACCATCACCGGGACGATGTGGCTGGCCGACGGCATCACCGGCAGGCCGGCCTCGGCCATCAGGCGCTTCAGGGTCGCCGCGCGCTCCTGGTGCTGGTCGCGCTCCGTCTGGCTGGTCTTCAGGTAGCGGATGCTGGCCAGGGCCCCGGCGGCCAGGACCGGCGACAGGGAGGTGGAGAAGATGAAGCCGGCGGCGAAGCTGCGGATGCAGTCGACCAGCGCGGTGGAGCCGGTGATGTAGCCCCCCTGCACGCCGAAGGCCTTGCCCAGCGTGCCCTCGATGATGGTCAGCCGCTCCATGGCGCCGTCGCGCTCGGCCACGCCGCCGCCGCGCGGGCCGTACATGCCGACCGCGTGCACCTCGTCCAGATAGGTCATGGCGCCGTGCTTGTCGGCGACGTCGCACAGGTCATGGATCGGGGCGACGTCGCCGTCCATGGAATAGACGCTCTCGAAGGCCACGACCTTCGGGCGGTCCGGGGCGATCTGCGACAGCAGCTCGTCCAGGTGCTTGGGGTCGTTGTGGCGGAAGATGTGCTTCTCGGCGCCGCTGTTGCGGATGCCGGTGATCATCGAATTGTGGTTCAGCGCGTCCGACAGGATCACGCAGTTCGGCAGCAGCTTGCCCAGCGTCCCCAGCGTCGCGTCGTTGGACACGTAGCCGGAGGTGAACAGCAGCGCCGCCTCCTTCTGGTGAAGGTCGGCCAGTTCGCGCTCAAGCAGCACATGGTAGATGTTGGTGCCGGAGATGTTGCGCGTGCCGCCGGCGCCGGCGCCCACGCCGTCGATGGCGTCGTGCATCGCCTTCAGGACGACCGGGTTCTGACCCATGCCCAGATAGTCGTTGGAGCACCAGACGGTGACTTCCCGTTCCTTCCCGGCGGCGTCGCGGAAGGTGGCTTTCGGAAAGTTCCCCGCGTGCCGTTCGAGGTTGGCGAAGACCCGGTAGCGGCCATCCTGCTTCAGGCTGGCGATCTGGGTGCGGAAAAAGCTCTCGTAATCCATCGCGCGTTCCGTTCGCGTTCATCCGAAGGGGCGGGTGCCATCCGGGCGGACCAGCCACCGGGCCTAGCACGTTAGGAAGATGGCATGATCGTCGCCGCGTTGCCACCCGGCATTGACCGATGTCAAAAGGCCTGCCCCGCGCGGCACCAATTCTCGCCGATCCGGCGCCGCGGAACCATTCGACCTATGGACGATCCCTCGCGCCGGAGGCTTCATGCCCGGCGCCGTCGCGCCATTGCCGTGATCGGGAAACACCCTTTCGTCCCGGCGTTTCATTGATGATCGCAAGTGATTATGAATGTTTGCGAGGTATAACGGACAGCAAATTCCGCCGTGTCTCCTGTCCGATTGCGCCGACTACCTTTGGAGTGATCTTTTACGAACAAGGTCGTATGGACGAAAACAGGGAGGAGGTGAGACCATTCATTCAAGGTGTTGATGAGGAGTATTGCAGGATGAATGCCGTTGTGACGTTCGACAGCGCGCGTGGCCGGCGAATGTCTGGCCCGGAGATGGGCCACGGTGCCATCGGCGCCGGCGCGAGCAAGATCATCCCCTTCCGCTCGGCCTCCTCCACGGCGGCTCCCTTGGTGGCTCCCTCGGTGGTTTCCCCGGCGCCGTCCGTGCCGCGGCGCCCCGCCGTGCCGCCTTCCGCCCGCGCCGCGGAGGGGCCGCCGGAGCCCGCGCCGCCGACGGTGCGTCTGGCGCGTCTGATCTTCATGGCCAGCGTGGGCGGCTACATGGCCGTGCACGAGGACACGCTGATGCAGCTGGATGGGCGGATGGTCTGGCCGACCGCCGATGCGCTGATCCGCGACGCGGCGGCGGCGGGGGTCCCGGTCTCGTCGCACGTCATCAACACCGCCCGTTCCTGATGCCTGCCATCGCCTGATGCCTGCCGTCGAATGAAAAGGGCCGCCCACGCCGGATGGCGGGGCGGCCCTTCGTCGTCACGGCGCCGGCCGTTACCCGCGCAGCACGGGGATCGCGGCGTCCAGAGCCGTGGTCAGGCGGTCGAACATCAGGTTGATGTCCTCCTCGCCGATGACCAGCGGCGGGCAAACCGCCACGCTGTCGCCCATGGCGCGGATGATCAGGCCGTTCTCCTGGCTCAGCCCGTTCACCACGGCGCCGGCCCGGCCCACCGGATCGAACGGGGTCTTGGTCTCCTTGTCGGCGACCAGCTCGAGGGCGCCGATCAGCCCGACGCCGCGCGCCTCGCCGACCAGCGGATGGTCGGCCAGGGCCTTCAGCCGGCGCTGGAACAGTGGGGCGACGGCGCGGACATGGCCGACCAGATCCCGCTCCTCGTAGATCTTCAGCGTCTCGATGGCGACCGCCGCCGCCACCGGATGGGCGGAGTAGGTGTAGCCGTGGCCGAAGGTGCCGATCTTCTTGCTCTCCTCGACGCAGGCCCGGTAGACCGCGTCCGACACCATCACGGCGGAGATCGGCAGATAGCCGGAGGACAGCTGCTTGGCGCAGGTCAGGATGTCCGGCTGCATGCCCATGGTCTGGCTGCCCCAGAAATTCCCGGTGCGCCCGAAGCCGCAGATCACCTCGTCGGCGACCAGGAGGATGTCGTACTTCTTCAGGATCGGCTGGATCTTCGCGAAGTAGGTCGCGGGCGGGACGATGACGCCGCCGGCGCCCATCACCGGCTCCGCGAACATGGCGGCGATGGTGTCCGGCCCCTCGGCCAGGATCAGCGCCTCCAGGCTTTCCGCCAGACGGGTCGCGAAATCCTCCTCGCTCTCGCCCGGCTCGGCGAAGCGGTAGTGGTGCGGACAGTCGGTGTGCTGGATGCGCGCGATCGGCAGGTCGAAATCGCGGTGGTTGTTCACGAGGCCGGTCAGGCTGGCCGTCGCCACGGTGACGCCGTGATAGGCCTTCACGCGCGACAGGATCTTCTTCTTCTCCGGGCGGCCCAGCGCGTTGTTGTAGTACCAGACCAGCTTGACGGCCGTGTCGTTCGCCTCCGACCCGGAGTTGGCGAAGAACACCTTGGACATCGGCACCGGGGCCAGCTTGATCAGCCGCTCGGCCAGATCGATGCCCGGCTCGTGGCTCTTGTGGCCGAAGACGTGGTAGGTCGGCAGCTTGCGCATCTGCCGGGTGGCGGCCTCGACGAGGCGCTCCTCACCCCAGCCCAGCGACACGCACCACAGGCTGGCCAGACCCTCGATGTATTCCTTGCCGCTGTCGTCGAAGACGCGGACGCCCTCGCCGCGCTCGATGATCAGCGGGCCCTGGGTCTCGTGCGCGTGCAGGTTGGTGTAGGGGTGGAGGAAATACGCCTTGTCGCGGCTGGCGGCGGAGTTTCCAACCCCAAAACTTTCAGTCGCCGCGACGCCCTGTTCGGTCATGATCTCTATCCCTGTGTTCGCTGCCGGAGTCGGTCGTTGCCGATGCTGGTTCGCCGCTGTTGAAAATGTTAAACGGCGCTCCCGATCATAGGCATGGTTGGCCCTCCTGACAAAGCCGGAGAATCAGGGGGTGGGGCGGGCATTCCCGTCCTGCATGGCATCCAGGCCCATGGCGCAAGCGCCGGAGTTTCGGACAAGAAGAGGAACGATGATCACTTTGTATGGAATGCCGAGCAGCGCGTCGATGGCGCCGCACATCCTGCTGCGCGAGATCGGGCTGCCTTTCGAGATGATCCTGCTGGACCGCGCCACCGCCGCGCACAAGGCGCCGGACTATCTGCGGCTCAACCCCAACGGGCGGGTGCCGACGCTGGTCGACGGCGATCTGGTGCTGTTCGAGGCGGCGGCGATCTGCCTGCATCTGACCGATTCGCACCCGGCCGCCGGGCTGGCCCCGGCACCCGGCACGGCGGAGCGCGCGCCTTTCTACCAGTGGCTGGTCTTTCTGACCAACACCGTCCAGGCCGACATGCTGGTCTATTTCTACCCGGAGCGTCACGCCGAAGGGGCGGAGGCGCAGGCCTCGGTCAAGGCGATGGCGGAGGCGCGGCTGCTGGAGCGTTTCACGCTGCTGGACCGTCAACTGGGGGACAAGGCGTGGTTCCTGGGCGACCGCTACAGTGCCGTCGATCCCTACCTGTTCATGCTGGCGCGCTGGACCCGCTTCATGGGCACGCCCGCGCGCAGCCTGCCCAACCTCGGCCCCTACCTCGCCCGCGTGCTCGCCCGTCCCGCGGTCAAGGCGGCGTTCGAGGCCGAAGGGCTCGGCGCCCCCTATTATTGAGGGTTCAGGGGGGGGCCGCTCAGTTTTTTTAAGGCTGAGCGGCATTTGCCGCTCAGCGCGGCACCTGCCAGGGGAGATGCTCCGCCCCGACCAGCCGGTCGGCGTCGGCGGCGGGCATCGGGCGGGCGAAATGGTAGCCCTGCCCGTAGTCGCAGGCGAGCGCGCGCAGCAGGTTGGCGTCGGCGCTCGTCTCGATGCCCTCGGCGATGACATCGAAGCCGAGAAGCCGCGCCAGATCCATGATGATGCGGACGATGGCGCGGTTTTCCTCCGACTGGTGCATGGCCATGACGAAGGAGCGGTCCACCTTGAGGCTGTCGATGGGCAGCTTGTGCAGGTAGGACAGCGACGAGTAGCCGGTGCCGAAATCGTCGATGGACATCTTGATGCCCAGCCCGCGCAGGGTCTGCAGCAGGCGGATCGACTGCTCGGCCTTCTCCATGACCGCGCTTTCGGTGATCTCCAGCTTGATCCAGGACGGCTCGGCCCCGGTCTCGCGCAGCACCTCGCGCACCAGCGAGACCATGTCGGGGTCGTTCAGCTGGCGGGTGGACAGGTTGATGCTCATGAACAGGTTGGCGGAGCCGGGCAGGCGCTGGTCCTGCCATTGGGCGATCTGCCGGCACGCCTCGCGCAGCACCCAGGCGCCCAGCGTGACGATCAGGCCGGTGCTCTCGGCGATCGGGATGAAGACGCCGGGGGGGATGTTGCCGCGCTCCGGATGGTTCCAGCGCACCAGCGCCTCGAACCCGGCCAGCCCGCCGGTGACCATCTCGACGATCGGCTGGTAGGCGACCCACAGCTCCTCGCCGCGCTCCAGCGCGCGGCGCAGGTCGTGCTCCAGCCGCACCTGCTCGACGACGCGGGCGTGCATGGCCGGGTCGAACCAGGCGTGGCGCCCGCCGCCCTGCTCGCGGGCGCGGCCGGTGGCGATCTCCGCGTCGCGCAGCACGTCCTCCGGCCGGGTGTGGGTCTCGCAGGAGGCGGCGACGCCGATGCTGGCCGACAGGAAGACCGAGGCGCCCGACGCCGTCTTGGCGGAGCGGACCAGCGACGCGATGGTGGACAGCCGCTCCTCCACCGCCAGCGGGTCCTGCGTGCCGCCGATCAGCAGCGCGAAGGCGTGGTCGCTGATGCGGGCGATCAGGTCGACCGACCCGGCCCGCACGCTCAGCCGCGTGGCGACGTCGGTCAGGATCTCGTTGGCGAAGCCCTGGCCCAGGCTGGTGCGCACGTCGACGAAGCGGTCGAAGTCCACGATCACCACCGTGAAGGGTTCCCCCATCGCGTGGAAATCGGCCATGTGCTTGACCAGCAGCAGCCGGTTCGCCAGCCCGGTCACCGGGTCGTAGTAAGCCAGCCGGAAAAGGTCGTCCTGGGTGCGCCGCCGCTCCGTCATGTTCTGCATGATGACGAAATAGCCGGCGATGGAGCCGTCCGGGTCGCGGTAGGGCGCGTGCACCCGCATCACATAGTCGTTGCCGCCGCCGGCCCGCGGAAGCCAGCCTTCCACCTGCACCGTCTCGCCGTCCAGCGCGCGTTCAACCGCGGCGCTGTTGTTGCGCAGGGTTTCCGGCCCGAGGATATCGCCGACCGTGGTCCCGATGAGGGAGTCCTGGGTGCGTCCCATATAGTCCAGATACGCCTGGTTGGCGTAGAGATGCCGCCGCTGCGTGTCGAGCAGCCCGACCATCGCCGGCATGACGTCGAGAAGCTGCCGCAGGGTGTCGAGAGCCGGAGCCCCGGAAGCGGTGCCGGACAGGGCTGCGGCAAGGGAGGCGAGGTGAGGGTCCGGCTTCATGGGCGGGAATGGTCGAGACACCGTTGGGAAAACCACGATCAACACTTACGCGAAAGAATGCCCACCCGTCAAAACCAAAGCCGCCGAAGAAGGTCGAAAGCATCGCCCCACTATAATTGCCGGACGACCAAGCCAACCATCATACTCGGGTATTCGTGCAAATCACGGTTGATGTTTTGATGGAAGTTGATTGGATTTGTGGCATCGGCGTCGGTCCAGGCCGGCGGGTCGTGTGCCGATCCGCGGCGGACCACGGCAGGTTGCCGGTGTGATCGCGGGGGACCGGCGCGGGCCATGGGCGGCCGAATCCTAGGCCGGCGACCGGGCCGGGTGGGCGCGCGGATGCGGCATGCCAGCGTTCTCCATTCTGATTGTCGTCAGAACCGCCCGTGGCGGGCTATAATTTCGACCAATGCGCGAGAAGAGGTGGTGCACCACGATCGCCCACCCGCGCGAGCGAGGGAGAATCGCCATGGCACTCAAGGATTTGCTGGTGGTCGTCGACGATACCGACGCCGCGGCGGCGCGAATCGATGCCGCCGCCCAACTGGCCGCGCGCACCGACGGCCACGTCACCGGCCTCTACCCCGTCGTTCCGCTGACCCTGCCCGGTTATGTCGAGGCCGAACTGCCGGACGAGGTGCGCGCCATGCAGCGCGGCTACACCGAGAGCCAGACCGCCAAGGCGGAAGCCCTCTTCGCCGACGCGGTGCGCCGCAACGGCCTGACCGACCGCTCGGAATGGCGGGTGCTCTATGGGCATCCGACGGACAGCGCGGCGCTGCATGGCCGCTACGCCGACGTGGTGGTGGTCGGGCAGGCCGATCCGCACCGCGACCGTGACCGCCCGATCGCGCTGCCGCAGGATCTGGTGTTCGAATGCGGGCGTCCGCTGCTGGTCGTGCCCTACGCCGGCACCTTCCCCCACATCGGGGAGCGCGTGCTGGTCGCCTGGAACGGCAGCCGCGAGGCGGCCCGCGCGGTGGCCGACGCCATGCCGATCCTGACCGCCGCCAAGCGCGTGGTGGTGATGGCCGTCAATCCCAAGGCCGGTCCCGCCGGCATCGGCGACGAGCCGGGCGCGGACATCGCCAAGCATCTGTCGCGCCACGGCTGCCGGGTGGAAGCCACCCACATCGTGACCGACCAGATCGATCCGGGCGACACGCTGCTGAACACGGTCGCCGATGAGTCCTGCGACCTGCTGGTCATGGGGGCCTATGGCCGGTCGCGGCTGCGCGAGCAGGTGCTGGGCGGCATGACCCGCTACATGCTGGAGCACATGACGGTCCCGGTCCTGATGAGCCATTGAGGCCCGTCCTGGAATAGTCCGGCGGTGCCGCCTGTTCATTCCGGTGTGGCGGCGCCGGACTTCGGTCCATGGACTTGGGTCAGTGGACTTGGGTCGACGGGCGCCGCCGGACCCTGCGAAGGAAGGCCGGCATGAGCGCGCTGATCCCCACGTTTCTCCACCGCATCCGCTCCCGGGGCGTGGCCGCGTCCGTCCGCCCGACGGCCCGCATGGCGGTGCTGGGCATCGCCGGGGCGCTGGCGCTGGCCGTTCTGCCGACGGCGGCGGACGCGCACGGCCCGCGCGACCGCGGAACCTGGTATGGCGGTCCTCCCTATGGCGGGCCCTCGGTGATCGTGCCGCCGCCGGGAAGCCGGGTGATCGTCGTGCCGGGCTACCGCCCGCCGCCGCCCATCGTGGTCGCCCCGCCCCCCTACTGGGGGCCGCCGCCCCGTCATCACCATCACCGTGCTTGGCGGAACGACTGGGGACCGCGCCCCTATCCGGGGCCGAGCGTAAGGTTCTACGGAGGCTGGTGACCGGCCGGGCCGTTTGACCTGGTCCGCTTGACCTTGAGGGGAGCGGGCTTCCCGTCATCGGCTCCACAACGACGCATTCTCGCATGGACATCATCCTGTTGTCCGGCCATGCTCGCCGCGGTGGCGCTTGGTTCCAAGCGCCGCGCAGTGCGTGCATGAGGGTGCGATGCTCTTTTCCAATCAAGAAACGAATGCCCGGCGGACCATGAAGCGTGGCTTGGCCGCGGCGATGCTGGGCGTTACGGCCCTGTCGCTTGGCGCCTGCGCCAGCCAGAGCCAGAACCGCTACAGCTACCGGGACGTCGGCCACGCGACCTCGGTCGAGTTCGGCACCGTCATGGCGAGCCGCCCGGTGGACATCCAGGGCCAGAACACGGGGGCCGGCGGAGTGGTCGGCGCCGCCGCGGGCGGGTTGGCGATGTCCAACGTCGGCAAGGGCTCCGGCAACGTGGCGGCGATCCTGGGCGGTGCGCTGGTGGGCGCCGTGGCCGGCGCCGTGGCCGAGCAGGCGATCTCGGATCGCACCGGAATCGAGTATGTGGTGACGCTGGCCACGGGCCGCACGATCACCATCGTGCAGGAGCAGGCGACCAACGAGCCGATCTTCGGTCCCGGCCAGCGCGTGATGGTGCAGACGAACGGCACCTACCAGCGTGTCCTGTCCGCCGACCATCTGCCGACCGAAACGAGCCGCCCGAAGGGCATCAAGGTGGTGGATTGAGGCGGGTCGGCTGAGAGGTGATGCGCCGGCACGGGATCTGCTCCCGCTTGTTGACCCGAGAGAACGCGGAAAACGGCATGCGGGAGGATGGTTCGATGAGGGACGGAACGGTCAGAACGGCGGGGTGCCTCCGCGGGAGTCTGCGGAGTGGCGCCCTGGCGTCGCTGGTCCTCGTAGCCGCCTGCGCCGGGTTGAGCCCGCCGCCGCAGGCCGCTCCCGAGCCCGGCGCGGTGGATGCGTTGGATCGGCTGAGCCCGAACCGCTGCAACGGGGCCGTCGCCTCCTCCCTCGCCGGGGTGCGGATACCGGTGTCCGACGTCCGCTATCTCGCCTATGGCCTGTATCGCAACATACCGGGGGACATCGTCGGCTACGATGCCTGGGTGGGCTTGAACAGCCAGCCTGGAGCCGTGGTGGTGCAACTCGACGAATTTTGCGTGCCGCGCCAGATTTACGCGCGCGAGGGTGCCCGGTTGCCCGGCGTCCGATGATGCGGCCGCCGATCCCATCCAAGCCGTCTGTCCGTCCCGACAAAAAAACTGCCGCTAACCCAGTGGGCTAGCGGCGAGTTGAACAGGGAGGCTTCACGTCTGGGAGACGCTGGGTCCGAGGACCCAACCCCGGAAGCGGGCTTCCGGGACGAAACGCCGGATGCTGCGGCGCAACATCCAACGCCCAAGATTTGACCATTCTGCCCAAAGGATTCCATCCCCAAATATCCAATTCGGCCATGCGAGAACCGCATAGCTTGTAACGTCTTGAAAAGACGCAGGAAATTGGCGTGCGGAGGCGTATGGCGCCGAAGGGTAGGTGCCCTCGCACAGAAAGCGGCAACCGGATTGCAAAGATGCAGGGCGGGTTTCGGTACAATCCGTACAAAAAGAAAGGCGCCCGGCATGGCTGGACGGGCGCCTGTGCAACAAAAACAGGCAGTTGCGTGCCTGCACAATGACTGGGCGGGTTCAGAAGGCCGACTCCGCCACCTTCTTCACCAGGAAGTCGCGGAACACCGCGATGCGCTTGGAATGGCGCAGCTCCTCGGCGTAGACGAAATAGGCGTCGACCTTCGGGCCGTCCACGTCGGGCAGGACGCGCGTCAGCTCCTTGCTGCCGTCCACCAGGAAGTCGGGCAGGGCGGCGATGCCCAGGCCGCTCTCCACGGCGCGGTACATGGCGTAGATGCTGTTCACCTGGAGGATCGGCTTGCGCACGCCCGGAGCCGGGTCGCCCACCTCGTTGATCCAGTTGACGTTGGCGATGGGCGCGCGGACGTCCGGCGGGTAGGCGACGATGTCGTGCCCGTCCAGGTCGGCGGGGATCTTCGGGGCGCCGCGCTTCTTCAGATACTCCTGATGGGCGTAGAGATGGAAATGCACCGACATCAGGTGGCGCTGGATCAGGTCGGGCTGGCGCGGCGTGTTCATGCGGATGGCGATGTCCGCCTCGCGCATCGCCAGATCCAGCTCGTTGTCGTCGATCAGCAGGGTGAGCTGGATGTCCGGGTAGATCGACAGGAACTCGTTGACGCGCGGAGTCAGCCAGGTCGAGCCGAAGGCCACCGTGGTGGTCACGCGCAGCGGACCCTTCGGATGCTCCCGGCTTTCGGTCAGCATCGCTTCGGTCATCGACAGCTTGGCGAAGACGTCGCGGGCGGTGCGGTGAAGAAGCTCGCCCTGCTCGGTCAGGATCAGGCCGCGCGCGTGCCGGTGAAACAGCGGCACGCCGAGGCTCTCCTCCAGCGCGCTGATCTGCCGGCTGACCGCCGACTGGCTGAGGTTCAGCGTCTCGCCGGCGTGCGTGAAACTTCCAGCCTCGGCCACGGCGTGGAAGACCCGAAGCTTGTCCCAGTCCATCATGCCTGTCTTGCTGCCCGCGCCCTGGCGGGGAGCCTCCCGTTCATTCTTGAAGACGGCGCATAGCCGCCATGCTCATTTATACCGGGAACGCGCGGCGAACGCACCCCCAACCAAAGGCTCACCGCACGAAAAAGAGCCAAGCTTGGTAAGAATTTTCCTTTGTGCTGCGAAGAGCGCACATTTGTTTATCCCGCATTGTGAGATTTTTGCCGTTCCCGCAACCGAAGGACGACGGTGCCGCGCTGGATTTGCTCGGAGGACAATCGAGGGCCGGCGCAACAGGACGAGACTCGGGCCAGCAAACTCCGGGACGGCGCATCCCCCTTGTTGCGGCGGGGCTTCCCCCCTTGCGCCGTTGCACGGGACGACAGACGGGCCGCTAATCGGGTGTGACGCGGATTTGGGAAGGAGGGATTCCGAATGCCCGATCAGCATCAGCCGGCGCTCAGCCGCGATCAGGTGATCGACATCTGCGGGCGTCTGGACGACATGCGCATCGCCAGCATCATCGGGACGGGCGCGACGCCCGCCGAATTGATGGAGGCCACCAGCTGGACCGGCGCCGACGACTACATGGGGGAGGCGACGCGGCACCCGCCCTCCGGCCGGGTCGCCCGCCTCCTGGAGCTTCTCAAGGCCGACGAGCCGGACTGGGAAGACCGCTGATCCGGCCGTGGCCGACCCGCTTGAAGTTCAGTCGGCGGCTTCGAGCGCGCGGGGCGGCTCCTTGGCCCGCGCGCGGGCGCGGTGGCCGCTGATCTCCGCGCCGGCGTCGGGCGGCAGCCGCAGGAAGAACAGGGCCGAGACGCAGGCCATCCCGCCGACCGTCAGGAAGGCCGGCACGAAGTCGGTGGGCGTCAGCGCCGCGCCGGGGCCGCCGGTGACGCTCTGCGTCAGGTGCAGAACCGTCGCCCCGACCGCGACGCCCAGGCTGAGCGAGACCTGCTGCATGACGCTGGCCAGCGTGTTGGCGCGGCTCAGGCATTCCTTGGGCACCTCGGCGTAGGCCAGACTGTTCAGGCCGGTGAACTGCAGCGAGCGGAAGAAGCCGCCCATCAGCAGCGCGCCCAGGATGACCCAGTGCGCCGTCTCGGGCCGGAATGCGGCGTAGCTCGCCAGGATCAGGCCGCTGAGCAGCGCGTTGGCGGTCAGCACCCGGCGGAAGCCCAGCCGGCGCAGGATCGGCCCGGCCAGCGCCTTCATGGTCAGCGCCCCGGCGGCCCCGGCGAAAGTCAGCGCCCCGGACTCAAACGGCGTGCGCCCGAAGCCGACCTGGAGCATCAGCGGCATCAGGAAGGGCACGGCGCCGATGCCGATGCGGAACAGCGTGCCGCCCATGACCGAGGCGAAGTAGGTCGGCAGCCGCAGCAGCGAGGGGTCGAGCACCGGCCGCTCCATCCCGCGGGCGTGGCGCAGGTACAGCCACGCGGCGGCGAAGCCCAGCCCCAGCACCCCGGCGACCGCGGCGGGCGGCAGCACGCCGCGGCCGACATTCTCCAGCCCGAACATCAGCGCGGCCAGGGCCAGCGCGCTCAGCATGAAGCCGCGGCCGTCGAAGGGGTCGCGCTCGCTCTCCCGCACGTTGGGGATCAGGGTCAGCACCAGCGCGATCCCGATCAGCCCGATCGGCACGTTGATGTAGAAGATCCAGCGCCACGAGGCGTAGGTGGCGATGAAGCCGCCGACCAGCGGCCCCAGCGCCGGGCCGATCAGCGCCGGCAGGGTCATCTGGGCCATGGCGGCGACCAGCTTCTCCTTGGGCACCGTCTTCAGCAGGATCAGCCGCCCCACCGGCACCATCATCGCCCCGCCCAGCCCCTGGACGATGCGCGCGCCCACCAGCTCGTACAGCCCGTCCGACTGGCCGCAGAGGATCGAGCCGACGGTGAACACCCCGATGGCCGCGGCGAAGACCGTCCGCGTCCCGTAGCGGTCGGCCATCCAGCCGCTGACCGGCAGGAACACCGCCAGCGCCAGCATGTAGGAGGTCATGGCGAGGCTGAGGCGCAGCGGGTCCTCGCCCATCGACCGCGCGATCTCCGGCAGCGCGGTGGCAATCACCGTCGCGTCCAGATTCTCCATGAACAGGGCGCAGGCGATGATGAAGGGAATGTAGCGGGTGGCGCGGGGCATGGCGGGAGGCATAGCGGGGACGGTGCGGTGGGGCGGGGGAGGCAACCTTCCCAATCTGGACTTCCCCCGTCCGGAAACCATCGCTATGGGGTGAACCCTGGCATGCGCGGGCGCTCACCGTCCCTTGAAGACCGGTTTGCGTTTCTCCAGGAACGCCCGGTAGCCCTCGCGGAAATCCTCCGTGCCGAAGCAGTGGTAGCATTCGGCGATCTCCGCCTCCGACAGCGGGGCGGGGTCGGACAGGCGGCGGACGAACTGCTTGTGCAGCCGGGCGGCCAGCGGGGCGCCCCCGGCGATGCGTTCGCAGGTCGCGGCGATCTCGCCCTCGAAGGCTTCATCGGTCACGAGGCGGTGGACCAGCCGCTTGTCCTTGGCCTCCTCCGCGCCGAAGACGCGGCCCTCCAGCAGGATTTCCAGCGCCGCCGGGCCGCCCGCGATGTCGTGGAGCAGCTTCAACTCCGGCAACGCCATGGAGATGCCGAGCCGGCTGACCGGCACGCCGAAGCGGCTGTTCGCCGTGCAGACCCGCAGGTCGCAGGCCAGCGCGACGGCCAGCCCGATGCCGCAGCAGGCGCCCTGGATGGCCGCCAGCGTCGGGTGCGGCAACTCGCGCAGCAGGGTCAGCCCCTCGTCCATCAGCACGCCGTAGTCGGCGCCCTGTTCGGGGCTGTTGCGCTCCGTCTCGAATTCGGAGATGTCGGCGCCGGGGCTGAAGGCCCGCCCGCCGGCCCCGCGCAGCACCACCGCGCGCACCGTGTCGTCGGCGCCGAGCCGGCGCAGCAGCGGGATCAGCGCCTGCCACATCGGCTTGTCGAAGGCGTTCAGCTTGTCGGGGTTGCTGAGGGTCAGCGTGGCGACGACGCCATCGCGGGTCAGGGTCACGGTGCCGGCCATGGCCTGTCGGGCTCCCCATCCATTCGGTTGCGTATGGGGAAGACCACAAACACCGGCGGCCCCGATCCGTCAAGGACTTCCCAAAAGCCGCATCGGCGCTGGACCACGGGACCGCGGGTCCCCATAGTTCGTAGCCGGGACTTCACCGGACGGAGACGACGCCGCGATGCAAACGGGATTGGCGCGAACGGGATTGGCCGCTTTCACCCTGGCCGCCGCTCTGGCCGCCGCCCCGATGGGTTCGCCCGCTTTCGCGGCGAAGGACGAGCTGGTGATCGGCATGACCCAGTTCCCGTCCAACTGGCACCCCTCCATGGAAGCGATGATGGCGAAGAGCTACGTCCTGTCCATGGCGCGCCGGCCCTTCACCGCCTACGACGCCGACTGGCGCCTGACCTGCCTGCTCTGCACCGAGCTGCCGGCGCTGGACAAGGGCACCGCGGAGGTCGAGACGCGACCCGACGGCAAGAAGGGCATCAAGGTCACCTACACCATCAACCCCAAGGCGACCTGGGGCGACGGCACGCCGGTGACGACCGAGGACGTGCTGTTCACCTGGACGGTCGGCAAGCACCCGCAGAGCGGCTACAGCAACTTCGACCTGTTCGCGCGCGACATCGTGGCGATCGACGCGAAGGACGAGCGCACCTTCACAATCCACCGCGACAAGGCGGTGTGCAGCTACGCCGAGATCAACGACTTCGAGATCCTGCCCGCCCATCTGGAGCGCGCGGTGTTCGAGGCCGACCCGGCGACCTACCGCAACCGCTCCAAGTATGAGACCGACACGACGAACCCCGGCCTGTGGTTCGGCCCCTACCGCATCGCCCAGGTCGAGCCGGGCAGCCATGTGGTGCTGGAGCCCAACCCGACCTGGTGGGGCGCGAAGCCGGCCTTCAAGCGGGTGATCGTGAAGTCCATCGAGAACACCGCCGCGCTGGAAGCCAACCTGCTGGCCGGGCAGGTCGACATGGTGCCGGGGGAGACCGGCCTGCCGCTCGACCAGGTGCTCGCCTTCGAGAAGCGGCACGGCAGCCGCTACAACGTCTTCTACAAGCCCGGCCTGTTCTTCGAGCATATCGAGCTGAACCTCGACAACCCGGCGCTGGCCGACTTGCGGGTGCGCCGGGCGCTGCTCCACGCCATCGACCGCGAGGCGATCTCCAAGCAGCTCTACGGCGGGCGGCAGCCGGTCGCCCACAACGAGATCAGCCCGCTCGACCGCGTGCACGCGCCGGGCTACCCGATCTACGCCTTCGACCCGGCGCTGGCGGCCAAGCTGCTGGACGAGGCGGGCTGGAGCGAGCGGCGCGCCGGGGTGCGCCACAACGCCAAGGGGGAGCGGCTGTCGCTGGAGATCATGACGACCGCCGGCAACCGCTCCCGCGAGGTGCTGCAACAGGTGCTCCAGGCGCAGTGGCGGCAGGCGGGGGTGGAGGTGCGCATCGTCAACGAGCCGGCCCGCGTCCTGTTCGGCGACACGCTGGAGAAGCGCCGCTTCAAGTCGATGGTGCTGTTCTCCTGGATCAGCGCGCCGGAGAACATCCCGCGCACCATCCTGCATTCCAGCATGATCCCGACGGAGGCCAACAACTGGGCGGGCCAGAACTACACCGGCTACCGGAACCCGGAGATGGACAAGGTCCTGGAGGACCTGGAGCATGTCTGCGAGCCCGACGCCAACCGCGCGCTGTGGGCGAAGCTGCAGACTCTCTACGCCCAGGACCTGCCGAACCTGCCGCTGTTCTTCCGCGCCGACCCGTTCATCCTGCCGTCCTGGCTGGAGGGCGTGGTGCCGACCGGGCATCTGGATTCCAGCACGCTGTGGATCGAGACGTGGAAGGCGAAGGAGTGAACCCCGTTTCACAAATTCCCCCTCTCCCCCCCGGGGAGAGGGTTGGGGTGAGGGGGGTGAGCTTGTGCCGGACGCCTCGTCGTGCCGATCCCCCTCACCCTTCCCTCTCCCCGGGGGGAGAGGGTACCGGTACGATGGAAGCGCTCCGCCTCCATGACCCGCTTCCTCGCCTCCCGGCTGCTCCAGGCGCTGGCCGTCCTGCTGCTGATGAGCTTCGTCATCACCGTCCTGATGACGCTGATGCCGGGCGACCCGGTGGACATGATGCTGGCCGGCAACCCGCGCGCCACGCCCGCCGACGCGGCGCGGCTGAAGGCGCTCTACGGCCTCGACAAGCCCCTGCTGGAGCGCTACGGACACTGGCTCCAGGCGGCGCTGGCGGGGGATTTCGGCTTCTCGCGGCTCTACGCGCAGCCGGTGCTGACGATCCTGCTGCCGCGGCTGGGCAACACGCTGCTTCTGCTCGGCGCGGCGATGGCGCTGACCCTGGCGGTGGCGCTGCCGCTCGGCGTCTACGCGGCGCGGCGGCCCTATGGCTGGGCGGACAACGCCATCAACCTGTTCTGCTTCGCCGGCATCTCCGTTCCGGCTTTCTGGCTGGCGCTGCTTCTGATCCTGCTCTTCGCGGTGGAGCTGCAATGGCTGCCCGCCTCCGGCCTCGGTCCGGTGGGCGGGGAGGGCTGGTGGGAGCGGCTGCCCTACCTCGTGCTGCCGGTGGCCTCGCTGACGCTGGCGAGCATCGGCGGTTACACGCGCTACGTCCGTGCCGCGATGATGGGGGAGCTTCGCCAGGATTACGTCCGCACCGCCCGCGCCAAGGGGCTGGGGGAGGGGCGGGTGGTCTGGCGCCACGCGCTGCGCAACGCGACCATCCCCATCGTGACCATCGTGGCGCTGGAGTTCGGCGCCCTCTTCTCCGGCGCGCTGGTGACCGAGACGATGTTCGCCTGGCCGGGCATGGGCAAGCTGATCTACGACAGCATCATGGGCAACGACCTGAACGTGGCGCTGGTGGCGCTGCTGTTCGCCACGCTGACGACGCTGGCCGGCAACCTGCTGGCCGACGCCGCCTACGCCGGGCTGGACCCGCGCATCTCCTTCAAGGGGGACGGGGCGTGAGGGCCGGGCGCTTCCTGCGGCGCTTCGCCCGCCACCGGCTGGCGGTGGTCAGCGCCCTGCTGCTGCTGGTGCTGACCGTCGCCGCGGCGGCCGCACCCTGGGTGGAACACTGGCTGGGGGTGGAGTCCACGGGCATCAGCCTGCTCGACCGCTTCGGCCCGCCCTCCGCCCTGCACCCGCTGGGCACCGACGAGCTGGGGCGCGACGTGCTGGTGCGGCTACTCTATGGCGGGCGGGTGTCGCTGTTCGTGGGCGTGGCGGCGGCGCTGGCCTCCGCCGTCATCGGCACGGGGATCGGGCTGCTGGCCGGCTATTTCGGCGGGCGGCTCGACGATCTGCTGATGCGGGTCACCGACGGGCTGATCGCCTTGCCGCTGCTGCCGCTGCTGATCGTGCTGGGCGCCATCGACCTGACGCGGCTGGGCATCCCGCCGGAGGTGGCGGGATCGGAGGACGCCAGCCTGCTGCGCATCGTCGTTCTGGTGGCGCTGTTCGGCTGGACGACGGTGGCGCGTCTGGTGCGCGGGGCCACCCTGTCGGCGCGGCGGCGCGACTATGTGCGGGCGGCGGTGGCGATGGGGGCGGGCAGCCGCCGCATCATGCTGGCCCAC
This sequence comes from Azospirillum brasilense, assembly GCF_005222205.1. Taxonomy (NCBI): domain Bacteria; kingdom Pseudomonadati; phylum Pseudomonadota; class Alphaproteobacteria; order Rhodospirillales; family Azospirillaceae; genus Azospirillum; species Azospirillum brasilense. The sequence goes on along the minus strand of NZ_CP032345.1, from coordinate 1,162,089 downwards.
ATCCTGCCGAACGTCGCCGCCCCCGCCGTGGTGGCGACGACGCTCACGGTCGGCAACGTGATCCTGCTGGAGTCGGTGCTGAGCTTCCTCGGGCTGGGCATCCAGCCGCCGCTGCCCTCCTGGGGCAACATGCTGACCAACGCGCAGGAGTTGGTGGGAACCGCGCCGCTGCTGGCGGTGTGGCCGGGGTTGTTGATCTTCCTGACGGTGATCGCCGTCAACCTGCTGGGCGACGGGCTGCAGGACGCGCTGGACCCGCGGGTGGTGGGGAAGCGGTAGAGGAGCGAGGGCTTGCCCCCTCCCTGACCCTCCCCCGCTTCGCAGGGGAGGGGATTGAACCTCCCTCCCCTGCGAAGCGGGGGAGGGAGGGGGCCCGCGGCGAAGCCGTGGGAAGGGTGGGGGCAAGTGCCCCCTCACTTTTCCCTTTGGAACTTCGCCGCGCCCGCCGCCATCGGGATCAGCCGCACCGCGTAGGGGCTGGTCTGCATCTGCGCCACCGCCTGGGCCGGACCCGGAACCCGCTCGCGGTAGCCGACGACCACATCGCCGCCCACCGCCCGCGCGCTGACGATGGAGACGCCGTAGCCGCCGGTGTCGCGCGGGCCGAGGAAGACCGCCGCGGCCATGCGGTCGCCGGGCAGGGGACCCGGCGCGGCCTCGCCGACGCGGGCCCAGAGATCGTTCCATTCCTGCGGGTTGCGGGCGACCACATAGGCGCGCTCGTAGGCCTGGCTGCGGTCGCCCTGCCAATAGGTGCCGGGATCGGCGTCGGTGGGGAGCAGGGCCTGCGGCTCCGCCCCGTCCGGGGCGGTCTGGCAGGCGCCGAGAAGGGGAAGCGCGACGGCGAGGGCGAGGAGCGCGGCGGTCGGGCGGGTCATGCGGCGGCTCACTCCGGCACCGCCATGCCGCGCTTGACCGCCGGGCGCTCGGCGACCGCGGCGTGCCAGCGCTTCAGGTTGGGGTAGCGGTCCAGCACGTTGCCCTCCGCCTTGGCGGCCACGGCCACGAAGGGGAAACAGGCGATGTCGGCGATGGAGTAGGCGCCGCCGGCCAGATAGTCCGACCCGCCCAGGCGTTCCTCCATCGCGGCGTGGATGCGCTGCAGCTCGCCTTTGAAATAGTCGATGGCGTAGGGGATCTTCTCCGGCGCCATGACGGCGAAGCGGAACTTGCTCAAGCCCGAGGGGCCGAGGTCGCTGACGCCCAGCATCAGCCAGCTCAGCGCCTCCGCCCGCTCGTCCTCGTCCTCGGGCAGCAGGCGGCCGGTGCGCTCCGCGTAGTGCAGCAGGATGGCCCCCGACCCGAACAGGCGGCGCTTCTTGCCGCCAGGCAGATCCTCGACGACGGCAGGAATCTTGCCGATCGGGCTGACCGCCAGATAGTCGGGCTGACGGCCTTCGCCGGCCACGAGGTCGACCTTGTGGACCTTGTAGGTGAGACCCAGCTCTTCCAGCAGGATCGAAGCCTTTTGCCCGTTCGGCGAGGCGAAGGTGTAGAGCGTGATCATCGGTGCCCGTCCCTGGAGCCTGTTCCTTTGCCGCGTCCGCAAAGATGTTCAACAGGCGCCAGTTTCGCCGATTTGCGCGCGGAAGGCCAGAGGCAGGAAAAAGCGTCCTTTTTCCTGCCGATCACACCTTTTTCCTGCCGGTCACAGGGGTATCACATTCACACCGCGCGGCTGTGCTTCCCGGCGCCGGTGGACAGGTAGGTGTCGAAGCGCGCGGCGACGATGCGCATCAGCGGGCGGGCCGGCTCCGGCACATGGACGCGGCGGCCCTCCACCACGGCGACCCCGTCGGCCACCAGATCGGCCATGGCCTCCAGGTCGGCGTCGAAGGTCCCGGCGGCCAGCCCGTGGGCCTCGGCCACCGCGCCGACGTCCACCGACAGGTCGCACATCAGCCGCACGATCAGGTCGCGGCGCAGCCGGTCGTCGGCGGTCAGCGTCAGCCCCTTGCCGGTCGGGAATTGTCCGGCCTCGACGGCCTGGGCGTACTGGTCGAAGGGAACCGCGTTCTGCACATAGCCCTGCGGCAGAGCCCCGATGGAGGAGGCGCCGAAGCCCAGAAGCACCTCCGCGTCGTCGGTCGTGTAGCCCTGGAAATTGCGGCTGAGCCGCCCCTCGCTCTGCTGCACGGCCAGTTCGTCGTCGGGCCGGGCGAAATGGTCGAGGCCGATGGGCTGGAAGCCGGCGTCGGTGAGCACCCCGGCGATGGCCGCGAACTGTTCCCACCGGCCGAGCGTGCCGGCGAGCGCCGACTCGTCGATCTTCTTCTGGTGCGCCTTCATCCACGGCACATGGGCGTAGCCGAAGACCGACAGCCGGTCCGGCGCCATGGTCAGGGCGATCTCCGCGGAGCGCGCGACGCTTTCCACCGACTGGCCGGGCAGGCCGTACATCAGGTCGAGGTTGATGTGGCGGATGCCGTTGGCGCGCAGCCACTCCAGCGCCTGTTCGGTCTGCTCCCGCGGCTGGATGCGGTTGATGGCGGCCTGCACCGCAGCGTCGAAGTCCTGCACGCCGAGCGAGGCGCGGTTGACCCCGGCGCGGCCCAGCGCCTCGGCCATCTCGCGGGTCAGGGTGCGCGGGTCGATCTCCACCGCGATCTCCGCGTCCGCCGTCACGTCGTAGCGCGCGCGCAGCAGGGCGATCAGCGATTCGAAGTCGTCCGGCGCCATCATGGTCGGGGTGCCGCCGCCGAAATGGATGTGCCGCACCCGCAGCCGTCCGGGAATGCGGTCGGCGACCATGCCGATCTCGCGCCGGAGGTGGCCGAGATACTCGGCGATGGGGGCGTAGCGGGCGACGATCTTGGTGTGGCAGCCGCAGTACCAGCACATCTTCGCGCAGAAGGGGACGTGCAGGTACAGCGACCCCGTGTGCGCCGCCGTGTCCAGCTCCGCCAGCCAGCCCGCGTAGCGCTCCGCCCCCACGGCGGCGGTGAAGTGCGGCGCCGTCGGGTAGCTGGTGTAGCGGGGCACCCGCAGCCCGTCGTACTTGGCGAGCAGGGCGGCGTTCAGCGGGGCGGTCGGGGCGGCGGTGGCGCAGGCCACGGGGGAGATCGCGTTCATGGCGGGGAGGATCGTGCAGACCGCCTTCCGCCGCTTTGACACAAGTCAAGCGTTCGAACGCCCGCCCGTCAGCTTCGCCCGTCAGGCGGCTGCGGCCAGCCGGTTCTCCAGATGCTCCAGCAGCAGGTTCAGGTTGCGGCGGTTCGCCTTGAAGCCGATGTCGAAGAGGGCGCCGACCACCGGGACCGAGCCGCCGGCCCAATCCACCGCCATGTTGGCGATCATCCGGGCGATCAGGCTTTTCGGAAGGTCGAAGCGGGCGGCCTCCATGATGATGTAGGCGGCCACCACGGTGGTCGCCGTGCTGCCGGCGACCGGGACCAGAGCGGCGATGCCGTCCAGTCCGAAGGGGATGCGGGTGCCGGGAACGCGCCAGCGCGTGTCCATCAGCCGGGTCAGCCGTCGCAACCGTTCCAGCCGATCCAGATCGATGGAGATGACCGGCGGCGCCGTGGCGACGCCCGAGAGGGTGGTGGCGGGCGCGGGACGCGTGCGGATGTCGCTCATGGGGCTTCACCGGAGCAGGAGAGCCGCCGTGGGGAGCCGCCGGTGGATGGAGCCGTGGGCGGAGCCGGTCGGGCGTGTCGGGTTGAGCAACCCGCGGCTGTGCCCCGCGGTTCCCGGCCTATCTCCATCGGGTGTCCGGCACCACGGACGCGCTCACGTCCCGGGCGGGCTCGCCGTCATACGGATGATCGGGCCGACGCAGGGTCATCGTCCGAAAGGAGAAGGGTGGCGGACCGGATGCGGCGAATGGACGCGCAATCCGGATGTGTCGGAAGCCAAGCGATTGTTGTTCCGATGATTTTGCCGGAGTCGCCGGGTTTTCGGGCGGCCATATGCCAAAGGCCTCTCTGGTCTGGGACGTCCTTAGGCACAACAATGGTGCGCGCAGGTCGAGACTTTGGACCGAAAAGAACCGAACGGGCACCCGCTCCACAGGGTGATGGGCGGGGCACCAGTCATCGGAAAAAAGCAGGGAGGATCATCATGACCACGCTCTATTGCGCCTGCTGCGGACAGCCGTTCCGCCGCAGTTCGCCGCGCGGCCCGGCGCCGCTTTACTGCTCGCGCGATTGCCGCCGCCAGATCGAGGTGCGCCGCCGCGTCTGGGCGTCGCTGCAAACGGCGGAACGGCAGGCCGCCGCGCCGCTGCCGCCGGTGGTTCCGGTCGGTGCGGGAACTTTCCACATGGTGGAAACGGTGTGGGAGCGGGCCTCCGCCTGAGTGGCGGCGCTGCGGGCGCCACGCGCGGTCTGCATATTTTTTGGCCGGTTTGGTTGCGGCCCCCTCTAAAACGGCAGGGCTGCCATACCATATAGGAGGACGCTACATGAGTGAGCGTCCCCCGAACCGAGGGCTTTACCGAACACGGCCATGACCCAGAACACGCGATCCCCCCGCACCGTTTCCCGCACTCCGGCCCGCGCCTTCGGCGCCGTCGCTCTGGCGCTGGCCGTGGCGCTGACCGCCGGCACCGCCGATGCCCGCGCCGGCAAGAGCAGCTCTGTCGGCAGCCGCGGCTCGCGCACCTACGAGGCGCCGGCCCAGACCAACACCGCGCCGCGCGCCGCCCCGATGGAGCGCTCGGCCGCTCCGGCCCAGACCCCGGGCGCGCAGCAGCCGGGCATGCAGCAGCCGGGCATGGCGTCCCCGGCGGCGGCGCAGCGCGGCGGCTTCTTCTCGCGCGGCGGCTTCATGCCGGCGCTGATGGGCGGCCTGATCGGCGCCGGCATCGCCGGCATGCTGTTCGGCGGCGGCTTCCTCGACGGGCTGGGCAGCTTCGCGGGCATCCTGGGCTTCATCCTCCAGATCCTGCTGGTCGTCTTCCTGGTCCGTCTGGCCATGCGCTTCTTCCGCAACCGCTCGGCGGGCACGGCGCGGCCGGCGGGCATGGGCGCTCCCAGCACCGCCTATGCCGGTCCGAATCCGGGCGCCATGAACCGCGAGGCGGTGGACGCGCGCTCGAACCCGCTGGGTGGTGGCGCCCGCGGTGGTGCGGCGGCGGGTCCGGCTTCTTCCGGCCGTCCGGGCGTGCGCCGTGACGATGTGGGCATCGGCCCGGCCGACTATCAGGCGTTCGAGCAGACGCTGGTCGCGGTCCAGACCGCCTACGGCAACGAGGACCTGATGGCCCTGCGCAACGCCGTGACGCCGGAGATGGCCTCCTACTTCACCGAGGAACTGGCGGCCAACCACAACCGCGGCGTGGTCAACCGCCTGTCCGACGTCCGCCTGCTCCAGGGCGACCTGGCCGAGGCGTGGCGCGAGGGCAACGCGGAATACGCCACCGTGGCGATGCGCTTCTCGCTGACCGACGTGACGGTGGACCGCGCGAGCAACCGCGTGGTCGAGGGCGACCCGAACCGTCCGGTCGAAGCCACGGAAATCTGGACCTTCACCCGTCCGCGCGGCGGGCGCTGGGTCCTGTCGGCGATCCAACAGGCCGGCTGACCACTCTCCACTCCTCAACCGGTCTCGCGAGGGGGCGTCCGAAAGGGCGCCCCCTTTCGCATTTCCGGACTCCCCTGGACGGATGGGACATGATAGAACATATCAGGAACAAATGCCTGTCCAGCGGAATCGAGTCATGCCCGAGCGTCCCGCGTCTGAGTCTCGCATCGAAGAGCCCCCGCCGGATCGGGCGACCGTTCTGGCCGATCTGCGCGCCCGCATCCGGGGTCTGGAGGGGTTGGGCGGGGAGGGGGCGCGGGTGCTGCCCTTCGGCCTGCCGGACCTCGACGGGTCCTTTCCGGCGGGCGGGCTGCCGCTCGGCTGCCTGCACGAGGTGGCGGGGGAGGAGCCGGGAGCCGGCACGGCCTTCGCCGCGCATCTGCTGGCCCGCCTCGCCAGTGCGGCGGCACCCGCGCTGTGGGTGGTGCGGGGGCGCGACCTGCACGCCGCCGGGCTGGCTTCCTATGGGCTGACGCCGGACCGGCTGATCGCCGTGCGCGCCACCCGCGACGCCGACGCCCTGTGGGCGATGGAGGAGGCGCTGCGCTGCAAGCGGCTGTCCGCCGTGCTGGGGGAAGTCGGAAGGCTCGACCTGACGGCAAGCCGCCGGTTGCAATTGGCCGCCGAATCGTCGGGCGTAACGGGAATCCTGTTGCAGGATGCGTCGCGAAATGCGAACCGCCGCTCGGCGGCGAGCGCGGCGGTCACCCGCTGGCGGATCGCGCCGGCGCCCAGTTGGACGGAGGAGCCGGGCGTGGGCGATCCGCGCTGGCGCGCCGAGCTGGAGCGCTGCCGGGGCGGTCGCCTGGGGGCGTGGCTTCTGGACTGGCGTGACGGTGCCCTGGTTCCGGCGAAGGGGCTGGAGCGGGCCGCTCCCGTGCCGGCATCCACGTCCACCCCAGTTCGGCGTCCGGCTCCGGCGGGCGGACACGGACCGTCCTGGGCCGAGGTGGCGTGATGCGGACGGACGGACGGTGATGTCGCTTACACGACAGCCATTCAAGATGTCGCTTACGCGACGGCCGTCTGTCGGCTTCCGGTCAGTAGTTGGTGGCCCAGTCGGGCAGCGGATGCGCGGTCTCGCCATCCGGATCGGCGTCGGGGGGAAAGGGCGCGTCGTCCGCGTAGAGCGGCAGTTGCCGGGCGAATTCCGCCGATTCCTGGGCCCGGCGTTGCTCCAGCAAGCGGGCGGCCAAATGAGCGGGCAGCATGGCAAGCCTCCTTCTGAGCGTCGGGAGAGCCTGGGGAGCGGTCCTGTCGGCCGCCCTCGGCCCAACCCGTCCTGTGTGTCTGGACGCTATCATGCAAGGTCCAGGCCTCTAAGTGATGCAGATCACGCGTTATGCAAACTTTAATGCGCCCGGTTTCTTTTTCAGGCCCCGTTTCTTTTTTAAGGTGGGAAGCCCATAGTCCCCGCCTCCCGCTTTTTCCGCCGATGTTCCTTCTTTCGAGACCGACCATGCACGCCGAACCCTGCCCCACCTGCCTAAAACCTATGCATTTGTGCGTCTGCGAGGCGGTGGAGCCGATCGACAACGCCGTCTTCCTGCTCATCCTCCAGCACCCGCAGGAGAAGCGCGAGACGCTGGGCACCGCGCAGATCGCCCATCTCCAGTTCAAAAACTCCGCGCTGAAGGTGGGGCTGAGCTGGTCGAACCTGAAGCGCATCCTGGGGCGCGAGGTCGATTACAAGCGCTGGGGCGTGCTCTATCTCGGTCCGGTCAAGCAGGGCGCCGGCCCCTTGCCGGAGGTGTCCGTGGTGGACAAGGGCGGCGTCCCGCAGAAGGACAGCGAGCTGGTGCTGGGCGACCTGGAGGGCGTCATCGTCCTGGACGGCACCTGGAGCCAGGCCAAGACGCTGTGGTGGCGCAACCCGTGGCTCCTGAAGTGCCGCCGCATCGTGCTGAACCCGCAGTTCCGCTCCCTCTACGGGCAGGCCCGCAAGGAGCCGCGGCGCGACAGCGTGTCGACGCTGGAGGCCGCCGCCTTCCTGCTGTCGCGGCTGGAGGCCGAGCCGGCGGTCCTCGACCGCGCGCTGAAGCCCTTCGCGCTGCTGCTGAAGAAGCTGCGCGCACCGCGCCCGCGCCCCGTTCTGCCGCCCCGCGCGGAGACGGCGGAGCAGGCTCCGGATCAGGCCCCCAATCAGAACGAGGCGGAATAATCCGCACCTCTTCCGGGATCGCCCTTTCCGGGTAAGCCCCCCTCGACCAGGGCGGCCGTGGCAACCAATGCGCTGTTGTGCTGTTGGGGATTGCATCGGCCGCTCGGGCCTCAACCAAGGGAGCGATCCATGAAGGGCGTTTTGCTGTGGCTTGTCGGGATTCCCATTCCGATCATTCTTCTGCTGTATCTGTTCAACGTTCTCTGATTGGGCCTCTGATCGGCTTGACGGCACGGACCGGCGGCGCCACATGCGAACCGCGCCGCCCTCCGCGCGCACGGCAAGAGACGAGGACCATGGCCCGCGATTTCGTTCCCTTCGGACTGACCGTCTGCGGCATCGAGGAGCTGAACGGCTTCTGCGAGGCCGGCGTGACCCACGTCCTCTCGATCCTCGACCCCGGCCACCCGGAGCCGACCGCCTTCGGCTCCTACGGCGAGCACAAGCGGCTGGAACTGCGCTTCCACGACATCATCGACCCTTACATGGGCCAGTCGCTGCCGGAGCGCGCGGACGTCGAGCGCATCCTGGCCTTCGGGCGCGACCTGATGACCGAGCCGACCGGGGTGGGCGGGCTGCTGGTCCATTGCCACGCCGGCATTTCGCGCTCGACCGCCGCCCTGACCATGATCCTGGCCCAGGCCAGCCCCGACCGTCCCGCCGCCGAGGCGATGGCCGCCGTGGTGAACATCCGCCACAAGGCGTGGCCCAACCTGCGCATGATCGAATTCGCCGACGAGATTCTGGAGCGCCGGGGGGAGCTGGTCGATGCCGTCCGCGCCCGCCACCGCAGCTACGGCCGGGAGCGTCCTGATCTGGTCCAGTTCATGATCGACAATGGCCGGGTGCGCGAGGTCGCGGATCTGATCGACTGACCGTTCCTCTCCAACCCTTCCTCAGCGGAAGTTCCGCCCCTCCGGGAAGACCGCGGCGGCGGAGCGGTTGGGCAGCGCGTCGGGGTCGGTCAGGTCGCGCAGCCGGTGCGTCAGATCGGCCAGCCGCTCGACGCGCAGGTGGATGACCTCGCCGCCCTCCTTGTTGGGCTTGCCGCTGCGCTCCACCCGCCCGGTGGCGGCGATCAGGCGGGCGCCGAGGATCGTCTTGCGGAATGTCTCGAACACGTCCGGCATGATGACGAGGTTGGCGATGCCGGTCTCGTCCTCCAGCGTGATGAAGACCACGCCCTCGGCGCTGCCCGGCCGCTGCCGCACCAGCGCCAGCCCCGCCACGGTCAGCCGCGTGCCGGCCCGCACCTTTCCCAGCCGCTCGGTCGGGGCCACCCCGGCGAAGCCGTCGCGCAGCAGCGCCATCGGGTGCGCCTTCAGCGACAGGCACAGGCTGCCGTAATCCATCACCACATGCTCGCCCAGCGCCATGGAGGGCAGGAGCGCTTGCGGCTCGTCCTGGGCGGAGTCGGCGAGGCCGGCGAACAGCGGCAGCGGCTGCGCCCCCAGCGCCTTCACCGCCCACAGCGCGGCCCGCCGGTCCAGCCCGATCGAGCGGAAGGCGTCGGCCCTGGCCAGCCGCTCCAGCCCGGCGACCGGCATGCGCGCGCGGCGCCACAGGTCGTAGGGATCGCGGTAGCCCGCCCCGCGGCACAGCACGAGCCGGTGCGCGTCGTCCTCGTCCATCCCCCGGACCAGCCGCAGGCCGAGCCGCAGGGCGTACCTTATCCCCTCTCCCGCCCCGGGAGAGGGTGGCCGCGCAGCGGCCGGGTGAGGGTGCATCCAAGGATTGGCGCGCTGATTCTCGGCGTTACCCTCACCCTCCCGCCTTTGGCGGGTCCCTCCCTCTCCCGGGGCGGGAGAGGGCGACAGGGGTTCCAGCGTGCAGTCCCAGTCGGAGGCGTTCACGTCCGGGGGCAGCACGGTCACCCCGTGCTCGCGGGCATCGCGTACGATCTGGGCGGGGGCGTAGAAGCCCATGGGCTGGCTGTTCAGCAGGGCCGCGGCGAAGACGTCCGGGTGGTGGCACTTCATCCAGGCCGACACATAGGCCAGCAGGGCGAAGCTCGCCGCGTGGCTTTCGGGAAAGCCGTACTCGCCGAACCCCTCGATCTGCTGGAAGCAGCGCTCGGCGAAGGCACGGTCGTAGCCTTTTCCGACCATCCCCTCGATGAACCGGTCGCGGAAGGTGTGGACCAGCCCGGTCTTGCGGAAGGTCGCCATGGCGCGGCGCAGCCGGTCGGCGTCCTCCGGGCTGAATCCGGCGCCGACGATGGCGATCTTCATCGCCTGCTCCTGGAACAGCGGCACGCCCAGCGTCTTCTTCAGCACCTTCTCAAGCTCGGGAGACGGGTAGTTGACTGGTTCCTCGCCGGTGCGGCGGCGCAGGTAGGGGTGGACCATGTCGCCCTGGATCGGGCCGGGGCGCACGATGGCGACCTCGATCACCAGATCGTAGAAGGTCTTGGGGCGCAGGCGGGGCAGCATGGACATCTGCGCCCGGCTTTCCACCTGGAAGACGCCCAGGCTGTCGGCCCGGCACAGCATGTCGTAGGTGGCCCGGTCCTCCTGCGGCACCGTCGCCAGCGTCAGGGCGCTGTCATAATGCCGCTTCAGCAGGTCGAAACCCCGGCGCAGGCAGGTCAGCATCCCCAGCGCCAGCACGTCCACCTTCAGGATGCCCAGCGCGTCGATGTCGTCCTTGTCCCACTCGATGGTCGTGCGTCCCTCCATGGCGGCGTTGGCGACGGGGCAGAGGTCGCTCAAGGGGCCGCGGGTGATGACGAAGCCGCCGACATGCTGCGACAGGTGGCGGGGGAAGCCGATCAGCTCCTGCGCCAACTCCAGCGTCTGGCGCAGCCGCGCGTCGTCGGGGTCGAAGCCGTATTGCCGGGCGCGCTCCTCGTCCACGCCGTGGCGGCTCCAGCCCCAGACGGAGCCGGACAGCCGCGCCACCAGATCGGCGGACAGGCCCATGGCCTTGCCGACCTCGCGGATGGCGCCGCGCGCGCGGTAGCGGATGACGGTGGCGGTCAGCCCGGCCCGCTCGCGCCCGTATTTCCGATAGATGTACTGGATGACCTCCTCGCGCCGCTCATGCTCGAAATCCACGTCGATGTCCGGCGGCTCGTTGCGGGCGGCGGAGATGAAGCGCTCGAACAGCAGGTCGATGGCGGTGGGGTCGACCGAGGTGATGCCCAGGCAATAGCAGACGACCGAATTGGCCGCCGAGCCGCGCCCCTGGCACAGGATTTCCTGCGAGCGGGCGTAGCGCACGATGTCGTGCACCGTCAGGAAATAGGGCGCGTAGCCCAACTGCCCGATCAGCGCCAGCTCGTGGTGCAGGGCCTTCGCCACCGTCTCGGGAACGCCATTCGGATAGCGGCCGGCGGCGCCGGCCCAGGTCAGGTGGGTCAGCGTCTCCTGTGGGCTGCGCCCGTCCTCGGCCACCTCGTCCGGATACTCGTAGCGCAGCTCCTCCAGCGAGAAGCGGCAGGCGGCGGCGATCTCCACCGTGCGGGCGACGGCATCGGGGTGGCGGTGGAACAGGCGGGCCATCTCCACCCCGGCCTTCAGGTGCCGCTCGGCGTTGGCGGACAGGCGCCAGCCCGCCTCGTCGATGGTGGTGCCGCTGCGGATGCAGGTCATCACGTCGGCCAGCGGGCGGCGGCCGGGGGTGTGGTAGAGCACGTCGTTGGTCGCCACCAGCGGCACCCGTTCCGCCTCGGCCAGCCCGGCCAGCCAGGACAGCCGCCGCTGGTCGTCGCCGCGGTAGCGGTGGCTGGCGGCGAGATGCAGGCGGTCCCCCAGATCGTTGCGCCAGCCGCGCAGCGCGTGGACGAAGGCGGGGTCGCGCTGGTCCGGCGGCACCAGCAGGAACAGCATCCCCTCCGCATGGTCCAGCACGTCGGCGCGGGCGATGAAACAGGCCCCCTTGGGCGCCCGCCGCTTGCCCAGCGTCAGCAGCCGCGACAGCCGCGCGTAGGCCGCGCGGTCGGTGGGGTAGGCGAGCAGGCTGTCCGCGTCGGTCAGGTCGAGCCGGCAGCCGACGATCAGCCGCAGCCCGTGCTTGCGGGCGGCGGCGTGCGCCTGCACCACCCCGGCCAGCGAGTTGCGGTCGGTCACCGCAACGGCGGCGTGGCCGAGGCCGGCGGCGGTCAGCGCCAGCTCGTCCGGGTGGGACGCGCCCTCCAGGAAGGTGAAGCTGGTCGAGACCTGGAGTTCGGCGTAGGGGGTCATGGCGGCCCCCTCATCCGAAGAAGCCGTGCAGGAACCACAGCGCCGCCACGCCGGGCCGGTACAGCCCCTGGCGGAAGACCCAGAAGCGGCGGCCGGCCTCGTCCTCGACGCGGTAATAATCGCGGGGCTCGCCGTCGCGCCGCCACCATTCGGCCGCGATCCGCTCCGGCCCGTCGGCTCGTCGGATGCGGTGCTGGACGCCACGCCAGCGGAACATCGCCGGCGGGTCGTCGGGAACCAGGGCCATGGCCTCGATGGGCTCCGGCGGGGCGAGCAGCCGCACCGGGCGCGGGCGGTCGGCGGGCCACAGCGCACCGCCGGAGGCATCCGCGAAGGCGGGGGCGGGGGCCACGCTCCGCTCCGGCAGCCAGCTTTGCCGCGGGACCAGCCGCAGCACCGCCCGCTCCCCCAGCCGGTTGCCCAGCCGGTCCATCAGCTCGCCCAGCTCCGGCTGGCCGTCCGCACGGCCGTCCGCACGGCCGTCCGTTGTGCCGTCCAGCGCGGCCTGCGCGGCGGCGAGCGGCCCGGCCTCGGTGGCCGACAGCACCATCAGCTCCAGGCCGGGGCCGGGCTCCACCCGGTCGAGCTTCTGGGCGAACAGCCGCATCAGCGCGTCCGGGCGGCGCACCGGGTGGCCGGTGCCGATGGCCAGCGTCTGGGGCGCGTCCTCCAGCCGGCGGTCAACCCGGTGCAGCTCCAGCCGCAGGCGGCGGGCGCCCTCACCGGTGTTTTCCAGCCCGGCGCAGAGGGCGGCCAGCAGGCGGCGCAGCGCCTCGGCGATGGCCTCGGCGGTGGTGATCGGCTCGGGCAGGGCAAGGCGGGCGCTGTGCGGCGGCACCGGCAGGCGGGGGGACAGCGGCTCGTCCAGCCGCCCGTAAGCCTGATCGAGCCGCCGCAGCAGCTCCGGCCCGAAGCGCGCGGCCAGCGTGGCGCGGGGGAGGGCGTGCAGGTCGCCGATCCGCCGCAGCCCCACCGCGGCCAGCCCCTCCACCGTGGCGGCGGGCAGGCGCAGCGCGGCGACGGGGAGGGGGGAAAGGAGGGTCGCACCCCTCCCGAACCGCGCCAGCGCCCAGGCCGCCGCGGGCGTGTCCGCCACCGCCAGCCGCGACTCGAAGCCCGCCGCGGTCAGGCGGGCGGACAGGTCGGCGACCAGAGCCTCCTCTCCGTCGAACAGGTGGGCGCAGCCGGTGATGTCCAGCGCCACCCCGTCCGGGCCGTCCGGGCTGGTCCAGGGGGTGTAGCGCGTGCACCAGCCGGCGATCCGCTCCAGCAGGCGGGCATCCGACTCGGGATCGGCGTCGAAGACGGCCAGGGCGGGTTCGATGGCGCGGGCGTCGGCCAGACTCATGCCGGGATGCACCCCGGCCTCCGCCGCGGCGCGGTTGACGGCGGCCACACCCAGCCGCCCGCGTTCGGCCAGGATGGCGGCCAGGGGGTGGTCGCGCCGCTCCGGATGGCGGCGGCTGTGGGCGTCGGTGGGCAGCCGAGGCAGCCACAGGGACAGGATGCGCCGCGCCGTCCGTTCCGTCATGCCCAACCCTCCCTTCGCCGATGTGGACGTCAACAATCTCAATACGAACAAAACAGGAACATTCTAGCGGCAAAATCCGGCGCGCGGGAGTCCCCTTACGGCCTCGCCAAGAAGAGGGAGATGCGCAGGGGGCCTTGTCCCGTCTCCGTGGGACACGACATGGTTGGTATGACACCGATCCGCCCCACCACCGCCCTCCTGCCCGTCGCCGCCGCGCTCGCCGCCCTCGCGCTGGGGGCCTGTGCGACGGAGGTGCATGACGAGATGCCGGGACGGGCCCAGGCGGCCCCGCCGGTGTCCGCGCAGAGCGGCGGGCTGAAGACGCTGCGCCAGATCCAGGCGGAGGAGAACGCCCGCCCGATTCCCCCACCGCGGCCACAGCCGGCGCCCGCCCCACCGCAAAAGCTCTCCGACGCCTCGCAGGCGCCCGGCCAGTCTCCCAACCAGCCGCCGCCGGTCCGCCGCCGCGGCAGCTCATCCCCGCCGCCGCCGCCCATCGACCAGCCGGCCACGCCCGCCCTGCCGTCGCCGGGCTCCACCCAGGGGCTGACCGACCGCGCCAAGCGCGACCTGATGAGCCCGGAGGTCGACCGGCTGCGCACCGAGGACGCCATGGGCCGGCTCGACCCGCTGCAGCAGCGCGACCTGCTCCGCAAGCAGCAGGACCTCCGCCAGTACGGCCCCGGCCCCCTGGGGTACTGATCTCCGACTTCTCAAAGCCTCGAGCCCTGGTCACTTGACCCCAGCCCGCGTCGCGCGCCATACCGGCCCGGTGCTGCGGAAATCTTGGGGAAAAGGGGTAGGGGATGGTGGCGATCCGGTCGGTTCTTCTGGCGCTCGTTCTGGCCGCGGTCGGTGTCGGCGCCGGGGCCGCGCCCGCGCTGGCGCGGATGACGGTGACCGGTCCGTTCGGCACCGGCCTGACCGAACCGGTGTGGGTGCTTCAACACCTGCTCGGCTTCCTCGCCATCGGGCTGTGGAGCGGGCAGAACGGCGGCCCTTCCGTCTGGCAGCTTCCGGTGGCGGCGCTGACCGCGGTCCTGGCCGCCGGGCTGGCCGCGCAGATCGGCATCCGGCTGCCCTACGCCGCGGAAGGGCTGTCGGCGTCGCTGATCGTGATGGGCGGGCTGGTCGCTCTCGGGCTCAAGGCTCCCCTGGCCCTGGGGGTGCTGACGGTCGCCGCGGCGGGGGCCTTCCACGGCTATGTGCACATGGGCGGGCCGCTGTTCTGGGCCGGGCTGTCGTCCGGCGTGTTGCTGGTCATCTGCGCCGGGCTGGGCCTGTCGGCGGTGCTGGGGCAGGCGGCTTCGGGCCGCGTGGTGCAAATGTGTGGCGGCGCGGTAGCACTCGCCGGGGTTCTTGATCTGGCGGGCGTCTTTTAAGCCCCCGACGCCTTGAAAAAGCCCGGCTGCGGATATTCTTGTAGGAGCGTGTCCAACACACGCCGCCGGGACGGCTGGCCAGCAGGAAAGGTGGACCCGCCGGTGCCGCGCGCAGGAGCCAAACCCCGCCTTTCCGCCGCCCGCCTTTCCCCCAAGGGCCTTCCCAGCCGCCGCCACGTGTTGGCCGGCGTCGCCGGTGGCGCTCTCCTGGGCCTGCTGCCGCGGGGTGCCGCGGCGCAGGACATCCGCTATTTCCGGATCGGCACGGGCACCACGTCGGGCACCTATTTTCCGATCGGCGGGCTGATCGCCAACGCCATCTCCAACCCGCCCGGCTCGCGCCCCTGCGACCGCGGGGGAAGCTGCGGCGTGCCGGGGCTGATCGCGGTGGCGCAGGCCACGCTCGGCTCGGTGGAGAACATCGAGCTGCTGCGCTCCGGCGCGGTCGAGGCCGGGATGTCCCAGGCCGACATCGCCTATTGGGCCTACACCGGCTCCGGCATCTTCCACGGCAAGGCGCCCTTCGAGGGGCTGCGCTCCATCGGCATGCTCTACGCGGAGGCGATCCAGCTCGTCGTGCGCGCCGACAGCGACCTGCACAGCGTGGCCGACCTGAAGGGCAAGGCCGTCTCGCTGGGCGAGGAGGGCTCCGGCGTGCTGGTGGAGGCGCGGGCGATCCTCGACGCCTTCGGGGTGAAGGAGGGCGAGCTGCGGCCCCCGGCCTACCTGAAGCCCGGCACCGCGGCGGACCGGCTGGCCAAGAAGGAGCTGGACGCTTTCTTCATGGTCGGCGGCTTCCCGGTGGCGGCGGTCACCGACGTGGCGAACCGCGAGCCGATCCGCCTGATCCCGCTCGACGGCGACATGGCCGACCGGCTGCGCATCCGCCAGCGCTTCTACATGGACCAGACCATCCCCGCCGACACCTACCCCGGCGTGCCGGAGACGCACACGCTGGGGGTGGGGGCGGAGCTGCTGGTCCGCGCCGACCGCGACCCCGCCCTGATCCACGGCGTCACCAAGGCGCTGTGGCACGAGAACACCCGCCGCCTGCTGATCGAGGGCCACCCCAAGGGGCGCAGCTTCGACGCCACCAAGGCGGTCGCCAACGTCTCGGTGCCCCTGCATCCGGGCGCCGAGCGCTACTACCGCGAGGTCGGGCTGATCGGCAACGCCGCCAACGAGCCGACGGGCGGGGCGACCCCCTGACCGCTTTCGGCGGTCAGATGGTCCGTTCGTCGGCGTAGATGTCCCACGGCTCCGCCTTGGCGGCCGCCACCCATTCCACCATGGCCGGCAGCTCCATCACCGCCCGCGCGTAGTCGCCGCACAGCCCGTCCATCTCCACCCCGTAGGTCAGGAGGCGCGTCACCACCGGCGCGTACATGGCATCGGCGATCGAGAAGGCGCCGAACAGGAAGGGGCCGCCCGCCCCGAAGCGGGACCGCGCGTCGCGCCACAGCGCGAAGACGCGGGCGATGTCGGCCCCGCTCTCGGCGTTGCGGCCCACGCCGGGGCGGAAGGCCTTCAGGTCCATGGACATGTGGGTGCGCAGGCCGGCAAAGCCCGAATGCATCTCCGCCGAGACCGACCGCGCCACCGCGCGGGCGTGGGCGTCCGCTGGCCAGAGGGCGGCCTCGGGGAAGGTCTCCGCCAGATACTCGCAGATCGCCAGCGAATCCCAGATCACCCGGTCGCCGTGCCGCAGGCAGGGCACGCGGCCGGAGGGCGAATGCTCCGCGATGCGGGCGGCGGTGTCGGGCTGGCGCAGCGGGATCACGATCTCCCGGAACAGCCGGTCGGTCCGCTTCAGCGCCAGCCAGGGCCGCAGGGACCAGGAGGAGAAGGCCTTGTTGCCGATGACCAGGGTCAGGTCGTCCATGGGTGCGCCTCGGTTGCGAAGGGAGGGGGGCGGAGCATGCCTGCCCCGCGCCGATCCGGCAAGCCGGCCCGCAATCCCCCTTTTCAGGGGCGCCCCGGCGCGCCATGCTTTCCTTCACCGTTTCCGTTTCCTGACGAAGGACGCCCGCCTTGCTCGCCACCCTGCTCGCCACGGCCGGCCCCGGCACCGTGACCATCACCCCGCTGAACAAGGCCGGCCTCGCCACATGGTTGGAAGGCCAGCCGCCCGCCACCGCGGCCTGGGTGAAGGCCGTGAACTTCACGGCGGAGGCCGGTTCCACCGCCTTCCTGCCGGGGGAGGGCGGGGCGGTCGCCCGCGTGCTGGCCGGCGTGTCGGCGCTGGACGATCTGTGGGGCCTCGCCGGGCTGCCCAGCGGCCTGCCGCCGGGGAACTACCAGCTCGACGAGGCGGTGGACGCCGCGCTCGACCGCCGCTCCGCCACCCGTCTGGCGCTGGGCTGGGCGCTCGGCAGCTACCGTTTCGGGCGCTACAAGGCGTCGGAGAAGACCTTTGCCAACCTCGTCTGGCCCAAGCACGCCAACCAGGGCGAGGTGCAGCGCACCGCCACCGCGACCACTCTGCTGCGCGACCTCGTCAACACGCCGGCCAACGACCTCGGCCCGGCGGAGCTGGCCGCCGCGGCCGCCGCGCTGGCGTCGGAGTTCGAGGCCGGGCTGGACGTCATCGTCGGCGACGGGCTGCTTGACCGCGACTATCCGGCGATCCACGCGGTGGGCCGGGCCAGCCCGCGCGCGCCGCGGCTGATCGACCTGCGCTGGGGCAACCCGACGCACCCGAAGGTGACCATCGTCGGCAAGGGCGTCTGCTTCGACAGCGGCGGCCTGGACATCAAGCCGTCGTCGGGCATGCTGCTGATGAAGAAGGACATGGGCGGCGCCGCGCACGCGCTGGCGCTCGGCCGCATGGTGATGATGGCGGGGCTGCCGGTGCGGCTGCGCGTCCTGATCCCGGCGGTGGAGAACGTGATCTCCGGCAACGCCTTCAAGCCGATGGACGTGCTGAAGACGCGCAAGGGGCTGAGCGTGGAGGTCGGCAACACCGACGCCGAGGGCCGGCTGATCCTGTGCGACGCTCTGGCCGAGGCGGATTCGGAGAAGCCCGCCCTGCTGATCGACTTCGCCACCCTGACCGGGGCCGCCCGCGTCGCCCTGGGGCCGGACCTGCCGGCGCTGTTCGCCAACGACGACGACCTCGCCAACGACCTGCTGGCCGCCGGGGAGGAGCAGAGCGACCCGCTGTGGCGCCTGCCGCTGTGGGCGCCCTACCGCAAGGGGCTGGACAGCAAGGTCGCCGACCTCAACAACGTGACCAGCAACGGCATGGCCGGGGCGATCACCGCCGGGCTGTTCCTCCAGGAGTTCGTGTCGAAGGACACGCCCTGGGCGCATCTCGACACCTTCGCCTGGAACAGCGGCGCCCGCCCCGGCCGTCCGGAAGGCGGCGAGGCGCTGGGCCTGCGCGCGGCCTATGCGGTCATCGCCAAGCGGTTCGGGTGACCAGCCGGCTCTGGTGATAGGGCGGCGCAACCTCCGGCATATGGTTAAAATTGTCACCCCCGCGGGCGTCGCGGGGGTGGCGTGCCGATTCGGAAAGGATTAAAACCTTCAGGTAGGACCGGTGGACTCGGGTGCCGGCCGGGTTTTTGGAGGCGGATACATGGCGCTGAAGGTTCGTGAGGATTATCGCACCCTCACCGGTCCGGAAAAGGCGGCCATTCTGATGCTGGCGCTGGGCGACGAGCATTCGTCCAAGCTGTTCGCGATGATGGACGACGAGGAGATCAAGGAGCTGTCGCAGGTGATGGCGAACCTCGGCACCGTCTCCGCCAACATCATCGAGCGTCTGTTCGTCGAATTCGCCGAGCAGATGTCGGCCACCGGCTCGCTGGTCGGCTCCTTCGACTCCACCGAACGCCTGCTGCTGAAGACTCTGCCCAAGGACAAGGTCGACTCCATCATGGAGGAGATCCGCGGTCCCGCCGGCCGCACCATGTGGGACAAGCTGGCCAACGTCAACGAGTCGGTCCTGTCCAACTACCTGAAGAACGAATACCCGCAGACCGTGGCCGTGGTGCTGTCGAAGATCCGCCCGGAACACGCCGGCCGCGTGCTGACCCAGCTTCCGGAGAGCTTCGCGATGGAGGTCATCATGCGCATGCTGCGCATGGAGGCCGTTCAGAAGGAGGTTCTGGACGACGTGGAGCGCACGCTGCGCACCGAGTTCATGACCAACCTCGCCCGCACCAGCCGCCGCGACAGCCACGAGATGCTGGCGGAAATCTTCAACGGCCTGGACCGCACGACCGAGCACCGCTTCATGGCCGCCCTGGAGGAGCGCAACCGCGACAGCGCCGAGCGCATCAAGTCGCTGATGTTCACCTTCGAGGACCTGTCCAAGCTCGACCCCTCCGGCGTCCAGGCCCTGCTGCGCAGCGTCGACAAGCAGAAGCTCGCCACCGCGCTGAAGGGCGCGTCGGAGACGCTGAAGGACCTGTTCTTCTCCAACATGTCCGAGCGCGCGGCGAAGATCCTGCGCGAGGACATGGCCGCCATGGGCCCCGTCCGCGTCCGCGAGGTGGACGAATCCCAGATGTACATGGTCCAGCTCGCCAAGGATCTGGCGGCCCGCGGCGAGATCGTCATCTCCGAAGGCAGCGGCGAGAACGAGTTGATCTACTGAGCGGGGTCCCGGAGGGGGTGCCCCCACCCTCCCCCGCTACGCAGGGGAGGGCGTTGTCCGAAGCCAGCGGAGTTCCCTCCCCTGCGCAGCGGGGGAGGGTTAGGGTGGGGGCAAGTTCGCGAAAGGCACACTCCCCGCCCGCGACACCCTGACCGATCGATCCGGCTGCGAAACGCTTGCCTGTCCGGGCCGGGTTGAGGGACACTCCATCCGCCGCGCGTCCCGAATGCGGGGGCCTTCGGGGCAAGGGACGCGGCACGCGGGGGGAAACATGGCACGGAACCTGAAAGCGCTCGGCCTGTGGCGGACGGCGTTGATCGCCAGCGTCCGGCAGGACGGGCCGGACCTGTCGGCGCGGCAGATGGCCATCATGCTCCAAGTCTATCTGACCGATCCGCCGCACACCGTGCGCGGGCTGGCGGCGGCCCTGAACATCTCCAAGCCCGCGGTGACCCGCGCGCTGGACCGGCTGTCGCTGCTCGGCTTCATCAAGCGCAAGCGCGACGCCGAGGACAAGCGCAGCGTGCTCGTCCAGCGCACCGTGAAGGGCAGCGTCTTCCTGTCCGACTTCGCCGAGCTGGTCGTCGCCGCGGGCGCCGTGGCGCCGGAGGACATGGCGGTCATCCGCGCCGAGGAGGAGGTGGCCGCCTCCGCCAAGGCGCGGCTGGAGGCGCAGTTGGGCGCCTCCAACCCTGTGGCGGTGCCAGCCTGATCGTCGCTGCCGCTCAATAGCCCTGGTTGCGGTCCACGAGGTTCGGCAGGGGGCGCCCCTCGCGGAAGGCGGTGATCGCCTCGGCCACCACCGCGGCGGAGCGCGACGGGTGGGTGACGGCGGCGACGTGCGGCGTCACATGGACCTTCGGGTGGGTCCAGAAGGGATGGCCGGCGGGCAGCGGCTCCTCCGCGAACACGTCCAGGCTGGCCCCGGCGATGTGCCCGCTCTCCAGCGCCGCCAGCAGATCGTCCTCCACCAGATGCCCGCCGCGCGCGGCGTTGACGACCACCGCCCCCTTGGGCAGGGCGGCGAACAGCTTGCGGTTCAGCAGGCCGCGCGTCTCCGCCGTCAGCGGCAGCAGGCAGACCAGCAGGTTGCATTGCCCGAGCATCGCCGCCAGCCCATCGGGTCCGGAAAAGCTCTCCACCCCCGGCAGCGTCTTCGGTGTGCGGCTCCAGCCCAGCACACGGTAGTCCATGCTCAGCAGAGTCTTCGCCGAGGCCATGCCCAGCTCGCCCATGCCCAGGATGCCGACCTTCACCTCCGACGCCGGGCAGGCGTCCAGCGGCTCCCACCGCCCGGCTTGCTGGAGCGCCTTGTACTCGTCGAGGAGCCGGTGCCAGCGCAGCACCTGGAGCGCCACATAGCCGGCCATGTCCACGGTCAGCCCCTCCGACACCATGCGGACCAGCGGCACGTCGGGCAGGGTGGGGTCGAGCAGCAGCGATTCCACCCCGGCGCCCAGCGAGACGATCAGCTTCAGGTTCGGCAGCGTGGCGAGCAGCCCGTGCGGCGGCTTCCACACCAGCGCCATCTCGATGTCCGCCGGGTCCCCCATCTCGGGCCACACCCGCACCTCCAGCCCGGGCAGGCGGGCGTCCAGCTCGCTCAGCCAGCGGTCGGAGCGGTCGGTGGTGGAGCAGAAAAGCAGCGTCACGGCGCAAACCCCTGTAATGTTGTCGTTGTTCGTCTCAAACCCGTTCGAGCCAACCGTGCCCCGTCTGATCCTGCTGAACAAGCCCTATGGTGTGCTGCCGCAATTCACCGATGAGCAGGGGCGCCAGACGCTGGCCGACCATGTGCCGGTGAAGGGAGTCTACGCCGCCGGGCGGCTGGACCGCGACAGCGAGGGGCTGCTGGCGCTGAGCGACGACGGCGCGCTGATCGCCCGCATCGCCTCGCCGAAGCACAAGCTGCCCAAGACCTATTGGGTGCAGGTGGAAGGCGTTCCGACCGAGGAGGCGTTGCAGCGCCTGCGCGACGGGGTGACGCTCAACGACGGCCCGACCCTGCCCGCCGAGGCCCGCCGGATGGAGGAGCCGGACGGCCTGTGGCCGCGCGACCCGCCCGTGCGCTTCCGCGCCGCCATCCCGACGAGCTGGATCGCCCTGACCCTGCGCGAGGGGCGGAACCGGCAGGTCCGCCGCATGACCGCCGCGGTCGGCTTCCCGACCTTGCGGCTGATCCGCTGGTCCATCGGCGACTGGACGCTGGACGGTCTGGCGCCCGGCCAATGGCGCGAGGTGGCGGTGCCGGGGCGGGAACAGCCGAAGGCGCCGCCGGTCAGGGCAAAGGCGACACCCGGCAATACGAAGGCGAAGCGCCCGCGGAGCCAAGGCAATCGCACTTGACCCTCATAGCCCTCTCCCCTCTGGGGAGAGAGTGGCCCGCAGGGCCGGTGAGGGGGATGGGCGTGGCAGGTACGTCCGGCACAAGCGCAACCCCCTCACCCTAACCCTCTCCCCAGAGGGGAGAGGGGACATTGAATACGATTGCGCTACATCCGCACGGCGTCGGACTTGACGGCTTCCAGGTTCAAGGCGGCGGCGAGCAGGGCGCGGGTGTAGTCCTCCCGCGGCTCCTCGAAAATGCGGCGGGTGGGCCCCTGCTCCACGACCTTGCCGTCCTTCATGACGATGACGTGGCTGCTGAGCGCCCGCACCACCCGCAGGTCGTGGCTGATGAAGAGGTAGGCGAGGTTGTTGCGCGCCTGGATGTCGCGCAGCAGATCGACGATCTGCGCCTGCACCGACATGTCGAGCGCGCTGGTCGGTTCGTCCAGGACGACGAATTTCGGCTTCAGCACCAGGGCGCGGGCGATGGCGATGCGCTGGCGCTGGCCGCCGGAGAACTCGTGCGGGTAGCGGTGGCGGCTGGACGGGTCGAGCCCCACCTCCTCCAGCGCCTTCGCCACCATGGCGTCGCGTTCGGCGCCGGAGCCGATGCCGTGGATCGTCAGCCCCTCGCCGATGATCTGGCCGACCGACAGGCGGGGCGACAGGCTGCCGTACGGGTCCTGGAAGACCACCTGCATCTCCCGCCGCAGCCCGCGCAGCTTCTTCGCCTGCCAGCCCTGGATGTCCTTGCCGTCGAAGCGGATCGCCCCCTCGCTGGCGTGCAGGCGCAGCAGGGCCAGCCCCAGCGTCGTCTTGCCGGAACCGGACTCGCCGACCACCCCGACGGTGTGTCCCTGCCGCACGTTGACCGACACGCCGTCCACGGCGCGGACGTGATCGACGGTGCGGCGCAGCAGGCCCTTCTTGATGGGGAACCAGACCTTGAGGTTGTCGGCGGCCATGACCTCCGGCGCGTCGGCGGGCGGGGTCAGCGGGTCGCCCTTCGGCTCGGCGGCCAGCAGTTTGCGGGTGTAGGGGTGCTGCGGGCGGGCGAAGATGTCGGCGACGGCGGCCTGCTCGACGATCTCTCCCTGGTTCATCACGCAGACACGGTCGGCCATCTTGCGCACCACGCCCAGATCGTGGGTGATGAGCAGCAGCGCCATGCCGAAGCGGCGCTGGAGGTCCTTCAGCAGTTCCAGAATCTGCGCCTGGATGGTGACGTCCAGGGCGGTGGTCGGCTCGTCGGCGATCAGCAGGTCGGGCTCGTTGGCGAGCGCCATGGCGATCATCACGCGCTGGCGCTGGCCGCCCGAAAGCTCGTGCGGGTAGGCGTTCAGCCGCTTTTCCGGGTTGGGCAGCCCGACCAGCCGCAGCAGCTCCAGCGTGCGCTTGCGCGCGGCGGCGCGGGACAGGCCCTTGTGCAGGAACAGCGTCTCGTTGATCTGCCGCTCGATGCTGTGCAGCGGGTTCAGCGAGGTCATCGGCTCCTGGAAGATCATGGCGATGCGGTCGCCGCGCACGTCGCGCAGCACCTTCTCCTCCGCCCCCACCAGCTCGGTCCCGCGGAAGCGGATGGAGCCATGCGGGTGGCGCGCCATGGGGTAGGGCAGCAGTTGCAGGATCGACAGGGCGGTGACCGACTTGCCCGACCCGGACTCGCCGACCAGAGCCAGGGTCTCCCCCTTGGCGATGTCGAAGGACACACCCTTCACCGCGTGCATCGCCCCGCCGCCCGAGCGGAACTCGACATGGAGGTTGCGGACCTGGAGGAGATCGTCGGCCCCATTGGTCGTCATGTCGGTCATGGGCGGTTCCGCCTTCTTGGGCTGGTGGTCATTGAGGGCATCATTCCGCGGCCTTCTGCGCCACCGCGCCCGCCTCGTTGGCGGTTCCGGTGGCGGTGGAGAGCTGGCCGATGGTCTTGCGCGGGTCGAAGGCGTCGCGCACCGCCTCGCCGATGAAGATCAGCAGGCTCAGCATGATCGCCAGCACGAAGAAGGCGGTCAGGCCCAGCCAGGGCGCCTGGAGGTTGGCTTTGCCCTGGGCCAGCAGCTCGCCCAGCGAGGGGGAGCCGGGGGGCAGGCCGAAGCCCAGGAAGTCCAGCGCCGTCAGGGTGGTGATGGAGCCGTTCAGGATGAAGGGCAGGAAGGTCAGCGTCGCCACCATGGCGTTGGGCAGCACGTGGCGCACCATGATCGTCGCGTCGGTGGCGCCCAGCGCGCGGGCGGCGCGCACATAGTCGAAGTTGCGCGCCCGCAGGAACTCCGCCCGCACCACATGGACCAGCGAGGTCCAGGAAAACAGCAGCAGCAGCCCGAGCAGCCACCAGAAGTTCGGCGTCACCACGCTGGACAGGATGATGAGCAGGAACAGCGTGGGCAGGCCCTGCCAGATTTCGATGAAGCGCTGGAACAGCAGGTCGGTGATGCCGCCGAAATAACCTTGGACCGCCCCGGCCATGATGCCGACGACCGAGGAGAAGGCGGTCAGCACCAGCCCGAACAGCACGGAGATGCGGAAGCCGTAGATCAGCCGCGCCACCACGTCGCGCCCCTGGTCGTCGGTGCCCAGCCAGTTGTCGGCGGACGGCGGGGCCGGGGCGGGGACCGGCAGGTTGTAGTTGATGGTGCGGTAGCCGTAGGGAATCGGCGGCCAGACGATCCAGCCCTTCTCCTCGATCAACTGGCGCACGTAGGGGTCGCGGTAGTCGGTCTCCGTCTCGAACTCGCCGCCGAAGGTGGTCTCCGGATAGGCGGTGAAGACGGGCCAGTAGAGCGCGTTGTCGTATTTGATGACCAGCGGGCGGTCGTTGGCGATGAACTCCGCGCCCAGCGACAGGGTGAACAGCACCAGGAAGATCCAGAAGGACCAGAAGCCCCGCCGGTTCGCCCGGAAGTTCGCCAGCCGCCGCCGGGTGAGCGGCGTGACGCGCAGGCCGAGGAAGCGGTCGCCGCTCATGGTCGCGCCCTCCGACGGGCGTTTTCCCTCTCCCCCCGGGGAGAGGGTGGCGCCGAAGGCGCCGGGTGAGGGTCCGCCGAGGATCAGCCCCGTGATCCTCGGCGGTACCCCCACCCCAACCCTCCCCCGGGACGGGGGAGGGAGAGTACCAAAGGCTCGCCATCACACCCTCCGCGCTTCGAAGTCGATGCGGGGATCGACGGCCACATAGGTCACGTCACCGACGAGGTTCATGATGAGCCCCAGCAGCGTGAAGAAATACAGCGTGCCGAACATCACCGGATAGTCGCGGTTGATCGCCGCCTCGAAGCCCAGCAGCCCCAGCCCGTCCAGCGAGAAGATCACCTCGATCAGCAGGGCGCCGGTGAACAGGATGCCGATGAAGGCGCCGGGGAAGCCGGCGATGACAATCAGCATGGCGTTGCGGAAGATGTGGCCGTAGAGCACCCGCCGCTCCGCCAGACCCTTGGCGCGGGCGGTGACGACATACTGCTTGTTGATCTCCTCCAGGAAGGAGTTCTTGGTCAGCATGGTCAGGCCGGCGAAGCCGCCGATCACCATGGACAGCACCGGCAGCACCATGTGCCACATGTAGTCGAGGATCTGCCGCCACCAGGGCAGGCTCGCCCAGTTGTCCGAGACCAGCCCGCGCAGCGGGAACAGGTCGAAATAGCGCCCGCCGGCGAAGACGACGATCAGCAGCACGGCGAACAGGAAGCTGGGGATGGCATAGCCGACGATGACCACGCCGGAGGTCCAGACGTCGAAGGGCTGGCCGTCGCGCACCGCCTTGGCGATGCCCAGCGGGATCGACACCAGATAGACGATCAGCGTCGTCCAGATGCCCAGCGAGATCGACACCGGCATCTTCTCGATCACCAGATCGACGACGCTGCGGTCGCGGAAATAGCTCTTGCCGAAGTCGAACATCAGGTAGTTCGACATCATGTGGATGAAGCGCTCGTGCAGCGGCTTGTCGAAGCCGAATTCCTTCTCAAGCTGTTTGATGAATTCCGGGTCGAGCCCCTGGGCGCCGCGGTAGCGGCTGCCGGTGTCGCCGCCCTGGGCCTGCTGCGCCGCCGGACCGCCGGTCTCGCCGCCGCCGGTGCCGCCGATGCGGGCGGTCGCCTCCACCGCGGTGCCCTGGACGCGGGCGATCATCTGCTCGATGGGACCGCCGGGGGCGATCTGCACGATCAGGAAGTTGATGACCATGATCCCGAACAGCGTCGGGATGATCAGCAGCAGACGGCGGATGATGTAGGCCAGCATCGCGCGGGTTCGCCTTTCTGTTTGCCGTCTCAGGGCGCCGCGCGGCGGGCCGTGTTGGCGAGCTTCGCGTTCTTGTCGGGATCGACCCACCAGGTGTCGGTGAAGGCCAAGCCGTATTTGGGCGCAACCGCCGGATGGGAGAAACGGTTCCAATAGGCGACGCGCCGCACGTCGTCGTGCCATTGCGGGATGACGTACCAGCCCCACAGCAGCACGCGGTCGAGCGCGCGGGTCGCGGTGATCAGGCTCTCGCGGTCGGGGGCCTGGATCACGCGGTCGATCAGCGCGTCCACCACCGGGTCCTTGATGCCGGCCAGATTGCGGCTGCCCGGCTGGTCGGCGCGGGCGGACTGCCAGTAGTCGCGCTGCTCGTTGCCGGGCGAGGTCGATTGCAGGATGCGCTGGATGACCATGTCGAAGTCGTAGCGGTCGATCCGGTTCTGGTACTGGGCGGTGTCCACCACGCGGATGGCCGCCTCGATCCCGGCGCGCTCCAGGTTGCGGACGAAGGGCTGGACGATGCGGTCCATGTCCGGCTGCACCAGCAGGATCTCGAAGCGCATCGGCTCGCCGGTCTTCGCGTTCAGCAGCTTGTTGCCCTTCAGTTCCCACCCGGCCTCCTTGAGCAAGGACAGCGCCGTGCGCAGGTTCGGGCGGATGTTGCCGGACCCGTCGGTCTGCGGCGGCGCGAAGGGCTTGGTGAAGACCTCCTCCGGCACCTTGCCGCGGAAGGGCTCCAGCAGTTTCAGCTCCTCCGGCGAGGGCAGGCCGGTGGAGGCCAGTTCGGAGTTGGAGAAGAAGCTCCTGGTGCGCTGGAACAGCCCGTAGGACAGGTTGGCCCGCGTCCATTCGTAGTCGAACAGGTAATTCAGCGCCTCGCGCACCTTGCGGTCGGCGAAGACCGGGCGGCGGCTGTTGAACACGAAGGCCTGCATGCCCTGCGGGTCCTGGTGCTTGATCTCCTCGCGGACGATGTGGCCGTCGCGCACGGCGGGCACGTCGTAGCCGGTCACCCAGTTCTTCGACGAATGCTCCACCCGGAAATCGATGGCCCCGGCCTTGAAGGCTTCGAACACCACGTCGAGGTCGCGGTAATAGTCGAAGCGGATGCGGTCGAAGTTGTAGCGCCCGCGGTTGACCGGCAGGTCCTTGGCCCACCAGTCCGTCACCCGCTCGAAGACGAGCGAGCGGCCGGGCTGCACCTCGACGATCCGGTAGGGGCCGCTGCCGACGATGGGGTCCAGCGTCGTGCTGGCGAAATCGCGCACCCCGGAGCCGTTTCCTTCGAAGACGTGCTTGGGCAGCACCGGCAACTGGCCCATGATGACCGGAAGCTCGGGGTTGCCGCCGTCGCGGAAGGTGAAGGTGACCGCGCGCTCGCCCGTCTTCTCGGCCTTCACCACGTCGGCGTAGTAGGTGCGGTAGAGCGGGTGGCCCTTGTCGCGCAGCGTCTCGAAGCTCCACACAACGTCGTCGGCGGTCACCGGGGCGCCGTCGTGGAAGCGCGCCTGCGGGCGCAGCGTGAAGCGGACCCAGCTCCGGTCCTCGGCGACCGTGATGGTCTCGGCGAGCAGCCCATAGCGGGTCAGCACCTCGTCCCCGCTCTCCACCGTCAGCGTGTCGAAGGGCAGGCTGGCCCCGGCGGCGGTCGAGCCGCGCAGGATGAAGGGGTTCAGGCTGTCGAAGCTGCCGTAGGTCGCCAGCTTGATCTCGCCGCCCTTGGGGGCGTCGGGGTTGACGTAGTCGAAATGCTGGAAGTCCGGCCCGTATTTCGGCGTCCCATGGGCCGTGACGGCGTGCCCCCCGGTTTTCGGGGCGGCCCCCTGCGGGTTGGATTGGGCATGGGCCACGGCGAAGGGTTCCGCCAGATACAGGCACATGACCGCGGCCAGGATCGCTTTACCGGTCTTCCTCATGCCCCTCTCGGTCCTTTTGTTTCCGGTAAGGTAGGGGTCCGTCTATGGCACATTCAAGGCGGATGCGGGCTCGGCGGCGCCTAAGCTTGCACCGGGCTGGGGGGAGGGTGCGGCGATTTGCGCCTGAAGTGCGGCGGAAAGCTCGTCCACGACCCGCGTCAGCGTGTCCAGCTCCTCCAGGGAACGGGCGAACAGGGCCGGGGTCATCCGTTTCTCAAGTTCCGTGATCCCTTCGAACAAGTCGCGCCCGGTGTCGATAGCCAAAATGAATCGCTGCCCGTCGATGGCCAGCCGGGCTTGGCGGGCGCCTGCAAGGGAGGCAAGCCGCGCGGCCAGAGTTCGCAGTTCCGGTGGGAACCGGTGTTTGGCCTCCGCCAAATCGCCGTGAATCGGAGTCAGCACCGGCTCGGTGCCACGGGCGCCAAGGGTGAGCGTGCAGGACAGCGGCGGAACTCCCGGCTGCGGCAGGTCAATGCAGAGAAGCCAGCCGTGGAAGATCCGGACGGTTCCCGTCAGAAACCCCGCGAATGCGTAGAGGTCGACCTCATTGAACCAGAAATTCAAGCCTTGGCGGATGCCGGCGAAACCATCCTTAGCATGGGCGGAACGCGGCTTCAGATCACTGAAAAGCTGGCGCAACTGGTGCTGCTTGAGGCAACTGCCTGATGCGTGGATCAGATCGGCATGGCGGCAGATTGCCAGCACGAGCGAAATGATGATGCGCTTGCGGTGGTGACGGAACACAACGAACGGGACAGTGATGATGGCCAGCGCTATGGCGGCATGGAGCTTCCAGCCGGCGTAGCTGGCCCTCATCAGGAAGGGCAGCTTCATCAGGACAAGCAAAGTCCAGCCGGTCAGAGCGACGAAGACCAGCAGGATGAGAGCGGCGCGCGTTCTGGCGCGACGGCGCTTCAGCCGTTGCAGCAGGGGGCGGACCTCCCGGTCGAAGAGGTCTTCTGAATCAGAGGCTATCGAGGAGGGTGTCTCCGGGGTCATGGGACGGCGGCCCTCAGCCTTCCTTGCCCGGCTTTACCCACCACGCTTCGGGGAAGCCGCTGTTGCGGAAGCCCAGATCGTATTTCGGCGTCTTCTCCGGGAAGCCGAGCGTCGTGCGGTAGGCGATCCAGTTGTCCGGGTTGTACCAGTGCGGCACCATGTAGAAGCCCCACAGCAGCACGCGGTCGAGCGCGCGGGTCGCCGCCTGGACCGACGCCAGATCTTTCGCCGCCAGCGCCTTCTCGATCATCGCGTCGGCCGCCGGTTCCTTGATGCCGGCGTAGTTGGCCGATCCCCGGACGTCGGCGGCGGCGGAGCCGAAATAGCTGCGCAGCTCCGTTCCCGGCGGGGTGAAGAAGTTGAAGTTCGCCACCACCACGTCGAAGTCGAACTCGTCGGTGCGCGCCTGGAACTGGGCGGTGTCGACCACCCGCAGCACCGCGTCGATGCCCGCCTTGCGCAGCGCCTCCACATAGGGCTGGATCACGCGGGTCAACGCGCCGGTGCCGTCGAGGAATTCGATGCTCAGCACCTCGCCGGTCTTGGCGCTGGTCATCCGGCCGTTCTTCAGCTCCCAGCCGGCCTCGCGGAACAGGCGCATGGCCTCGCGCAGGTTGTTGCGGTTGTTGCCGCTGCCGTCGGTCTTGGGCGGTTCGAAGGGGGTGGTGAAGACGCGCTCCGGCAACTGGGCGCGGAAGGGCTCCAGCAGGGCCAGCTCCTCCGGCGTGGGCGGCCCCTTGGCGCCGAAGTCGGAGTTGGGGAAGTTGGATGTGGTGCGGAGATACTGGCCGTACAGGATGTTCTTCTGAATCCATTCGAAGTCGAACAGATAGCCCAGCGCCTCGCGCACCCGCGGGTCGGCGAACTTGGCGCGGCGGGTGTTCAGGCGGAAGCCCTGGGCGCCCAGCGGCAGGTCGCTCTTCACCTCCACGCGATTCACCCGGCCGTCCTTTGCCGCGGGGAAGTCGTAGCCGGTGGTCCAGCGCTGCGCCCGGTGCTCGGTGCGGAAGTCGTAGGCGCCGGCCTTGAAGGCCTCGAACATCACATCGTCGTCGCGGTAGTAATCGACCTTCACGCTGTCGAAATTGTAGAAGCCGCGCGCCGTCGGCAGGTCGCGGCCCCACCAGTCGGCCACCCGCTCGTAGGTGATGGAGCGGCCCGCATCGACGGCCTTGATGCGGTAGGGGCCGCTGCCCAGCACCGGCTCCAGCGTTGTCTTGGAGATGTCGCGCCCGTTGGCGGTCCACCAATGCTCGGGCTGGGGGGCGATGCTGGTGGCGAAGTCGATGATCGGCTTCATCTCCCCGGTGGTCTTCAGGGTGATCTTCAGCCGGTGCTCGTCCAGCGCCTCCACCGCGGCAACGCGGTCGAGGAAGGATTTCAGGAAGGGGTTGCCGTGCGCCTGGATGGAGTCCCAGGCGAAGACGACGTCGCCGGCGGTCACCGGCACGCCGTCGTGCCAGCGCGCCTCCCGGCGCAGGTGGAAGACGGCCCAGCTCTTGTCGTCGGGCAGCTCCACCGACTCCGCCAGCGCGCCGTAGGCGGCGTCCATCTCCCAGCCGGAACCGACCATCAGCGAGTCGGCGATCAGCCCCAGCGTGCGCGGGGTGACGCCGCGCAGGATGATCGGGTTCAGGCTGTCGAAGCTGCCCTGCGCGGCCAGGGTGATCGTACCGCCCTTGGGGGCCTCGGGGTTGGCGTGCGGGAAATGGGTGAAGCCCGGCTTGAACTCCGGCTCGCCGAACTGCTTCAGGGCGGGGACGGTGACCGTCTGCGCCTGGGCCCCGTTCGCCTGGACCGGTGCCATCAGCGCGGGGAGGGCCAGGAAGGCGGCCAAAACGGCGGTGGTCCGGGCGGCAGCGAGAACTCGGCGCATCGTCGGTCCTGACATGGTTGGCCTGAAGTGAGTGGGCGGATCAGCCCTAGCATGTACGCGCCTTGCGGCGCGTCAAGTCCGCGTACGCAACGGTATCTTACGCCCGTCCGCTGGCGCCGGCCCGTCCGGGGGCGCAAAAAAGGCGGAAATGCGGCAAGCCCGACGAGGTGGTGACATGTCGATGTTCCGGCGCACGAGCGCGGAGTTTCTCGGCACCTTCTGGCTGGTGTTCGGCGGCTGCGGCAGCGCCGTGCTGTCCGCCGCCTTCCCGGAGGTCGGGATCGGGCTGACCGGCGTGTCCCTGGCCTTCGGGCTGACGGTGCTGACCATGGCCTATTCGGTCGGCCACATCTCCGGCTGCCACCTGAACCCGGCGGTCACGGTGGGGCTGTGGGCGGGCGGGCGCTTTCCGGCCAAGGACATCCTGCCCTACGTCATCGCGCAGGTGGTCGGCGCCTTCCTGGCGGCGCTGGTGCTGTACGTCATCGCTACCGGCAAGGCCGACTGGTCGCTGGCCGCCAAGGGGCTGGCCGCCAACGGGTACGGGGAGCATTCGCCGGGCGCGTACAACCTCACCTCCGGCCTGCTGGCCGAGGTGGTGCTGACCTTCATGTTCCTGATCGTCATCCTGGGCTCCACCGACCGGCGGGCGCCCGCGGGCTTCGCGCCGCTGGCCATCGGTCTGGCGCTGACGCTGATCCACCTCATCAGCATCCCGGTCACCAACACGTCGGTGAACCCGGCGCGCAGCACGGGGCCGGCGCTGGTCGTCGGCGGCTGGGCGCTGCAGCAACTCTGGGCCTTCTGGGTGGCGCCGCTGGTCGGCGGGCTGCTCGGCGGGCTGGCATACCGCGCGCTGGCCGAGGAGATGCCGCCGAAGCCCGCCATCACCGGCGAGGCCCGGCCGTCCACCTGAGCCTGTGCCACCTGAGTCATTGCTGACCCTTTCCCTTCGGGTCCCTCCCGACTCAGCGGACCGTGCCCCTCCGGCGCGGTCCGTTTTTTATGGGGGTGTTCGCCTTCGCCCAGCGAAGGTCACGGCCTTGTCGCGGGAGCTTCGTGGGCGTCAACGGTTATTCTGGGCATCCGTTGACGCACAGGGAGTAGATCATGCGGCAGTTCGACCCCGATTCCAACCCGATGACCGACGAGGATTACGGGATCGTCCTCGGCCTGTTCATCGGCATCTACCTGGGGCTGCTGGCCGTCTCGCTGCTGCCCTGACCGGCGCGGGCCTTCCGCCAGTGGTCCGCCATGCGCTCCATGAGCTGGCGGTAGCGGCGGTCGGACCGCATCATCCGGCGCACCGCCTTGCCGTTGCGCGGGTCGGCGAGCATCCATTCCTCCGCGGCCATCTGGTGCTCCGGGTGGATGGACAGCATGTAGATCGCCGCCTGCTCCGGACCCGTAACGGCCTCTTCCTTCAAACCCTCCAGGATCGCCCCGACATAGAGCGGCAGGACGTTGCGGAAGTCCTCCGGCCCGGTGCCGTCCTGGCTGGAGGCGTCCTCCCCGGCGCCCATCAGGGCGCGGCGCTCCTCCGCCGGCAGGGCGAAGAAGGCGTCCAGCCCCAGCAGCAGGTCGCAGACCGTCTTCTTGCGGACCATCCAGTTGGCCCCGCCCGACACCCGGCCGGCCAGCGAGTGCAGGAAGGGGCGCAGCTTCTCCGGCGAGGTCTCGAAGACGGAGCGGGCGGGCGTGGCGATAATTGCCATGGACGTTGTCCTCCTGTCTCAGCCGGCCAGGGCGGCCAGCGTCTCGCGGTGGGTGCGGGCATCGCCCGCGGCGACCACGCGCCCGCTTGAGGTGGCGTCGAGCGGCCGGCCGTCCCAATCGGTCATCAGCCCGCCGGCCCCGGTCACCACCGGCACCAGCGCCGCGAAGTCGTAGAGCTTCAGCCCCGATTCGACGACGAGGTCGTAATAGCCCGCGGCCAGCAGGCCGTAGCTGTAGCAGTCGCCGCCATAGACCGACACCTTGGCCGCCCCCGCCACCCGGCGGAAGGCGTCCTGGTCCGCTCCGGGGAACAGGTCGGGCGAGGTGGTGCCCAGCGTCGCCGCGGCCAGCCCCCCGGCGCAGGCGCGCACGCCGGCCGGCTGGCCGTTGAACAGGGTGGGGCGGCCCTCGACGCCCAGCCAGCGGTCCCGGACGATGGGCTGGTCGATGACGCCGAGCACCGGGCGCCCGCGGTGCAGCAGGGCGATCAGCGTGCCGAAGATCGGGCGGCCGGTGATGAAGGACTTGGTGCCGTCGATGGGGTCGATCACCCACACCCACTCGGCGTCCAGGTTCTTCGTCCCGAACTCCTCGCCATAGATGCCGTCGTCGGGGCGCTCGGCCTCGATGATGGCGCGGATGGTCCGCTCCGCCTCGCGGTCGGCGATGGTGACGGGGGAGGCGTCGGCCTTGTCGTCCACCGCCACCGGCGTGCGGAAATACTGGCGGATGACCGGGCCGGAGGCGTCGGCCAGACGCTCCGCCAGGGTCACCAGGGGGGTGGGGCAGGGTTCGGTCATGGTCGCTCCGCCGGATCGTGCGTGGTTGGGACGAGGGCGGCATCCTAGTCGGGCGTTCCGTCGGCGCAAACCATCAATGAAGGAGGAGGGTTGCGCGGGACGCCGCTTCCCCGTTCCGCGGGCTTGTGGCAGCCTCTTCGCCATGCACGACCGCTCCTCCCCATCCGACCGCCCGAACGCCCGCCCGAACGCCTATGCCGGCATCCCGCTCGACCGCGCCG
Source organism: Azospirillum brasilense (assembly GCF_005222205.1). Classification (NCBI taxonomy): domain Bacteria; kingdom Pseudomonadati; phylum Pseudomonadota; class Alphaproteobacteria; order Rhodospirillales; family Azospirillaceae; genus Azospirillum; species Azospirillum brasilense. The sequence goes on along the minus strand of NZ_CP032345.1, from coordinate 1,128,610 downwards.
GTGTGCGCCGCAAGGACAAGGACTGGCTGAAAGACGCCTGGGCCTCGCCGAACGCGCGCCTGCTGCCCGTGGCGAAATCGCGCAACTTCGTGACCGGCGACGCCGACTCGGCCCGCGCGGTCGCCGTCGCCTGTGGTGGCGACTGGGGGGTGGAGCCGGTCTTCCTCGGCCTGCTCGACGGCGTTCCGCACTTCACTGTCGATCTGACCGGTCTGGAGGCGCCGGAGGAGCATCCGGCCCTGGCCGGGCTCGGCCGCTTCGAGGACCTGCGCGCCGTCGGGCCGGTGATGGAGGCGACGGAGGCCGGGCTGTGCGCCTACGCCCGCGGCATCACTTGGTGGAACGCCCGGCACCGCTTCTGCGGCGTCTGCGGCTCGGTCGCGGCGGGTGCCGAGGGCGGGCATGTGCGCGTCTGCACCAACCCGGACTGCGCCACCCACCATTTCCCGCGCACCGACCCGGCGGTGATCATGCTCGTCCATGACGGGGCCGGGCGCATGGTGCTGGGCCGCAACTCCCGCTTCCCGCCGGGCATGCATTCGGTTCTGGCCGGCTTCGTCGAGCCGGGCGAAAGCCTGGAGGACAGCGTCAAGCGCGAGGTGCTGGAGGAGGTGGGGCTGGAGGTCACCGACATCCGCTACCACTCGTCCCAGCCCTGGCCCTTCCCGTCCTCGCTGATGCTGGGCTTCAGCGCCCGGGCGGTGACTTTGGACATCCAGACGGACATGGAGGAGCTGGAGACGGCCCACTGGTTCGACCGCGAGTTTTTGCGGACCTTCACGCCCAGCGAGGACTTTCGCCTCGCCCGCCCCGACAGCATCGCCCGCCGCCTGATCGACGAGTGGATCGCCGAGGGGGAGTGAGGGAGACGGCGGGTCGCTTGCCCCCCCTAGCCCTCCCCCGCTTCGCAGGGGAGGGGATTAAGGTCCCTCTCCTGCGAAGCGGGGGAGGGAAGGGGCCCGCGGCGAAGCCGTGGGAAGGGTGGGGGCAAGTGGGCGGGTGCTCAATCCTCGCCGATGCGCTGGCTTTCCTGATAGCGGAAGGGGTTGGCGGGGTAGACGCCCAGGATCTTCACCTCGCCGGCGCGGGCGAAGAAGGCCAGCTCCTCCAGCGCCAGGCGCAGGGAGCGCTCCTCCGGATGGCCCTCGACGTCGGCGTAGAACTGGGTCTGGGTGAAGTGCCCGCCGACCATGTAGCTTTCCAGCTTCGTCATGTTGATGCCGTTGGTGGCGAAGCCGCCCAGCGCCTTGTAGAGGGCGGCCGGCACGCTGCGCACGCGGAAGACGAAGGTGGTGATGATCTTGGCCCCGGTCCCCTCGGCGGGCAGCGGCGGGGTCTTCGGTTCGCGGGACAGGATCAGGAAGCGGGTGGTGTTGTGCTCCGCGTCCTCGATGCCGCCCTTCAGGATGTCCAGCCCGTAGATGTCGGCGGCCAGCGAGGAGGCGATGGCGGCGTGCTGTGGGTCGCCCAGCTTGGCGATCTCGGCGGCGGCGCCCGCGGTGTCGGCGTGGGAGATCGCCGTCAGCCCCAGCTCCCGCGTCATGTTGCGGCACTGGGACAGCGCCTGGATGTGGCTGCGCACCGTCTTCAGCCCGGCCAGCGTCGCGCCCTTGGGGGCGAGGAGCTGGTGGTTCACCCGCTGGAAATGCTCGCCGATGATGTGCAGGCCGCCCTCGGGCAGCAGATGGTGGTTGTCGGCCACGCGCCCGGCGATGGAGTTCTCCACCGGGATCATGGCGAGCGCCGCGCGCCCCTCGCGCACGGCGGCGAAGGCGTCCTCGAACGTGGCGCAGGGCAGCGTCGTCATTTCCGGAAAGACCGTCCGGCAGGACAGGTCCGAATAGGCGCCGGGCAGGCCCTGGAAGGCGATCACGTTCGAGGTCGTCATCGGGAGGTCTTCTTTTAAAGGGAGGTGCGCTTGGCGAGGATCGCGCGGGCGCGCTCCAGGTCGGCGGGAGTATCGACGCCGAGCGGAACCGCGTCAACGACGGCGGCGTCGATGCGCATCCCGAAGGCCAGCGCGCGGAGCTGCTCCAGCCGTTCCCGCTGCTCCAGCGCCGAGGGCGGCAGGCGGACGTAGCGCTCCAGCGCGGCGCGGCGGTAGGCGTACAGCCCGATGTGGTGGAACAGCGGCCCGTCGCCCCACGGGGCGGTGGCGCGGCTGAAATACAGGGCGCGGCCGCGCCGGGCGCCGGGCGGCAGCTCCAGGACGGCCTTGACCACGTTGGGGTCGGTGCGCTCCTCCTCCCGCGTGATCTCGACCACCAGCGTGGCGATGTCCACCTGTGGGTCGGACAGCGGGGCGAAGGCGGCGCGCACCACCGCCGGCTCGATGGTCGGCAGGTCGCCCTGCACGTTGACCACCGCGTCGTACTTTCCCTCCGGGTCGAGCAGGCTGACCGCCTCGAAAATGCGGTCGGAGCCCGAGGGGTGGTCGGGCCTGGTCAGCACGGCGGTGCCGCCCGCCGCTTCCACCGCCGCGGCGATCTCCGGCTCGCCGCAGGCGACCACCACGGGGCCGATCTCCGCCTCCATGGCGCGGCGCCACACCTGCACGATCATCGGCGCGCCGCCGATGTCGGCCAGCGGCTTCCCCGGCAGGCGGGTGGAGGCCATGCGGGCGGGAATGACCACGATGGGATTGGACGGCGGCGGGTTCGGCGTCGTCTTGCTGTCTGCGTCTGCGTTCATGTCGGCGTTCATGATGGAACGGCCCCCTGTCGCGTCGGAAAGGTGGCGCGGGTGAACCATGGATCGCCCTTTGCGTCAAGCGGCGTCACTCCAATATTCAGGTGGCCAACAGTCGGGGAACCGATATTCCTGTGGCAAGGGAGGGGGCCGAAGCGGTGACAAGCCGCCGCGGTCACGCTATCGTGCGGCGGAGAACCAGCCAGCCCTGGCGACGGGCCCGCGGCACGACAAAAAAGGGGAACAAGACGTTATGAGCATGGAGTGGAACAAGATTTTCGGCGCCGTGCTGCTGGCGGGTCTGATCGCCATGCTGGCCGGCTTCGCCGCGGAAGTTCTGGTGCACCCGAAGACGCCTGAGAAGCCCGGCTATGTGGTGGCCATGCCGGAAGGCGCCGCTCCGGCCCCCAGCGGTGGCGCCGCCCCGTCCGGCCCCGCCGAGATCGCCCCGCTGCTCGCCAAGGCCGACGCCGCCGCCGGCCAGTCCGCCGCCAAGGCCTGCGCTGCCTGCCACAGCTTCGACAAGGGCGGCCCGAACAAGGTCGGCCCGAACCTCTACGGCATCGTCGGCGCCCCGCACGGCCATCTGGACGGCTTCGCCTATTCCGACGCCATCAAGGGCAAGGCCGGCCCCTGGAACTACGACGAGCTGAACCACTTCCTCTACGACCCGAAGGCCTACGCACCGGGCACCAAGATGACCTTCGCCGGCGTCAAGAAGGACCAGGAGCGGGCGAACATCATCGCCTATCTGCGCTCCCTGTCCGACAGCCCGGCGCCGCTGCCGCAGTAACGCGCGGCGGTCCCATCCGGGAAACAGGCAAAAGCCCCGCGTTCCGCCGGACGCGGGGCTTTTTCGTTCCGCGTCAAACGGAAAGCCCGCAGTTTGGTCTTGCATGGGGCGGCGTGATCGCCGATATAAGGCGCGGGAGGCTGGCGGCGGACGAGTCCCTCGCCAACCCGGTCAGGTCCGGAAGGAAGCAGCCGTAACGAGTTTCGGCTCGGGTCGTTCGTCCAGCCTCCCACCCTTCCCCATAAATTCCTGCAGCGAATTGAAACGGCGACAGCCCCGTGCCGTGACGCTATTCTGCGCTCCGTCGTGAAGCCGATTACCGGGCCAGCCGCGTGACCGATACCACCGTTGCCGATATGTCCTCTTCCGTTTCCGGGACGTCCGGGGGCCTCGCCTACCGGGTGCTGGCGCGGAAATACCGTCCGAAGAGCTTTGCCGAGCTGATCGGGCAGGACGCGCTCGTCCGCACCCTGACCAACGCCATCAATTCGGGCCGCATCGCCCAGGCCTTCATGCTGACCGGCGTGCGCGGCGTGGGCAAGACGACCACCGCCCGCATCATTGCCCGCGCGCTGAACTGCACCGGGCCGGACGGCACCGGCGGGCCGACCGTGACGCCCTGCGGCGTCTGCGACAATTGCCGCGCCATCGCCGAGGACCGCCACGTCGATGTGATGGAGATGGACGCCGCCAGCCACACCGGCGTGGACGACATCCGCGAGATCATCGACGGCGTGCGCTACGCCCCCGTCTCGGCGCGCTACAAGCTCTACATCATCGACGAGGTCCACATGCTCTCCAAGAGCGCGTTCAACGCGCTCCTGAAGACGCTGGAGGAACCGCCGGCCCATGTGAAGTTCGTCTTCGCCACCACCGAGATCCGCAAGGTGCCGGTGACGGTGCTCTCGCGCTGCCAGCGCTTCGACCTGCGGCGCGTCGACGCCCAGGTGCTGAAGGAGCACTTCACCCGCGTCACCGGCCTGGAGGGGGCGGGGATCGAGCCGGACGCCGCCGCGCTGATCGCGCGGGCCGCCGACGGGTCGGTGCGCGACGGGCTGTCGCTGCTCGACCAGGCCATCGCGCTGGCCGCCGGCACGGTGACCGCGCAGCAGGTGCGCGACATGCTGGGTCTGGCCGACCGCAGCAAGGTGATCGACCTGTTCGAGGCCGCCGTCTCGGCCAAGCCGGCGGAGGCGATGGACCTGCTGTCCGACCTGCACCGCGTCGGCGCCGATCCGGTGGTGATCCTCCAGGACCTTCTCGACCTCGTGCACAATCTGACGCGGCTGAAGGTCGTGCCGGACAGCGCCAACGACCCCGGCCTGCCGGAGGCGGAGCGCACCCGCGGCGCCGCCCTGTCGGCGAAGCTCGGCATGCCGGCGCTGACCCGCGCGTGGCAGCTCCTGCTGAAGGGGCTGGGCGAGGTGCAGGCGGCCCCGGTGCCGCAGCAGGCGCTGGAGATGGTCATCGTGCGGCTGTCCTACGCCGCCGACATGCCGACTCCGGGCGACCTGATCCGCCAGTTCCAGAATTTGCAGAACGGTGGCGGGCAGGGTGGTCAAGGCGGTGGCTCGGCCCCACGCGGTCCCGGTGGCGGGCCGGTGGCGGTGGGCGGCTCCGCCGTGCGCGCCGTCGCCCAGGCCCAGGCCCAGGCGCAGCCGAGCCCGCAGCCGGCTGTCCAGCCCGTGCCGGCCGTCGCCGTGGCGGACGAGGAGCGCGTGGCGATGCCGCGCGACTTCCGCACGCTGGTCCAGGTCTTCGCGGAGAAGCGCGAGGGCGCGCTCTACGGCCACCTGACCGGCAGCGTCCATCTGGTGCGCATGGAGCCGGGGCGGCTGGAACTGCGGCTGACGACCCTGGCTCCGGCGACCCTGCCGAATCGCGTCGGCCAACTGTTGACGGAATGGACCGGCCAGCGCTGGGTCGTCATCGTCTCGGACGCGCCGGGCGAGCCGACGCTGATCCAGCAGGAGCAGGCCGCCCAGAGGCGCGCGCTGGAGGAGGCGGAGGCGCATCCGGTGGTGCGCGCCGTTCTGGACGCCTTCCCCGGCGCGAAGATCACCGATGTCCGCGATCTCAAGGCGGCGGTCGAGGCCGAGCCCCAGGTTGCGGATGACGGGGAGAATCCCGACCTTATGGTCATGCAGCAGGACGACGGGGTTTATTACCCGCTCGACGATGAAGGAGATTTCTGACCCATGAAGAACCTCGGCCAGATGATGAAGCAGGCCCAGCAGATGCAGGCCAAGATGCAGGAGATGCAGGCCCGCTTGGGCGAGGTCGAGATGACCGGCCAGTCGGGCGCCGGCATGGTCAACGTGACGGTCAACGGCAAGGGCGAGATGAAGAAGATCAAGCTCGACAAGTCGATCGTCGATCCGGAGGACATCGAGGTCCTGGAAGACCTGATCATCGCCGCCTTCAACGACGCCAAGGCCAAGGTGGAGCAGCACGTAGCCAACGAGACCCAGAACCTGATGGGCGGGATGAAGCTGCCGCCGGGCATGAAGCTGCCGTTCTAAAGCGTTTGCGGCCGGGCCGAACGCACGGCCCGGCCACCCTTTGAAAACAACGAAGCCGTGAATGATCGGACCTGAAATCGAGCGCCTGATCCAGCTCCTGTCCAAGCTGCCGGGGCTGGGGCCGCGGTCGGCGCGGCGGGCGGCGCTGCACCTCATGAAGCGCCGCGACAGCCTGCTGGTGCCGCTGTCCGAATCCATGGCGCTCGCCGCGGAGGCCATCCGCAACTGCTCGGTCTGCGGCAACCTCGACAGCCGCGACCCCTGCTCCGTCTGTTCCGACCACAGCCGCGACCGCTCGACCATCTGCGTGGTGGAGGATGCCGGCGACCTCTGGGCGCTGGAGCGCACGCGCGCCTTCCGCGGCACCTACCATGTGCTGGGCGGCACGCTGTCGGCTCTGCAGGGGGTGGGGCCGGACGATCTGAACATTCCTTCCCTGGTGGAACGCGCAAAGGACCCGGCGGTGACCGAGGTGATCCTGGCGCTGAACGCCACGGTGGACGGCCAGACCACCGCCCATGTGGTGACCGACCGCCTGTCCGGCAGCGGGGTTTCCGTGTCCCGTCTGGCCCACGGCGTGCCGGTGGGCGGGGAGTTGGACTATCTGGACGACGGGACGCTGACCGCGGCGCTGAAGGCGCGGCGGCCTTTGTAACGTGTTAGGGAGGGGAGGTCCTTGCCCCCACCCTAACCCTCCCCCGCTTCGCCGCGGGCCCCTTCCCTCTCCCGCGCAGCGGGGGAGGGAAGGGGCCCGCGGCGAAGCCGTGGGAAGGGTGGGGGCCCATCTCGACCGCCCACCCATTCCCCCAAACCCTTACTTCTTCTTCAGCGCGGCGACGCCCGGCAGATCCTTGCCTTCCAGCCACTCCAGGAAGGCGCCGCCGGCGGCGGAGATGTAGGTGAACTTCTCATCCACGCCGGCATGGGCCAGCGCCGACACGGTGTCGCCGCCGCCGGCCACCGACAGCAGGCCGCCTTCCGACGTGCGCTCGGCGACGAGGCCGGCGACGGCGTTGGTGCCGGCGTCGAAGGGCTGGATCTCGAAGGCGCCCAGCGGACCGTTCCACACCACCGTCTTGGCGCCCTGGAGCTTCAGGCCGAGGAACTCGACCGTCTTGGGGCCGACGTCGAGCGCCATCTCGTCGGCGCCGATGCCGTCCGCCGGGACGGCGCGGTTGGCCGCACCGGCCTTGAACTCCTTGGCGACGATGAAGTCCTTGGGCAGCAGAAGCTCGCAATTGGCGGCCTTGGCGGTCTCCATGATGGCGCGGGCCTGATCGGCCATGTCCTTCTCGCAGAGCGAGGCCCCGACATCCACGCCCTGGGCGTAGAGGAAGGTGTTCGCCATGCCGCCGCCCAGCGCCAGCATGTCGACCTTCTTCACGAGGTTGCCGAGCAGGTCCAGCTTGGTGGAGATCTTGGCGCCGCCGACGACGGCGGCCACCGGGCGCTCCGGCTTCTCCAGCGCCTTGGTCAGCGCCTCAAGCTCGGCCTGCATCAGGCGGCCGGCGGCGGCCGGCAGATGCTGGGCGACGCCCTCGGTCGAGGCGTGGGCGCGGTGCGCGGCGGAGAAGGCGTCGTTGACGTAGAGGTCGCCGAGTTCGGCGATCCGCTTGGCGAAGGCCGGATCGTTCTTTTCCTCTTCCGCGTGGAAGCGGGTGTTCTCCAGCAGCACGATGGCGCCCGGCTGCACGCCGTCGATGGCGGCCTTGGCCTTCTCGCCGACGCAATCCTCACCGAAGGCGACGGTCTGGCCGACGGCGGCGCTCAGCGCGTCCAGCACGTTGCGCAGCGAGTTCTTGGCGTCCGGGCCGTTCTTCGGACGGCCGAAGTGCGACAGAACCACGACCTTCGCACCCTTCTTCGCCAGCTCGGTCAGAGTCGGCGCCAGACGGTCGATGCGGGTCGTGTCGGAGACCTTGCCGTCCTGCATCGGGACGTTGAGGTCGGCACGCACCAGCACCGTCTTGCCGTTCACGTCGAGGTCGTCGATGGTGTTGAACTCGGTCATGGCTGCTGTTTCCCACGGGTTGAACTTTTGCCGGGCAATCCAGCACAGGGGCGCCCGCTTTGCAACGGCCCGCGTGGGCGACCGGTTGCCCCATGCGGCGAAAAGACAGGGCTCTGGGCGGGCGGGACCGCCGATCCCATTTCTATGGTCATGAACAGGATCACCCCGCCGTCCTCCGCCCGGCCGGTCCCCCGGCTGGCCCCCCGGCTGGCTTACGCGGCCAGCCAGTCCGCCCGCGTCGCCTGGTTCCTCGGCCAGTACATGATGGCCGCGCGGATCGGCCGCCGGATCACCGGACCGCCGCGGACCACCCCTCCCGGCGGGCGTCCGGTGCCCGGCACCCGCGCGATCCTGGAGGAGCTGCGCGCCCTGCTGGCCCGCGACCTCGCCAACATCGAGGCGGGCTACTACCGCCTGCCGCACGACCTGATGCCCGACCCGCGCCGGCTGCTGACCGACGCCGCCGCCTTCTTCCGCGACGTGCCCGAGGTGTCGCGCCGCCGCCGCGACCACGCCGCGGTGGAGGTGCGGGCCAACCCGCCGCCCGGCAGCGGGGGGCTGCCCGCCTACTACCGCCAGAACTTCCATTACCAGACCGGCGGCTATCTGACGGAGGAGAGCGCCCGTCTCTACGACCATCAGGTGGAGGTGCTGTTCGGCGGAGGGGCCGACGCCATGCGCCGTCAGGTCCTGGTGCCGATCTTCGAATATATGAGAACGCGCCGCAGCGCGGATTGCCGCCTGCTTGACGTGGCCGCCGGGACGGGGCGCTTCCTGACCTTCGTTAAGGACAACCACCCGCGCCTGCCGGTGACCGCGCTCGACCTCTCTCCGGCCTATCTGCGTGAGGCGCGGCGCAACCTCGCCCCCTGGGCGCGCAGCAGCGCGCTGGTCCAGGCGGCGGCGGAGGCGATCCCGCTGGCCAGCGGGTCGCAGGACATCGTGACCTGCATCTACCTGTTCCACGAGTTGCCGCCGAAGATCCGCGCCCAGGCCGCCGCCGAGATGGCCCGCGTGCTGAAGCCGGGCGGCATCCTGGTCTTCATGGACAGCGTGCAGTATGGCGACAACCCGATGATGGACGGGCTGATCGACCGCTTCCCGCAGTCCTTCCACGAGCCCTTCTACGCCCATTACGCCCGCGACGACCTGCCCGCCCTGTTCGCCGCCGCCGGGCTGCGCCTGCGTGAGACGTCGCTGGCATACATGTCCAAGCTCCTGGTGCTGGAAAAGACGGGCCCCTGATTGCGGGGACTGCAACAAAAGCGTCATGGTTCTGTAACTTGACCGTGGCTGGGGCCTGTGCAAAACGGGGACCCACCGGAAACGACGGGGCACGAATGGTGGTCGAAGCGGAGTCCAACCGGGAAACCGAGCTGAAGCTGGCCGTCAGGGCCGAAGACATGGCGAAGCTCCGGTCCTGCCCGGCGGTCGCATCCCGCGCCAAGGGAAAAGCCGGCACCAAGACCCTGGAAAGCACCTATTACGACACCGCCGACCGGCGTCTGGCCGGGCGGCTGGTGACGTTGCGCGTGCGCAAGGTCGGCAACCAGTATCTCCAGACCGTGAAGGGCGCGCCGGAGAGCGGCGAGCTTGGCCGGGCGGAGTGGGAGCATCCGGTCGCCGGACCGGCTCCCGACCTGTCGGCCATCGAGTCGGCGGAGGCGCTGGACCTGCTGGGCTCGATCAGCGCGGCGGAACTGCAGCCGCTCTTCACCACGCTCATCCAGCGCACCGTCCGCGTGGTGACGATGGGCGAGGGCGAGACCGCCAGCCGCATCGAGGTCGCCTTCGACAGCGGCGAGATCCGCGGCCCGGACGGCGCCTCCATCCCCGTGTCGGAAGTGGAACTGGAGCTTCTCGAAGGCTCCGCCGCCGCCCTCTACGATCTGGCGCTGGAGCTGGCCCAGGCCGCCCCGCTGCGGCTCGACCCGCGGACCAAGGCGGAGCGCGGCTACGCCCTGGCCGACGGGACGGTGGACAGGGTGGTCAAGGCGGGCAAGCTGGAGCTTGACGCCGACACCACGGTGGAAGGCGCGCTGGCCCGCATCCTGCGCTCCTGCATCGGCCACATGCTGGCGAACGAGGCCGTCACCCTGATCGGCGAGGATGCGGAGGGCGTCCATCAGATGCGCGTGGCGCTGCGCCGCCTGCGCTCGGCACTCGCCCTGTTCAAGCACTTCATCCCCGCCGAGTCCTACGCTTGGCTGGTCGGCGAGGTGAAGTGGCTGGGTGGCAGCCTCGGCCCGGCGCGCGACTGGGACGTCTTCCTGGCCGAGCTGCTGGAGCCGGTGAAGGAGTCCTTCCACCGCGCCGATGGCCATGGCAAGCCGCTCCAGGAGGACATCGACGCGCTCGCCGCCGCGGCGCGCGCCCGCCGCGACCGCGCCTATGAGGGGGTGCGCGAGGCCATCCGGTCGGAGCGCTACACCACCTTCCTGCTGAAGTTCGGCGCCTGGGTCGAATCGCGCGGCTGGCGCGACCAGCCGGTCAGCGAGCATTCCGCCCGGCTGTTCGACCCGGTGGAGGATCTGGCCGACCATCTGCTGTCGCGCCGTGCCAAGAAGGCCCGCCGCGCCGGCCACGGCTTCGCGAGCCTGTCGGTGACCGAGCGGCACGAGCTGCGCATCGCCCTGAAGAAGCTGCGCTACGCGGCGGAGTTCTTCCGCAGCCTTTACGACGACAAGCCGGCCCGCCGCTACATCCAGGACCTGTCGGCCTTCCAGGACGCGCTGGGCCACCTGAACGACGTGGCGACGGCGACCCGCCTGCTGCACGAGCTGCACGACGACGGCAGCCGCCCCGAGCCGGGTGAGCCGCGCGCCGCCGGCATCGTCATCGGCTGGCACGCCCGCGGCGTGGCGGAGTCCGAACCGGCGCTCCGCGACCTGTGGAAGGAGTTTGCCGACGCGAAAGCCTTCTGGTCAAAGCCCGACCGGGAGGGGTAATCTTCCCGCCCATGCGGACCATCCTCGTCGCCAACATCAAGGGCGGTTGCGGTAAGACCACGATCGCCACCCACCTCGCCGCGGCCTGCGCCGCCGCGGGTCACAGCACGGCGCTGGCCGACGTGGACCGCCAGCGCTCCTCGCTCGGCTGGCTGGCCCGCCGCCCGGCCACGGCCTCCGCCCTGGTGGGGCTGGACTGGGCAAAGGACCTGTCCGACGCGCCGAAGGGCATCCAGCGCCTCGTCATCGACGCGCCGGCCGCGCTGAAGACCAAGCAGATCGAGGATTTGGTGCGGATGGCCGACGTCGTCGTGCTGCCGGTGCTGCCCAGCGCCTTCGACGAGCAGGCGACGCAGCGCTTCCTCGGCAAGCTGGAGGAGCTGAAGTCGATCGCCAAGAACCGCAAGTCGGTGGCGGTGGTCGGCAACCGCCTGCGCGCCCGCACCAAGGCGGCGGACCGGCTGGACCAGTTCCTCGGCGGGGTCGGGCACAGCGTGGTGACGCGCCTGCGCGACAGCCAGATCTACGCCGACGCCGCGGCCTCCGGCCTCAGCCTGTTCGACCTGACCGGCAAGCGCGCCGCCGAGCACCGCGCCGACTGGGAACCGCTGCTGGCCTACATCGAGAAGGCGTGATCCAGCTCCCTCTCCCGCCCCGGGAGAGGGTGCCCGCGGAGCGGGCGGGTGAGGGTCGCACGAGGATCAAGGCGCTGCTTCTTGGCCGTACCCTCACCCTTCCCGCGCTCCGCGCGGGCCCCTTCCCTCTCCCGAGGCGGGAGAGGGACTTTTCCATGATCACCGTCCGACCGGAATGGCGACGGCGAAGCGGGTTCCCGGATCGAGGCGTTCGGCGTCCACCGTGGCGTTGATCTGCCGGACGGTGTTGACCAGCAACCGCATGCCGAGGCTCTTCGTCGGCGCCGTTAGGTCGAAGCCGGCGGGAAGCCCGACTCCCCGGTCCGTCACCTCCAGCACCATCGCGTCCTCGCCGTCCCGGCGCAGGGTCACGCGGATCGGCCCGCCGCGGTCGCCGGGATAGGCGTATTTCAGGGCGTTGGTGACCAGTTCGTTGACCACCAGCCCGATGGGGACGGCCTGATCGGTGGGCACGATCACCCGGTCGCCGGTGAAGCTCAACTCGTGGCCCGGCGCGGTTTCCTGGAGCTTCCGGCAGAGGCCGTGCAGGAAGCCGGACATGTCGATGAAACTCGCGTCGTACTGCCGCCACAGATGGTCGTGCACCCCGGCGATGGTCAGGACGCGGCTGTAGGCGTCCATCAGGACGTTGCGGGCGTCGTCGTTGTCCGACGCGCGCGCCTGGAGCGAGAGCTGCGCCGCCACCAGCGCCAGACTGTTCTTCACCCGGTGGCTGACCTCCTGGGTCAGCAATCGCTGGCGCTCCTGCGCCTCGCGCTGCTCGTTGATGTCGGTGCTGGTGCCGAACCAGCGGGTGATGGTGCCGGCGGTCTCGTCGCGGATGGGCACGGCGCGGAACAGGTGCCAGCGGTACACGCCATCGCGGCGGCGCAGCGGCGCTGTGTATTCCCAGGACCGGCCCTCCGCCCGCGCGGCGGTGACGGCTTCCAGCATCGGGTCGGCATGGTCGGGATGGATGACCGTCCACCAGCCGTCGTTCTGCATCTGCTCCATTGAGGTGCCGGTGAAGTCGAACCAGCGCTGGTTGTACCAGATGCTGTAGTCGGCGGGGTCGCGCATCCAGGCGAGCTGAGGGATGGCGTTGGCCATGGTGCGGAAATTGGTTTCGCTCTCGCGCAGGGCGGCCTCGGCGCGGACACGGTTGTCGATGTCCGTCGCGGCCCCGATCCAGGCGATCAGGCGACCGTGCAGATGGACGGGGGACACCCGCCCGATGTGCCAGCGGTGCAGCCCGTCGCTCCGCCGCAGCAGCCGGACCTGGACGTCGTAGGGCTGGCCCAGGGGAACCGCCCGGCCACGCACCTCGTCCAGACGCGGGCGGTCGGCGGGGTGGACGGCCTCCCGCCAGTTCAACATGTCCTCGGCGCTGCTTTGTCCGGTGTAGTCGCGCCATTCACGGTTGAAGAACTCGACCGTTCCGTCGGGACGGGCGATCCACATCTTGCGCGGCGCGTTTTCGATGAAGGCGCGCAGGCGCTCCTCGCTCTCGTCGCGCCATCCTTCCGGCTGTTCCTGCGTGCCCATGAACCGGAAGCCCCGATGGTTGCACCACGATCACGCACTAGGATCACGCAGTCATCTGGACCGTGGGGTGGGGCGGTCAAGCGCGCGGTCGGCGCTGGGCGCCGTTACACTCTGTAACGTTCGGCGGCGGTGCGGGACATCAAGCGGTTACAATCCGGCCCCACTTTGGCCGCATTCCGTTCAACCCGCGAGCCGTCCTCCATGCCCTCCCTCACCTCCACCATCACTCGGCAGATCGTCACGCCGGTGACCATCGTCCTGTTCGTCGTCTCCACGGTGACGGGAATCATGCTGCTGCTGCACTGGAACGGCAATCTGGTGCGCTTCTCCCACGAATGGCTCAGCGTCGGCTTCTCGGTCATCGGCCTGTGGCATCTGGCGCGCAACTGGACGGCCTTCCTCCAGTATTTCAAGCGCAACGTGGCCCTGTCGGCCTTCGTGGTCAGCGTCGTTGGCTCGCTGGTCTTCACGGCGATGACCGGGACTCCGGCCTCCACCGGCGGCCCCGGCGCGATGATGCGGGCGGTGGCGAACGCCCCGCTGGCGACGGTGGCGCCGGTCTTCGGTTTGGACCCCGACAAGGCCATCCAGGCGCTCAAGGCCGCCAACATCGAGGCGCAGCCCGGCGAGTCGCTGTCGGCCATCGGCACCCGCGCCGGGATGAACGCGGTCGGCGTGGCGAACATCCTCACCGCCGCCAAGCAGCCGAAGCCAGCTTCAAATGGGCCAGCATCGTAACGTCGTGGAAGCGCCCGCCTACACCCGCGCCACCAGGAACAGCCGCTTGAAGGGAAACAGCGTGCGGCCGTCGGGGCGCCGGGGATAGGCAGCGTTCAGCCGGGCGCGGTAGGCCGCCAGGAAGGCGTCCAGTTCCGCGCCCGCCAGCGTGTCGAGGACGGGCAGCAGCGTCGTGCCGCGCGTCCATTCCAGGACCGGATCGTCGCCCTCCAGAACCTGGAGATACTCGGTCTCCCAGAGGTCCAGGCGCCGGGTGAGCGGGGCGAGCCAGTCGTAATAGACCTCGGGCGCGTGCACCGGGGCGGTGCGCAGGACCGGCGCCAGCCGCTCGGCCCACGGGCCGTCCGCCGCCGTCTCATACAGCAGGCGGTGCGAGGGCGCGTCGAAGTTGCGGGGCATCTGCACGGCCAGCACCCCGCCGGGGGCCAGCGCCCGCAGCAGGTCGGGGAACAACCGCTCGTGCCCGTCCAGCCATTGCAGGGCGGCGTTGGAGATCAGCAGATCGACCGGCCGGTCGGGGCGCCAGACCCTCAGGTCGGCCTGGAGCCAGCGCACGCCGGACGGCGTGGTCCGCGCGCGCTCCAGCATGGCGGGGGAATTGTCCACCCCCAGAACCTCGGCCTCCGGCCAGCGCTCCGCCAGCCGGCGGGCGAGCTGCCCGGCCCCGCAGCCGAGATCGACCACCGTCCGCGGGGTCAGGGAGGGCAGGGCCGCCACGAGGTCGTGGGCCGGGCGGCGGCGCCAGGACTCGAACCGTGCGTATTGTTCGGGGTCCCACGGCATGCCCGGCCTCCACCGGTTGAAGGGGGGTTGGGGGTTATTCCTGCTCGCGCCGGCGGGTGATCTGCTCGTCCATCTGGTTGTAGTGCTTCGTGACCATCATGAAGATCGTCCCGATGCAGCCGATGGCCAGCAGCCAGCCGCCGTAATAGAACGCCGAATCCGACGCGCGCGATGCCGCCAGCAGGCCGATGAACGCCATGAAGCCCAGGACACCCCCGGTGATCCACTTGCCCGTGCCTTCCAAAGTCCCGTTCCCTTCCTTCGCTGCCGGTCCCGCGCGGGGCGTCCGCCCGGCGGGGTGCCGACGGGTTGACCGTGCCGCGAATTCTGGTGGAGCGGGCGCCGGAAATCAATGCGGGATGGGCGAATCCGATGTGGGCATTTCGCCCAACCGGGCGACCCCCTCCACGACGATCCCCGGCGGAAGCTCCAGCGCGAAGACGGTGCCCGCCGCGGTGCTCTCCACCAGCCGCAGGTCGCCGCCATGGGCGCGCAGCACCTCCCGCGCGATGGCGAGGCCCAGCCCGATGCCGCCCGCCCTGGCGGAGCCGGCGAAGGGCTGGAACAGGTTGTCCCGCGCCCGCGGCGGCAGGCCCGGCCCGTCGTCCGCCACCAGCAGGAGCAGCCCGCCGCCGGGCCGCGTCTCCGCCATCACCGTCACCGCTCCGGCCCCCGCCTGCGCCGCGTTGCGCCCCAGATTGACCAGCGCGCGGGAGAGCTGGGCGGCGTCGGCGCGGACGGTCAGCCCCTCCGGCACCCGGTTGTTCCAGCGCAGTTCGGCCCGCTCCCCATCCGGGCGCACGACGTCCGGGCGCAGGGCGGCCAGCGCCGCGGCCCCGGCCTCCTCGACCAGCGGGCGCAGCGGCGTCTCGGTCCGCGCCAGGGGCAGCAGGCCGTCGCGGGTGTAGGTCATCGTCTGGCCGCACAGTTCCACCGCCCGGTCGATGGAGGCCATCAGCCGCGGCGTGACCCGCCGCACCTCCGGATCGGCGCTCTCGGCTAGCCGCTCCGACAGCAGGGCGGCGGTGGACAGGATGGCGCGCAGGTCGTGGTTGATCTTGGCGACCGCGGTGCCCAGCGCGGCCAGCCGTTCGCGCTGGCGCAGCGCGCTGCGGATGGTGGCCTGCATGTCGGCCAACTCGCGCTCGGCCACGCCGATCTCGTCGGTGCGGGCGCTCGGCTGGAAGGGCGGCGTGCCGTCGGGGTCGCGGCGGATGGCGACCAGCCCCTCGGTCAGGCGGCGCATCGGCCGCACCAGCAGCCGGGTCAGCGAGACGAAGACCAGAACCGCCGCGATCAGCGAGATCGCCACCGACAGCGCCAGGATCCGGCCCGAGAAGTCGACCATCGCCCGGATCATCGGCCGCTCATCGATCACCATCTCGACCTGGAAGGCGGGGTCCTTGGGCGACGGGCCGATCACCCGAATCACCCGGTCCCGCCGCTGGGCCAGCGCCATGAAGGCGTCGGCGGCCAGCCGCGGCGCCATGGTGGTGCGCAGGTCGAAGACGGCGTCCACCGTCGGCGGCATGGAGCGGGACAGCATATAGACGCGGCTGTCCGGCCGGATCAGCTCCACCGCGTGGGCGCCGACATGGGCCAGCAGCTCGTTCTGAAGCTCCATCGCCACCATCATGTCCGGCGTCGCCTCCACCGACAGGGCGGCGAGGTGGGCGGCGGCCAGCCGCTCCTCCAGATAGGTCAGGCGGTAGCGCGCGATGGACGGCGTGTAGATCAGCACCTCGGCCAGCAGGACGAACAGCACGGTCAGCACCAGCAGCTTGGCCGACAGGCTGCGCGTCACGGAGGGCAGGGGCATGGATGGCGTCCCGGGGCCAAAGTTTTAAGGGGATGCCGGAAGATAGGACAGGAGGGGGCGACTGCCTAGCCAACGTGGGGCGGCTGCGGGGTTTTGTCCGGTTGAGGGCGCGGTGTCGCCGGCCCATACTGGTCCTTCCAAGCAGCCCGAAGAGGAGGGCAGGCCATGTCCATCCTGAGATTCGAAGCGGTCCTGCAGACCGACCGGACCGCCGCTCTGATGGCGGCGGCCGACGGCATCACCGGCAACGGCGGCTGGATCGTCGACCACACGCTGTTCTCCGACGTGATGGCGGTCATCGCCTTCTGCGTCCCCGCCAACCGGACGACGGCGCTGGGCGACGCGCTGGCCGCCGCCGGCATCCTGGTCAGCCCGCCGCTGCCGCCCTCCCTCCCGGGGACCGGCGAGGCGGCGGAGCGGGAGCTGCAGGGGCAGTTGACCCTGACCTTTGCCAAGGGCACCGGCGATCTGCGGCACGAGGTTCCGGCCTTCGAATGACCGCCGCGCTCCGTCCGGGGCCGCGCTCCCCTCTGGCGCCCCGCGCGCAAGGTTGGTAGTAGAACCGGCATGAGCGACCTTGCCCGTCACATCGACTCCCTGTCCCGCGCCAGCGTGCTGTGCGTCGGCGACGTCATGCTCGACCGCTTCATCTACGGGTCGGTCGACCGCGTGTCCCCCGAAGCGCCGATCCCCGTGCTGCGGATCGAGCGCGAGACGGCCATGCTCGGCGGCGCCGGCAACGTGGCCGCCAACGTCATGGCGCTGGGCGCCGGCTGCCGCTTCGTGTCGGTGGTGGGCGAGGACGCGGCGGGGCTGGAGTTGGTCCGCCTCGTGGCGAAGGAGACGGGCGACGGCGGCGGGCTGGTCGCCGAGCCGGGGCGCCAGACCACCGTCAAGACGCGCTTCATCGGCGGCCGCCAGCAGCTCCTGCGCGCCGACGCCGAGACCATCGCCGCCATCGGGTCGGAGGAGGAGGTGATGGTCGCCGCCCGCACCGGCATGCTGACGGTGGGCGCGGTGATTCTCTCCGACTACGGCAAGGGCGTGCTGACCGACGCTCTGGTGGCGCAGCTCATCCAGGCGGCGCGGGAGGCCGGGCTGCCGGTGGTGGTCGATCCCAAGGGCGACGATTTCGGGCGCTACCGCGGGGCCAGCGTCATCACCCCCAACCGCAAGGAGCTGATCCAGGCGACGGGGATGCCCGCCGACAGCGACGCGGAGGTCGAGGCCGCCTGCCGCTTCCTGCTGGACACCTGCGGCATCGACGCGGTGGTCGCCACGCGCAGCGAGCACGGCATGTCCGTGGTGACCCGCGACGGCGCGACCCATCTGCCGGCCAACGCACGCGAGGTCTTCGACGTGTCGGGCGCCGGCGACACGGTGGTGGCGACGCTGACCTCCGCCCTGTCGGTGGGCGTGGAACTGACCGACGCGGCGCGGCTGGCCAATCTGGCCGCCGGGATCGTGGTGGGCAAGGTCGGCACCGCGGTGGTCCGCGCGCCGGAGCTGCTGTCCGCCCTGCACGAGCAGGAATGGCGCAGCGGCGAGGAGAAGGTCGACACGCTGGAGCAGGCCGTGGAGCGCGCGGCGCGCTGGCGCGCCCGCGGCAAGCGGGTCGGCTTCACCAACGGCTGCTTCGACCTGCTGCACCCCGGCCACATTTCGCTGCTGAATCAGGCCAAGGCCGCCTGCGACGTGCTGGTGGTGGGGCTCAACAGCGACGCCTCGGTGAAGCGGCTGAAGGGCGAGACGCGCCCGGTGCAGACCGAGACGGCGCGGGCGACGGTGCTCGCCTCGCTGGCCTGCGTCGATCTGGTGGTGATCTTCGGCGAGGACACGCCGGAGGAGTTGATCCGCGCCCTGCGGCCCGACGTGCTGGTGAAGGGGGCGGACTACACCGTCGCCACGGTGGTCGGCGCCGGCTTCGTGCAGAGCTACGGCGGCAAGGTCGTGCTGGCCGACCTCGTGGACGGCCAGAGCACGACCAACACCATCAAGCGCATGCAGCGCTGAGGATTCAGGCGCCGAGGATCTGGGCGCCGAAACCCCGGAGCCGAAGCTCCGGGGCGTCCGCGCCGCGCGATCACATCTTCTTCTGGACGCTGTCCGACGAGCGCTCCATGGCGCGGCCGCCCGCCTGCACGTCCTGGCCCATGCCTTCGACGGTGTTGCAGGCGGCGAGGCTGGTGGTCAGGGCGGCACCCAGGGCGGCGAAAAGGACGAGCTTCTTCAGGCTACGCATGGCATTTTCCTCTTGAGGTCGAAAACAATCGCCTGAAAAACGCGAGAAACCCACCTAGGGTTTCCGAAGACCCGCGATGCGGAAGGACAGTTCTCCACACTCAAACGGATAGGGGAGGGCGCGCATGTTCGAAGGGTTCACCCGCCACCGCATCGCCACCGACGGCGCCGAGATCCACACGCTGGTCGGCGGCGAGGGGCCGCCGCTCCTTCTGCTTCATGGGTTTCCGCAGTGCCACGCCCTGTGGAACCGGGTCGCGCCGCGGCTTGCCGAGCGCTTCACCGTGGTGCTGACCGACCTGCGGGGGTACGGCCAATCGTCGAAGCCACCGGGCGATTCCGCGCACGAGACCTACTGCAAACGCACCAACGCGCGCGATCAGGTGGCGGTGATGGCCGCGCTGGGCTTCGACCGCTTCCGGCTGGCCGGGCACGACCGCGGCGCGCGGGTGGCCCACCGGCTCGTCCTCGACCATCCCGACCGGGTCGAGCGCGTCGCCTTCCTCGACGTGGTGCCGACGCTGGAGGTCTTCGCCCGCATCGACCAGCGCATGGCGACCGCCTATTACCACTGGTTCTTCCTGATCCAGCCCAACAATCTGGCGGAACGGCTGATCGGGTCGGACCCCGACTTCTACCTGGGGCAGGTGCTCGGCTCCATCGGCAGCAGCGCCGACATCTTCGAGCCGGAAGCGATGGAGGCCTACCGCGCTGCCTTCCGCGACCCCGCCACCGTCCATGCGATGTGCGAGGACTACCGCGCCGCGGCGAGCATCGACTTGGAGCACGACCGCGCCGACCGCGCGGCGGGCCGCAAGGTGGACTGCCCAGCCCTGTTCCTGTGGGGCCGCGACAGCGCGGTCGGGCGCCTCTACGACGACCCGCTGGGCATCTGGCGCGGCTACGCCCCCACCATCGAGGGCCGGGAGATGCCCGCCGGCCACTTCATCCCCGAGGAGGCGCCGGCGGAGACGGCGCGGGCGCTGCTGGATTTCTTCTCCGGCTGATCCTCACGCCGCGCATCGCGGAATCGTCCCTGTGCCGAGGCCCGGATCACCGTTCCGGCCCGGCATCGAGGGAAGGGACACCGTCATGCGCTGCCAGCAGCTTCTGAACACCATCCAGGGGTGCATCGCCAACGGCACCACCAACGGCGCGCGCGCCGCCGTGTTCGGCCAGAACGCCAACATCCGCGGCGGCTGGGAGGTGTGGCTGCAGCTTGAGATCGCCCACGGCTTCCTGACCATCGGCGGCAACTGGACCTGCGACCGGGAGTGGCCCTATCCGTCCACCAACGCCGGGGCTCCCTTCCTGACCTACGCGGCGGCCGGGCCGGCCTGGGGCACCACCGCCAACCCCGTCGCCGCCGCCCGTGCGGATTTCTACCTGCGCCGCGCCGCGATCCCGGCCGACGACGTCTACATCGAGTTGAAGTGCATCAACCCCACCCACGCCACGCCCCTTCAGGACGCCTGGAACCGCTTCAACGCCGACGTGGTCAAGCAGCAGACCCTGCGCGGCGGCAACGCCGGACTGAACTACGTCTCCCTCCTGGCAAGCTTCGGCACCTTCCAGGCGGGCGACGTGGCGGGCCCCAATCCGGCCCTCGGCTGGTACTGGGGAGGTGGACGCTCCGCCTACGTGTACGACATGGTCAACAATCAGGTCAGCACCCTGGCGAACGTGGCCCAGGGCGGCGCGCCGCGCCTGTTCCTCGTCGCCGTTTCGGTGTGACGCGGCCGGGGCGCCCGCCCCGGTTCCCCCCGTTCCGGCATGGGTTCCGGTCGTTCCCATGCCGGTCGTTCAACCCGGCATCCCTCCCCCCGGACGAACTGTCCCGTTGCCAGTTGGCCTGAGCGGCGGCATAAATCGGCGCGCGGCCCTCCCCGCTGGACGGGAAGGCTTTTGGCAAACACAAAAATGGCGGAAGGAAAGCCCCCAATGGCTGAAAGCACTTTCGACGTCGTCGTGGTCGGCGGCGGTCCCGGCGGGTATGTCTGCGCGATCCGTGCGGCGCAGCTCGGTTTCAAGGTCGCCTGCGTCGAGAAGCGCAGCGCGCTGGGCGGCACCTGCCTGAATGTGGGCTGCATCCCCTCCAAGGCGCTGCTCGCCGCGTCGGAGAAGTATGAGGAGGCCAAGCACGGCCTCGCCAAGTTCGGCATCAAGGTCGGTGGCGTCGAGCTGGACCTGCCGGGCATGCTGTCCCACAAGGACAAGGTCGTCAAAGAGAACACCGGCGGCATCGAGTTCCTGTTCAAGAAGAACAAGATCGCTTGGCTGCGGGGTGCGGGCCGCATCACCGCCCCGAACACCGTCGAGGTCGAGGGCGTCGGCACCGTCACGGCGTCGAAGGCCATCGTCATCGCCACCGGTTCGGAAGTCACCCCGCTGCCGGGCATCGAGATCGACGAGCAGAAGATCGTCTCCTCCACCGGCGCCCTGGAGTTGCCGGAGGTGCCGAAGCGCCTCGTCGTCATCGGCGGCGGCGTGATCGGCCTTGAGCTGGGCTCGGTCTGGGGCCGCCTCGGCGCGCAGGTCACCGTGGTCGAGTTCCTGGACCGCATCCTGCCGACCATGGACGGCGAGGTGTCCAAGCAGATGCAGCGCATCCTCGGCAAGCAGGGCATGACCTTCAAGCTCGGCTCCAAGGTCACCGGCGCCAAGATCACCAACACCGGCGTCACCCTGTCGGTGGAGCCCGCCGCCGGCGGCACCGCCGAGGAGGTCGAGGCCGATGTCGTGCTGGTCGCCATCGGGCGCCGCGCCTACACCAATGGCCTGGGCCTCGACGCCGTCGGCGTGGAGATGGACAACCGCGGCCGCGTGAAGATCGGCAAGCATTTCGAGACCAACGTGCCGGGCATCTACGCCATCGGCGACGTGGTCGAAGGCCCGATGCTGGCCCACAAGGCCGAGGAGGAGGGCGTCGCTCTCGCCGAGCTGCTGGCCGGCCAGGCGGGCCACGTCAACCACGACCTCGTCCCCGGCGTCGTCTACACCTGGCCGGAAGTGGCCGCGGTCGGCAAGACCGAGGAAGAGCTGAAGGCCGCCGGCGTCGCCTTCAAGGCGGGCAAGTTCCCCTTCACCGCCAACGGCCGCGCCCGCGCCAGCGGCACGACCGACGGCTTCGTGAAGATCCTGGCCGACGCGCGCACCGACAAGGTGCTGGGCGTCCACATGGTCGGCCCGAACGTGTCGGAGATGGTCGGCGAGCTGGCCGTGGCGATGGAGTTCAGCGCGTCCGCCGAGGACATCGCCCGCACCTGCCACGCCCACCCGACCCTGTCGGAAGTGACCAAGGAAGCCGCCCTCGCCGTGGACGGCCGCGCCCTGCACATCTAAGGCGCGTCTTCTCTCATAAACCCTCTCCCCTCTGGGGAGAGGGTGGCCCGGAGGGCCGGTGAGGGGGATGTGCGTGGCGGCGCGTCCGGCAAAAGCGCAACCCCCTCACCCTAACCCTCTCCCCAGAGGGGAGAGGGGACTTCAAGTGCGGTCGCTCTGGCCGGGGAGGGGGCAATGCACCTCCCACCCTCCGAACTTTACGGCGTCTTCTTCGCCCGCGGGTGCGCCGAGCGGTACACCTGCATCAGCTGCTCGCTCTCCACGTCCGTGTAGCGCTGCGTCGTCGACAGCGAGGCGTGGCCGAGCAAATCCTGGATCGCCCGCAAATCCCCGCCGTCCGCCAGCAGATGCGTGGCGAAGCTGTGCCGTAGCGCGTGCGGCGTGGCGGTTTCCGGCAACCCCATCAGCCGGCGCAGGTCGCGCATCCGCCGCTGCGCGATGGCCGGGGCGAGCTGCCCGCCGCGCACCCCGACGAACAGCGGCGCCTCCGGTCCCTGGCGGTAGGGGCAGGCGTCCATGTAGGCCCGCACCGCCTCGGTCACCGCCGGCAGCACCGGGACGATCCGTTCCTTGTTGCCCTTGCCGGTGACGCGCAGCGTCTCGCCCAGCGGCGCCTCGCGGCGCGTCAGGTTCAACGCCTCCGAGATGCGCAGGCCGCAGCCGTAGAGCAGCGTGAACAGGGCCCGGTCGCGCTTGCCGACCCAGGGCTCGTCCGGCTCCTTCTCCGACTCCTCCAGCAGGCGGTCGGCGTCCAGCACGGTCAGCGGCTTGGGCGCCGGGCGCTTGATGCGCGGGCCGGAGAAGGTGTTGATCGCCGGGTTGTGCAAACGCCCGTCGCGGTCCATCCAGCGGAACAGGTTGCGCACCGAGGACAGGGCGCGCGACCGGCTGTTGGAGCCGATCCCCTTCATGGCGAGATGGGACAGCCAGGAGCGGAAATCCGTGACGGTCAGCGCGGCGAGGTCGTTCATCGACGGCGGCTTCGCCTGATAGCCGGTGATGAACTCCAGGAAGGTCGCGACGTCGCCGATGTAGGCGGTCAGGGTGTGGGGCGAGACGTTGCGCTCGCTCTCCATCCAGCGCCGCCAATGCGCCAGCGTGTCCTGGACGTCGGGCTGGGCGGCGAAACCGAGGACGGGATTCTGTTTTCCGGTCATGCGTTCTGTGGGGTCAGGCCGGCAGTTCGAGCCAGCCGCGGATCACCCGCTCGACCACGCGGGCGAGGAAACCGACCAGCTCCGTCCCCTGGCCGCTGTGGAAGCTGTCCGGCTCGCGGCTGCCGAAGGCCAGCATGCCGTCCGGCGTCTCGCTGGACACCTGGAGGCGGATCAGGATCTCCGACCGGACCAGCCCGGCGCCGGGGCCGTACAGCTCCGGGTCGCCCTGGATGTCGGCGTTCAGCGCCACGTCGGCCTTGCCCAGCCAGCGGTCGACGGTCCCCGGCTCGACCACCCGGACGCCGGAGGTCTGGACGTGCGGGGTGTCCTGGCCGTTCGATTCGACGATCAGGCAGGCGACGTCCAGGTCGAGCAGCACCGCCAGATCGGTGGTGATGGTCTGGATGAGCTGCTCGAAGCTCTGCGCGTCGAGGAGGAACAGCACCGCGGCGTGGATGCGGTTCTGGCTGTTCATGTTGGCGCGCGAGGTGCCGATCAGCTCGCGCTGCTGGTCCTTCAGCAGGCGGACCTCGCCGCGCAGACGCTCGACCATGTAGGCCTGCAGGTCCACCACCCCGCGCCCGCGGTCCTGCGACGGCGGGGTCAGGTGGTGGACCAGATCGCCGTGATGGACCAGGAAGTCGGGATGGTCCCGCAGGTAGGCGTGCACCTCCTCGGCGGTCGGCGCGTCCTTCCTCTGGGGGGTGTGTCCCGGTTCCCGGCCCATGCCGCCGTCCTCAGAGGATGGACTGGCCGGTCTTCTGCCAATCGGCGACGAACTGGGCGAGGCCCTTGTCGGTCAGCGGATGGTTGAAGAGCTGCTTCAGGACCGAGGGCGGGGCGGTGACGACGTGGGCGCCCAGACGGGCGGAGTCGACGATGTGGATCGGGTTGCGGATCGAGGCGACCAGCACCTCGGTCTTGAAGTAATCGTAATTGCTGTAAATCTCCACGATGTCGGCGATCAGGCCCATGCCGTCCTGCCCGATGTCGTCCAGGCGGCCGACGAAGGGCGACACGAAGCTGGCGCCGGCCTTGGCGGCCAGGATCGCCTGGGCCGGGGAGAAGCACAGCGTGACGTTGACCATCGTCCCTTCGGAGGACAGCGCCTTGCAGGTCTTCAGGCCGGCCGGGGTCAGCGGAACCTTGACCGTGACGTTGTCGGCGATCTTGGCAAGCTTCTTCCCTTCCGCCAGCATGGTCTCGAAGTCGGTGGAGGCCACCTCGGCGCTGACCGGGCCGTCCACCACATCACAAAT
The DNA here is from genome assembly GCF_005222205.1 of Azospirillum brasilense. NCBI lineage: Bacteria > Pseudomonadati > Pseudomonadota > Alphaproteobacteria > Rhodospirillales > Azospirillaceae > Azospirillum > Azospirillum brasilense. Next base: position 1,104,129 of record NZ_CP032345.1, on the reverse strand, counting down.
TTCGGCCACGAGGTCGAGGAAGCTGCGACCGGTCTTGGCGACGAGGGAGGGGTTGGTGGTAACACCGTCCAGCAGGCCGGTGTCGGCCAGATCGCGGATCTCGGCGATGTCGGCGGTGTCAACGAAGAACTTCATGACCTGGAATCCATACTTGCTGAGGAAGACCGTGCCCTGTTTCCCGGGATTCGCTGCCCGGCGTCGCGGCCAGGGGGCACAATAGCCGATGCGTGAAAATTCCGCCAGATCCGGGGCTGCTTCCGGACCGTCGGCGCAGGCCCTTCTGCCGGGCACGGTGCCGGCGGACGCGGACCCGCGCGTCCGCGTGCTGCTGCCCCTGCCGCTGCGCGAGGCCTACGACTACCGCGTGCCCGCCGGAATGACCCTCGTTCCCGGCGACTATGTGGAAGTTCCGCTGGGGCCGCGCCGCGTGCTCGGGGTGGTGTGGGGCGACGGCGCCGGAGTCGTGGAGGCCGCCCGGCTGAAGCCGGTGGTCCGCCGCTTCGACGTTCCGCCAATGCCGGAGGTCGAGCGCAAGTTCGTGGAGTGGGTCGCCGCCTACACCATGACGCCGCCGGGCCATGTGCTGCGCATGGCGATCAGCGTGCCGTCGGCGCTGGAGCCGGCGAAGGCGACGCTCGCCTATCTGCGCAAGCCCGACGCCGAGCCGCCCCCCGGCTTCAAGATGACCGACCCGCGGCGGCGTGTGCTCGCCCTGCTGGAGGACAGCCCGCCGCGCACCCCGGCGGAGCTGGCGGAGGAGGCCGGCTGCGGCGTCACCGTGGTGCGCGGGCTGGCCGAAGCCGGGCTGCTGGAGCCGGTGCTGCTCCAGCCGACCAAGCTCGGGCGGCCCGACTGCCACCGTCCCGGCCCCACCCTGTCCCCCGACCAGGAGGCCGCGGCGGCGGACCTGCGCGCCCGCGTGGAGTCGGGCGTCTATTCCACCGTGCTGCTCGACGGGGTGACCGGCTCCGGCAAGACGGAGGTCTATTACGAGGCCATCGCCGCCGCCCTCAAGGCGGGCAAGCAGGCGCTGGTTCTGCTTCCGGAAATCGCCCTGTCGGCGCAGTGGCTGGAGCGCTTCGCCCGCCGCTTCGGCGCGCCGCCGGCGGAATGGCATTCCGAACTGACCGGGGCGCAGCGCCGCGACACCTGGAGGGCGGTGGCCAACGGCGAGGTGCCGGTGGTGGTCGGCGCCCGCTCCGCCCTGTTCCTGCCCTACAAGAACCTCGGCGTGATCATCATCGACGAGGAGCATGACTCCGCCTACAAGCAGGAGGAGGGGTCGATCTACCACGCCCGCGACATGGCCGTCGCCCGGGCGCATCTCGGCGGCATCCCCACCGTGCTGGTCTCCGCCACGCCGTCGCTGGAGACCAAGGTCAACGCCGACAGCAACCGCTACGCCCGCATCGAGCTGCCGGGCCGCCACGGCGGCGCCGTGCTGCCCGACGTCGAGTTGGTGGACCTGCGCAAGGACCGGCCGCCGGCCCGCCACTGGCTGGCCCCGTCGCTGAAGAAGGCCATTGAGGAGACGCTGGCGGAGAAGGAGCAGGTGATGCTGTTCCTCAACCGCCGCGGCTACGCCCCGCTGACGCTGTGCCGGGCCTGCGGCCACCGGCTGCAATGCCCCAACTGCACGGCGTGGCTGGTCGAGCACCGGCTGGCCCGCAAGCTCCAGTGCCACCATTGCGGCCTGTCGCAGCCGCTCTCCCCGACCTGCCCGGAATGCGGCGAGGAGGGGACGCTGGCCGCCTGCGGTCCGGGCGTGGAGCGCATCGCCGAGGAGGTGGCGGAGCTGTTCCCCGACGCCCGCGCCGCCATCATGGCGTCCGACACGCTGTTCGGCCCCCGCGCCATCCAGGAGATGGTCCGCCGCATCGCCGACCACGAGCTGGACATCCTGATCGGCACCCAGGTGATGGCGAAGGGGCACCATTTCCCCATGCTGACCCTGGTCGGGGTGGTGGACGCCGACCTCGGGCTGGCCGGCGGCGATTTGCGGGCGGGGGAGCGGACCTACCAGCTCCTCCATCAGGTCGCCGGGCGCGCCGGGCGCGGCGAGCGGCCGGGCCGGGTCATGCTGCAGACCTACATGCCCGAGCATCCGGTGATGCAGGCACTGGCCGCCGGGGACCGCGACGGCTTCTACCAGCTGGAGGCGGAGATGCGGCTGGAGGCCGGGATGCCGCCCTTCGGACGGCTGGCCGCCCTGATCGTGTCGGGGGAGGACGCGGCGGCGGTGGAGAAGCTGTCCATCGCCCTGGGGCGCGCGGCGCCGCGCAGCGACACCGTCGCCGTTCTGGGTCCGGCCCCGGCGCCGCTGGCCCTGTTGCGCGGGCGTCACCGGCGGCGCCTGCTGCTGAAGGCGCCGCGCACCGTTCAGGTGCAACCCTTGATCGCCCAGTGGCTGGAACAGGTGGACATTCCGCCCAACGTGCGCGTGCAAGTGGACGTGGATCCCTACAGCTTCCTGTAGAACGGCGGCGACCGCTAAGAAACGTCGGACTCCTGTAAAGGGGGGCTGCGACCGATTGTCTCTGCGCGCTCCGCAGGGCACCTGTGACGTTTGGTCCGTTGCGGCCGGCGGGTCATGGTATTACCAGAGTATGGAAGTCATCTTTCGCCGAGCGATCTCATGTCCAGGCTGCGCGGTCGTTTCCACCTCCCCACCTTGCTGACGGTTCTTCCGGTTCTCGCCCTGCTGGCGATCATCGCGCTGGCGGCGGGCGTGCCCGCCCAGACCCGGGGGACGGAATCGGACGCCAAGGCGCTGCTCGACAAGACCAGCGGCTATCTGCGCCAGCATGGCGCGGACGCCGCCCCGGACGCCTTCGCCCAGCGGGACGGCGCGCTGATTGACCGCGACCTCTACCCGATGCTGATTGACCGTGACGGCGTGATGGTGGCCCACGGCTGGACGCCGTCGCTGAACGGCGCGAACCTCAAGGACCTGAAGGACGTCGACGGCAAGCCCTTCATCCAGGAGGCGCTGGACATCGTGGCGGAGCGGGATTCGGGCGCCGTCAGCTACAAATGGACGGACCCGCTGTCCGGCCAGATCGCGCCGAAGACGATGATCGTGCGCCGCATCGTCCTGGGCGGCGAGCCCTACATGCTGTCGGTCGGCGTCTACCGCTGACCGGCTTCGCCGGCGGGCGATCCGGCAGGCCGGCGGGCGGTCGACTCGAACTTTTCCGAAGGGTGAAAAAGGCGCTCAGAGCACCGAGACGGACCGGTCGGCCCGCGGGCGGGGGCGCCAGATCGACAGGCATTCGGACGCGCTGCCTCCCGAGCCGATGCCGTACCAGCCGGAGCGGTCGTTGAAGGACAGGCTGTAGCGCCCGCGCCCGTCGCGCTCGAACCGGAAGACGGGACGGTCCACGCCGGGCAGGAGAACGAGGAGCCGGTCATGCTCCCGGCCCGTTTCGCGGATGACCCCGGCCCAATGGCCAAGGCGCAGCTTCGGTTCGGCCACCGCCTCGAACTCGTTGAGGTCGGCGGGGGTGAAGCGGGCGCAGGAGAAGGCGACGACGGTCATGATTGGCCTGGGTTTGTCCTGTCAGACGGGCTGTGGGACGACCCTGCGCGTGAATGGTTAAACGGGTGTTAAGTGGGGCGTTAGGTCACAGTCTGGTCTCTGGACCGCCGCGGAACGGGGCCGGAAAAGCCGGCCCGGGCGAGGGCAGGTCCTTCAGATGCCAAGGTGATCCGCTGCGGTTGTGAAGTGGTATGCCCATTTCCAGTGCCCGCCGCCAAGAACGGACCCCACCCCGCAGGGGCGCAAAACGCCGCACGCAAGCCGCGTGCAAATTGTCCAGACCCCGTTGCGCAGGGCCTAATCCTGTGATATTGGACCGCTCGCTTTCGCGGGCTGGGCCGCCGCGATGTGGGTTTTGCCCTATTTAAGGCCCTGAAAATTCACCGTCTACCGAACTCAATTCGAGGGATCAGGTGGCAATCGAAGGTACAGGCGTTTCCGAACTCGCTACGCGCTACTCCATCGCGCTGTTCGAGCTTGCGGACGAGAACAAAGCGTTGGATCAGGTCGCGAGCGATCTGGTCGCGCTGAAGCAAATCCTGGCTGAGAGCGCCGACCTTCGCCGCCTCGTCCGCAGTCCCGTGATCAGCCGCGCCGACCAAGGCCGGGCGATGGCCGCGGTTCTGGACCGCGCCGAAGTGTCCGATCTGACCAAGCGCTTCATCGGGCTGGTGGCCAAGAACCGCCGCCTGTTCGCGCTGGAAGGCATGATCGAAGGCTATCTCGCCGAACTGGCCCGCCGTCGCGGCGAAGTGACCGCCCAGGTCACCTCCGCCCAGCCGCTGAGCGACGCTCAGCTGGCCGCGGTCACCGACACGCTGAAGGCGTCGATCGGCTCCAAGGTGTTGGTCAACACCTCGGTCGATCCCGCGCTGATCGGGGGCATGATCGTTAAGTTCGGCTCGCGCATGGTCGACACCTCGGTGCGCACGAAGCTGAACAAATTGCAACTCGCCATGAAGGCCTCAGGGGGATCAGTCTGATGGATATCCGCGCCGCAGAAATCTCTGCGATCCTCAAGCAGCAGATCGCGAATTTCGGGACCGAGGCGGACGTCGCCGAGGTCGGTCAGGTCCTCTCCGTGGGTGACGGCGTCGCCCGCGTGCACGGCCTGGACAATGTGCGCGCCGGCGAGATGGTCGAGTTCCCCGGTGGCATCAAGGGCATGGCGCTGAACCTCGAGACCGACAACGTCGGCGTCGTGATCTTCGGCACCGACAGCGAGATCAAGGAAGGCGACACCGTCAAGCGCACGGGCACCATCGTGGACGTGCCGGTCGGCAAGGGTTTGCTGGGCCGCGTCGTGGACGGCCTGGGCAACCCGATCGACGGCAAGGGCCCGCTGGTGGACGTCACCCGCACCCGCGTCGAGGTCAAGGCCCCCGGCATCATCCCGCGCAAGTCGGTGCACGAGCCGATGCAGACCGGCCTGAAGGCCGTCGACAGCCTGGTTCCGATCGGCCGCGGCCAGCGCGAGCTGATCATCGGTGACCGCCAGACCGGCAAGACCGCCGTCGTCATCGACACCTTCCTGAACCAGAAGCCGATCAACCAGGGCGACGACGAGAGCAAGAAGCTCTACTGCATCTACGTCGCCGTCGGTCAGAAGCGCTCCACCGTCGCCCAGATCGTCAAGACCCTGGAAGACGCCGGCGCCCTGGAATACTCCATCGTCGTCGCGGCCACCGCGTCGGAGCCGGCCCCGCTGCAGTTCCTGGCGCCCTACACCGGCTGCACGATGGGCGAGTACTTCCGCGACAACGGCATGCACGCCCTGATCGTGTACGATGACCTGTCCAAGCAGGCCGTCGCCTACCGTCAGATGTCGCTGCTGCTCCGCCGTCCGCCGGGCCGCGAAGCCTACCCGGGCGACGTGTTCTACCTCCACAGCCGCCTGCTCGAGCGCGCCGCCAAGATGGGCGACGCCCATGGCAACGGCTCGCTGACCGCCCTGCCGGTCATCGAGACCCAGGCCGGCGACGTGTCGGCCTACATCCCGACGAACGTGATCTCGATCACCGACGGCCAGATCTTCCTCGAGACCGGCCTGTTCTATAAGGGCATCCGTCCGGCCATCAACGTCGGCCTGTCGGTGTCGCGCGTCGGCTCCGCCGCCCAGATCAAGGCGATGAAGCAGGTCGCCGGCACCATCAAGATGGAGCTGGCCCAGTACCGCGAGATGGCCGCCTTCGCGCAGTTCGCCTCGGACCTCGACGCCGCCACCCAGCGCCTGCTGGCCCGTGGCGCCCGTCTGACCGAGCTGCTGAAGCAGCCGCAGTTCCAGCCGCTGCCGGTCGAAGAGCAGGTCGTGTCGATCTTCTCGGGCGTGAAGGGCTACCTCGACAAGATCAAGGTCGAGGACGTCAACCGCTTCGAGCAGAAGTTCCTCGCCGAGGTCCGCTCCAAGGGGGCCGACATCCTGGCGACGATCCGCAACGAGAAGCAGATCACCTCTGCGACCGAGGAGCGCCTCAAGGCCTTCCTCGACAACTTCTCCAAGGTGTTCGTCTGATCGACGGCGGGGGCGCAGTTCCTGCGCCCCGTCCGTCAACCCGAACGACCCCGAGCGGAATGAAGGGCCGGCATGCCTAACCTCAAGGACCTAAAGAACCGGATCGCCAGCGTCCAATCGACGCGGAAGATCACCTCGGCGATGAAGATGGTCGCCGCCTCCAAGCTCCGCCGTGCGCAGGAGCAGGCGGAAGCCGGTCGTCCCTACGCCGAGCGCATGGGCCGCATGCTGGCCTCTCTCGCGGCCAACGTGCAGGACTCGGGCAACGGCCCGAAGCTGATGACCGGCACCGGTTCCGATCAGGTGCACCTCCTCGTCATCATCAGCTCCGACCGTGGCCTGTGCGGCGCCTTCAACGGCGCCATCGTCCGTGAGTCCCGCCGCCAGATCCAGCGCCTCCAGTCGGAAGGCAAGACGGTCAAGCTGCTCACCGTCGGCCGCAAGGCCCGCGACCAGCTGCGCCGCGAGTTCGGCTCGCTGATCGTCGAGACCTACGAGGACGTGGGCCGCCGCAAGCTGTCCTTCGCCGACGCCGATGTCGTCGCGCAGAAGGTTCTGGCGATGTACGACGCGGGCGAGTTCGACGTCTGCTCGGTGATCTTCAACAAGTTCAAGTCGGCGATCTCCCAGATCGTGACCGTCCAGCAGCTCGTTCCCTTCGCCGTCGAGGCGCAGGCGGAAGAGGAAGCCGCCGGCGCCGAGGTCAAGGCGATCTACGAGTTCGAGCCCGACGAGGAGCAGATCCTCGCCGAGCTGTTGCCGCGCAACCTGTCGATCCAGGTCTATCGCGCCCTCCTGGAAAGCGCCGCGTCCGAACAGGGCGCCCGCATGACCGCGATGGACAACGCGACGCGCAACGCCGGCGACATGATCAACAAGCTGACGATCACCTACAACCGCACGCGCCAGGCCTACATCACCAAGGAGCTGATCGAAATCATCTCCGGCGCCGAGGCGGTTTAACGGCGCAGCGTTCGCGGTCGATACGACGGCACATCCGACAATTATCGAGTTCCGAGGGAGCTTTACTCCATGGCCACCACCACCCAGGCGACGAACGCCGTCGGCAAGATCACGCAGGTCACGGGCGCCGTTGTCGACGTCCAGTTCGACGGCGAGCTGCCGGCCATTCTGAACGCTCTGCACACCCAGAACGACGGCAAGGTCCTCGTGCTCGAGGTTGCCCAGCACCTCGGCGAGAGCACCGTCCGCGCCATCGCCATGGACAGCACCGACGGCCTGGTCCGCGGCGCCGAAGTGACGGACACCGGCGCCCCGATCGCCGTGCCGGTCGGCCCGGCCACCCTCGGCCGCATCATCAACGTGATCGGTGAGCCGATCGACGAGCGCGGCGACGTCGGCGCCGAGCGCACCCTGCCCATCCACCGTTCGGCCCCGGACTTCGTCGAGCAGTCGACGGACGCCGAAGTGCTGATCACCGGCATCAAGGTCATCGACCTGCTGGCCCCCTACGCCAAGGGCGGCAAGATCGGCCTGTTCGGCGGCGCCGGCGTGGGCAAGACCGTGACCATCATGGAGCTGATCAACAACGTCGCGAAGGCGCACGGCGGTGTGTCGGTGTTCGCCGGCGTCGGCGAGCGCACCCGTGAGGGCAACGACCTCTACCACGAGATGATCGAGTCGGGCGTCATCAAGCTCGACGGCCCGGGCTCCAAGGTGGCCCTGGTGTACGGCCAGATGAACGAGCCGCCGGGTGCCCGCGCCCGCGTCGCCCTGTCCGGCCTGACGCTCGCGGAGTACTTCCGCGACGAGGAAGGCCAGGACGTGCTGTTCTTCGTGGACAACATCTTCCGCTTCACGCAGGCCGGTTCGGAAGTGTCGGCTCTGCTGGGCCGCATTCCGTCGGCGGTGGGTTACCAGCCGACGCTGGCCACCGACATGGGCGCCCTGCAGGAGCGCATCACCTCCACGAAGAAGGGTTCGATCACCTCGGTGCAGGCCATTTACGTGCCCGCCGACGACCTGACCGACCCGGCCCCGGCCACCTCCTTCGCCCACCTGGACGCCACCACGGTGCTGTCGCGTTCGATCGCCGAAATGGCGATCTTCCCGGCGGTGGACCCGCTGGACTCGACCAGCCGCATCCTGGACCCGCGCGTCGTCGGTGAGGAGCACTACACCGTCGCCCGTTCGGTGCAGCGCGTTCTGCAGACCTACAAGTCGCTGCAGGACATCATCGCGATCCTGGGCATGGACGAGCTGTCGGAAGAGGACAAGCTGGTCGTGGCCCGCGCCCGCAAGATCCAGCGCTTCCTGTCGCAGCCGTTCCACGTCGCCGAGGTGTTCACCGGCACCCCGGGCGTGCTCGTCAGCCTGGAAGACACCATCAAGGGCTTCAAGGGCATCGTGAACGGCGACTACGACCACCTGCCGGAAGCGGCCTTCTACATGGTCGGCACCATCGACGAAGCCATCGCCAAGGCGAAGAAGCTGGCCGCCGAAGCCGCCTGATCAGGGTCGGCTGAGGTTCGGTAACGAGGCTAACCCTCTCCTCCGCCCGCGCGGGGGAGGGGGTTCTTATGAAGAGGCACCAGGAAACCCATGGCCGATAAAGTCGAATTCGAGCTGGTCTCTCCGGAGAAGCTGCTGACCTCGCAGCCCGTCGACATGGTCGTGGTGCCGGGTTCGGAAGGTGACTTCGGCGTCCTCGCCGGCCACTCGCCGATGATTTCGACCGTCCGTCCGGGCGTGATCGACGTCTACGAGGCCGACCGCGTGGTCGACCGGGTGTTCGTCGCCGGCGGCTTCGCCGAGGTGACCGAGACCCGCTGCACCGTCCTGGCCGAGGAGGCCATCGCGGTCGCCGAGATCGACCGCGCCAAGGTCGAGCAGCAGATCCGCGACCTGGGCGAGGATCTGGAGGACGCCAAGTCCGACGACGAGAAGGCCCGCGTGGAGGCGAAGATCGCCATTGCCCGCGCCAAGCTCGACGCGACCGGCGCGACCACGCACTGACACCGGGCACGGCCCGGCGGCGACCGCCGGCTGGGCCGTTTCCGTTGCATTGCGCCATCGCAGCCATACATAGTATCCCCCAGGGGATCGAACGCCTCCCGGCCCGTCCGTCGAGGCGTTTTTGTTTTTACCGTCCTATTCTCCGTCAGAGCGTGGAACAACCGGCCCGGAACGGCGGCCAGCAGCGGGAGTGGAGTGTGGCGTTGCACTGGAAATACGAAGAGCTTCCCTGGGATCAACTGGACCACAGCAAGGTCGATCCCGATCTCGTCCCGCTCATCAAGGCGGCGGCCCTGGTGGAGTTCAACGCCGACGACTACACGGCCTATCTCTGCAACGTCTTCCACGACGATCCCGAGTTCCAGGAGGTCGCGCACGGCTGGGCGGTCGAGGAGGTCCAGCACGGCCGCGCGCTCGGCAAATGGGCGGAGCTGGTCGATCCGACCTTCAACTTCGACCGGGCCGTGGAGCGCTTCCGCGCCGGCTACAAGGTGCCGATCGACCTCGCCGCCTCGGTCCGCGGCTCGCGCACCGGCGAGATGATCGCCCGCTGCATGGTCGAAACCGGCACCAGCAGCTATTACGCGGCCATCGGCGACTCGACGGACGAACCGGTCCTCAAGCTGATCTGCAAGAACATCGCCGCCGACGAGCTGCGCCACTTCAAGCTCTTCTACACCTACACGAAGAAGTATCTGGAGCTGGAGCAGCTCAACAAGTTCCAGCGCCTCAAGGTCGCGCTGTCGCGCATCGGCGAGTCGGAGGACGACGAGCTGGCCTACGCCTACTACGCGGCTAACGCGCCGGAGGGCGAGCCCTACGCGCACAAGACCTACAATCAGGCCTACATGCGCCGCGCCTACGGCCGCTACCGGCCCAAGCACGTCGACCGGGCGGTGGCGATGGTGTTCAAGGCCTGCGGGCTGAAGCCGCACACCCGCTTCTACAGCGTCGCCGCACGCGGCGCCTGGTGGCTGATCGAAAGCCGCGCCAAGCGGCTCGCCAAGGTCGCCTGAACAAGCCGGACGCGGCGGGGGTCAACCCCGCCGCAGCGTCGCGATGATCGGGGCGAACTCCGCCAGGACCGACTCGTAGACCGGGCGCTTGAAGGGCACGATCAGGCCGGGCAGGTCGTCGGCATCGACCCACGTCCAGGCGTCGAACTCCGGATGCTCGGTGGCGAGGTCGATGTCGCTGTCCGCGCCGGTGAAGCGGGCGGCCAGCCAGACCTGCTCCTGGCCGCGCCAACGGCCCTTCCAGACCTTGCCCAGCAGATGGTCGGGCAGGTCGTAGCGCAGCTTCTCCGCCGTCTCTCCGAGGATCTCGGCCTTGTCGGTGCCGATCTCCTCCTTCAGCTCGCGCAGGGCGGCCTCGTGCACGCCCTCGCCCTCGTCGATGCCGCCCTGGGGCATCTGCCAGGCGTCCTTGCTGTCGCAGCGCCGGGCCACGAAGACCTGCCCGCGGTCGTTCAGCAGCATCACCCCGACGCAGGGGCGGTAGGGAAGGGACTCGCGGTCGATAGGCTTCTTGCTCATGCGCCTTATTGCTTCTGCATGTTGGCCACGGCGGAGACCGGCACGATGGCGATGCCACGGTCGGCCAGCCCGGTGAGCCACAGGTTGATCCGTTCGATGGTGCTGGGGTAGGGCGCGCCGATGCCCACCGCGGCGCCGTTGGCCTTGGCGATGGCCTCCAGCTCGGCGAGCTGGTCGTCGATGGCGCCGCGCGACAGGTCGCGGTCGATCACCCGGTCGGCGAAGGCCCGCGGCACGCCCGCCTGACCCGCCAGGGTGCCGGCGACGCTGCGCGGGTTGGCGCGGGCGTCCAGCACCATCAGGCCGCGCGCCTTCATCGCCGCGACGACCGGGTTCACCGCGTCGGGGTTGGCGGTGAATTTGCTGCCCGTGGTGCTGGTGATGCCGACATAGCCGACCGCCTTGCCCAGCGACCATTCCAGCCGCTCCATGTTGCGCTCGGGCGGCAGCATGCTCAACAGGGCGTTGGGGCCGGGATCGTTGCGTGGGTAGTCCTGGGGCTCCATGGGGATGGAGAGCATCACCTCGTGCCCCTTGCCGCGGGCGCGCTCGACCCAGTTGTCCAGCCGCTCGGCGTAGGGGACGAAGGCCAGTGTGATCGTCGGCGGCAGCTTCTGCAGGGCGTTGCCGGTGGTCACGCCGGATATGCCCATCTCGGCCAGCACGATGGCGATGCGCGGGCGGCGGTCGGCGGCGGGGAAGGGGCGGGCGTAGACCTGCCAGGGCTTGCGCCCGTCCTCAGCGATGCGCGGCAGCGGTCCGTTGCGCGAATCCTCGACCAGGCCGGGGACTGGTGCCGGCGTCAGGGTGACCGGCTCGTTCACGGCCACGGCGAGCGGCGGCGGTGCGACCGCGGCGGGGGGCGGAGCCATCGCCGGAGCGGCGGTCGGAGGAGCCGGCTGGACGGGAACGGCCGCTACCGCGGCGGGCGGCGGCGCCGACGGTGCGGGCGCCTGCGCGCCCTTGACCGCCACCTCGACGCGGGGAATGGCGGCCCGCCACGCCTCGGTCGTGTGCTCTCCGTTCATCGCCAGCCAACCGCCCAGCCCGCCCAGCCCGAGGGCCAGCGCGGCGTAGGCGCCGAGCAGCCTCTTGGCGAGGGGCGACAGCGGGCGGCGCTCCTTGCGCGCGCGCGGCGCGTCGTCGGAATCGCCACCGGCCTTGCGGCGCCGGAGGCGGGCCAGCAGGCCGGGTCCGGAACGTTCCCGTTTCGCGGGCTTCAGGCGGCCCAGCAGGGCGGCAGCGTTCACGGACCCGTTCCCTTCCCTCAGTGCGCGCGGGCCTGGAACAGGGCGACGCCCCGCAGCAGGTCGAGCGCGCGGGCCAGCTGGTAGTCGAAGGGCGGCTGGTTGGGCGCGCCCTCGCCATTCTCCGCGGACGGCGCCGCCGGGGCGTTGCCGTTGGCCGGAGCCGGCGTCGCACCCGGCGCTGCGCCCGGAGCCGCACCAGGGGCCGACCCGGGAGCCGGTGCGTTGCTGGCGCCCGGCGCCGGGGCCGGCTGGGTGGTGGCCGGGCGGGGGGCGTCCGGGTTCCGCAGCGCGCCGCGCAGGTCGCTCTCGCGGCGGCGGATCAGACCCTGGTCGGTCTCCTCGACGCGGGCCGGGTGCACCTCGATGTCCGGGGTGATGCCCAGCGCCTGGATCGACTTGCCCGACGGCGTGTAGTAGCGCGCCGTGGTCAGGCGCATGGCGCCGTGGCCGGGCAGCGGGATGATCGTCTGGACCGAGCCCTTGCCGAAGGACTGGGTGCCGAGGACGAGCGCCCGCTTGTGGTCCTGCAGCGCGCCGGCGACGATCTCCGACGCCGAGGCCGAGCCGCCGTTGACCAGCACCACGACCGGCAGGCCCTTGGCGAGGTCGCCGGGCTTGGCGTTGTAGCGCGTGCCCTCCTCGGCCTTGCGGCCGCGGGTGGAGACGATCTCCCCCTTCTCCAGGAAGGTGTCGGAGACCGAGACCGCCTGGTCGAGCAGGCCGCCGGGGTTGTTGCGCAGGTCGAGGACATAGCCCTTCAGCTTGTCGCCCAGCTGCTGCTGGATCGAGGCGATGGCCTTTTCCAGCCCCTGCTGCGTCTGCTCGTTGAAGCTGGTGATGCGGACGTAGCCGATGTCGCCCTCGGTGCGGTAGCGGACCGACTGCACCTTGATGACGGCGCGGGTCAGCGTGACCTCGAACGGCTCGCCGGCCTCGCCGCGGCGCACGGTGACCTTGATGTCGCTGCCCACCGGGCCGCGCATCTTCTCCACCGCCTCGTTCAGCGACAGGCCCATCACGGCCTCGCCGTTGAGCTGGATGATCAGGTCGCCCGGCTGCAGACCGGCGCGGAAGGCCGGCGTCTCGTCGATGGGGGAGACGACCTTGATCAGGCCGTTCTCCATCGTCACCTCGATGCCCAGCCCGCCGAACTCGCCGCGGGTCTGAACCTGCATGTCCTGGAAGCTCTTGCGGTTCAGATAGCTGGAATGCGGGTCGAGCGAGGTCAGCATACCGTTGATGGCGGATTCGATGAGCTGCTCGTCCGTCGTCGACTCGACATACTCGGCGCGCACGCGCTCGAACACGTCGCCGAACAGGTTGAGCTGGCGGTAGGTCTCGGAACTGTTGCCGGTGCTGTTCACCTGCGCGGTGACGGTGGCGACGCCGGCCCCCAGAAACACCAGGGCCGCGGCGGTGGCGGCACGCTTGACTATCCTCATCTACCCTTGTCCTTTCCCCTCCGGGGCGCCGAAACCGCGCTGTGGATTGATCGGCTGTCCGTGACGTCGAAGCTCGAAGTAAAGATCGGGTGACCCGTCGGCGGGCATCAGGCCGATGGGTTCCCCCGTGGCCACGCGCCGTCCGACGGCCGTGTCGATGCGGCCAAATCCAGCGATGAGACTATGATATCCGTGGCTGTGTTCCACGATCAAGATTTGGCCATAGCCGCGGAACGGCCCCGCGAAGACGATCGTTCCGGCCTGCGGTGACACCACCGTCGAACCGGCGCGGGCCTGGATGGTGACGCCCCGGCTGGTCGCGCCGTAGCGGTCGGCCTCGCCGTAGCGGACGGTCACCCGGCCACCCACCGGCAGGCGGTCCCCGGCGGGCGGGCTGGGTGCGGCGCGGGCGGTTTCCGCCTCGGCCCTGGCCCGCTGTTCGCTGGCCCGCTGGTCCGCGGCCCGCTGCTCGGCGAGTTTCTGTTCGGCGGCCCGCTGTTCCGCCGCCTTCTGTTCCGCCAGCTTCTGCTCGGCCTGTCTCTGCTCCGCGGCCCGCTGCTCGGCGAGGCGGCGTTCGGCTTCGCGGCGCTCCGCCTCCAGCCGCTCGGCCTCGCGCTTGGCCGCCATGGCGGCGGCGGCGCGGCGTTCGGCCTCGATGCGGTCCATCAGCTGGCGCAGGTCGGCGGCCTGACCGGTCAGGCGGGCGGTGCGCTGGGCGACCTGCTGCCGCTCCTCCTCGGTCTGGCGCGACAGCTCCTCGCGTCGGGCGACGAGCTGGCCGATCTCCTTCTGGCGGTCGATCAGGGTGAGGCGGGCGGCGTAGGTGCGGCTGCGCTGGGCCTGCAGCGCCTCGCGCGTTTCGGCCAGCCGGGTCAGCGCCTGGGCCAGCGCGTCGGCGCGGGCGCGCAGGGCCGGCACCGTGTCGCGCAGCAGCAGGGCGGAGCGCAGCGTGTCCACCGGCCCGTCCGGGCGGGCCAGCGCCGCTTCCGGGGGGATGCGGGCGACGCGCTGCAGGGCGGCGAGCAGGGCCGCGATCTGCTGCCGCTCGCCCTCCAGCTTTTCGGCCTGGCTGCGCTCCTGCGTCTCCAGGGCGGTCAGGGACTCTTCGAGATGGGCGAGTTCGTCCTCCTGCGCCCGTTCCTGGTCGGCCAGACCGACCAGCCGGTCGCGCAGCTCGTCCAGCTCCTTCTGGAGCGCCTGGGACTGGCGGTCGAGCTGCTTTTGCAGGGCCTTGTCGGCCTGGAGGTCCTGCTCCACCCGCTTCAACGTCTGGCCGGGGGACTCGGTCTGAGCCGCGGCGGCGGTGGAGATGACGAGAAGGGTGGCGGTCAGCAGGGCCGGCCGCCAGAAAAACGCCCGTCTCCGCCCGGCTTCTTGCGGACCGGAGACGGGGAGGGGGAGCAGAGCAACACCCGCCGGATGATCGCGCCCTGCGCCCATGCCCGGTTCCGCCTTATTCCGCGGCGGCCCGCGCGCTGGCGCGGTCGATCAGGCTCTTGCCGGTCATCTCCGCCGGCTGCGGCAGCTTCATCAGGTCGAGCAGCGTCGGGGCGATGTCGGCCAGACGCCCGCTGCGGATCGCCGACACCCCGGCGGGGCCGTTCACCAGCACCAGCGGCACCTTGTCCAGCGTGTGGGCGGTGTGCGGGCCGTTGGTCTCCGGGTCCTTCATCAGTTCGCAGTTGCCGTGATCGGCGGTGACCAGCATCACGCCGCCCTGGGCGCGCACGGCGGCCTCCAGCCGGCCCAGGCTGACGTCCACCGCCTCCACCGCCTTGATGGCGGCGGACAGGATGCCGCTGTGGCCGACCATGTCGGGGTTGGCGTAGTTGATGACCACCAGATCGTACTTCCCGCTGTCCACGGCGGCGACGACCTTATCGGTCACCTCGGCGGCGGACATCTCCGGCTGGAGGTCGTAGGTGGCGACCTTCGGCGACGGCACCAGGATGCGGTCCTCGCCCGGATACACGCGCTCCTCGCCACCGTTGAAGAAGAAGGTGACGTGCGGGTACTTTTCCGTCTCGGCGATGCGCAACTGGGTCAATCCGGCCTCGCTGACCACTTCGCCCAGCACCTTGGTCAAGGATTTCGGCGGAAAGATGGTCGTCATCAGCTTGGCGAGCGTGGACGAGTATTCGACCATGCCGACGGCGGCGGCCAGCTTCGGGACCGAGGCCCGCTCGAACCCGTCGAAGGCCGGGTCGACGAAGGCGGCCAGGATCTCGCGGGCGCGGTCGGCGCGGAAGTTGGCCATCAGGATGGCGTCGCCGTCCTTCATGCCGGTGTAGCCGTCGATGACGGTCGGCAGGATGAACTCGTCGTGGGTGCCGGCGGCGTAGCTCTGCTCGATCGCCTGGATCGGGTCGGCGGCCTTTTCACCCTGGGCGCTCACCAGCGTGGCGTAGGCCTTGGCGACGCGGTCCCAGCGCTTGTCGCGGTCCATGGCGTAGTAGCGCCCGCTGACCGTGGCGACATTGACGCCGGGCAGGGCGTGGACGTCGGCCATGAACTCGGCCATCTGGTCCTTGGCGCTCTGCGGCGGCACATCGCGGCCGTCGGTGAAGGCGTGGATCTCGACCGGGACGCCCTCATGGGCCAGCACGCCGGCCAGCGCCGCGATGTGGTCCTGGTGCGAATGCACGCCGCCCGGCGACAGCAGGCCCAGGATGTGGCAGCGCCCGCCCGAGGCCAGCAGCGTCTTGGCGAGGCCGGTCAGGGCGGCGTTGCGCTCCAGCTCGCCCTCGACGATGGCGTGGTCGATCATCACCAGATCCTGGCGGACGACGCGGCCGGCGCCCAGATTCATGTGACCGACCTCGGAGTTGCCCATCTGGCCCTTGGGCAGCCCGACCTCCTCCTCGCTGGCCTCCAGGAAGGCGCGCGGCTCCGACGACCACAGACGGTCCCAGTTGGGCGTGTTGCCCTGCGCGATGGCGTTGTCCTCGCGCTCCTCGCGGTAGCCCCAGCCATCCAGGATGCACAGCACTACGGGTCGGGGACGATTGGTCTCGGTCATCACGGTCCTCATACGCCTGTCACGGTCGGGTTGCGGGTCTCGGTCGAACGGTCTGATGCCAGTCTTCTTATGGCCGGGTTCTTATTGCCTTGGGCCGGATCAGAAAATGGCATGCCTGCTCACGCGCACAATGGGAGTCATGCACGGTGATAGGGGTGTCCGGCCAGAATTTGCTGGGCACGGTAGATTTGCTCCGCCAACATGCCTCGCACCAGCATATGCGGCCATGTCATGGCGCCCAAGGCCAAAAGGAAATCGGCGCGCGCCCGCACGGCGTCGCCGTGGCCGTCGGCCCCGCCGATGAGAAAGGCGATGTCGCCCGCTCCCTGGTCCCGCCAGCCGCCGATCTTGGCGGCGAAGGCTTCGCTGGTGATGGTCTTGCCGCGCTCGTCCAGGGCCACGACGATGGCCCCGGCGGGGATGGCGGCCAGAAGAAGCTCCGCCTCCTGCCGCTTCAACTCGTCGGAGGCGAGGCGTTTCTTCACCTCGACCTCGCGCAGAGTCAGCGGCCAGGACAGGCGCCCGGCATACTCGTCATACAGGTCGCGCGCCGGACCGGTCCGTGACCGCCCAACCGCGGCAAGCCACAGACGCATCGGTCCGACTCCCGTTCGTCACCCGTCCTGAGCGTCGTCCGTCAGGCGCTCATGCGCTCGGCGGAGGGCCGCGGCGTCTCAAGACCCCACATCTTCTCGATGTTGTAGAAGGTCCGGACTTCCGGGCGGAACAGGTGGATGATGACGTCCCCGGCGTCGACCAGAACCCAGTCGCACTGGTTCAGGCCCTCGACCTCGACGCCGCGCAGGCCGGCCTGCTTCATGCGGTCGGCCAGCTTCATGGCCATGGCGGCGATGTGCCGGGTGTTGCGGCCCGACGCCACGATCATGTAGTCGGCGATGCTGGTCTTGCCGGCAAGGTCGATGACGACGACGTCTTCGGCCTGATCGTCGTCCAGGGACTTCTCGACGAGCGCCTTCAGTTCGTCCGGCTGGGGAACGGGAACGGGCGCGGGCCGCACAACGGGCGCGGCCGGTTCGATGAACGTGTTGATGGTACCTACCTCGCGATACAGGGTCACGACCCGCTGGCGCGTGCCCGGCGGATCGCCGTCGCCGAAGCCGGATGCAGCGGGTTGCGGAGGAAAATCCAGGCCGGTGTTTTCGAACCGGCCAACCCCTTGGCCTTGTGCATGCTCACCCGGCGACGGGCATAGCGCTGAGCGGCCATGCCACCAAGCGCTCCCATAGAATAAGTTGGACGGGCGAGAACTGCAACCGGCACCAGCCGGAAGATGCGCGTCCAATGCCGCCAGCGGGGGATTTGCCGAAGATTGTCCGCCCCCATCAGCCAGACGAAGCGCGTTTTCGGGAAGCGCCGCTTCAGCTTGGCCAGCGTGTCGGCGGTGTAGCGGGTGCCAAGCTCGCGCTCGATGGCGGTGACCCGGATGGCCGGATGGCGGGCGGTGCGCCGGGCCTCCTCCAGCCGTTCGGCGAGCGGTGCCATGCCCCGCACCGGCTTCAGCGGGTTCTGCGGGCTGACCAGCCACCACACCTGATCCAGCCCCAGCGCCTTCAGCGCGTACAGGCTGATGTGCCGGTGCCCGGCGTGGGCCGGGTTGAAGGAGCCGCCGAGCAGCCCGATGCGCAGGCCGGCGTGGAGCGGGCCGGCGTAGCGGTGGGGGGGTGGTTTCACGGTACCCCCACCCTAACCCTCCCCCGCTTCGCAGGGGAGGGGATTGACTCCTCCCCCTGCAAAGCGGGGGGAGGTTGGGAGGGGGGCTCGTGGATGGACGTGTTACGGCCGCGTCTGGCCATCGCCGCGCACGACATACTTGTAGCTGGTCAGCTGCTCCGCCCCCACCGGGCCGCGGGCGTGGAACTTGTCGGTGGAAATGCCGATCTCGGCACCCATGCCGAACTCGCCGCCGTCGGCGAACTGGGTGCTGGCGTTCCACAGCACGATGCCGCTGTCGATGCGCTGGAGGAAGCGCTCCGCCGCCGACGGGTCCTCGGTCACGATGGCGTCGGTGTGGTGGGAGCCGTGGCGGTTGATGTGGTCGATCGCCCCGTCCACCCCGTCCACCACGCCGCAGGCGATGATGGCGTCGAGATACTCGGTGTCCCAGTCCTCCGCCGTCACCGCCGTCACGCGCGGGTCGGCGGCCTGGGCGGCGGCGTCGCCACGGACGGCGCAGCCGGCGTCCAGCAGATCCTTCACCAGCACCGGCAGGACGGCGTCGGCGATCCGGCGGTCGACCAGCAGCGTCTCGGCGGCGCCGCAGATCGAGGTGCGGCGCATCTTGGCGTTCATCACCACCTTGCGCGCCTTCTCCGGGTCGGCCCCGGCGTCGACATAGACGGTGTTGTTGCCGTCCAGATGCTTGATGACCGGGATGCGGCTCTCCTCGGCGATGCGCTGGATCAGCGACTTCCCGCCGCGCGGGACGATCACGTCGATGAAATCGCGCATGGTCAGCATGTGGCCGACCGCCGCCCGGTCCGTGGTCGGGACGAGCTGGATCGCCGCCTCCGGCAGACCGGCGGCGCGCAGGCCGTCGGCCAGACAGGCGGCGATGGCGCGGGATGAGCGGATGCTCTCCGAGCCGCCGCGCAGGATCGCCGCGTTGCCCGACTTCAGGCAGAGGCCGCCGGCGTCGGCGGTCACATTGGGGCGGCTCTCGTAGATGATGCCGATCACGCCCAGCGGCACGCGCACGCGCTGGATGGCCAGCCCGTTGGGGCGGGTCCATTCGGCGATGACGCCGCCGATGGGATCGGGGAAGTCGGCGATATCCTCCAGCCCCTTGGCCATCGCCTCGATGCGGGCGTCGTTGAGGGCCAAGCGCTCGATCATGGGGCCGGCGAGGCCGCGCTCCCGGGCGGCGGCGACGTCCGCGTCGTTGGCCGCCTGGATCTCCGCCTTGCGGGCGCGGATCGCGGCGGCCGCCGCCCGCAAGGCCTGATCCTTCGACGGGCTTGGCACGGTCGCCAGCTCCGCCGCGGCGGCGCGGGCGGCGCGGCCGAGGGCGAGCATCTGATCGTGCAAGGCGTCGGTGGTCTCAAGCAGGGCGGACATCGGTCTCACTCCAGTGGCGTTCGCCAAACAAAAAGGGCCGGAACCATAGCCCATCCCGCGGCTCCGCGAAAGCCATGGCGGCTAAGCCGAATTGCTGATCGGTGTACTCAACAATCCGTCTGTGCCGCGGCCGATTGCGGGGGTAGCGTGGCTTTCCGCATCATCGGTGAGGGAGAACCCCATGGTCCGGCCCATGGTCCGGCTTGTCCGCCGCGGCAGCGTCGCCGCGTGCCTGATGCTGTCCGGCATGATCGCGACGGCCTGGGCCGAAACGGCGCTGGAATCGCCTGTGGAACGGGGGCGCGCCCTGGTCAACGGAATCGTCGCCTGCGGCAACTGCCACACGCCGCAGGGGCCGGGCGGTCCGGTGGCGGGACGCGAACTGGCCGGCGGGACGCCCTTCGTCGAGGACCCCTTCACCGCCTACGCCTCCAACATCACGCCGGACCCGGAGACGGGGATCGGGCGCTGGACCGACGAGCAGCTGATCACCGCCATCCGCGAGGGCAAGCGCCCCGACGGCAGTCTGATCGGCCCGCCGATGCCTTTCGGCTTCTACCGCGGCCTGTCGGACGGCGACCTGCGCGCCATCGTCGCCTATCTGCGCAGCGTTCCGCCGGTGCGGCATTCTGTCCCGAAGTCGGAGTACCGCATGGCGCTGCCCGCCGCCTACGGCCCGCCGGTCGGGACGGTGGCGGAGGTGCCGCGTACGGACCCGGTGACCTACGGCGCGTACATGGCCGGGCCGCTCGGCCACTGCATGGAGTGCCACACGCCGATGCTGCCGGACGGGCGGCTCGACATGACCCGCATGGGGGCCGGCGGGCGCAACTTCACCGGGCCGTGGGGCAACGCGGTGTCCCGCAACATCACGCAGGACAAGGAGCACGGGCTGGGCGGATGGACCGACGCGGAGATCGGCAAGGCCATCACGGAGGGTGTACGTCCCGACGGCAGCCGACTGAGCCCGCCGATGGGCTATCACTATTACAAGTCCATGAGCGACGGCGAGCTGGGCGCCCTGGTCACGTACCTCCGTACGCTTCCCCCGACCCGCTAGACCCCACCGGCCGTACGTGAAATACCGCACCGCCGAAAACGCAGTACCGTAAGCGTCGCCGAGAAGGCATAGTCCGCGGGCTTTTCCACCCGCCGGACCGTGGCCCCATGCTGACCCTGCTGCTGATCGTCTCCGCCTTCTTCGCGGGCGTGCTCAACGCCGTGGCCGGTGGCGGCAGCTTCCTGACCTTCCCGGCGCTGATCATGGCCGGCGTGCCGCCGCTGAACGCCAACGCCACCAGCACGGTGGCGGTGTCGCCGGGCGCGCTGGCCAGCGCCTACGGCTACCGGCGGGAGTTGGGACGGATCAAGGAGGTCAGCCTGCCGGCCTTCCTCGGCGTCAGCCTGATCGGCGGGCTGCTGGGCGCGCTGCTCCTGCTGTGGACGCCGCAGCGCGTGTTCGAGGCGGTCATCCCCTGGCTGCTGCTGTTCGCGACGGTGCTGTTCGCCTTCGGCCCGAAGGTGTCGGCCTACATCCGCCGCAACTTCAAGGTCGGCCACAACACGGTGCTGATCGTGCAGTTCTTCATCGCCATCTACGGCGGCTATTTCGGCGGGGGGATCGGCATCCTGATCCTGGCGACGCTGGGCGTCTTCGGCCTGACCGACCTACACGCGATGAACGGGCTGAAGGCGCTGGTCTCTGGCTGCCTCAACGCGGTGGCGGTGGTGGCCTTCGTCCTCGGCGGCGCGGTCTACTGGAACGAGGCGTTGATCATGCTGGTCGCCGCCATGGCCGGCGGCTACGCCGGGGCTGCCGTCGCCCGGCACATCCCGCCGCCGATCCTGCGCAAGTTCGTGATCGTCGTCGGCGTGGCGATGACCGTCTATTTCTTCATCGTGAAGGGCTGAAGCGCCCAGAGGGCGGCGGTCAGTCCGCCGCCATGCGCTCCGCAAGGCCGCACAGGCCGTCCCAGTCCAGCTCCGCCGGGTCCGTGACCACATGGTCCGCGGCGTCGAACAGCAGGTCGGCGTGCTGCGGCCAGGCGATGGTCAGCATGCCAGCGGCCTTGGCGGCGCGGGCGCCGGTCGGGCTGTCCTCAATCACCGCGCAGGCCGCGGGCGGCACGCCGAGGCGGGCGGCGGCGGTCAGGTAGGGCTCGGGGTCCGGCTTGCCCTTGGTCACGTCGTCGCGGCTGAGCCCGAATAGGAAGTGCGGGCTGCCCATGTGGCGCAGGTTGGCCTCGACCACCCGGCGTCCGCTGTTCGACACGCAGGCCTGCAGCAGCCCCCGCTCCGCGAAGGCGTCAACCAGCGCCAGGGCGCCGGCCCGCGCCTCGACCTCGGCGATGCGCTCCAGATAGAGGTCGGTGATGGCGTCCGCCCATTCCCGGAAGGTCAGGGCCATGGGCCGGGCGGCATGCAGCCGGGCGTACAGCTCCGGGAAGGCGACGCCCAGCGTGGCCGCGTAGTCCGTGTCGGACAGGGCATGGCCGTGCAGTCGGCAGACCGCGATGGTGGCCCGCTGGTGCCAGGGCTCGCTGTCCAGCAGCGTGCCGTCAATGTCCCACAGGATTGCCTGGAGGGGCGGGCGGCCCACGATCGGAACGCTCACCGCACCACCAGATCGTCGCGGTGGATCATCTCGTCGCGGCCCCGGTAGCCGAGGATCTCCTCGATCTCGTGGCTCTTGCGGCCGGCGATGCGGCGGGCATCCTCGGCGGCGTAGGCGGTCAGGCCGCGCGCCACCTCGCGCCCGTCCGGCGCCTTGACCACCACCACGTCGCCGCGCTCGAAGTCGCCCTCGACGGCGCGCACCCCGGCGGGCAGCAGGCTGGCCCCGCGGGCGAGCGCCGACAGAGCGCCGGCGTCCACGATCAGCGTGCCATGGGCGTTCAGGTTGCCGCCGATCCACGCCTTGCGGGCGGAGGAAGGGGAGGCGGCGGGCAGGAACCAGGTGCAGAGCGCGCCGCCCTGCTCGGGCCGCTGCTCCAGCGCGGCCAGCGGGTTCATGCGCTTGCCCTTGGCGATGACCATGCGGCAGCCGGCGGCCAGCGCCACGCGCGCCGCGACGATCTTGGTCACCATGCCGCCGGAGCTGTAGCCGGGCGGCGGCTCGCCCGCCATGTTCTCGATGTCGGAGGTCAGTTCCTGGACGACCGGGATGTGCCGGGCGTCGGGGTCCTTGCGCGGGTCGGCGGTGTAGAGGCCGTCGATGTCCGACAGCAGGACCAGCGTGTCGGCGCTGATCATCTGGGCGACGCGGGCGGCCAGACGGTCGTTGTCGCCGAACCGGATCTCCGCGGTGGCGACCGTGTCGTTCTCGTTGATGACGGGGACGGCGCCCAGCTTCAGCAGCGTGTCGATGGTGGCGCGGCCGTTGAGGTGGCGGCGGCGCTCCTCGGTGTCCTCCAGCGTCACCAGCACCTGGGCGACGGTCAGGCCGTGGCGGGCCAGCGTCTCCTGATAGGCGGCGGCGAGCCGGATCTGGCCGGTGGCGGCGGCGGCCTGCTTCTCCTCCAGCCGCAGGGCGCGCCCGACAAGGCCGAGATGCTCGCGCCCGCAGGCGACGGCGCCGGAGGTGACGATCACCACCTCCTGGCCGCGCTTGCGGCAGGCGGCCACGTCGTCGGCCAGCGCGTCCAGCCAGTCGCGGCGCATCTGGCCGGTGGCGCCGTCGACGAGCAGGGCGGAGCCGATCTTGACGACCAGCCGCCGCGCCTCGACCAACGTGGGGAGCAGGGTGGGAAGCAGGGAGGGGGTATCAGCCTTTGGCGTTGTCGTCGTGGCCGTCGCCGTCGCTGTGTTCGGTGTCGTCACCGTCATCGTCGCCTTCATCGTCCCAGTCATCCCCATCCGAGTCGGAGCCGTCGTCCGCCTCCTCGGGGAGATCGTCGTACTCGCCCGTCTCCTCGTTCCAGCCCGCATACTCGTCGTCCATCTTCTGGCCGACCGGCGGCCGGGGGATGGAACGGGTGGCGGGGGCGTGGATGACGTCGGGCTCCTCTTCCTTGGACTGTTTGATGAGCGTGAGCAAGCGGTAAAGCACCGCCTGGACGCCCTGGCCGGTGGCGCCGGACAGAACCATCACCTCGGCACCCGACGCCGCCTCCAGCGCGGCCTTCTTCTCCGCGATTTCCTCGTCGAGCAGGGCGTCGGCCTTGTTCAAGCCGATGATCTCCAGCTTGTCGGCGAGATTGCCGCCATAGGCGACCAGCTCGTTGCGGATGGTGGTGTAGGACTGGACCACATCCTCCGCCGTCCCGTCGATCAGGTGGAGCAGCACGCGGGTGCGCTCCACATGGCCGAGGAAGCGGTCGCCCAGCCCGTGCCCCTCGTGCGCGCCTTCGATCAGGCCGGGGATGTCGGCGATCACGAACTCCTCGTCACCCGCGCGGACGACGCCCAGGTTGGGGGCCAGCGTGGTGAAGGGGTAGTCGGCGATCTTCGGCCGCGCCGCGGTGGTCGCGGCCAGGAAGGTGGACTTGCCGGCGTTGGGCAGGCCGAGCAGGCCGGTGTCGGCGATCAGCTTCAGCCGCAGCCAGACCCAGCGCTCCTCGCCCGGCCAGCCGGGGTGCGACTTGCGCGGGGCGCGGTTGGTCGGGGTCTTGTAATAGGCGTTGCCGAAGCCGCCGTCGCCGCCCTTCAGGAAGACGACGCGCTGGCCGGCCTCCGTCAGGTCGAGCAGGACGGTCTCCTGATCCTCGTCGAGGAGCTGGGTGCCGACCGGCACGCGCAGGACCACGTCGTTGCCCTTGGCGCCGTTGCGGTTGGCGCCCATGCCGTGGTTGCCGCGCTGCGCCTTGAAATGCTGCTTGTAGCGGTAGTCGATCAGCGTGTTGAGGCCGTTCACGACCTCGATCACGACGTCGCCGCCGCGGCCGCCGTTGCCGCCGTCCGGTCCGCCATACTCGATGAACTTCTCGCGGCGGAAGGCCACGGCGCCGGGGCCACCGTCGCCGCTTTTCAGATACACCTTGGCTTGATCGAGGAACTTCATCGGGGACCGTGCCGGCCAATCTACCGTTTGCGCACCGTCCTCCAACCGTGGGAAGGGGGCGGTGACCACACCATCAACAAAAGAAAATCGGGGGCCGGTTGCCCGAACCCCCGATCATCCGAATACACCGTACGGGCCGGACGAGATTACTCGGCCGCGACCGCCGGGACCTCCACCGCCTCGATGGCGACGTAGGTGCGCCCCTGGGCGCTGTGCTTGAAGGCCACCACGCCGTCCGCCTTGGCGAACAGGGTGTGGTCCTTGCCGATGCCGACGTTCTCACCGGGGTGGAACTTCGTGCCGCGCTGGCGGACGATGATGTTGCCGGCGACGACGTTCTCGCCACCGAAACGCTTCACGCCGAGGCGGCGGCCAGCGGAGTCGCGGCCGTTGCGCGAGGAGCCGCCTGCTTTTTTATGGGCCATGGGGAGTTACTCCTGTGACTGGTCGGCGGCCGTTCAGGCGGCGCCGTTGATCCCGGTGATGCGCAGGACGGTCAGGTCCTGGCGGTGGCCGTTCTTACGGCGATAGTTCTGGCGGCGCTTCTTCTTGAAGACGATGATCTTCGGACCGCGATCCTGGGCGACGATCTCGGCGGTCACAGCAGCGCCGGCAACCGTCGGGGTGCCAAGGGTGGTGCTGCCGCCGTCGCTGACCATCAGCACGTCGTTGAGCGTGATGGAAGCGCCGGCCTCGGCCTCGAGCTTCTCAACGCGGATCACGTCGCCATTGGCGACCTTGTACTGCTTGCCGCCGGTGCGGATCACTGCAAACATCGTCGTCACTGCCTATCTCAAAACAAACGGAAGGGCCGCTCGCCCACCGTTTGAGGTGCAAGCCCGTTCGTGAGAGCGGGGATTTAACCGATGGGCCACCGGGAGTCAACAGGCATGGTGGCATTTTCCCGTTCATTTTCTTGCAAACAAGGGCTTGCATCCCCCCAGGCTTTTGGGTAGGTTCCGCGCCACCCCGGAAACGGGGCAGCGGATGGGTGGCAGAGCGGTTGAATGCACCGCACTCGAAATGCGGCATACCCGCAAGGGTATCGGGAGTTCGAATCTCCCCCCATCCGCCACTCTCATTCGAGCGAACGCTCAAACGAAGAAGCCTTCCCGACCGGGAAGGCTTTTTTCGTTTCCGGCCCCGGGTGTGTCTCAAGCGTCCTTGAGCATCGCCAGCGCCGCCTCGAACAGCAGGCTGCCCGGTTCGGCGAAGCGGTCGACCACGCTGAAATGGTCGGCGCCCGGCTCCACGATCTCCCGCACCGCGTTGCCCTGCGCGGCCCAGGCCAGGGCGTAGTCGGCCTGCTGGCGGTGCATCGCGTCGGTCTCAAGGCCGCCCAGCGCCGGCATCAGCAGCGGGGCGGGGGCGGGAACGGCGTGGATCGGGCTCAGCCGCCGCGCCGAGTCGGGATCGAGCCGCAGCTGCTCGTTCACCTCGAAGCCGAGCATCGGCTCCAGGTCGTAGAGGCCGCTGATCGGGATGCCGCCGGCCACGCGGTCGCGGTTCTCCGAGACCAGCTTCGCCGTCAGGTGGCCGCCCGCCGAATGGCCGGACACCACCACCCGCCGCGGATCACCGCCGAAGCCGGCCGCGTTGGCGATCACCCAGTCCAGCCCGGCCTGGGCGTGGCCGCACAGCTCGTCCATCGTCACGTCCGGGCACAGGCCGTAGCCGAGCAGGACCACCGCCACCCCGCGTTCCACATAGGGCGCGGCGATGAAGGAATGCAGGTCCTTCGACAGGGCGCGCCAGTAGCCGCCATGGATGAAGACCAGCACCGGAGCGTTCGTTCCGGCCGGGAAGACGTCGGCGCGCTGGCGCGGGTGCGGGCCGGTGGGAACGTCGTAGCGGCCGCCGAGCCGGGCGCGCACCGCCTCGCTCTCCGCCTGCCAGCGGGCGAAATAGGCCGGGTGTTCCGGCACCAGCTTGCGGAAATTGTACTGGCGGTCGATCTCGGCGGCGGTCATGCCGCCATACAAGGCTTCAGACGCCAAGATAGCGCTCCTTTAGGGTGGGGTCGGCGAGCAGGGCGGCGGAACTGCCGGACCACACCAGCCGCCCCTTCTCGATGACGTGATGGCGGTCGGCCAGGGCGGCGAGGGCGTGCACGTTCTTGTCCACCACCAGGATCGCCTGCCCCTCGCCCTTCAGGCGGGCGAGGCAGTCCCAGATCTCCTGGCGGACCAGCGGGGCCAGCCCTTCCGTCGCCTCGTCGAGGATCAGCAGCTTGGGGTTGGTCATCAGGGCGCGCCCGACGGCGAGCATCTGCTGCTCCCCGCCCGATAGGTTGCGGGCGAGGTTGCCGGCGCGCTCGGCCAGCCGGGGGAACAGGGCGTGGACCCGCTCCACCGTCCAGGGATCGCGCCGCGCGAAGCGGTTGGCGGCGGTGGCGATCAGGTTCTCGCGCACGGTCAGGGTGGGGAAGACCTGCCGCCCCTCCGGCACCAGGGCGATGCCAGCCCGCGCGATGCGGTGCGGCGGCCGTCCGGCAATCTCCTCCCCCTCGAACGTGATCGAGCCGCCGGTCGGCGCCACGAGGCCCATGATGGCCTTGATGGTCGTGGTCTTGCCCATGCCGTTGCGGCCCATCAGGGTCACCGCCTCGCCGGCGTTGACGGACAGCTCCATGCCGAACAGCGCTTGACTGGAGCCGTAGGCGGCGGTCAGGTTGGCGACGCGCAGCATCAGGCGACCTCCAGCTCGTCGCCGAGATAGGCCTCGCGCACCGCCGGGTCGTTGCGGATCTGTTCCGGGGTGCCGCTGGCGAGGTCTTTGCCGCGCACCAGAACGGTGATGCGGTCGGCCAGCGCGAAGACGGCGTCCATGTCGTGCTCCACCAGCAGGATGGTCACGCCGCCCTTCAGCTCCCGCAGAAGCTCGACCATGCGGGCGGAGTCCTCCGGCCCCATGCCGGCCATCGGCTCGTCGAGCAGCAGCAGCCGCGGTCCGGTCGCCAGGGCCATCGCCAGTTCGAGCTGCCGCTTCTCGCCGTGGGCCAGCGCGTCGGCGCGGGTGTCGGCCCGCGCCCCCAGCCCCACCCGCTCCAGCACCGCGCGGGCGGGGTCGGCCAGCCGGCGGTCGCGCGCGGCGTCGCGCCAGAAACGGAAGCTGTGCCCGGCGTGGGCCTGCACCGCCAGCGCCACGTTGTCGAGCGCGGTGAAGCTGGGGAAGATCGAGGTGATCTGGAAGCTGCGCGCCAGCCCGCGCTGCGCCCGCTTGTGCACGGGCAGGCGGGTGACGTCGCGCCCGTCGAACAGGATGGTTCCGGAATCGGGCGTCAGCTCGCCCGACAGCTGGCCGATCAGGGTGGTCTTGCCCGCCCCGTTCGGGCCGATCAGGGCGTGCAGCTCCCCCTCCGCGACGGACAGCGAGAGGCCGTCGGTGGCGGCCAGACCGCCGAAGCGCTTGACCAGCGAGTCGGTACTCAGCAGAGGGGGGCTCAGCAGCGGGCTGCTCACGGGCGCCTCCCCTCGACGACGCCCCACAGGCCCTTGCGGGCATACAGCACCAGAAGGATCAGCACCGGCCCCAGCACGATCTTCCAATGCTCGCCCAGCCCGGCGTGGGCGAGGTCCATCAGCTCCGGCACGAACTCCTCCAGCAGCAGGAGGGCGGCGGCGCCCAGCACCGGGCCGATCAGCGTGCCGATGCCGCCCAGAACGACCATCACGATCAGGTCGCCGGAGCGGCTCCAATGCAGATATTGCGGCCCGACGAACATGGTGGCGTTGGCGAGCAGCGCCCCGGCCAGCCCGGCCAGCGCCCCGGCGATGACGAAGGCGACGAGCTTGTAGCGGGTGACCGGGTAGCCGAGGGCGGCCATCCGCCGCTCGTTGTCCTTGGCGCCGCGGATCACCCGCCCGAAGCGGGAATTGACCAGCCGCCAGCCCAGCGCCAGCGCCGCCACCAGCAGCCCCAGCACCACATAGTAGAAGGTGGTGTGGTCGGCGATGTTCAGCGGGCCGGGCAGGGTGGAGCGGCTCCACAGCGCGATGCCGTCGTCCCCGCCGTAGGCCTTCAGCCCGGTCATCAGGTAGAACAGCATCTGGGCGAAGGCCAGCGTGATCATGATGAAGGGCACGCCGGTGGTGCGCAGCGAGATCGCCCCCACCGGCAGCGCCGCCAGCGCCCCGGCCAGCATGGCCAGCGGCCAGACGATCAGCCCGTTCACCGTGCCGGGAAAGCCGAACAGCGTCGATCCGTCCGACTGGTGGGCGAACAGGATGCCGACGGCGTAGCCGCCGATCCCGACGAAGGCGGCGTGGCCGAAGCTGACCATCCCGCCGAAGCCCAGGATCAGGTCGAGGCTCACCGCCGCCAGGGCGAAGACCAGGATGCGCGTCGCCAGCCGCACGTAGAAGGGCTCCCCCATCCAGTCGGCGACGGTGGGCAGCGCCAGCGCGACGGCCAGCAGGATCAGCAGGGCGATGCGGGGGCGGGTGAGCAGGGCGGTTCGGGGCGCGGTCGGGGGCATGGAGGGCCGGGAAAGAGGGGCGGTCAACCAATCGGTGGGCCAATCGGTAGGCCCGTCTTTTCGCACAGTTGGGCGACCTTGAACACAAAAGGTCGCGCCGGCCCGCTCATGTCCGCCGGGTCACCCCCAGGGCGTGTCGTGGCGCCGCCGCCGTGACCGCTGGAGGAGCTGGCGCTCGGTGCAGCGCTTCATGTGTTCCGGCACCTCCGAATCCTCGCCGATGATGGGGCCGCTCAGATAGGCGGCGCCCGCGGCCTCCGCCGCCTCCAGCTCCACCGGATTGCGGACGCCGTCCACATAGGCGAACATGCCGAACTTGCGCGGTCCGGGGCAGAAGGTCTGCACCCGCTCGAGGATGCGCGGCTCGTCCTCCCGCCCGTCCAGCCGCAGCCCGACTCCCTTGACGCCGGCGGTGGCGTAGACCGACAGGTCGCCCGCGTCCTCGTGCAGGATGACCATGGCGGCGCGTGCGAAGGGCCGCAGCATCGCCACGATCTCGGCCAGCCGGCCATAGGGGACGCCGGCCGGCAGCCCGTCCAGCTCGAAGGCCAGGAACGGCATCAGCACGCGCGGGATCATCCGGCAGGCCTGGATGTATTCCCGCCGCCGCCGGCTGGAGGCGAGCGTGCCGAAATGGACGGGGATGGTCTGGGCGTAGCGGAATTTGTTGGCGTACAGCTCGTTGTAGGTGCTGACCGCGAGGCTCAGCGTCTCCATGTCGAGGTCGAAGACGGCCTCCTCGCGCTCCGGGTCGAAGGCGTCCATCAGGTTCAGAGTGCGGGAGGTGTCGGCGTCGGTGCGGCAGCAGTAGGTCGACACCACCTTGTGCTTCACGTCGAACACTGGACGGAACAGCACCTTGGGCCGGCTCTGCGGCGTGATGGTGTCCGCTGGCATCTCGGTCCAATGCGGGTGCCGCGCCTCCGCCGTTGGTATGGTCGCTGGAATGGCGCCGTCGGCCGGCGGGGACGGCGCCGCGGGCGCTTCCCGCTTGTGGACGGCGTCCTTGAGCAGGTCGGCCAGACGTGCGGTGTCCAGGGCGACCCCGCCGCCGACATCGACCACCGCGGTCTTGACGGTGATGCGCCGCGTGTCGGCGTGGCCCAGCAGCGCCTGGTGCAGGCTTTCCATCACCTTGCTGCAGGTGAGCTGCGCCGATTTCCGGTCGGCCTGGGCGAAGACGATGATGTAGTGGTTCTCGCCATAGCGGAACCACACGTCGCGCGGCGACAAAACCTTCTTGAGCATGCGCTCGGTGTAGACGTGCACCCGCTCGTTCACGCTTCCCCAGCGGTCGCCCAGCTCATTCCGGATCTCGTCGAGGCCGATCAGGTGGACCGATCCGGCGGTGACCGTCTGGCTGTGCGCCAGGATCTGCCGGGCGCGTTCCTTGAAGGACTCGTCGATCGATTGGGTGGAGGACGGAGCCAAGGACGGGGTAAGGCCGTCGTCGTGTTCCGGTGGGGCGCCGTCTGGACCGGAGGGATGGTGTGTGGCCATGGTCGAGCTTCCCTTTCCGGTTGTGGGGAGCGCGAACCCAAAGACAGGGCAGCCGCCTGGAATGGGTGCGAACTTGAATGGATCGACTGCACAAACAGAATGATCCTTTCGCACTTGCTAATGCGTTAACGGAGGCGTGGGGCCGGCCTTTGCAGATGGTCTATGCGAAAAGAAGCGCGCCTTTCCGAACTTGCCTATGCCGACTCGCGGCGTGCCTTGACTCTGGCCCTCATCAGCATCTGCTTCTCGGTGCAGCGCCGCATGTGTTCGGGAACGTCGGAATCCTTGCCGACCACGGGCCCGCTGACATAGGCCGCCCCGGCTTCGATCGCCGCCTGAAACTGTTCGATGTTGCGGATGCCGTCCAGATAGGCGAACAGACCATGTTTGCGTGGGACGGGGCAGAAGGCGTTGATCTTGTCGATGCAGCGCTGATCGCCGTCCCGGAAATCCATGGACAGCCCGACACCCTTGACGCCGGCTCTGGCGTAGGTGCCGATGTCGGTGGTCTCCTCCCGCAGGATGACGATGGTGGCGCGCCCGAAGGGGCGCAGCAGGGTGACCATCTCGGCCAGCCGGCCGCTGGGAACGCCCTGCGGCAATCCATCCAGCTCGAAGGCCAGGAAGGGGATCAGGCAGGCGGGGATCATCCGGCAGGACTGGAGATACTCCCGCCGCCGCCGTGCCGAGGCGAGGGTCTCGAAATGCACGGGGATGGTCTGGGCGTAGCGGAAATTGTTCTTGTACAGCTCGTTGTAGGTGAAGACCGCGTGGCACAGGGCTTCCATGTCGTAATCGAAGATGGCCTCCTCCTGCAGGAATTCGGCCAAGATGATCTGGTTGATGTGCCGGCAGGTCTGGAGGTCCGGGCGGCAGGTGTAGGTGGAGATCACCTTGTTGCGCACGTCGTAGACCGGGCGGAAAAGCACCTTGGGCGGCGGCGGCGGCTCGTCGTTGCCCAGCGCGAAGGCGGACAGCGAGGGGCGCCGGCGCTCCTCGGCCTGCGGCGGGCCAACCGGCCCCTTCGACTGGCTGGCGGCGTCGAGCAGCTCGTCCAGCCGCGCGCTGCCGACTGCGATGCTGCCGTCGATCTCCACCAGCGCGCTCTTGACGATGATCTGGCTGGTGTCGCTGTGCCCCAGCAGCGCCTGATGCAGGGATTCGACGATCCGCCCGCAGATGAGCTGCGCCGCCTGCAGGTCCGCGTGGGCGAACACGATGATGAATTGGGAATCGCCGTGCCGGAACCACACGTCATGGGAGGACAGCGTTTTTTCGAGCAGGCGGTCGGTGTAGGTGTGGACCCGCTCCTTCACCCGCTCCCAGCGATCGCCGAGATGGTCCCGGATGTCCTCCAGCCCGATCAGATGCACCGCTCCGGCGGTGATGAGCCGGCCGCTGGAGAGGATATCCCTGGCCCGTTCGCGGAAGGCCGCGTCGTTCAGATGGCAGGAGGCTTGGCAATCCGCCGCCTTGGCGGCGCCGTCGCAGTGACAAGGGGGGGCGATGCCGGTCCGGTCCGCGTGGTCGTCCTTGGCGCTGGGCGGCGGTTGGACTGCGTTCACGGCCATGTCTCCCTCGCAACCGGCGGAGGTCGCGGTGCCGGTTCTGTGCCTGCCTTTTGGATGTTCGTCTCGCTAACAAGGGTGCTGCAAGGGGAATTTCCGAAGCGTTAACAGCCTTGGGTTTTTTCCATCGGGCGGGGGATCGCCGCCGCTTGGCCGCCGCCGTTGACCAACGGCGAGGACCGGATTATGCCGGGCCGGCCTGTATCATGGGAAAGGGCAGTGACATGAACGCGAAGAATGCTGTGGTGCTGGTCAGCGGCGGGCTGGACTCCACGACGGTGCTGGCCATCGCCCGGGAGCAGGGCTATCGGCTGAACGCGCTCAGCTTCCGCTACGGGCAGCGCCATGCGGTGGAGCTGGAGGCGGCCAAGCGCGTCGCCGCGGCCATGGCGGTGGACCGCCACGTCATCGCCGACATCGACCTGCGGGCCTTCGGCGGCTCCGCCCTGACCGACGCCATCGCCGTGCCCAAGCACGCCAGCGCGGCGGATCTGGGGACGGGCATCCCGGTGACCTACGTCCCGGCGCGCAACACGGTGTTCCTGTCCTTCGCCCTGGCCTGGGCCGAGACGCTGGAGGCGTCGGACATCTTCATCGGCGTGAACGCGCTGGACTATTCCGGCTATCCGGACTGCCGGCCCGAATACATCGCCGCCTTCGAGACCATGGCGAACCTCGCCACCAAGGCGGGGGTGGAGGGCACCAGCCGGTTCAAGATCCACGCCCCGCTGATGACGCTCGACAAGGCGGGCATCATCCGCCGCGGGCTGGAGCTGGGGGTGGATTACGGCCTGACCCACTCCTGCTACGACCCGGCGCCGGACGGCGCCGCCTGCGGCTCCTGCGACAGCTGCTTGCTGCGGCTGAAGGGCTTCCGGGAGGCCGGGCTGTCCGATCCGGTGGCCTACGGGGGCGGGGTCTGATGCGCGGCGCCAACCCGGTCCGCCCGCAGGAGGGGGGCGACGGCCAAAGCCTGTGGATACAGGAGGTCTTCTACACCCTTCAGGGCGAAGGCCCCTTCGTCGGGGAGCCCAGCGTCTTCGTGCGGACCGGCGGCTGCAACCTGCGCTGCCACTGGTGCGACACCGACTTCGAAAGCTCGCCCTGGCGTCCCTCCCTGGACGAGCTGCTGGCCCGCATCGGGGAGCTGCGCCCCGCGGTCTGCGACCTGATCGTGCTGACCGGCGGGGAGCCGCTGCGCCAGAACGTCGTCCCGCTGATCCGCACCCTGCTGGAGCGGGGCCTGCGCGTGCAGATCGAGACGAACGGCACGCTGTGGCTGGACGGCATGCCGGACGACCCGCGCTTGACCATCGTGTGCAGCCCGAAGACGCCCGGCCTGCACCCGGACCTCGTGCCGCGGGTGTCGGTCTACAAATACGTGCTGGCGGCGGGGGAGAGCGATCCCGGCGACGGGCTGCCCACCCTGTCCACCCAGTTGCCGGGGCAGGGCGCCCGGCTGTTCCGCCCGCCGCCCGGCGCCGCCGTCACGGTGATGCCGCGCGACGACGGCGATGCGGAGCGGAACGTCGCCAACCGGCAGGCCTGCACCGCCGTGGCGCTGGCCCACGGCTACCGGATGAGCGTCCAGCTTCACAAGCTGCTGGGGATCGCCTGAAGCCTGAAGCCTGAAGCCTGAAGCCTGAAGCCTGAAGACGGTGCCCGCTACAGGTCGTTGATGCTCATGTCCCCGCGCAGCCACCACGGCGCGCCCGGCAGGCCGAGGTAGCCGGCGTCCAGGTGATGCTCCGGCACGCCGCGGAAGATCACCGTGTTGGTCGGCGTCTCCTCGATCTCCACCTCGACGCAGCGCAAGGGCGAGGTCTCCGCGGCGAACAGCGCGTTGGCCTTGGCCATCATGCAGGCGGCCAGCGCCTCGGTCGTCGGATCGCCGGGGGTGATCAGCAGCATGGGCAGCTTTTCCGGCTCGTGCTCCCGGAAATAGCCGATCAGCGGGTCGCGGTGGGAGAGCTGGAGCGCGTGGTCGACATGCCCGTCGATCCAGCGGTGCCAGGTCGCCTTGGCCCGCGCGAAGGACTCCACCATGTTCGCCGCCCCGTCGAGCGGTGCGGGGCCCACGGCCTCCAGCTTCACCGAAACGGTCTCGTTGTGGCCGTGCGGCACGGCGCATTTGACGGAATCGCCGGCGATCAGGCGATGGGCCATGCTGAAGCGCCGCCGGAAGAGCAGCGTGAACTCGTTCGTGGTCATAAAGTGAACCTAGCCGTTCCTCAATGCGCTGGGAACAGGCCCTTGGGCCTGATCGCCAGAACCACCGCCATCAGCACGTAGATCGCCATGGAGGCGAGCGCGGCCCCGGCGGCGCTGGCGTTGGCGGCGTCCATCACCAGACGGAAGGCGGCGGGCAGCAGGGCGCGGCCCAGCGTGTCCACCATGCCGACCAGCAGGGCGCCGGCCAGCGCCCCGCGGATCGAGCCGATGCCGCCGATCACGATGACCACGAAGGTCAGGATCAGGATCTGCTCGCCCATCCCGACCTGCACGGCCAGCACCGGCCCGGCCATGGCGCCGGCCAGCCCGGCGAGCCCGCAGCCCAGCGCGAAGACCAGCCCGAACAGCAGCCGGACATCCACCCCCAGCGCCATCACCATCTCGCGGTTGGTGGCGCCGGCACGGATCAGCATGCCGATCCGCGTGCGGGCGATCAGCAGCCAGAGGAACACCGCCACGGCGATGCCCACGACGAGGATCGCCAGCCGGAAGGCCGGGTATTTCAGCCCGAACAGGTCCACCGTCCCGGCCAGCGCCGCCGGCGGGTTCAGGAAGATGGGGACCGGGCCGAAGACGATCTTCACCAGCTCGTTGAAGAACAGGATCAGCCCGAAGGTCGCCAGCACCTGATCCAGGTGGTCGCGGCGGTAGAGCGTGCGCAGCGCCACCGCCTCCACCACCAACCCGAGCAGCGCCGTCAGCAGCACGGCCGCCGCCAGCGCCAGCGGGAAGCTGTCCAGCACTGGCACCAGCGCCGCCGTCAGGTAGGCGCCGACCATGTAGAAGGTGCCGTGGGCGAGGTTGATGAGGTCCATGATGCCGAAGACGAGCGTCAGCCCGGCGGCCATCAGGAACAGCATCACCCCGAGCTGAAGCCCGTTCAGCCCCTGTTCGACGAGGAGGAGCGCGTCCATTCTCCGGCGTCCTGCCTGCGCCTCACTTCATCGGGCAGTCTTTGACGTAGGCGTCGGCGTGGTTGGCGAAGACCGTGGCGACGGTCTTGTTGGTCACCGCACCGTCCGCGCCCTTCACCACTTCACGCAGGTAGATGTTGTGGATCGGGTAGTGGTTGGTGTTGAAGGTCACCGCGCCGCGCAGGCTGTCCATCTTCGCCGAGGCCAGCGCGGCGCGCAGCTTGTCCTTGTCCTTGAGGTTGCCGCCGACCGCCTTCACCGCGGTGTCGATCAGCAGCGCCGTGTCGTAGCCCTGGGCGGCGTACATGGACGGGATGCGCCCGTACTTGGCCTTGAAGTCGGCGACGAACGTCTTGTTGGCGGCGTTGTCGAGGTCGGGGCTCCACTGCGCCGAGTTCTTCACGCCGAGCGCGGACTCGCCGACCGCCGCCAGGATGTCCTGGTCGAAGGAGAAGCCGGGGCCGAACAGCGGCACGGCGCCCTTCAGCCCGGCCTGCTCGTACTGCTTGATGAAGTTGATGCCCATGCCGCCGGGGTAGAAGACGTAGACGGCGTCCGGCGCCGCGGCCTTGAGCTGCGCCAGCTCCGCCGCGTAGTCGAGCTGTCCGACCTGGGTGTAGACCTCGCCCGCGACCGCGCCCTTGTAGTAGCGCTTGAAGCCGGCCAGACCGTCCTTGCCCGCCGGGTAGTTGGGGGCCATCAGATAGACCTTCTTGAAGCCCTCGTCCTGGACATGCTTGCCCACGGCCTCGTGGATCTGGTCGTTCTGGTAGGCGGCGTTGAAGAAGTACGGGTTGCACTGCGCGCCCGCCAGCTGCGACGGGCCGGCGTTCGGGCTGATGAAGAAGGTCTGCCCGCCGGCCAGCGTCGGCAGCATCGCCAGCGCGAGGTTCGACCAGACCACGCCGGTCACCACCTGCACGCGGTCGCGCTCGACCATGCGGTTGGCGAGGCCGACGGCGACGTCCGGCTTCTGCTGGTCGTCCGCCTCGATGACCTGGGTGTCCTGCCCGCCCAGCTTGCCGCCCGCATGCTCCACCGCCAGCGCGAAGCCGTCGCGGATGTCGATGCCCAGGCCCGCGCCGGGGCCGGACAGGGTGGTGATCATGCCGATCTTCAGCGTGTCCGCCGCCGCCGGGGTGGCGAGCAGGGCCAGCGCGGAGGCCAGCGTAAGCAGGTTGCGGGTCATGACGGTCCAGCCTCCAGGGGAATTATGATTGATTTATGGGCAGTGCGAATGTCAGGCGGCCCGCATCCGTTCGTCCGCCCGCTTGTCCGCCCAGGCGCGCGCCGTGGACGGGCGGCCCTCGGCGTCGATCAGGCCGCGGGTGAAGAGTTCCTCGACATGGCGGATGAAGAAGGCGGCGGTGCTCTCCCGCTCCCAACGCTCCATCCAGTTCTGCTCCAGGAAGGCGAGGATCGCCGGCTGGCCCAGCTCGGCCTCCCACAGCACGCCCAGCAGGGAGGTCTGCTGCTCCTCGTGCATGCATTCCTCGAAGGTCAGCTTCTGCTGGCCGCGCGCTTCCTTGCGCAGCGTCGTCTCCGGCCCCGGCCCCAGGCCGAAGTCGTAGAGCGGACGGCGCTCGGGCGCGGCGACCAGCCAGTGGGCGACCTCATGCACGATGACCGTTGATTCCACGTCGGTGCGGATGACTTCGCCGTCCCACATGAAGGAGGTGTTGGGCGGCTCGTCCAGCGTGCCGATGCCGTGGGCGTGGGCCAGCCGCACCGCCTCGGCGCGCTGCTCCGGGGTGTCGACGCCGCCGGGCACCGGCCACGTTGCGGCGATGCGCCGGAAGGCGGCGAGGGGCAGGGGCTTGCCGGCCAGCAGGCGCTCGAAGGTCGCCAGGGCCTCCGGCATCGTCTCGGCCGGGATCGGGGTCAGGATCATGATGGGAAAAGCGGTCCGGGGTGCGCAATGACCCCTATTTGCCCAACAGGGCCGGGGCGGCGCAAGAAAAACCCCTCCTCCATCGCAATCGGATGGAGGAGGGGTGAAGACGAAACCGTCAGGCGGCCCGCATGTCGGTCAGGAAGCGGGAGACGAAACCGCGCAGACCCTCCGCCTCGCCGGTCAGCCCGTCGGCGGCGTCGAGCACCTGGCGGGAGGCGTCGCCGGTGGCTTCCGCCGCCTGGGTCACCCCGGCGATGTTGCCGGATACCTCCTGCGTGCCGCGGGCGGCCTGCTGGACGTTGCGGCTGATCTCCTGGGTGGCCGCGCCCTGCTCCTCGACCGCCGCGGCGATGGTGGTGGAGATGTGGCTGATCTCGCCGATCACGCGGCCGATCTCGGCGATGGCCCCGGCGGCCTCGCGGCTGACCTGCTGGATGCCGGCGATCTGGCCGGAGATGTCCTCGGTCGCCTTGGCGGTCTGGTTGGCGAGACTCTTGACCTCGCTTGCCACCACGGCGAAGCCCTTGCCGGCCTCACCGGCGCGGGCCGCCTCGATGGTCGCGTTGAGCGCCAGCAGGTTGGTCTGGCTGGCAATGTCGTTGATGAGCTGCACCACCTCGCCGATGCGCTGGGCGGCGTCGACCAGCCCACGCACGGTGGTGTCGGTCCGCTCGGCGGTGCTGACCGCCTGCCCGGCGATGCTGTTGCTCTGGGCGACCTGCCGGCTGATCTCCTGGATCGAGCTGGACAGCTCCTCCGCGGCGGCGGCGACGGTCTCCACGTTGGCGGTCGCCTGGGTGGAGGCGGCGGCGACGGCGCTGGCCTGCCGGGTGGTCTGCTCGGCGGTGGCCGACATGCCCTGGGCCGTGCTGTTGAGCTGGGTGGCGGCGGAGGAGACGCGGCCCAGCACCTCCATCACCATGCGGTCGAACTCGCGGGTCAGGGAGTCGATGCGCTCCGACCGTTCGCGGCGGGTCGCATGCTCGGCGGCCTGCTCGGCGGCCATGCGGTCGGCCTCGATCAGGCTGTGCTTGAAGACCTCGACGGCCTTGGCCATGCCGCCGATCTCATCGCCGCGGTCGAGGCCGGGCACGTCCACCCGGCGGTCGCCGCCGGCCAGACGGGTCATGGTGTCGGTCATCGAGACGATGGGCCGCGACAGGCCGCGCCCGATCAGCAGGGCGGAGATCAGCCCCAGCAGGACGGCGACCACGGCGGCGGCGGTGGTCACCGTCCGGGCGCGGTCGATGTTCTCCGTGGCGGTGGTGCCGAGCGCCGCCTGCTGGCGGGCGCTGGCTTCGCGCAGCTGCTCGACCCGCGCGTTGACGGTCGGGCCGAGCGTCTCCAGCACCTGCGAGACCAGCTCGTCCCGCTTGGTGGTGGCGACGACCGCCTTCTCGAACTGGGTGGCGAAGACGCGCTGGTAGGCCAGGAAGGAGGAGGCGCCGCGGCGGCGCTCCAGCTCGGTCAGCTTGGCGAGCATCGCGTTGCCGCGCTCGCGGGCGCTCTGCAGCTCCTTGCGGAAGCTGTCGGCGCTCTCCGCCGAGCCGTCGGTCAGGAAGCGGTTGACGGCGTTCCGGGCGGACAGGAAATGGCGGGACGCCATGCCCGCCTGATAGGCGGCCTCGGTGTCGCCGTCACCGTAGGCGCTGTCCATGACGCCGCTCAGCGCCTTCTCCATCTTGGTCCCGAGATCCACAAGCTCCGCCGCCGCCTCGTTGCGGGTCGCCTGGAATTCCATGATGCGGGTGAAGGCCTCGCGGTACTGGCCCAGCTCGTTGTCCATCTGCGTCACCGTGCGGTTCAGCGTCGGCTCGGTGAACAGGGTCTTGGCCTCGTCGATCCGCCCGTCGAGGTCGGCCGCCAGCGAGTCCACCGTGTGGGCGGCCTCCTCGCTGCCGGTCAGCAGGAAGGTCTTGGCGTGGAGCTGGACCTCCAGCATCGTCGCCTGGATGCGCCCGACCTCGGTGGTCTGGCGGGCCAGCGTCTGATAGGTCGCGAAGCCGTGCTTGGCGTCCATCAGGGCATAGACCCCAAGGCCGCCGATGGCGACCAGGAAGAGGAGAACCCCGGCGTTCGCCGCGGTGATCTTGGTGCCGACCCGAAGATGGTTGAACAGGCTCATGGTCGGGAAAACTCCGGATGAGGCTGAATGGTTTAGGTACAAAACATGGCAGTGCACGCTTACCAATTCATTAAGTGTGCCAACTGGTTTCCGGTCCCCGAAAACGGGCATGGGGCCCCTCCGCGCACGCTTGGGGATGTCCTTATCCTTCCGGGTTCTGGCGGATTCGCGGGGCCTTGGAATATTTGTCGGGACCGCGGCGTTAGCCCACCAGCGACGGACCGTTCCGGCGCCGGTTCCAGCGGTGTGCTGGTCACGGCTTAGGCCGTGGATGGTCACAATAGAGGCGTTTTGCTCATCCACATGTATCGTGCTATATGCCAAAGGGCGAAGCGCTCCGCCGGGGACGCCTGCATGGACCCCCCCGACCCGGCTCGTGATGATCTTACCCAACGGCCGGCCATGTCCCTGACCGACGCGCCCACTCTGGCGGCATCCGCCAACGCCCCACCCACCACCGTCCCCAAGCCGAGCGACGCCGCTTCCGCCCCGAAGCCGTCGCGCTCCGCCCGCACGAAGCGGGGGCGTCTGTCGGTGGTGATCCCCTTCTACAACGAAGGCCTCAACATCGCGGCGCTGTTCGAGCGGCTGGTGCCGGTGCTCGACCGGCTCGACGCCGAGTGGGAGGTGGTCTGCGTCAACGACGGCAGCCGCGACGACACGCTCGACCGCCTGCTGGACGTCCATGACGCCGACCCGCGGGTCAAGGTGGTCGACCTGTCGCGCAACTTCGGCAAGGAGCTGGCCCTGTCGGCCGGGCTGCGCCACACCACCGGCGACGCCGTGGTGCCGATGGACGCCGACCTGCAGCACCCGCCGGAGCTGCTGCCGCAATTCCTCGCCAAATGGCGCGAGGGCTACGACGTGGTCGTCGCCGTGCGCCACGCGCGGGTGGGGCAGAGCCTGAAGCACCGGATGTTCGCCCGCGCCTTCTACTGGATCTTCGACAACCTGTCGGAGGTCAAGCTGCCGCGCGAGGTCGGCGATTTCCGGCTGATGGACCGGCGGGTGGTCGACGTCATCAACCGCATGCCGGAACGCACGCGCTTCATGAAGGGCATCTTCGCCTGGGTCGGTTTCCGTCAGGCCAGCATCCCCTACCAGCAGGGGGAGCGCGCCGGCGGCGACACCAAATGGGGCTTCCTGAAGCTGCTCAGCCTGTCCTTCGACGGGCTGACCGCCTTCTCCACCTTCCCGCTGCGGGTGTGGAGCCTGGTGGGCATGGCGATCTCCGGCTTCGCCTTCGTCTACATCCTGCTGCGCCTGCTGCGCACCCTGATCTACGGCATCGACGTGCCCGGCTATGAATCGCTGCTGGCCGCGGTGCTGTTCATGGGCGGCATCCAGCTCGTCACGCTGGGGGTCATCGGCGACTATCTCGGCCGCGTGTTCAACGAGGTGAAGGGGCGTCCCCTCTACATCGTCCGTTCCGCGCACGGCTTCGAGGACGAGACCGCCGCTCCGGCATCCAATTTGGCGGCCAATCCGGGGGCCAATGCAGGCGCTTGGCGCCGGCCCGGAAGCGAGGACCGCCCTTCATGAGCCTGATGCCGCCGCTCGGCCTGAATCCCCTCGGGGCGTCGTCCCCGGCGGGCGCCCTGACGCAACGCCGCGCCGGCGCCCTGTGGGACGACATGGCGCGCGCGCTTCTGCTGTGCCTGATCATCCTCGCCGCGCTGACCTTCCGGAACTACGGGATCAGCACCGACGAGGAGGTGCAGCACATCTACGGCAAGAAGCTGCTGTCCTTCTACCTGTCCGGCTTCACCGACCGGTCGGCCTTCCATTTCAAGGACCTGTATCTGTATGGCGGGCTGTTCGATCTGGTGACCGCGCTGGTGGTTCCGATCTCGCCGTTCGAGGAGTACGAGACGCGCCACCTGCTCTGCGCGCTGGTCGGGGTGCTGGGTATCGCCGGCTGCTGGCGCTATGCGCGGCTGCTGGCCGGGCCGCGGGCGGGCTTCCTGGCGGCGGCGCTGCTGGCGCTGTCCGGCGTCTATTACGGCGCCATGTTCAACAACACCAAGGACGTGCCCTTCGCCGCGGGCATGGTGTGGACGCTTTACTTCGCCACCCGCATCATCGGCCAGATGCCGGCCCCGCGCCGCAGCGCCGTGCTGAAATTCGGGCTGGCGCTCGGCCTGACCCTGTCGATCCGGGTGGGCGGGGTGCTGGCCGGCTTCTACCTCGCGGTGGCGCTGGCGCTCTATGTCGTGCTGGTGGCGTGGCAGGGCGGGCTGCGGCCGGCGCTGGGCGTCGTCCGGCGCTCCGTGCCGCCCCTGCTGCCGGCCATCCCGCTGGCCTACGCGGTGATGGCGCTGTTCTGGCCCTGGGCGGTGCAGAAGCCGTTGAACCCGCTGGAGGCGCTGCGCGTCGTCTCGCACTTCCCCATCGACATCCAGACGCTGTTCATGGGGCAGATGGTCAGCTCCGCCGCCCCGCCGGCGCTCTATCTGCCGGTCTATCTGGGCGTGAAGCTGCCGGAGGCGGTGCTGCTGGGCACCCTGGCCGCGGTGGTGCTGGCCGCCCTGTGGGTGGTGCGCGGCGGCTGGCGGAGCGTGGACGGCGCCTTCGGCGCGGTGCGCTGGGTGCCGCTGGCGCTGGCGGCCTTCCTGCCGGTGATCCTGTTCATGCTGATGCGCCCGTCCGTCTACAACGGCATCCGCCATTTCCTGTTCGTGGCGCCGCCCATGGCGGTGCTGGCCGGCATCGCCTTCGACCGGCTGTGGAGCGGGGCCGAGGCGGTGGGCAGGCGTACGGGGCAGGCGTACGGGGCGGCGGCCATCGCGGTGGCCGTGCTGTACGCGTGGCAGCTCGGCGCCATGCACCCGAACCAGTACGTCTACTACAACCAGTTCACCGGTGGGCTGAAGGGCGCCGAGGGCCGGTTCGAACTGGATTACTGGGGCAACTCCCAGCACGAGGCTCTGGCCGAGCTGGTCGCGCTGGTGGAGCGCGAGAACGGTGGCAAGGCGCCGCCGCGCCAGTACACCCTGTCGGTCTGCGG
Source organism: Azospirillum brasilense (assembly GCF_005222205.1). Classification (NCBI taxonomy): domain Bacteria; kingdom Pseudomonadati; phylum Pseudomonadota; class Alphaproteobacteria; order Rhodospirillales; family Azospirillaceae; genus Azospirillum; species Azospirillum brasilense. The sequence continues at coordinate 1,062,066 of NZ_CP032345.1, read as the reverse complement.
CAACACGCTGGCCGTCCGCTTCGAGCTGCCGCCCTGGCTGAAGCTGGTCAACGGCAGCGGGCTGGACTGGCGCAAGGCCGACTTCTTCATGGCCTTCACCCAGGTCAAGCAGTGCCCCAGCCTGCTCGGTGGCCAGCCGATCATCGAGATCGCCGCCGACGACGTGCCGCTGACCATCGTGAAGGACCGCCGCCCGCCGTTGGCGGAGATACCGACCGAGTAGACTGCCTCTCACCGGTCTAACCCGCCCGGCGCGGCCTGCTCCGTTGGCGTGATGTCCGTCCGCGGGCGTACCCGCGGGCGGGGCGGCTTCCCACTCTTCCCTCAGCGCGCATTCCGCGCGCCGATGACGGAGGGTGGGGATGCGGGGGCCGGTGCTCGGTGTCGTGTCGTTTCTTGCGCTCACCGTCTGGGCGACGGCGCCGGCCCCGGCGGACGCGGTGCCCCCGGACCGTCTTCGGGAGGCGGTGACGGCGCTGGCCGACCGCCGTCTCGAGGAGGCGGGGGCGGGCAGCATCGTGGTCGGGGTGATCCGCGACGGGCGCAGCCTCGTCGTCGGGCGCGGCGACAGCGGGCGGCCCGATGGCGGCCCGCCGGACGGGCGCACCCTGTTCCAGATCGCCTCGCTGACCAAGCCCTTCACCGGCACCATCCTGGCGGAGCTGATCCGCGCCGGGCGCGTCGCCCCGACCGACCCGCTGGCCCGCCATCTGCCCAAGCCGGTCCACGCCCCCGACTTCGACGGCACGCCGATCCGCCTGCTCGACCTCGCCACCCACACGGCGGGGCTGCCCAACGTGCCGGAGACTCCGCGCTTCTCCTGGAGCCGGCTGGAGGACCCGCGCAACCCCTACAAGCCGCTGACGCGGGAGGAGGTGGGGGCGTGGCTGTCCGGCTTCAGCCTGACGGTGCCGCCGGGCACGCGCTTCCGCTACTCCAACGTCGGCATGGCGGTGCTGGGGGAGGCGTTGTCCACCGCCTCCGGCATTCCCTACGAGACCCTATTGAAACGGGTGGTCACCGACCGCTTCGGCATGACCGACACCACCCTGGCGCCCAACGCCGGGCAGCGCGCCCGCAAGGCGGTGGGCCACGCCCGCGGGCAGGTCGTGCCCGACTGGGAGGCGCCGGCCATGCAGCCCTCCTTCGGCCTCTACTCCACCGCCGACGACCTGCTGCGCTGGCTGCGCGCCAACATGGGCGACTGCACCGGCCTGGGAAAGGCCGCCTGCGACGGCGAGACCACCGCGACGCTGGCGCTCGCCCAGTCGGTGCAGGTGGACGGGCGGGCGCTGCGCGACCCGGGGGCGCTGGGGCAGGGGGCGATGGCGCTGGGCTGGTTCGTCGCCTGGGCGGCGGACGGCACGCCGATCCTCTGGCATTCCGGCTCCACCGGCGGCTTCAACGCCTACATCGCCTTCTCACGCGCCCACCGCTGGGCCGCGGTGGCCCTGACCAACAGCGACCCCGAGCGGATCACCGCCGACCGGGTGGTGGGCGATCTGATCTGGCAGCTGGAGAGGGCGGCGGAGCGGCGCTGAGGCCGGCAAAGGGGAACGCGACCGCGGTCAGTGCAACAGGCCGCCGGGCGGCAGGCGGTCGGGAGGGGTCAGGATCTGCGAGGCCGGTTCGGCGATCGGTCCGGCCTGGTGGTGGGCCAGCCGCCATTCGCCGTCCTCGCGCGCGAACAGGTTGGTCGCGGCCAGGACCGCGTCGCCCACCATCTCCTCGCACAGCACGACCGCGGTGTCGCCGTACAGGCTGACGCGTTCGTTGCGCGCCTGCACCGCCGGGCCGCGGGGGGACCGCAGCACGTCCTGCCAGCTCGACACCACCGCCTCCCGGCCGAACAGGATGGTCCAGCCGGGATGGATGCAGGACACCGGCAGGCGGGCGGCCCACAGCCGGTCCATGGTGGGAAAGTCGCGCGCGGTGAAGGCCTGGTAGAAAGCCCGGTTCGCGGCCAGCACGGCGTTGCGGTCGGTCGTGGGGCGGTCGGTCATGGGGAAGCGAATCTCCGAAACAGCGAAAGCCGCTTCTATACAGGCAGCCGGCTCAACGGCAAGCATGGGCTCCCGTTATCACAGATCGCACCCCTTTTGCGGGCACCCTTTGTGGGAAAACGGCCCGCCCGTCCTCACGCCGTGATGTCGACCTTCTGGGAAGCGTCCGCCGCGGCGGCGCCCTTGGCGGCGCTGCTGCTGCCGTCGGTCAGGCCGGCGATGGGCTGCGACAGGTCGAGATTCAGGTGCATCACGCCATCGGCGCTCTTGGTCGGGGTCAGGGCGCCGAGGCCGCTCATCCCGCCCTTCGCGGCCATGCCGTTCAGCTTCTCCAGGACGCCCTTGATCTCATCGTCGCTGAAGCCGTTGGCGCGGACGATCATGCCGGTGGCCTTGCCGGACACCTTGGTCGTGGCGGCGGAGAACATGGCGCTGCCCGAGCCGTCCGCGTTCAGCGTCGCCGACAGGCCGCGGTCCTCGCGGGTGAAGTCCAGGGTGGACTTGGCGAAGGAGATGCGGACCGACTTGTCGCCGTCCTGGATGGTCAGTTCCATGCCACGGGATTCGATGGACCACTGCGAGCGGGCTTCCTCCATGCTCATGCCCATCTGGCTGAAATCCATGGACTTCAGCTTGTCCTTCATGGCGCTGCCGAAGTCGCCGACGGCGCCCTTCACGTCGTCGTCCGACATGCCCAGCCCGCCGAGCAGGCTGCCGAGGTCGCCGGCCATGTTGTCGATGGCCTTCTCGAACAGGCCGGAAAGGCCCTTGGACTGCTCCAGCGCCTTCTGCATGATCTGCTCGGCCTGCTTGGCCCGGTCGGCCATCGCCTGGGCGCCGGTCTTGCCGCCGGCGGCCGCGTCGCCCGCCGCACCGGCGTTCGCGCCGTCGGCGCCCGCCGCCGGCTTCTTGCCGGACAGGTTGTCGAGCAGGTTTTCCATCGACTGGCTGATCGTGTAGGCCGGGCTGGCGCTTTTCGCGGGAGTCGCGGCGTCGGCGGCGGGGGTTGCGGCCTTGGCGCCGTCCGCGGCCTTGCTCTCGGTTGCCTTCTTGGCGGTGTTCGCCTGCTGCAGGACCGTGCTGGTCGTCCCTGTCGGTCCGGACATTTCCGAGTAATACATCGCCGCCTCCCGCGCGTCATCGTTTCGCCGTAAGGGTATGATCGAACCGGAGTCCTTTACCACAGGTTAATTCGTCGCAGCCTTCCTGCAACGCCCGGTCGAAACTCTTCGGTTTCGAAGGATTTTATCAGTTTTTGCTTGCGGAGTCCTCCACGGGCGCCAGGGGTTGGGTGGCCGGACCGTTCAAAACCGTCCCGTCCACGGCGAAGCGGGAGCCGTGGCAGGGGCAATCCCAGCTCCGCTCGCCGGGATTCCAGCGCACCACGCATTTCAGGTGGGGGCAGATGGCGGAGCGGCGGTGCAGCGCCCCCGACTCGTCGCGGAAGACGGCGACGGGCCAGACTCCCGATTTCAGGACTGCGCCCTGGCCGGGTTGGATGCGGTCCTCGCCCTCCAGCTCCGGCCCCTGGACGTAGGGCAGGAAGTGGCGTGCCACGTCCAGATTTTCCCGTAGATAGGTGCCGAGCTTGTTGGTCATCTTGCGGCCGGGATCGTAGAGCGCGGCCCAGGGGCTGCCGCTGCCGTGGATCAGCTCGCACAGGACCAGCCCGGCGATGGTGCCGTGGGTCATGCCCATGCCGCTGTCGCCCGTCGCCACGAAGACCCGCCCCCCATAGGCCGGGTCGGGGCCGATGAAGGCCAGCCCGTCGAAGGGCTCCATCACCTGCCCGGACCAGCGGTGCTCGACCGCCCCCGCCTGGGGAAAATGCGCGCGCGTCCAGGCCTCCAGCGCGGCCCAGCGTTCGGCCATGTCGCGGGCCTCGCCGGTCTTGTGGTCCTCGCCGCCGACGATCAGCCGGTCGTGGTCGGCCTCCGGCTGGAGCCGCACGTAATGATAGGTGTCGAGCGTGTCCCAATAGAGGGCGTCGGGCACGCTGCCCTTCGGCACCCGCAGGGAGATGGCGTAGGTGCGGTAGGGCGCCTGCTTGGAATGGATGGCGAAGCGGTCGCTGATCGGGGAGTTGGTGGCGACGACCACCGCGTCGGCCTCGACCAGCGCGTGGTCCGGCCCGGCCTCGACGCGCACGCGCTCCCCGTCCTGCCGGATGGTGGAGACGTGCGCCCCGGTGGACAGCGCGCCGCCGCGCGCCAGGAAGGCGCGGGTCAGCCCGGCCAGATAGTCCAGCGCGTGGACGCGCGCCTGCCGGGGGAAGCGCAGGCAGGGACCGGGATGCCGGATCGGCGGGGCGTCCAGCCGCTCGACATCGTCCAGCCCGGCCCGACGGGCGGCGTCGCGCTCGCGGTCCAGCCCGGCGGGGTCCTGTTCCGGCGCCAGCATCAGATAGCCGTCGAGCCGGGCGAAGCCGCAGTCGATGCCCTCCTCGCGGGCGATCCGCTCGATGGTGTCGATGGCGGCGCCGTGGCTCTCCGCCGCCATGCGGGCGCCGGATTCGCTGTGCAGCCGTTCGATCTCGGCGAAGCGGTCGTCGATGACGTTGGAGAGATGCGCCGTGGTGCGCCCGGTCTCGCCGCCGCCGGGCGGCCCGTCGTCCAGCAGCAGCACTGACTTGCCGGAGCGCTGGAGCAGATAGGCCGTGGTCACCCCGGCGATGCCCGCCCCGACGACGATCACGTCTGGCCGCAAGGCAGCCAGCCCCGCCGCGGTAGGGGCGACCGTCCCGGCGGGCATCGCCGCCCCGCCGCGGTCCATCCAGACGGAGGTCGTGGCACCGGAACTTTGCCCGGACTTCTGCATGACCGGTCATCCTTCTGTTGGCGTCCTGTCCTTCCGGCAACACAGCGTTTGGTGGCGCGGTTCCGCTGCGGCCGCGCGCCGCTTCCGCCCCCGGCCTTCGGCTGTTACGGTGTCGCCGATCCGCCGCTTCCCCGGACGACGCCGCCATGACCGACCGTTTTTCCATCGCGCTGGCCCAGATCAACCCGACCGTCGGCGCCATCACCGCCAACATCGACCGCATCCGCAACGCGCGGGCGGAGGCCGCCGCGCGCGGCGCCGACCTGATGGTCTGCCCGGAGCTGGCGGTGACCGGCTACCCGCCGGAGGATCTGGTGCTGAAGCCCTTCTTCCTGGACGTGGTGGAGCGGGCGGTGCGTGAACTCGCCGCCGAGACGGCGGACGGCGGCCCGGCTTTGCTGGTCGGCGCGCCCTGGCGCGACGGCGGCAAGCGTCACAACGCCGCCCTGCTGCTCGACGGCGGGCGGATCGCGGCGACCCGCTTCAAGGTGGACCTGCCGAACTACGGCGTCTTCGACGAGAAGCGCCTGTTCGACCCCGGCCCGCTGCCCGGCCCGATCAACGTCCGCGGCTTGCGGCTGGGTGTGCCGATCTGCGAGGACATGTGGTCCGCCGACGTGATCGAGACGCTGGCGGAAAGCGGGGCGGAGATCCTGGTGGTCCCCAACGGCAGCCCGTTCGAGCTGGGCAAGCACGACCAGCGCGTGCAGCTCGCCGTGCGGCGGGTCACCGAGTCCGGCCTGCCGCTGATCTACGTGAATCAGGTGGGCGGGCAGGACGAGCTGGTCTTCGACGGCGCCAGCTTCGCGCTGGGCGCCGATCGCCGGCTGGTTGCCCAGGCCCCGGCCTTCGTCGAGCATCTGTTGATCACCCGCTGGGAGCGCGGCGAGGACGATGTCTGGACCTGCGCCGACACGGAATGCGTCGCCCCGCCGGACGAGTTGGAGGCGGTCTACGCGGCGCTGGTGCTGGCCTTGCGCGACTATGTGGCCAAGAACCGCTTCCCCGGAGTCATCCTCGGCCTGTCGGGCGGCATCGATTCGGCGCTGGCGGCGGCCATCGCGGTGGACGCGCTGGGCGCCGGGCGGGTGCACGGCGTGATGATGCCGTCGCCCCACACCGCGCCGGAGAGCCAGGAGGACGCCGCGGAGTCGGCGGAACTGCTCGGCTGCCGGCTCGACACCGTGCCCATCCTGCCGGCGATGGAGGCGTTCGAGCGGATGCTGCGGCCGGCCTTCGCGGGGCGCGACCCGGACGTCACGGAGGAGAACATCCAGGCGCGGGCCCGCGGCGTCACGCTGATGGCGCTGTCCAACAAGTTCGGCCCGATGGTGCTGTCCACCGGCAACAAGTCGGAGATGTCGGTCGGCTACGCCACGCTCTACGGCGACCTGTGCGGCGGCTTCGCCGTGCTGAAGGACGTCTACAAGACGACGGTCTACGCGCTGGCGCGCTGGCGCAACGCGCATGTGCCGGAGGGGGCGCTCGGCCCGGCGGGCCGCGTCGTGCCGGAGCGGGTGCTGGTCAAGGCCCCGACCGCGGAGCTGAGCCCCGGCCAGACCGACCAGGACACGCTGCCGCCCTACGAGGCGCTGGACGACATTCTGCGCTGCCTGATCGAAGAGGATCTGGGCGTCGCCGAGATCGTCGCCCGCGGCCACGCGCCGGAGGTGGTGAACGCGGTCTGGGGCATGCTGCATGCGGCCGAATACAAGCGCCGCCAGGCGCCTCCCGGCCCGAAAATCACCCGGCGGCAGTTCGGCCGCGAGCGGCGCTACCCGATCACCAACGGCTTCGGCAGCCTCCTGTGAGGGGGACCTCCTACTCCCCGCCGGTCTTCCGCGCCAGGAAGCCCTGCGCCGGGTTGTAGCCGTAGATCGCGCCGCCGAGGAACAGGGCCAGCGCCAGCACCGTCCAGCCCAGCGCCGGAAGATTCACCTCCCGGTACAGTGCGAAGCGGATCAGCTCGACCGCTTGGCTGAAGGGGTTGACGGTGCACAGGACGTACAGAAGCTCCCCGGCCTCCTGCATCTTCCACAGGGGATAGAGCGCGGTGGACAGGAAGAAGGTCGGGAAGATGACGAAGTTCATCACGCCGGCGAAATTCTCCAGCTGCCGGATGGCCGAGGACAGCAGCATCCCCAGCGCCCCCAGCATCAGCCCGCTGACCACCAGCGCCGGCAGGACCGTCACGTAGCCGAGCGGCGGCGCCTGCACCCCGTAGACCCAGGCGACGGCGAGGAAGGCGTAGACCTGGAGGATCGACACCGCCGTCCCGGCCAGCAGCTTCGCCGTCAGCAGGAACCAGCGGGGCAGGGGGCTGACCAGCAGCATCCGCATGCTGCCCATCTCGCGGTCGTAGACCATCGACAGCGAGCTTTGCATCCCGTTGAAGAGCTGCACCATCCCGGCGAGGCCGGGGACGATGTAGACCTCGTAGGGGATGTAGGTCTCATAGGGCGGGGTGATGGCGATGCCCAGGGCCGCGCGGAAGCCCGCCGCGAAGACGAACAGCCAGAGCAGCGGACGGACCAGGGCCGACAGGAAGCGCTCCCGCTGGTGGACGAAGCGCAGCACCTCGCGCCCGACGATCCCGCCGAGGGCGCGCGCGCAATGGGCGGGGGCATTGTGGGCGGGGGCCGTCACGCCGCCTCCTTCGCGGTCAGCCGGGTGAAGCTCTCGGTCAGCGAGTCCGCCCCGGTCGCGCGGTTCACCTCCGTCACCGGCCCGGCGGCGCGGACCCGACCGCGATGGATCACCACGACGCGGTCGCCGTCGCCGATCTCGTCGATCAGGTGGGTGGCCCAGAGCACGGCGATGCCGCGCTCCCGGCACAGCGCGTGGGCATGCTCGACGATGGCACGGCGCGCCGGGACGTCCAGCCCGACGGTCGGTTCGTCCAGCACCAGCAGGGCCGGCTCGTGCAGCAGGGCGCGGGCCAGCTCCACCCGGCGGCGGTGGCCGCCGTTCAGCGCCCGCACCGTCTCGCCGATGCGCTCCGCCATGCCCAGCCGCTCCAGCGACTCCCGCGCCCGCGCCTCGGCGGTGCGGCGGGGGATGCCGTGCAGGGCGGCGAAGTAGAGCAGGTTCTGCCGCACCGTCAGGTCGAGGTCGAGCGTCGGCTGCTGGAACACCACCCCCATGCGGCCCAGCGCCCTGGCCGGATCCCGCCGCAGGTCGATGCCGCCGATGCGGATGGTGCCGCCCGGCGATTCGAACAGGCGGGTGATCAGCGCGAACAGCGTCGTTTTGCCCGCCCCGTTGGGGCCGAGCAAGGCGGTGAAGGACCCCGCCCCGACCGCCAGCGACACGTCCTTCAGCGCGAAGGTCCCGCGCCCGTAGGCGTAGCTCAGCCCCTCGACCGACAGCGCCGGTTCCGCCATGCCCTTACCCTTTCACGCGCTTAGCCCTTCACCGCAACGCCCCAGGGGTAGCGGCCGACCTTGATCGACTTGACGACCTTCAGGCTGTCCACGTCGATCACCGACACGTCGCCCGACACGCCGTTGGTGGCGTAGAGCCGCTTCTGGTCGGGCGACAGGTCGAGCTGCCAGACGCGGCGGCCGACCAGCAGATAGTCCTTCACCGCGAAGGTCTGGGCGTCCACCACCGCGACATGGTTGGCCGGGCCGAGCGCCACGAAGGCGTAGCGCCCGTCGTCGGTCAGCTTGATGCCCACGGGCTGGATGCGGTCCTGGGGCACGCCCTTGATCTTGAAGCGGATGGTCTGCGCCACCTTGCGGTCGGCCGTGTCGATCACCGACAGGGTGCCGCCGATCTCCGCCGACACCCACAGGCGGCTGCCGTCCTTGCTGAACTGGGCGTAGCGCGGGCGGGCGTCGACCAGCGTGTTGTCGACGACGGCGCGCTTCTCCGTGTCGATCCAATGGACCATGTTCGTCGTCTCCGACGTGTTCACCGCCCATTTGCCGTCGGGGCTGACCGCCATGCCCTCCGGCTCCACGCCGACATCCACCTGATAGGCGACCTTGCGGCTGGGCACGTCCACGATGGTGACGACGTTGCTCTCCTCGTTGGCGATGAACAGGTGCTTGCCGTCGGGGTGCAGGGCGAACAGCTCCGGGTCCTCGCCCGAGGGCAGGTTGTGCAGGATCTTCTTGGTCGCGAGGTCCATGACCTGCACCGTGTCGTCGTCGCTGGCGCAGATGTAGAGATGCTTGCCGTCCGCGCTCAGCGTGATGCCGCGGGGGCGCCGCCCGACCTTCACCGTCTCCGTCACAGTCAGGGTCGCGCCGTCGATGATGGACAGGGTGTTGTCCTTCTCGTTCGAGACATAGACGGTCTCCGCCAAAGCAGGAACGGCGCAGCCGGCCAGCAGCGCGGCGAGGAGAAGGGAGCGGGCGGTGGTCATCGGGGCGGCGTCCTCTTGGCGGAAATGATGGAGATGATTCAGCGGCGGCAGCCCGTTTCGGGCTGGTCGTGGCCCAGCGTGTCGAGTTCGGTTCGGGGGTGCAGGAAGCCGTCCTGCGGCGAGACGGACACCAGCGAGCGGTCGGCGGCGAGAAGCACCGGCTGGCGCAACTGCCCGTCCCAGCTGCGGAAGGACAGCGGCACGCCCTTGAAGGCGGCCAGCGTGAAGTCCGGCCCGCGGATGTGGGCGGCCAGCGCCGCGGGGTCGGTGGAGCGGGTGCGGGTCGCCGCTTCGCCCACCGCGCGGATGGCCGCCCAGACGGCGTGGTCGCGGGGCAGCATGGTGCGCTGGGCGGCGGCCTTGAAGCGGGACTGGAGCTGTGCCGCCCCCCAGGCCTCGTGGGCGCGGTGCCAGTTGGTGGGGACGAGGCCCTGCGTGCCGGCGACCGGGCGCGGCTCCCAGGTGCGGTACAGGACGTAGTCGCCGAAATCGCCGATCTCGTCGGCGACGATCACCACGTCGTGGCGCTTGCCCTGGGTGAAGACGGGCATTTCGGCCTGGGCGGTGCGGCGGGCGTCGTGGTCCTCGCTCCAGGTCTTCTCCTCGACCACCTCGGCGCCGAAGCGCTTGGCGGCCCGCTTCACCGCGGCGGCGTAGAGCCGGTCCTCGGGCCGGGTTCCGACGATCAGCAGCCACTTCGTCCAGCGCTTGACCGCCAGATACTGGGCCAGCGCGTCGGCCAGCATGGCGCGGTCGGGGGCCGTGTGCAGCAGGTTGGGCGCACACAGCGCGTTGCGCAGGCTGTCGTCGGTCGAGCCGGCGTTGAACAGCAGCAGGTTCGCCGCCTCGGGCAGGCGGGCCAGCGCGCCGGGCGTCTCGCCGGGCAGGTCCAGCACGACGATGCGGTGCCCGGCGGCGGCGAGGTCGCGCAGCGCCTGCGCCGGGTCGCCGTCGATGGGGACGGTCACCGCCTCCAGTTCGAAACGCTGCTTCAGGAAGCGGCCCGTGGAGTTGTTATCGGCCACGGCGAGACGGGCGCCGGCCACCCCTTCGTCGGCGGGCGGTTCGTCGAGGTTGGACAGGGCGGGGGGATGCTCGACCTCCTGCGTCAGGTAGGCGATGCGGACGGTCGAAAGGTCTGCGGATGCCTCCTGCGAAAAGGCGGCCGGCGGGGCGCACAGCCCGCCGGCCAGCAAGGCGATCTGCATCAAGGAGGGTAACCATAAGCTGAAACGCATCGCGGGTTTGCACTCGCTCGGTTTCGGGAGACCAGGGTATCCCCGCCGGGCGGCGTCCCGGAATGCAACTTTGGTACGATTGCGCGGGCGGAAAATGGCGTTTCGGTCCGATCGCGGGGGAAGCCGCGCACGGTTGCTACCAAAGTCCAATTATTGGCGTCGCGGACCGCCCGCTATGCTCCGGGGCAACGGACAACGCTCCCTTCGCATCTTCTCTGAATGAGGACGCCCCTTATGAACGCACGGCTTCTCCGGCTTGCGATGGCCGGTATCCTGACCGGCGCGGCCGCCGTCGCCTCCACGGTTGTCCCCACGGCGGCCTTCGCCCATGGCGACGTGACCCCCCAGGCCGTGGACACCACCGGCCTCGACAAGCTGGGCGAGGAATGGCGCGACGCGAACCCCTACCGTGGCAACCCGCGCGCGATCGAGATCGGCTCTTCCGCATTCAACCAGAACTGCGCGCGCTGCCATGGGCTGGGCGCGGTGTCGGGCGGCATCGCCCCGGACCTGCGCTATCTGGACAAGGGCGACACCGGGGACGAGTGGTTCAAGGAGCGGGTGATCAACGGTTCCATCCGCAACGGCGTCACCTACATGCCGCGTTTCGGCGAGGCGCTGGGCCAGGAGGCGCTGTGGGCGATCCGGTCGTGGCTGGAGACGGTGCACGAGGAATGAATGCGTTTGGAATGACGAGGCTTCCGACGCGACGCCACCTGCTGTCCTTCGCCGCCGCCGCGCTGGCCGCCGGGGTTCTCCCCCGGCGCGCCGGCGCGCGCCCGTTGGACGACGTGGTGGCCGCCGGGCGGCTGATGGTCGCGGTCTACCGCGACAACCCGCCCTTCTCCCACCGCAAGGGCGGCGCCCTGGTGGGCGTGGATGTGGACATCGCCCGCGCCATCGCCGGGCGGCTGGGCGTCGGCGTCGAGTTCATGGAGCTGACCGCCGGGGAAACCGTGTCGGACGACCTGCGCAACGCGGTGTGGCGCGGCCCGGTCGTCGGGGGCGGCGTGGCCGACGTGATGATGCATGTGCCCTACCAGAAGGAGTTCGGGCTGCGCAACCCGGAGGCCGTTCTGTTCGGCCCCTACCAGCGGGAGGGCTTCGCGCTGGCCCGCAACCCGATGCGCATGACCCAGCCGATGCTGGCCTCCCTGCCGGACGAGCCGGTGGGGGTGGAGATCGACAGCATCCCCGACTTCTACCTGCTGGGGGCCTTCGGCGGGCGGCTGCGCGAGCGGCTGGTCCACTACATGACGATCCCCGAGGCGGTCGAGGCCCTGGTCAGGGGCGACGTCGCCGCCGTCGTCGCGACGCAGAGCCAGGTGGAGGCCGCGTTGGGCGACCGCGCCGCCGGCTTCCCCATCACCCCGGTGACCTTCCCCGGCATGATGGCGTCGAGCTGGGACATCGGCATGGCGGTGAAGGAGAACTCCCGCGATCTCGCCTACGCGGTGGGCGACGCGGTGACCGCGATGCTGGAGGACGGGAGTTTGCCGGAGATTTTTCGCAGGCATGGGGTGACGCACAACGCGATTCCGGTGGAGTGACGGTGCTTGCCCCCCTCCCAACCTCCCCCCGCTTCGCAGGGGGAGGAGCTTGATTCCCTCCCCTGCGCAGCGGGGCAGGGTTAGGGAGGGGGCAAACGCCCGCACAAGAAGCAACGACGCAAGGGAGGGGGAAAACCGCCATGAACCGCCATCTCGCCGCCGCGGCGCTCCTGGCCGCGCTCTCCAACCCAGCCCTGGCCGGCCCGCCGGACCCCGCCGACCCGCTGGCTTCCGTCATGTGGGACGTGCTGCGGCCGGAGCTGTTCGGCACCGCCCCTGTGCAGTTCGACGACCGGGTGATGGTCACCGCCCCCGAAAACGCGGAGAACGCCGCCGCCGTCCCGGTGATGGCCGACGCCACGGCGCTCGGCGCGGTGGAGGAGATGGTGCTGTTCGCCGACCTCAACCCCTTCCCGGTCATTCTGCGCTTCCAGCCGCTGGCGGCGAAGCCGGTGATCGCCACGCGCTTCAAGGTGCAGCAGGCGACACCGCTGCGCGCCGCCGCCCGCACGCCGGACGGCGTCTGGCACATCGGCGGCAAGCTGCTCGACGCGGCGGGCGGCGGCTGCACCGCGCCGCCGGCCACTTACGCCGCCGCCGACTGGGCCGACCATGTGGGCGAGGTGCAAGGCCGCGCCTGGGCGCCGAGCGGGGAGGGCGCCGGGGAGGACAAGGCGACGCGTGTCCGCTTCCTCGTCCGCCACCCCATGGACACCGGGCTGGTCGCCGGCATCCCCGCCTATTTCATCGAGGCGCTGACCCTGCGCGACGCCGACGGGCGGGCGCTGGCCCGGCTGCAGACGGCGGAGCCGCTGTCCGAAAACCCCGTCTTCACGTTGGAGGTGCAGCCCGCGGCGGGCGGGCGCAGCCTGACGCTCGACGGGCGTGACAACCAGGGCGGCGAGGTCAAGGCGGCCATCCCGCTTCCCTGGGTGCAGGGAGCGCTGCCATGAGAGCGCTTCTCGCCCTTCTCCTGCTGGCCGTCTCCGCCGCGCCCGGCTGGGCCGCCGGCCCGCTGTCCTACGCTCTGAAGCCCGTGGCCATCGCCCGGGACACCTGGGTCTTCGAGGGCACGCGGGAGCATTTCACCCGCGCCAACGGCGGCAACATCCTCAACCCCGGCTTTATCGTCACCGACGACGGGGTGATCGTGATCCAGACCGGCCCGTCGCGCCGCTTCGGCGAGGAGATGCGCGCGGCCATCGCGACGGTCACCGACAAGCCGATCCGCAAGGTCTTCATCAGCAACCTGCACCCCGACTATTGGCTGGGCAACCGCGCCTTCGCCGACGTGCCCATCGCCGCTCTCCCCGGCACCATCGAGGGCATCAAGGCCGAGGGACAGGGGATGACCGAGAACATGTACCGCCTCGTCGGCGACTGGATGCGCGGCACCGAGCCGCTGGTCCCGACCGAGACGGTCTACGGATCCACCGTCGTCTTCGGCGCGCACCGGCTGCGGCTGATCCCGCTGGAGGGCCACACCGCCGCCGACCTCGCCATCCTGGACGAGACGACGGGCGTGCTGTTCGCCGGCGGAGTCGTCTTTTCCGACCGGACGCCGACCACGCCCCACGCCGACATCGGCCAATGGCTGGCGGCGCTGGAGTCCCTGGACGCTCTGGAGGTGACGGTTCTGGTGCCGAACCACGGGCGCATCCGCACCGACACGGCGGCCAGCAGGGCGGCCATCGCCCAAACCCGCGACTGGCTGACGTGGCTGGACCGCACGTTGCGAGAGCGGGCGGAGGCCGGGGCCGACATGGCCGAGCTGCTCGACGCCCCGATCCCTGAGCGCTTCGCCGGGATGGGCGTGCTGCGCGAGGAGTACCGGCGCTCCGTCTCCCACCTCTGGCCGGGGATCGAGCGGACAATCCTGCCGCGGGTCAACTGACGTCCTTCTCAATGAAACGTTTTCCGTCGCCAGCAGAACGCTCCGCCCATTCGACTATTTGCCAATGGACCACAATTGGGGCGCCGGTAAACTGCTTTATTGTCAGAAGGATAGGGGCTTCGCGTCGCCGCGTCGCCCCTGCGTCGAACCCCTGATTGTTCCGAAAAGAAGCCGAGGCGGGCGGACAAGGCAGACGGATTCCGCCAATTCGTCTGCGACTGATCATTTGTCTGCACATGATCTATGCCCGCGCCTCCGGCTGTCCATTCCCCTGGGAGGTATCCGCACCATGAAGCGTCTCTTCCGCACCTGCCTGCTTGCAAGCGCCATGGCCGCCGGCCTTGGCCTGAGCGGCCCCGCATTGGCCGCCGATGGGCCGAGCAACGACGATCTGCTGAACGACGCCAAGTCGACGGGCGACGTCCTGACCTATGGCATGGGGCCGCAGGCGCAGCGCTTCAGCCCGCTCGACAAGCTCAACCCGGACACCGTCAAGGGGCTGGTGCCGGTCTGGTCCTTCTCCTTCGGTGGCGAGAAGCAGCGCGGGCAGGAGTCGCAGCCGATCATCCATGACGGCACGATCTACGTCACCGGCTCCTACTCGCGCCTCTACGCCGTGGACGTGAAGACCGGGCAGAAGAAGTGGCAGTACGACCACCGCCTGCCCGAAGGCATCATGCCCTGCTGCGACGTGGTGAACCGCGGCGCCGCGCTCTACAAGGACAAGATCTACTTCGCGACGCTGGACGCCCGTCTGGTCGCGCTGAACAAGGACACCGGCAAGGTCGTCTGGTCGAAGAAGATCGAGGACTACAAGGCCGGCTACTCGGCCACCGCCGCCCCGCTGATCGTCGACGGCAAGGTCATCACCGGCAATTCCGGCGGCGAGTTCGGCATCATCGGCATGGTCGAGGCGCGCGACGCCGAGACGGGCGAGCTGGTCTGGCAGCGCCCGACCATCGAGGGCAACATGGGCACCCTCAATGGCAAGGAATCGACCATGACCGGCGTGATGAACGCCAGCTGGTCGGGCGATCTCTACAAGACCGGCGGCGGCGCCACCTGGCTGGGCGGCACCTACGACCCGGAGACCAAGACGCTGTTCTTCGGCACCGGCAACCCGGCGCCCTGGAACTCGCACCTGCGTCCGGGCGACAACCTCTACACCTCCTCGACCCTGGCCATCGACCCGGCCAACGGCGACATCAAGTGGCACTACCAGACCACGCCGCACGACGGCTGGGACTTCGACGGCGTGAACGAGCTGGTGTCCTTCGACCTGAAGAAGGACGGCCAGACCATCAAGGCCGGCGCCAAGGCCGACCGCAACGGCTTCTTCTACGTGCTCGACCGCACCAACGGGAAGCTGCTGAGCGCCTCGCCTTTCGTCACCAAGATCACCTGGGCCAAGGAGATCGACGTGAAGACCGGGCGGCCGGTCTACAACGACGACAACCGTCCGGGCACCCCGGTCGGTGCGGAGAAGGGCACGTCGGTCTTCGCCGCCCCGGCCTTCCTCGGCGCCAAGAACTGGATGCCCATGGCCTACAGCCCGGCGACCGAGCTGTTCTACGTCCCGGCCAACGAGTGGGGCATGGACATCTGGAACGAGCCGATCACCTACAAGAAGGGGGCGGCCTATCTGGGCGCCGGCTTCACCATCAAGCCGCTCTACGACGACTACATCGGCGCGCTGCGCGCCATCGACCCGAAGACCGGCAAGATCGTCTGGGAATACAAGAACCCGGCGCCGCTGTGGGGCGGCGTGCTGACCACCGGCGGCAACCTCGTCTTCACCGGCACGCCGGAGGGCTATCTGAAGGCGTTCGACGCCAAGTCCGGCAAGGAGGTCTGGAAGTTCAACACCGGCTCCGGCGTCGTCGGCTCTCCGGTCACCTGGGAACAGGACGGCGAGCAGTATGTGGCCGTGGTCTCCGGCTGGGGCGGTGCGGTGCCGCTGTGGGGCGGCGACGTCGCCAAGCTGGTCAAGGACATCAACCAGGGCGGTTCCCTCTGGGTCTTCAAGCTGCCGAAGGCCTGACGGGGAAACCCCCGTGCCGTGACCGGACCAGGAAAGGGCGGCCCGAAGGGTTCGGGCCGTCTTTTCTTGCGAACCGCTTGCAACAGAATTTGGGCCGGGATTTAAAACGGAATTGCCTACGATCGTCTGTTTTGGGGAATACCCGTTCCCGTCCTTGCGCATTCTTGAACAGTCCGGCATGATCACACCCGGAAACGCCCCGAAACGATGAGCGTGGGAACCACGCCATGAGCCGAATTCTGATTGCGGACGATCATCCGCTGGTGCGCGACGCCCTGCGCAGCGCCGTCCTCTATTCCTGCCAGGCGCAGGAAATCCACGAGGCCGGTTGCCTGGACGAAACCATCTCCATCCTCGACTCCATGCAGGGCGGCAAGGGGGAGCCGGACCTCGTCCTGCTCGACCTCAACATGCCGGGCATGAACGGTCTGACCGGGCTGATCGCCCTGCGCCGCCGCTTCCCGGCCATCCCCGTCGCCGTCGTCTCGGCGCACGAGGACCGCAAGGTGATGCTGGAGGCGGTGCGCTGCGGCGCCGCCGGCTTCATCCCGAAATCGACGCCGCGGGACGCCATCGCCGGCGCGCTGCGCCAGATCCTGGCCGGGGAGGTCTATCTGCCCGCCTCGGTCGAGGAGGGCGCCGCGGCGGAGGACGAGGAAACGGCGGAGATCGCCCGGCGCCTGTCCACCCTGACGGCGCAGCAGCTCCGCGTGCTGGAGATGCTGGGCACCGGCAAGCTGAACAAGGAAATCGCCTATGAGCTGAGCATCACGGAAACCACCGTGAAGGCCCACGTCTCGGCGATCCTGCAAAAGCTGAAAGTCTACAGCCGCACCCAGGCCGTGGTCTTCGCCAACCGCCTGCAACTGGAAAAGGCCCGCTTCGGCATCTGAGCCGGCGGGCCTTTTCTGTTCAGCGGTTCCGCATCCGCCGCGCGTCCGCGGCGGCGCGCGCCGCCTCCTGCCCCGGATCGCCCCGCCCGAAGCCGAGCGGCACCGGCCCGTCGAGCCAGCCGAAGCCGTCCAGGCTGTGGCCGTCGAACTCCGCCCAATCCGACCAGTCCTTGTCCTTGCTGCGCCGCTTCGCCTCCGCCTTGCGCACGGCGCGCCGGGCCTCCAGGCCGGGGTCGCGCCGCCCGAGCTGCTCGTCGCGCGTCGTCCGCTCGATGATGACGATGGAAGACCCGGTGGCGAAATCGCCGATGATCGCCAGATCGCGCGACCGGTCGGCGTGGTTGGGGCCGGGACCGTGCTGGTCGAGGATCACGATCTCCCCGGCGCGCGCCGCGCCGGACAGGAGCGCCAAGCCGGCGCCCAGCAGCAATAGGGGCAGGAACAGGGTGCGCATCGTCGTCTCCGCCGGTTTCGTCGCAGCGGGACAGACTGCGCCCGGCGGACGGCGGCGGGTGTGAGCCGCTTCACAGTTTCGGCAAAAGAGTCAGGCGAGCAGCCGGAACGCCGGATCGGGCCGGGCCAGCAACTCCCCCCGCACGCGCTCGACCAGCGCGTCGTCGCGCACGGCGCGGGGCGTTTCCAGCGGCACTTCCGCCGCCACCCGCGTCGGGCCGGGAGCCATCACCAGGATGCGGTCGGCCAGCTGGATCGCCTCGCGCAGATTGTGGGTGACGAACAGCACCGTGGCCGGGGACCGCTCCAGCATCGTCGCAAGGAGGGCGCGCATCCGCTGCGCCGTCGGTTCGTCCAGCGAGACGAAGGGCTCGTCCATCAGCAGCAGGCCCGGCTCCACCGCGAAGGCGCGGGCCAGGGCCACCCGCCGCGCCATGCCGCCCGACAGGCGGGCCGGGTACTCGTCGGCCACCGCCTCCAGCCCCATGGCGGCCAGCCAGCGCTCCGCCGTCCCATCGCTCCGCCGCGCCTTGGACAGCACCAGAGCCACGTTTTGCCGCACCGTGCGCCAGGGCAGCAGGCGGGGCGTCTGGAACACGCAGCCCAGCACCGGCTCCGGCCCGCCGAAGTCCAGGGTTCCGTCGAAATCGTGGTCCAGCCCGGCGGCGATGGTCAGCGCGGTCGTCTTGCCGCAGCCGGACGGGCCGACCAGCGCCAGGAACTCGCCCGGTGCGGCCGTCAGCGACAGGCCGCGGATGACCTCCCGCCCGGCAAAGCGCTTGGAGCGGATCTCAAGCCTCAGCGCGCACCGGCCGCCACCGGGTGAGCCGGTGCTCGACAGGCTGCAGGACGCAGAGTTCAAGGAGTTGGACGACGGCCACGAAGGCGACGGTGTACGCAAGAATGCCGGCCACATCGAACATCTGGAAGTAGAGGTGGATCTGGAATCCCACCCCGTCGCTGCGGCCCAGAAGCTCGACCACCAGCACGATCTTCCAGATCAGCGCAAGGCCGGACCGCGCCGCCGCGGCGAAGTAGGGGGTGAGCTGGGGCAGCAGCACATGGCGCAGCACGTCCGACCGCGCCATGCGGAAGGTCCGCGCCATCTCGACGTACTGCTCGTCGATGGCGCGCGTCCCTTCGCGCAGGACGACCACGACGTTGGGGATCTTGTTGACGGCAACCGCGCCGACCGCCGCCGCCTCGGTCAGGCCGAACCAGACATAGGCGAGCACGATCACGACCAGCGCCGGGATGTTCAGGAACACGGTCAGCCACAGCCCGAACAGCCGGTCGGCGGTGGCCGAGCGTCCGAGCAGGATGCCCAGCGCGGACCCGATGGACATGGCGATGACGAAGGCCGCGGCCATGCGCGCCAGCGTGATCCCCAGGTGATGGAACAGCGCGCCGTCCGCCGCCTCGCGGACCAGGACCGACAGCACGGCGGCGGGGCCGGGCAGGCTGCGGCTGGCCGCCAGTTCGGCGGCGACGGCCCACAGCCCGACCAGCAGAGCCAGCGACAGGACCGGGGCCAGCCGCCGCCACCGCATCAGAAGCGGACCCCCGGCCAGAAGGTGCCGTCCGGCAGGGCCATGGCGTTGCCCACCAGCTCCCGCCCGCCGAGCTTGGCCATCAGCCCGTAGAGCCGGGCCGCGGCCTCCCGCTCCTCCTCCGTCCAGCGCTGCGGGATGCCGGCGCGGAACTGGTCGCGCAACGCCGCCCAGGTGGCCTCGTCCTCCGCCTTCATCAGTGGGCGCAGCCGGTCCCATTCCGCGTCGGATCGCGCCATGATCGCCTTGGCCTTGCGCGAGGCGGCGATGAAGGCGTCGAGCGCCGCCGGGTTGGCCTTGGCCCAGCCCTCATGGAAGACGAAGCCGACCGCCGGCACCTGGGCCGACAGGCCGAGGTCCCGCATCATCCCGTCCACCCCGATGACCGTCCGCATCCCCGCCGCCTGGAGGCGGGCGGCGTAGGGCCAGAAATTCAGCACCGCGTCCAGCTCCCCCGTCGCGGCCTTCTGGTTCAGCAGGGGCGGGGCGGCGAAGACCGGCGTCGCCGCGGCGTCGAGGTCGAGCGCGTAGCGGTCGCGGGCCAACGCCTTCAGCAGCAGCCAGCTCTTGTCGATGGGGGTTCCGGCGACGCCGATGCGCCGGCCCTTCAGGTCGGCGACGGAGGCGATGGGGGAGGCCGCCGGCACCATCAGCGCGCCGACCGCCGCGGAATGGGGGATGAAGGTCAGGTCCGCCCCCGCCGCGCGCTGGCGGGCCACCCACAGCCAGTCGCTGGCGATCATGTCCACCGCCCCGCCCTGCAGGGCGATCTGCGCCGCTTGGCCGCTTGCCAGTTCCATCAGCTTCAGCTCGAAGCCGGCGGCCTCGTCCAGCCGGTGGTGGCGGATGACGTCAAGCTCCCAGCTGACCGTGCCGAACTTCAGCACCCCAATGGTCACTGTCGGGCGCTCCGTCGCACGCGTCACGGCGGCAACGCAGATCAGCGCAAGGAGCAGGAACAGCCGGGCAAGGGACATCAGGCGCATGGCACCGCCCCTGCGTCAAAAATTGCATTTGTATGGACGGTGGGGCGCGCCATGGTTGCGCGGTGGACCGGGCGGCGGATTGGCCACCGCCCGTGTCCCATCACCCCATGTCCCATCACAAGGAGGCGTCGAGGATGGAGAAAATCCTCACTCTCCTGATCCTGCTGCTTCGGGTGATCAAGGGCATCCTTGATCTCCTGAACCGCTAAGGATCGGGCCGGGAGGCAGGGGTCTAGCCACCCTTGTCTCCCTAGCCTGATGATGATGCGTCCTGCGGTCGTTTGCAAGGCAGGCCTCTGCGGTGCGGTGGCGCAGCGGAACGCGGGAATCCCACGATGGCGAACGGTGAGCTTAGGCTTCGTCCGGCGGTCCCCGGTATTCGACTATCGGGCAACTTGACCCTGTCGGGCACGGGGGGATTTCGTGGATGCCGCAGAACAATGGGGGAGGGAAGGTGGTGCGCGCAGGATGGCTGGGCGCCGCCGGGCTGGCGCTGTTGCTGGCCGGGCCGGCGGGAGGCGCCGCGGCGGACGCGGTCGCGGTGCCGGATGGCTACCGGATGACCGAATACCGGTCGCCGACCCCGGCATCGCTGCCCGGGGCCGAGACGGTGGACACGGTGCGGGCCCGCGCGCTGGTGGAGTCGGGTGCGGCTCTTCCCATCAACGTGATGAAGCTGGACCGCAGCACGCTGCCCGGCGGTCCCTGGCTGGTGCCGAAGCCCTTTCCGCAGATTCCCGGCAGCGTCTGGCTGCCCAACGTCGGGCTCGGGGCGCTGACGCCGGAGCTGGACGGCTATTTCCAGTCCAACCTGGAGCGGCTGACCGGCGGCGACCGCGGGCGCGGTCTGCTGTTCTACTGTCTGGCGGACTGCTGGATGTCGTGGAACGCGGGCAAGCGCGCCCTGGAGATGGGCTACCGCCGCGTCCTCTGGTACCGCGACGGGGCGGACGGCTGGGCCGAGGCCGGCCTGCCGACCGAGGACGGGAAGCCGGTTCCGGTCGCCGCACCGTAACCGGCTTTTCGACGCTTACTGCTTCAGCGACTTCAGGAAGGCGATCAGATAGTCCTGCTCCGCCGGGTCAGTGATGGCGACGTGGCGCATGCGGGTGCCGGGCACGAAATTGTCGTTGCCGGCGATCCAGTGGCGCAGGTTGTCCTCGGTCCAGGTGATGTTGGACGTCTTCAGCGCGTTGGAATAGTCGAAGCGCGGGATCGAGCCGGCTTTGCGTCCGACGACGTTGTACAGGCTCGGGCCGAAGGCGTTCTTGCTGGAATCCAGCGAGTGGCAGGCCGCGCACTGATGGAAGATCTGCTTGCCGGCGGCCTCCTCGGCCGTCTTGGGCTGCGGCCCGCTTTCAGCGCTGGCCGTCCCGGCGGCAAGCAGAAGGGCGGCGGCGATGACGAATCTGGAAACGGTCATGTGAGATGGCTCCCCAGCCAGAAGTCCGCGGCGCCGGTCGCGGCGGCGGTCGATGCCGCGCATTTTAGGTGGCTGGGTCGGGCCGCCGAATTGGACTTTGGAACAAGCCCGCAAATGGAATGAGGTCTTGGGGCTGGCCCAGTTGCCTCACCCCCCGTACTGCTCGTCGGTGACCTTTTCCATCCAGTCGACGGCCTTGCCGTCCAACTGCTCCTGGATGGCGATGTGGGTCATGAACATGGTCGGCGAGGCGCCATGCCAGTGCTTCTCGCCGGGCGGGAACCAGACGACGTCGCCGGGCCGGATCTCCTCGATGGGGCCGCCCTCGCGCTGGACCCGGCCGACGCCGGCGGTGACGATCAGCGTCTGACCCAAGGGATGGGTGTGCCACGCCGTGCGGGCGCCGGGCTCGAAGGTGACGCTGGCCGCCGCGGTGCGGGCCGGGGCGTCGGCCTGAACGAGGGGGTCGATGCGGACGGTGCCGGTGAACCAATCGGCCGGTCCGGTGACGGATGGCTGCGTGCCAACACGCGTGATCTTCATGGTCGGATCCTCCGCTGATCGCCCATTGGGGCGCGGTCGTCGTGCCGCCGCTCCATCAGGGACCGTCGATTCGGATGAGGCCGGCGGCGTCACATGCCGTCATGAACCGCGTTCATGAATGAAAGGCACGGGGAGGTGGGTAAGGCACCGATGAGAACGGGTGGTGCGGGCGGTCGGACTCGAACCGACATATCCGTGAGGACGGCGGATTTTGAGTCCGCTGCGTCTACCAATTCCGCCACGCCCGCACGGTGCCTGCCGGACCCGGCGCCCGTGGCGACCGGTGTCCGCTTTATAGAGGGGAACTGGCCCTGGGACAAAGTGTTTTGTGCGGATGCGTCGGCGTGTCTGGCCTAAGCCTGTGGGGCGCGCTAATCTCACCCGCATGATGAACCGCCTCCCCATCGACGATCCGCGCTACACCGCCGGGCTGTTGGCCGTCGCCAGCGCCGGCGTGCTGGCCGCCGCGCTGTTTTTCCAGTTCGTGCTGGGCTACCAGCCCTGCGTCCTGTGCCTGTGGCAGCGCGTGCCCTACGGGGCGGTGATGGCCTTCGGCATCGTCACCCTGCTGTTCCGCCAGTGGCGCGGGCTGGGCGACGCGCTGCTGGTGGCGAGCGGGCTGGCCCTGCTGGCCGGCGCGGGGATCGCCGCCTACCATGTGGGGGTGGAGCAGCACTGGTGGGCCGGCACTTCGGCCTGCGGCGCCAGCGGACGCGCACCCCAGACGCTGGAGGAATTGCGCGCCCAGGTGCTCGCCGCCCCGGTCACCCGCTGCGACGAAGTGGCGTGGTCGCTGTTCGGGATTTCGATGGCGGGCTACAACGTCGTGATTTCGCTGGCGCTGTCCGCCTTCGCCTTCGCGGCGGCCCGCGCCGCCTACATCCGGACCTCGGTTACCAGGACCTTCGCATGACCCCGCCCGACAGCATTGCCACCGGCACCGCCGCCGCTTCGGCCCCGTCCGCCACCCCGTCCAGCGCCGGGTCGTCCACCCCGCGGCCCCGCCCGCGCGGGCGCCTGCCCGGCGACCCGACCCCGGAACAGCGGCTGGCGCGGATCGTGCGCGTGGACCATGCCGGCGAGTACGGTGCCAAGCGCATCTACGAAGGCCAGCTCTCCGTCATGGGCCGCGGGCGGCACGCCAAGACCCTGCGCCACATGGCCGAGCAGGAGCAGGAACATCTCCAGTATTTCGAGAAGCAGCTCGTCGCCCGTCAGGTTCGCCCGACCGTGCTGCAGCCGCTGTGGCACGTCGCCGGCTTCCTGCTGGGCGCCGGCACCGCGGTGATGGGGGAGCGGGCGGCCATGGCCTGCACCGTCGCCGTCGAGCAGGTCATCGACGGCCACTACGAGGCGCAGCTCAAGCACCTCGGCCCGGAGGAGGAGGAGCTGAAGACCTCCATCCTCAAGTTCCAGGCGGAGGAGGTGGAGCACCGCGACATCGGCCTGCTCAACGGCGCGGAACAGGCCCCGGCCTATCCGGTGCTGTCCGCCGCCATCAAGGCCGGCACCAAGGCGGTGATCTGGGTGGCCGAACGGGTGTGACGGGCGCGGGTGACGGGGGCGGGTCTGGCCGACGGCCGGCGGAGCGGATTCAGTCGGCCTGACCGTCCTCTTCGGTCTTTGTCGGAGTGGGCGCCGGGACGGGCGGCGTGCCGTAAATTTCGTCCTCGCTCCGCCCGCAGCCCTCGCAGTAGCCGTCGTCGCCGATGATGCAGATGCCCACGCAGGGATTCTCGTCGTCCATACCCAGATCTTCCTCGGTCCAGCCTTCCCGATCGCGGCGTTTCTACATCGGATCGAGTTCGGTGTCCCAATAAAGAAAATCCCGCCAACTTTCGTGAAGGAAGTTTGGCGGGAATGCACGTCCGTTCTCTTGAAGCTGGTAGGCACTCGGCTGGAACGGGGGACTGAGGGGGATCATGCCGCAACTGTGCGGCAGCCTGTTTCCCTTTGCCAGATTGCAGGCCGAGCAGGAGGTGACGACGTTGCCCCAGGTGGTGCGCCCGCCGCGCGACCGTGGGATGACATGGTCGAAGGTCAGTTCCTGCGTGGGGAAGTGGTGGCCGCAATACTGGCAGGTGAAGCGGTCGCGCAGGAAGACGTTGAATCGGGTGAAGGCCGGCCGCCGTGTCGCCGGGATGAACTCCTTCAACGAAATGACGCTCGGCAGCTTGACCTCGAAGGTGGGCGAGCGGACGACGCGGTCGTATTCGGAGATGATGTTCACCCGGTCCAGAAAGACGGCCTTGACCGCCTCCTGCCAGGACCAGAGCGACAGAGGGAAGTAGCTGAGCGGCCGGAAGTCGGCGTTCAGCACCAGGGCCGGACAGTGATCGGGTGGTGGAGCCAATGGCCACTCCCTTCTCTGAAACGTGTCTGGAACCTTAGTCTGCTGTTCCGCTCTCCCTTGCGGGATGACGCGCCGCCGGGAGACCGGAACACCAGATACATAGTTGATCTGTGCTTCGAACTCAATATGTCGCGCCGCACTGCGTCATTTCTTCACGATCCTGTAACCCTTTCGATGGGCTGGGTCCCGGCCTTGCCGGACGGCGGGCGGAATGCCCTGCGGGATTGCCTGTGACATTTGGTTGTGAAGCCTTGATCGTGCATTTTCCGACATCGTGGTTACTGTGCGTTAACCATGCTCTGAGATGGTGGCGACGCCCCAGGGGGGACGCTTTCGAAGGGAACATCCATGAGCGCCACGATCATCGACCTTGCCGAGAAGCGCGCCGAGCGCGAGGAACGCGACCGCCAGCGCCGCATCGACGCCTTCGACCGCGAGCTGCGCCGCCGCCTCGCCATGTATCTTGAGGGCGAGGACATCCCGGTCGAGCCGATCAAGGACAACCCCTACATCTGATCCCCGCTGTCTGTTTCCCCCATCCGCAGCGCCGGCCGTCCCACATGCAGGCCGGGCGCTGTTGGGGTATAAGGCGGGGATGACCGACGTCATCACCCGCTTCGCGCCGAGCCCGACCGGCCATCTCCATCTCGGGCACGCCCATTCCGCTCTGTTCGGCTGGACCACCGCCCGCAAGGCCGGGGGGCGTTTCCTGCTGCGCATCGAGGACATCGACCCGCAGCGCTGCCGTCCGGAGTTCGACCGCGACCTGCGCGAGGATCTGGCCTGGCTGGGCCTGACCTGGGAGGAGCCGGTGCGCCGCCAGTCGGAGCATCTGGACGATCACCGCGCCGCCCTGGGGCGGCTTGACGATCTTGGTGTCGTCTACCCCTGCTTCTGCACCCGCAAGGACATCGCCGCCGAGATCGCCCGCGCCGGCCACGCGCCGCACGGGCCGGACGGTCCGCTCTATCCCGGCACCTGCCGCGGCCTGTCCGACCTGGAGCGGCAGGACCGCATCGCCGCGGGCGAAGCCTACGCTCTGCGGCTGGACGTGGGGAAGGCCATGGCCATGACCGGGCCGCTGCGCTGGCACGACCGGCGGCGCGGCTGGCAGGACGCCATGCCGGGAATCCTTGGCGACGTCGTGCTGGCGCGCAAGGACGCCCCGACGAGCTATCATCTGGCGGTCACCGTGGACGATCACCTCCAGGGCGTGACCCTGGTGACCCGCGGCGAGGATCTCTTTTTCGCGACTCACGTGCATTGTCTGCTTCAGGGTCTCCTTCGAGTCGGTGCTCCCGACTACGACCATCACCCATTGCTGGTGAACGAGCGTGGCGAACGTCTCGCCAAGCGCGACAACGCCAAGACCTTGCGAACTCTCCGGGAATCCGGGCAGACGGCGGCGACGGTGCGCGCCTTGGCCGGCTTTCCGGAAGAGTTATGATCTACCACCAACTGTGTATTACAGTGACGGGAAAGCTATCCGTTTGAGGCGAGTCGCCTGGAATCTTCTTCCTCTTGCACGTATCTTTTGAATCGCGACCGAGTGTTTGCAAAGACCAAAGGTTGGCGTCAAACGGTCGGCCGGCTTGCAATCCAAAGGGGGCAAGCGATGCGAGAGGAGGAGGCGAAGGACCACAGCCGTCCCGCCGACCCCGCCGGACTGCGGCGGGTCTTCGACACGATCGGCGTGGCGATCGCCCTGCTCGATCAACAGGGGCGCATTGCCGATCTCAACGCGGCGATGCTGCGCGCGATCGGGTGCCGGCGGGACCTCCTGATCGGACAACCCATGGCCGGCGCCTTTGTCTGGGGGGGCCGGGAGGACGCAGCGGAGCGCTTCGCCCAGGCGGTGGCGGCGGCGGGCCGGGGGCAGCTCCAGGAACTGACCCTGACGGGTGACGGGACCTGGCTCGACATCACCTTGACACCGCTGCCGACGGAGTCCGGCAGCGACGCCGCGGGCATCGTCATGACCGCCGCCGCCGCCGGCCGCCGGATGGCCGCGGAGGCGCAGCTGCGCGGACAGGAGGAGCACCTGCGCGCCGCTCGGGACGAGGTGGCGCGCGCCGGACAGGCCAAGGTGCGCTTCCTCGCCGCGGCCAGCCATGATCTGCGCCAGCCCGCCCAGTCGCTGACCCTGTTCGGCGCGGTGCTGGCGGAGCGGCTTGCCGATCATCCGCAGTTGCCGCTGGTCCAGACGATGAACCGGGCGGTCGAGGCGATGCGCGGCCTGCTCGACGCGTTGCTGGACGTGGCCCGGCTCGACTCGGGGATCGTGTCGCCCGAGATGGCGCCCTTCGCGGTGACCGAGATGATGGAGCGGCTGGCGGCCGACTACGGTCCGCGGGCCGCAGCCAAGGGGCTGCGGCTGCGGGTGCGCCCGCTCAGGCTGCAGGTCCGCAGCGACGCCGCGTTGCTGGAACGGCTGCTGCGCCACCTGCTCGACAACGCGGTGCGCTACACGGCGTCGGGCGGCGTGCTCCTGGCGTGCCGGCGGCGGGGCATGATGCTGCGCATCGAGGTGGCGGACACGGGAGTCGGCATCCCCACCGACAAGCTTGATGAGATTTTCGAGGAGTTCGTCCAGCTCGGCAACGCCGAACGCGACCGCAGCCGCGGCCTCGGCCTCGGGCTGGCGGTGGTGAAGCGGCTGTCGCATCTGCTCGGTCTGCCGGTCCGCGTGCGGTCGCGTCCGGGACGGGGCACATGCTTTACGGTGGAGGTTCCCTTGCACGCTTCCTGGAATCCCAACGCGACGGAGCGCGCCATGCCGTCCCTGGAGCGGCCCGGCGCGCTGGCCCTGATCATCGACGACGAGGAGCTGATCCTGCAGAGCCTGCGGCTGGTGCTGGAGCAGTGGGGATGGGATGTGCTGGCCGCCGCGTCGGGGGAGGAGGCGCTGCGCCAGCTCGACGGGGCGGAGCGGCTTCCCGACGTCATCATCGCCGACTACCGCCTGCGCTACGGCCGGACGGGGGTGGACGCCATCCGCGACATCCACGCCTTCGCCGGTGAACTCATCCCGGCGATCCTGCTGACCGGCGACACCAGCCCCGACCGCATCCGCGAGGCGCGGCGCAGCGGCTTCACCGTGCTGCACAAGCCGGTCACCCTGTCCGAGCTGTCCTCACACCTGGAGGAGGCGAGGGCGCGCGCCGCGGCGGAATGAGCGCTGGCTTCCGGGCGGCCTCTAAAGCGAACTTCCGTTCGCTTTAGACTCATAGCGCCTCATTCGCCGGCGGGCTCCGGTCGCATGTGCGACCGGGACCGCCGTCGCGGTCCAAAGCGGATTGCAATCCGCTTTAACGCCGCAGGCCGGTCACGATCTCCAGATAGTCCGGCTCCTCCGGCGTCAGCCAGCCGTGGCGGACCATGAAGTCGATGACGACGAGACTCACGTTGAACTTCCAGTCCTTCGTCGTGCGCACCGACTCCGCGACGCGGTCCAGCGGCCACAGCTCGAACCGCTCGACCTCGCCGTCGGTGTTTTGCGGAACGAAATCCGCGTCGAGCTCCAGGTCGTAGAGGAACAGCGTGTCCTGCTTCAGCCCGGCCTCCGTCTCCATGCGGTAGGTGACGGCACCGACGGGGACGGCCCGGGACGCCAGGGCGGCGTCGATTCCCGCCTCCTCCTGCGCTTCCTTGACGAGGTTCTCCGCCAGCGTCAGGCCGATGGGCTGGCCGCCGGCGATCATGTTGTCGAGCTTGCCCGGCGCCACCTCGCGGTCGCGGGCGCGCCGGCCGATCCACAGCGACAGGCCGCCGTCCGGCCCGCGCACGAAGCCGTTGACGTGCAGCCCGTAGGCGGGGGTGCCGAACTGCGCCACCACCGCGCGGTCGATGCGCATCAGCGGTTCCGCGCCCCAAGCCGGCATGACCGGATAGAACTCGCCGCGCAGGGCGGACACGGCCCCCGTCTCGACGAGGAACTGGGCGGCGTGCGCCAGCACGGTGGACCGCGCCTCGAAATCGCGGACCTCCGGGGCCAGCGTCACCCGGTCGGCGGTGACGACGAAGCCCGGATCGACGCCGGGAAGCTGCTCGGCCAGCGCGTGGCGGACCCAGCCGAGACGATGCCTCTCCAGCTCGAACGGACGGAAGCCGGAGAGGTCGTGCGCGTTGCACGCGCGGATGTGGTCGAGATAGCTCATGCGACTCCGTGTAGCCCCAGCGCCCCCCGCCGCGCAACCGTTCTTCCGCGAGACGATTCCCAGCCGGCTGGAGGCGTTGCGAGCCGGTTGCAAAGGACGTCCTTGCGGCGTACACACACGGCCTATCGGACTCGGGGGACAGGTCGATGCCGGCGGCGTTCGGAGATTTTTCCGTTCTGGTGATCGAAGACGAGAGCTTCACCCGCATGGTGCTGGCGAAGATGCTGGCCACGCTGGGCTTCCGCTCCGTCCATCAGGCCGCCGACGGCGAGGCCGGGCTGGCCGCCGTGTGCGCGCATGGCCCCGATCTTGTCGTCTGCGACGTGGAGATGCAGCCGATGGACGGGCTGGGCTTCCTGAAGGCGCTGCGGGCCAGCCCCGACGCCCGCCACCGCGCGCTGCCGGTGATCTTCATGACCAACCGCGCTGACCAGAGCCGTGTGGAGGAAGCCGCGGCCTTCGGCGCCGACACCTTCATCCTCAAGCCGGCCACGC
Source organism: Azospirillum brasilense (assembly GCF_005222205.1). NCBI lineage: Bacteria > Pseudomonadati > Pseudomonadota > Alphaproteobacteria > Rhodospirillales > Azospirillaceae > Azospirillum > Azospirillum brasilense. The sequence continues at coordinate 1,033,298 of NZ_CP032345.1, read as the reverse complement.
CGGCGTCGCTCAAGGAAACGCTGGGCGCCAAGCTCGGCTGAAGGCTCCCGGCGGCCGGGGGGGCGGTCCTGCCGGTCACACTTTTTCCCCGACCTGTGGCAGGACTGCAAGAACGCTGCCAAGTGCTTGATTCCAGACGCCTTCCGGAATCCCTGGGGTTTGTGCGCCGCAACGCCGTCGTTGGCTCACCCAAATTCCGCCTTGTTGATCTGCTGTGATGAGGCTCACCATCCTTCTTTGGAAGGTGTGGACCGCGCCGATCGCCCATGCGTTAATATCCGGAGGCACGGCGGTGGTCACAGGCATGGAAGTGTGTTGTTAAGAAATAGTCGGCACACTTAACGTTAACCGTAGCGCCTTAGTGGGTTAAGGCGCGAGGATGCACTGGAGGTCGATGGGTGATCGGCGAAGTCCAGCGAGTCCCCGACGAACGGCATCCGGACCGCGGTCCGGAAGCCGGCTGGAAGTTTCAACCCCATCGAACGTCATCGCTTTTGCCGTCCTTCCCGCCGGTGCTTGCGCGCCGGTTTTTCCGGACAACCCGGACGCGTGGTCTATTACTGAAGACCGGTGTGTCCGAACGCCCGTCTTTTCCGGCTATCAAGGCTTTCCTCCTGGAAAGCTCTAGGTCGAGCATTACATTCAGTTTTGAAGCATTCGAGTTTAGCACTCCGAAGGGGGCGCTTCATTTGAAGGGCAACTGGATAAAAGGTCTGGCTTTCGACGGTGAGCGGGGGTGCCGCGGGACCGTTGTGTCCGCGACATCCCAGAGTTCGCACCTGCGGCAGGTGCCGCCCCCGCCGCCCGGGTCCCCCGGCGGCAGCCCCGACGCATCGGACTAAGAGACACGGAGAGCGGAATGTTCCCGGCCGACGAACTGTTCACGCGCTACACACAGTCCTACGAGGGGCGCCGTGAGGTCGAGATGAGCCTCACGGAATACCTCCAGGAATGCCGCGACGACCCGATGATGTATGCCTCCGCTCCGGAGCGCATCCTCGCCGCCATCGGCGAACCGGAAGTCGTCGACACCGCCAAGGACCCGCGCCTTGGCCGAATCTTCATGAACCGGACGATCAAGATCTATCCGGCCTTCGCCGACTTCTACGGCATGGAGGAGACGATCGAGCGGATCGTCGGCTTCTTCCGCCACGCCGCGCAGGGGCTGGAGGAGCGCAAGCAGATCCTCTACCTGCTGGGCCCGGTGGGCGGCGGCAAGTCGTCGCTGGCGGAGCGGCTGAAGTCGCTGATGGAGAAATGCCCGGTCTATGTGCTGAAGGCCGGCAAGGAGGTCAGCCCGGTCTTCGAAAGCCCGCTCGGCCTCTTCAACCCGGACGAGATGGGCGACCTGCTGGAGGACCGCTACGGCATCCCGCGCCGCCGGCTGACCGGCCTGATGAGCCCGTGGGCGGTGAAGCGGCTGGACGAGTTCGGCGGTGACATCTCCCGCTTCCGCGTCGTCAAGCTGCATCCCAGCAAGCTGCGCCAGATCTGCGTCACCAAGACGGAGCCGGGCGACGAGAACAACCAGGACATCTCCTCGCTGGTCGGCAAGGTCGACATTCGCAAGCTGGAGATGTACAGCCAGAACGACCCCGACGCCTACAGCTTCTCCGGCGGCCTGAACCGGGCCAGCCAGGGCCTGCTGGAATTCGTCGAGATGTTCAAGGCCCCGATCAAGATGCTCCACCCGCTGCTGACGGCGACCCAGGAGGGCAACTACGTCGGCTCGGAGAACATCGGCGCCATCCCGTTCCAGGGCATCATCCTCGCCCACTCGAACGAGGCGGAGTGGCAGTCCTTCAAGAACAACAAGAACAACGAAGCCTTCATCGACCGCATCTGCGTCATCAAGGTCCCCTACTGCCTGCGCGTGCAGGAGGAGCAGCGGATCTACGACAAGCTGGTCAAGGGCTCCGACCTCGCGACCGCGCCCTGCGCGCCGTCGACGCTGGAGATGCTGGCGAAGTTCTCGGTGCTGTCGCGCATGCGCGACCATCCGAACTCCAGCCTCTACTCCAAGATGCGCGTCTATGACGGCGAGAGCATGAAGGAGACCGACCCCAAGGCCAAGTCCATGCAGGAATACCGCGACCAGGCGGGCGTGGACGAGGGCATGGACGGCATCTCCACCCGCTTCGCCTTCAAGGTTCTGGCCGCGACCTTCAACTACGACTCCAACGAGATCTCGGCCGATCCCGTCCACCTGATGTACATCCTGGAGCAGTCGATCAAGCGGGAGCAGTTCCCCGACGACACCGAGAAGAAGTACATTGAGTTCATCAAGGCCGAGATGGCGCCGCGTTACGCGGAGTTCATCGGCAACGAGATCCAGAAGGCGTATCTGGAATCCTACAGCGACTATGGACAGAACCTGTTCGACCGCTATGTGGATTACGCCGACGCGTGGATCGAGGACCAGGACTTCAAGGACCCGGACACCGGTCAGCTGATGAACCGCGAGCTTCTGAACCAGGAGCTGACCAAGATCGAGAAGCCCGCCGGGATCGCCAACCCGAAGGACTTCCGCAACGAGGTCGTCAAGTTCGCGCTGCGCGCGCGGGCGGCGAACGCCGGGCGCAACCCCTCCTGGACGTCCTACGAGAAAATCCGTGAGGTGATCGAGAAACGCATGTTCTCCCAGGTGGAGGATCTGCTTCCGGTCATCAGCTTCGGGTCCAAGAAGGACGGCGAGACCGAGAAGAAGCACAACGAGTTCGTGTCGCGCATGATGTCGCGCGGCTACACCGAGCGGCAGGTCCGCCGGTTGGTCGAGTGGTACATGCGTGTGAAGCAGGCCGGCTGACGGCCCGCTTCGCCACACGAGCGTGAACGGGTAGGAGGGGCTCCCCCTTGATGAACATCATCGACCGTCGCCTGAATCCGCAAGGCAAGAGCCTGGCCAACCGCCAGCGTTTCCTGCGCCGTGCCAAGGAGCAGGTGGTGAAGGCGGTGCGGGATGCCTCCGGCAAACGCGGCATCCAGGACATCGAAAACGGTGAGAAGGTGACCATCTCGACCGGCGGCGTTCGGGAGCCCTCCTTCCACCGCTCCGGCGCCGGCGGCGTGCGCGACTACGTCGTGCCGGGCAACAAGGAGTATGTGGAGGGAGACACCATCGCGCGGCCGGAGAGCGGCGGCGGCCGCGGCGGCAACGAAGGCAGTCCGGACGGGGAGGGCGACGATGATTTCCGCTTCGTCCTGTCCCGCGAGGAGTTCCTGGACATCTTCCTGGAGGACCTGGAGCTTCCCGACCTCGTCAAGCAGAAGGTCAAGCAGACGGAATCCCACTCGCTGACGCGGGCGGGCTATTCGGTGACCGGCTCGCCGGCCAACCTGAACCTCGTCCGCACCATGCGCAACAGCCTCAGCCGGCGCATCGCGCTGAAGCGCCCCAAGCCGGCGGACATGCTGGAGCTGGAGGCGCTCCTGCGCGAGGCGGAGGACCGTGGCGACGATCCCGAGACGCTGCGGGAGATGCGCGACCAGCTGGAGCGGCACTATCTCCGTTCCAAGCGCATCCCCTTCATCGACCCGATCGACGTCCGCTACAACCGGTTCGAGACGGTGCCGAAGCCCATCGCGCAGGCGGTCATGTTCTGCCTGATGGACGTTTCCGGCTCGATGACCGAGCACATGAAGGACCTCGCCAAGCGCTTCTTCATGCTGCTCTATCTGTTCCTGAAGCGGCGCTACCGGTCGGTCGACATCGTCTTCATCCGCCACACCCACGAGGCCAAGGAGGTGGACGAGGACACGTTCTTCTACTCCACCGAGACCGGCGGCACCGTGGTCTCCACGGCGCTGGAGGAGATGCAGCGCATCGTCAAGGAGCGCTATCCGGAGAACGAGTGGAACATCTACGCCGCCCAGGCGTCGGACGGCGACAACATGTCGTCGGACAACGCGCGGTCGGCGGGCCTGCTGCGCGACGGCATCCTGCCGCTGTGCCAGTACTTCGCCTACATCGAGGTGGCGGCGGAGCACAACATGGGCCTGTCGGCGCTGGGCCGCGAGACGGAGCTGTGGCGGACCTACAAGACGGTCCAGGGGCCGGATCTGCCGATCGCCATGCGCCGCGTCCGTTCCCGCCGGGAGATCTTCCCGGTCTTCCGCGACCTGTTCGCCCGCGAGAAGGCGGGGGCGTAGGCGTCCTTGCCCCCAACCCTCCCCCGCTGGCGCAGGGGAGGGGGCCGGTTCCCTCCCCAGCGAAGCGGGGGAGGGTCAGGGAGGGGGCAATGCCCGCCACCGCGACGCCGCACCAAGAATCGGGGCCAACACCCCGCAGAGTACTGAGAGGATGTGAGGCATGACCGCTGTGATCGACAAGCCCGACAGCCTGCTCTACGACGGGGCGGACTGGGATTACGACAAGATCAAGCGCGTCTACGACGCCATCGAGGACATCGCCCTGAAGGACATGGGCCTCAGCGTCTATCCCAACCAGATCGAGGTCATCACCGCCGAGCAGATGCTCGACGCCTATTCGTCCATCGGCATGCCGCTGATGTACAAGCACTGGTCCTTCGGCAAGCATTTCGCCCGTGACGAGATGCTCTACCGCAAGGGCTACCGCGGCCTTGCCTACGAGATCGTCATCAACTCCAGCCCCTGCATCAGCTACATCATGGAAGAGAACACCATGACGATGCAGACGCTGGTGATCGCCCACGCCGCCTTCGGCCACAACCATTTCTTCAAGAACAACCAGCTCTTCCAGCAGTGGACGGACGCCGAGGGCATCCTCGACTATCTGGAATTCGCCAAATCCTACATCGCCCAGTGCGAGGACCGCTATGGCCACCACGCGGTGGAGCGGGTGCTCGACGCCGCCCACGCGCTGATGAACCAGGGCGTGCACAAGTACCCGAAGAAGCGCAGCCTCGACCTGCGGCTGGAGCAGAAGCGCGAGCGGGAGCGGCAGGAGTACCAGGAGCAGACCTTCAACGACCTGTGGCGCACCGTGCCGAAGGTCGCCGTCGGCGGCAACCGCCCGTCCAAGTCGGTGTCTGAGCGCAAGAAGCTGCTCGGCCTGCCCGAAGAGAACCTGCTCTATTTCCTGGAGAAGAAGGCGCCGCGGCTGGAGCACTGGCAGCGCGAGATCCTCCGCATCGTTCGCCACATGGCCCAGTATTTCTACCCGCAGAAGCAGACCAAGCTGATGAACGAGGGGTGTGCGACCTACACCCACTACACCATCCTGAACGAGATGCACCGGCGCGGGATGATCAGCGAAGGCGCGATGCTGGAATTCCTGCATTCGCACACCTCCGTGGTGTTCCAGCCGGAGTTCGACGACCAGCGCTTCTCGGGCATCAACCCCTACGCGCTGGGCTTCGCGATGATGCAGGACATCCAGCGCATCGCCGAGACCCCGACGGACGAGGACCGCTACTGGTTCCCCGACCTCGCCGGGCGGGGCGACGGCATGGGCGCGCTGCGCGACGCCTGGGCCAACTTCCGCGACGAGAGCTTCGTCCTCCAGTATCTCAGCCCGCACCTGATGCGGAAGTTCAAGATGTTCAGCGTGCGCGACGACGCGGAAGATCCCTATCTGCTGGTCGAGAACATCCACAACGAGCGCGGCTACCGCGGCATCCGCAAGCTGCTGGCGCGGCAGTACGACCTCGGCTTCCTGGAGCCGGACATCCAGATCGTCGACGTCGATCTGGCCGGCGACCGCAAGCTGATCCTGCACCACCGCGTGACCAACGGCGTGCTGCTGGACGAGAGCGACGCCAAGGCCGTGCTGCGCCACATCGCGAACCTGTGGGGCTACGAGGTTCAGCTCGTCGAGGTGTCGGCCCTGTCCGACGCCATCCTGAAGGAGCACGCGGTCACCGCGCCCAGCGGAATCGGGGGGTAATGGGGCAGGGTGGGGCTGCGTGTTTGCCCCCACCCCGGCCCTCCCCCGGCTACCGCAGGGGAGGGAGATTTTAGCGATGCGGCGGCAGTCCCCTCCCCTGCGAGAGCGGGGGAGGGTTAAAGCGGATGGCAATCCGCTTTGGACCGCGACGGCGGCCCCGGCCGCACATGCGGCCGAAGCCCGCCGGCAAGTGAGGCGATGTGAGTCTAAAGCGAACGGAAGTTCGCTTTAGGGTGGGGGCGTCACCTCCGGGTCCAGCGTGTACAGCTCCTGCGGGCGCCCCACCCCGCGCAGCAGGTAGCGCCCGACCGAGATCAGCCGCTCCCGGCATTCCGGAGCGGATTCGGTGAAGGCGGAGGACAGCAGGATGTCCTGGTCGAGCGACCGGCACATGGCGGCGATGCGGCTGGCCTCGTTCACCGCCGGGCCGACCACGGTGAAGTCCAGCCGGTCCACCCCGCCGATGTTGCCGTAGAACACCTTTCCCTGATGCAGCCCGAGATAGAAACGCGTCACCGGCAGCCCGGCGGCGGAGCGGCGGGCGTTCAGTTCCTTGCAGCGCTCCCGCGCCTCTTCCGCCGCGTCGAGGGCGGCGCGGCAGGCGTCCTCGGCGCTGGAGCGGTCGAAGACGGCCAGGATGCCGTCGCCGATGAACTTCAGCACCTGCCCGTGGTGCCGGTGGATGGCCGTCACCACCAACTCCGCGTAGTCGTTCAGCAGCGGCAGGATGGTTTCCGGGGCCGCCGTGTCGGTGATGCGGGTGAAGCCCTGGAGGTCGCTGAACCACAGAACGGCGTCCAGCTCCTCCGCGACGCCGCGGCGGATGTGGCCGCGCAGCACCCGGTGGCCGGCGTCCCGCCCGAGATAGGTCTCGGCCAGCGTGTTGGCGATGTGCGCCATGGCGTGGCCGCGCAGCGCCAGCGCCAGGCTGCCGGTCAGGGTGAGCAGGGCGTCGCGCTGGGCGTCGCTGAAGCCGTCGGGATGGTGCGACACCCAGGAGGAGAAGATGCAGTCCAGCTCCCCGATGGCGGCGCGCGGGCCGAGCCGGTTGACGATGGCCATGTAGTCGGTGGCGCCCTGCGCCCGCAGCTCGTCGACGATCGGGAACTCGCCGCCCTCCGTGCCGTCGGTCAGCCGCAGGCGCAGCATCGTCTCGCCGGAGGTGTAGAGCCGGTGGAAGGGGCTGCGCAGCCACTTCTCGTCAATGTCGGGATCGCTGCCGTCGCCGCCATACTCGGTCCGGCGCACCTCGGCGGCGTTGCGCCCGCTGCTGTCCCAGGTGACCACATGGCCGGCGATGGTCGGGTGCAGCGTGTCCGCCCCGACCACCGTCCGGGTCAGCGGCACGCCCGCCGCGACCAGCCGCTCGCAGAAGCCGCCGATGAGGTCCGTCTCCGGCACCCCCCGCAGCCCGGCCTCCGCGATCCAGCGGCTGAGGTCGAGAATCCCTTGCGCATCCATGCCCGCCATCCTGCCACAGGTCGCGTTTTCCGGGAACGGAGGGTCAGCGGCGGGACAGGGCGTCCGCAATGAAGGCCGTGACCGTTCCGAAGTCGCCGGTTGTCCGCAATTCGGCGGGCATGGCCCGAAAGTCAAGCTCCGGTCCGAAACCGATCATCGGCTTTCCGAAGCGCAGGGCGAGCCGGACCTCGTCCAGCGTCCCGTGGCGGCCCGGCAGGACGACGATCACGTCGCTGGTCAGGATGTTGACGTGGTTGCGGCTCAGCTCCGTCGGCGGCGCGCCGGCCGGCTTGCGCGCGAAGGGCGTCAGGATGGGCAGGTCGATGTAGGGGTTGGGGTAGCCGGGCAGGGGCGCATGGCCGCGGATCGGGTCGGGCTCGGACGGCAGGATGCCGATGGAGCGTCCCCGGCGCCCCGGCGTGCCGTGGAAGGCCCTTGCGGCGGACCGCATCACCCCGCCGCCCCCGCCGGTCAGCAGGTCGTGCCCGGCCGCGGCAATCCACGCGCCGAGCGGCTCGGCGTAGTCCGCCCATTCCTCCTGCCCCGACCCCATCACCCCGATGATCGCCATGTCCTTCCGCCTTTCCGTTACCGTCCGCGTGGTTTCGCCCGCGCCGTGGGTTCGGCCTCCAGCGGGTTGTCGGGCCAATAATGCTTGGGATACTGCCCCTTGAGGTCGGCCTTCACCGCCTTGTAGGCGTTGGCCCAGAAGCTGGCGAGGTCGCGCGTCACCTGCACCGGGCGGCGGGCCGGGGACAGCAGGTGCAGCAGCAGCGGCACCCGGCCGCCGGCGATGCGCGGCGTCTCGGCCAGCCCGAACATCTCCTGCAGCCGGACGGCCAGCACCGGCTCGTCCCCGCTGTAGTCGATGGGGATGCGGGAGCCGCTGGGCACCTCGACATGGGTCGGCGCCTCCTTGTCCAGCCGCTGCTGCATCGCCCAGGGCAGCAGCCCGCGCAGCGCGTTGCCCAGCTCCACCCGGTCGAGATGGGCGCGGCGCGAGGCGCCGTTCAGGAAGGGCGCCAGCCACTCCTCCATCGTCTCCAGCAGGGCGGCGTCGGAGACGTCCGGCCATTCCTCCCCCTCCATGCGGCGCAGGAACAGGACGCGCGTCTGCCACTTGCGCAGCTCGTCGGTCCAGGGCAGGGCGGTCAGCCCCATCTCCCGGATGCCCTCCAGCATGGCGGCGGCGATGGCCTCGGCGGGCGGGTTGGGCAGGCGCTTGTCCTCCAGCGCCAGGGCGAACAGCATGCGGCGGCGGCGGGCCAGCACCGTCTGCTCCCGCCCGTCCCAGGCGACCACGGTCCCGCTGCGGATGTGCTCGGCGAAGGCCTCCTCCAGCTCGGCCAGGGTGAGCGGGGCGGCGAGGAAGATGCGCGATTCGCGGGCCGCCCCGTCCAGGTCGGCGACGGCGAGCCAGTCCTCGGCGCTCAGCGGCTCGGCGTCCTGGAAATAGGCGCCGCGCCCGTTGGACAGCCGGTATTGCGCGGCGGCACCGCCCGCACTGCCGCCGGGACGGCGCTGGCCGATGCGGTCGGGATAGGCGAGGGCGACCAGCAGGCCGGTGGCGCCCAGGTCGCCACCATTGCCCTTCACGCCCAACTGGCGCTTCCAGTTCCGGGCCTGCTTCAGCGCCTGCTGGGCGCCGCCGCGCTCCACCGTCAGGCCGCGCCCGGCGCCGCGCACCCGGCCGTCATCGTCCAGTCCGCGCAGCAGCTCCACGCGCAGCCGCAGGTCGGCGTCGCGGAAGCCGGGCTGGGCGCGGACGATGTCGCGCTCGCCGAGCAGGGCGGCGACCTCGCAGGCCAGCGCGCCCAGCCCCATCGCCTTGCCCTTCAGCATCATGTGGGCCAGCCGGGGATGCACGCCGAAGCCGGCCATGCGGCGGCCGTGGGCGGTGATGCCGCCGTCGGCGTCCAGCGCCCCTAACTCGCGCAGCAACTCCCGCGCCTGGGCCATGGCGGCGGCGGGTGGCGGGTCGAGCCACGCCAGCGACGCCGGGTCGGACACGCCCCACACCGCCAGCTCCAGCGCCAGCGGGGCGAGGTCGGCGTCCATGATCTCCGGCGGGGTGAAGGGGGCCAGCGCCTTGTGCGACGGCTCCGGCCACAGGCGGTAGCAGACGCCGGGCTCCAGCCGGCCGGCGCGGCCCCGCCGCTGCTCCGCCGACGCCTGGGAGACCTTGGCGGTGACCAGCCGCGTCATGCCGCTGCGCGGGTCGAAGCGGGGGACGCGCATCAGCCCGCCGTCCACGACGATGCGGATGCCCTCGATGGTCAAGCTGGTCTCGGCGATGGGGGTGGCGAGCACGATCTTGCGCGTGCCCGGCGGGCTGGGGGCGATGGCCCGGTCCTGCGCGTCCGCCGTCAGGTCGCCGTAGAGCGGGGCGATCACCGTGCCGGGGCCGAGGTCCGCCGACTCCAGAAGGCTCTGCACCCGCCGGATCTCCCCGGCGCCGGGCAGGAAGACCAGCGCGTTGCCGCTCTCCTCGCGCAGGGCGCGGCGGACCGCGGCGGCCACGGCGTCCTCGACGCGGGTTCCGGTAGCGGGGGCGTCGAGGTGGCGGGTCTCCACCGGGAAGGCGCGGCCCTCGCTGGTCACCATCGGGGCGTCGCCGAGCAGGGCGGCGACGGGGCCACCGTCCAGCGTCGCCGACATCACCACCAGCCGCAGGTCGTCGCGCAGCGCGCCGCGCGCCTCCTGCACCAGGGCCAGCGCCAGATCGCTGTCGATGCCGCGCTCGTGGAACTCGTCGAACAGCACGGCGCCGACCGCCGGCAGTTCGGGGTCCTCCTGGAGCTGGCGCAGGAACAGGCCGTCGGTCACCACCTCGATCCGGGTCTTCGGCCCGACCTTCGTGTCCAGCCGCACGCGGTAGCCGACCGTCTCGCCGACGCTCTCCCCCAGCATCGCGGCCATGCGGCGGGCGGCGGCGCGGGCGGCCAGCCGCCGCGGTTCCAGCACGATCACCTTGCGCCCGGCCAGCCAGGGCCGGTCGAGCAGGGCCAGCGGCACGCGGGTCGTCTTGCCGGCCCCCGGTGGCGCCTGGAGCACCGCCACGCCGCGCCCGTCCAGCGCAGCCAGCAGCTCGGGAAGCACGGGATCGATGGGAAGGGGCGGGATGCTCATGGACACTGCAAGATGGTGGAGAAGGGCGCCGCCCGTGTTCCTGGCAGCGGCGGGCGCCCCGGTCAAGCCTTCCGCCGGGTCCTGGCGGCTATTCGGCCTCCTCTCGGCAGAAGACCCCGGCCTCGCTGTCGTGGGTGAACAGCTCGGCGTAGCGGGCCCAGCCGGTCACGGCGTTCAGCGTCTCCTCGGCGTAGTCCTCGCTCATGAAGGCCTCCAGCTCGCGGGCGAACGGGGCGTAGGGAACGCGGTGGTCGGGGCGCTCCGCCAGGGCGGCGTGGATGTGCGCGGCGAGCGGCACGAAATGGACCAGATGCTCGGCGAACAGCGCCTTGCGGTCGTCCATCCCGGCCTCGGCGAACAGGCGGCCCGGCTCGGTCAGCCGGATGTCCCCCTCCGCCACCTCGGCGAATCCCAGCATCTGGAGCGTCTCGGCGATGGGGAAGAGGTCGTCGATCTCGTGCCGCAGCGCCGCCGCGAGGTGCGGCAGGTCCGCCTTGCCGTGGTAGGGCGGGGCGGCCAGCGTCTCCATCAGGCCGGACAGCCGGTTGGTCGAGACATGCTGGAGCGGCTCGGCATAGACCGGCCGCGGCCGCCCGGTTGCCGGTCCCGGTGCCGCCGCCGGGGCGGTCAGCGGCTTGCGCGCGGTCATCCGGCCATAGATGTCGTCGACCAGATCGCGGAAGTCCGGGGCCAGCCGGTTGCGCGGGTGCGGGATGTCCACCCGGATCTCCGCCGCGACGCGGCCCGGGTTGGAGGCGAAGACGAGGATGCGGTCGCACATCAGCACCGCCTCCTCGATGTTGTGGGTGACCATCAGGATCGAGCGGGTCGGCAGCTTGCGCTCCATCCACAGGTCGAGCAGGTCGGTGCGCAGCGTCTCCGCCGTCAGCACGTCGAGCGCCGAGAAGGGCTCGTCCATCAGCAGGATTTCCGGGTGGACGACCAGCGCGCGGGCGAAGCCGACGCGCTGGCGCATCCCGCCGGACAGCTCCTTGGGGTAGGCGCTCTCGAAGCCGGACAGGCCGATCAGGTCGATGGCCTCCTCGGCGCGCGCCGCCGCCTCGTCGCGGGGGACGCGCAGCGCCTTCAGCCCGGCCAGTACATTCTCCTCGACGGTCAGCCAGGGGAACAGCGCGAAGGACTGGAACACCATCGCCACCCCGTCCGTCGGTCCGGCCACCGGCGCGCCGTGGTGCAGGACTTGGCCCGAGGTCGGCCGCGCCAGCCCGGCGACGATGCGCAGCAGCGTGGACTTGCCCGAGCCGGAGCGGCCGAGCAGCCCGACGATCTCGCCGTCGCGCAGCGTCAGGTCCACGCCGTCGAGCACGACATACTGCTGGCCGGACGGCTTGCGGTAGGCCTGCCGGACGCCGTGGAGTTCGAAGAGGGGCGCGTTCTGCGTCATGGTACGGCCTCCGTCAGGCAAGGCGCAGGCGGCGTTCGGCGTAGCCGTAGAGCGGACGCCAGAGCAGCCGGTTGAGCAGGGTGACGAACAGGGACATCACGGCGATGCCGAGCACGATGCGCGGGTAGTCCCCCGCGGCGGTCGCCTGGGCGATGTAGCTGCCCAGCCCGTGCGCGGTGACCTCAGCGTCGCCCCAGCGCACCGACTCGGCAACGATGCTGGCGTTCCACGAGCCACCCGCCGCGGTCACCGCACCGGTCAGGTAATAGGGGAAGACGCCGGGCAGCATCACGTCGCGCCACCACTGCCAGCCGCGGATGCGGAAGCTGGACGCCGCCTCCTTGAGGTCGCTGGGGAAGGCGGCGGTCCCGGCGACGACGTTGAACAGGATGTACCACTGCGTGCCCAGGATCATCAGCGGGCTGAGCCAGACATCCGGGTTCAGGTCGAAGCGCAGGATGGTGACCACGGCGACCGGGAACAGCAGGTTGGCCGGGAAGGCCGCCAGGAACTGCGCCAGCGGCTGGACCGCCTCGGCGAGGCGCGGGCGCAGCCCGATCAGCACGCCGAGCGGCACCCAGACGAGCGAGGCGATGGCGATCAGCACCATGACGCGCAGCAGCGTTGCCGCCCCGAGCAGCAGCGCGGTCCCGACGTCGCCCCAGCCGGCCCCGCCGGCGATGACGCTCACCAGGGTCCAGCCCAGGGCGAGCGCCGCCGCCGCGACGACCGCGTACCACGCCCGGTCGAGCGTGCGCTCAAGCGCGGGGGAGGGCGGACCGGCGACCCGGCGCCGCAGGGCCGCGGGCAGGGCGGCGGCGAGAGAGGAAAGGGGTGACAGGCGCAGCCACGCCACCCGGCCGAGCAGGGCCTCGACCGGCGCCAGCAGCGCGCGGCAGACGCGGGTGCGCTGGAACAGCCGAAGCACCCAGGACTCCGGTGCCTCCTGCGCCCCGGTCTGCTCGAAGCGGAACTTGTCGGCCCAGGCGACCAGCGGGCGGAACAGGAACTGGTCGTAGAGCAGGATGACCGCCAGCATCGCCAGCACCGCCCAGCCGACGGCGCCGAGATCCTTCTGCGCGATGGCCTCGGCCAGATAGGAACCGATGCCGGGCAGCGTGACGGTGCGGTCGCCGACGGTGATCGCCTCCGACGCGACGACGAAGAACCAGCCGCCGGACATCGACATCATCATGTTCCACACCAGCCCCGGCATGGCGAAGGGCGCCTCCAGCCGCCAGAAGCGCTGCCAGCCGGAGAAGCGGAAGCTGGTCGCCGCCTCGTCCAGGTCGCGCGGCACCGAGCGCAGCGACTGGTAGACGCTGAAGGTCATGTTCCAGGCCTGGCTGGTGAAGATGGCGAAGATCGCCGCGCATTCGGCGCCCAGCACGCTGCCGGGGAACAGCGACAGGAAGAAGACCACGGTGAAGGAGATGTAGCCGAGCACCGGCACCGACTGGAGCACGTCCAGAACCGGGATCAGCACCATGCCGGCCCGCCGGCTCTTGGCCGCCAGCGTGGCGTAGGTGAAGGTGAACAGCAGCGAGGCCGCTATCGCCGCCAGCATGCGCAGCGTCGAGCGCAGTGCGTAGTCCGGCAGGTTCCAGGGGTCGAGCGAGACGGCAGGCGCGTCGAGGCTCGCCAGCGGTGCGGCCATCTGGTGACCGCCGACGGCGGCCAGGGCGAGCAGGCCGACGACCAGCGGCAGGGCCACGAGGTCCCAGCGGTTGGGCGTGGCGGCGGCCGTCTTCACGGAAACGCTTGTCTGGGTCCAGACCATGGCCCCTCCATCCTGCGGCCGGATCGGAGACCGGCCGCCTTCGGCATGCGCAATCGGCGTGTGCAGGCACCCGACGCCGTGCGGCGTCGGGTGGGCGTCAAGGATGGGGGAGGGCGGTCAGCTTGGCGCTGGCGGCGGCGAGGGCGCGCAGAGCGGCATCGGAATGGTGATGGAAGACGTCACCATGGTTCACCTGTGCGGCTGTCGGCATCGTGGCCGGCCGTGGCGAACCTGCGGAAAGGTCAGCCCAGGATCGGCAGAGTACCGAAGATTGGTCGGGGTCGACGCCTGTGGCTGTCCATCTCTTGCTTTCTCGGCGCGGGACCGGACCGCGCGTCCGGACGCCCGCCAATCATGCGGTGACGTTGGTGCTGATCTATTCCTGGAATTGAAGCCGGTCAAGCGCACGGCGGCGTTTCTTGGCGATCATTGCAGAGGTTTCATGTTGCCCGCCCTGTGCCGTCGGAGCGAGGGCTGCGCCTCCGGATGCAGATCGTCGAGGGCGTGTCAAAGTGTCGCAGAAGCCCGCAACCGGCCAGCGATCCGAGAACCTTTCGCAACAAGGCGTTATGGTTCAAATAACCACAAACCGTTTGTGACTTAACGATCTCGGGACCCCATGGCCAACATTCACGACCCCGCCCTGTTCCTCGCCCACGCCTGCGCGCTGGAGGAGGACGCCGCCAACCGTTTCGCCGACCTGTCGGAGGCCATGAAGACCTACGGCAACGCGGACGTCGCGGCCTTTTTCGCCAAGATGGCCGAGTTTTCGCGCCTGCATCTGGCGGACGCCCGCAAGCGCTCCGCCTTCCGCGACGTGCCGGCGCTCGCCCCGGAGGACTTCCAGTGGCCGGACGACGAGAGCCCGGAAGCGGCCTCCATGGAAGGCTCGCACTATCTGATGACGGTGGATTACGCGCTGGAACTGGCGCTCGACAGCGAAAAGCGCGGGCACGCCTTCTACGCCGACGTGGCGGCCTCCACCACGGACCCGGAGGTCCGCATGATGGCCGAGGAATTCGCCTCCGAAGAAGCGGAGCATGTGGCGGAGCTGGAGCGCTGGATCGAGCGCTTCCCCAAGAAGGGGTAAAGGCCGTTTCCCGCGGTTTCCGCCCTTGCGGGAACCGCGGGAAGGGCGAACGAGCGCCTTACTTGGACAGGTCGGCGTACTCGTACTCGTACTTCTTGTCCGCCGGCTTGAAGGTCTTGAAGGCGGCGATGACGTCGTCCACCGACACGCCCGCCGGCACGTTGAGAATCTCGTACACGACCGAGCTGCCGCTGGTCGGGCCAACGTCGGCGTTGCGGTGAGCCTGGGAAATCAGGCCCTCGCCGGCCTTCTTGATCATGATCGAAGCCATATCCGTTCCGTCTCCTGTTACACGTCGCCCGACGCAGCAATATCCATAACTCGAATAAGGGTATGGGGCCAATGGATAAATTGTCGACGCCCGGCACGTGAGCCCCCTCTCCCGCTTCGGGAGAGGGATAAGTCTGCGCGTCAGCGGCGGGTGATCCAGAGCGCGGTCACGTCGTCGGTCAGCCGTTCACCATGGATCGCGGCGTGGCGGGCCATCAGGGCAGGCAGGGGGCGGTCGGGGGTCTCCGCCACCGCGCGCTCGGCCAGACGGAGAAGCCCGTCCTCGCCCAGCATGGCGCCGTCGGCGTCCCGGGCTTCGCTCAGCCCGTCGGAATAGAGGAACAGGGCGTCGCCGCGCCGCAGCGGCACTTGGCGGTTCGTGTAGGCCGAATCCGTGAAGGCGCCGAGGAGCGGGCCGGAGGCGTCCAGCGGCTGGAAGCCGAAGTTGGTCGCCAGGAGGGGACTGGGCGCGGCGGCGGCGGCGTAGAGCAGCGTGTCGTCGGCGCGGTCGATCACCCCGTAGAAGGCGGTGGCGAACTGCCCCAGCGGCAGGATCTCGCACAGCCGCAGGTTCAATTGGCGCAGCAGGCGGGCGGGGTCGCGCAGCTCCTCCGGCGGGGTGCGGGTCAGCAGCGTGTGAAGGCGGAAGGCGTTGATCGCCGCGGCAATGCCGTGGCCCGACAGGTCGGCGGCGAAGACCCCGACGCGGCTCCCGTCGAATTCGAAGGCCGTCCAGAAATCGCCGCCGATCTCGTCCGACGCGCGGAAGACCGACTCCACGGTCAGCCCGTTCCGCTCGGCGAGGGCGGCCAGCTCCGCCGGCTCCGGGACCAGGGCGAGCTGCATGGCGCGGGCCTGCCGCAGGTCGCGCTCCACCCGCTCGTGGAAGGCGCGCAGCTCCTGCACCATCGAGCGGCGCTCCAGATGGTAGCGCACGCGGGCGATGCATTCGCCGGGGTTGATCGGCTTGGCGATCAGGTCGGTCGCCCCGGCGCTGAAGCAGACCGTCCTCATCTGGTCGGAGTGGACCGCGCTCTGCATCAGGATCGGCAGGTCGCGCCAGCGCGGGTCGCCGCGCAGGCTGCGGCAGACTCCGATGCCGTCCATCCGCGGCATGGCGGCATCGAGCAGCAGCAGATCGGGGGCAAAGCTCTCCAAGCGCTCCATGACCTCCTCCGCGGATGAGGCGAAGGCGACCTGGGTGATGCCGGCCCATTGCAGGAAGCGGGTCAGCGTCCGGCGGTTGAAGGCGCTGTCGTCGGCGATCAGCACCCGGCAGCCGCCGAGCGGGATGCCCAGTTCCATCCCGTAGACCGACGCGCCGGCGCCATTGCGAGGGGCGCGCGGCGGGGCGGCGGCGTCGTCCGTGCCGGGCGGCACCATCATGGCGCGGGCGTGGCCCATCGCGTCCGTTCCCGCCGCGTCAGTCGGCGATGTTGAACATGGTGTGGAACTTGGCGATCGTGATCAGGCGCCGCACCTCGTCGCGGGCGCCGCGAATCGCGAAATCCAGGTTGCGCCGCTGCGCGGTGTCGCGGGCGATGATGAACATGCCGAGGCCGGAGGAATCGACGAAGTCCAGCCGCGACAGGTCGAAGACCACCCGGTGCCCCGCCGGACGCTCGAAGGTGGCGATGACGTCGCGGAAGGTGTCGTGGTCGGCAAAGGTCATGCGCCCGCTCAGCACGATCTCGGTGCTGGCCGGGGCCTCGCGGACGGAGAAATCCATGGCGGCGCTCATCTGTGGTTCACCCGTGGCCGAAGAGAGGCGCATCCCTGCGCCGGTGCGTGCTGATGGGCGGTAGGCCCGACGGGGATGCGGGCGCATTCTAGGGCGCCGGGAATTGCACTTTGATGACGCTGCCGTGTCGGCACCGGGTCATCCGACACGGATGGGCCGACTTTTATTGCAGCGCGGCCTCCTCCACCCGTGGATGCGACAGCCGTTCGGCGATTCCGCCGGCCAGCCATGCCGAATAGGCATCGCGACCCTCCGGCCCGAGCAGGCCGTTGCGGCAAAAAGCCGACGCCTTGGCCGGCTTGGGAAGCGCCGAGTCGGGGAAACGCCACAGCGGCAGGTCGGCCTGCCCGCGCAGCCGGTCGAGCGCCGCCGGCCGGTAGCCGTTGCCGGCGCCGTACAGGCGCTCCTCCACCGCCGCCGGGCGGGGCGGAAGCAGCAGGGCGATCCCGACCCCGGCGGCGCGCGCCTGATCGGCGAAGCGGCGCACCCGCTCGAAGGCGGGTGAGTCGTCGTTCATGCGGACGGCGGCGTCGCGGGTCTCAACCCAACGGTCGGCGGCGGTGGCGGTCCAGCCCTGCGGACCGACGGCGTGGCACGGCTTGGCGTATTGCAGGGCGCTCTGGTCGGGCAGGTAGGAGCGGCCGAGCATCGCCACCTCGGTCAGGTGCGAGCCGTAGCGGCGCAGGCCGGCGACGTCGCCGCGCTCCGCGAACAGCAGGTCGACGTCGAGAAGGACCAGCGCCGGCTTCAGCTTCAGCACGTCGCCCAGCAGCGGCTCGAAGTCCTCGATGCGGGCGTGGTCGTGGACGATGCGCAGGAAATGCAGGCTCTCCACACCGTGCTTTGCCGCCAGCGCGGCCATGCCCGTCTCGTCCAGGGTGGCGTGGCGCAGCGCCGAATCGCCGAGCGCCACCACCACGGTCGGCGACAGGTCCCGCGCCGCCCGCTCCGCCGTCGCGGCGATGCGGTTGCTGTTGTACCAGGCGAAGGGCCGGTCGTGCAGGCTGTAGCCGGTCCAGAAGGCCCCCGCCGTCCCGGCCGCGAACAGGGCGGGGATCACCGCCAGCAGCGTGAGCCACAGCCGCCGCGGCTTCGCTTGCCGTCCGGTCCGCTTCTCGTGGTGCTTTCGCGGTTCGACTGGCCCGGTCATGGTCCCTCTGCTCCTCCCAGCGGCGCGCCCGGCGATGCGCGGTTGTCCGATGACTCAAACGCTTCGGGAGGGAGCAGGGTCCCGCGCTCCGCGGTGTTTTCCTATGACGAAGGGCGCATTCGTCCGGGTCGTGCCGGAGTAGCCGGATACAGGCACTTTCGTGTAATCTTGCGCGAACGGCGAGGCACGCATCGAGGAACAGGATGACCACCGAAATCCGCACCTTCACGATCCCCGACGCGAGCGCGGACGAGGCGCAGGGGCAACTGTCCTCTTTCCTGCGCACGGTCGAGGTGCAGCGCATCGACACCGCCTACGCCGACGGCGGCTGGCGTGTTCTCGTCCTTTACAAGGATCTGAAGCGCAAGGAGGAATCCCTCCAGATCGAAGCCGCGATCAACGCCGCCCTCAACGGTTGGCGGGACCGCAAGGCGGTCGGTGAAGGGCTGTCGCGCGACGCCGTCCTGCCGGACGAGCTGGTGCCGGAAATCGCCCGCTTCGCCCCCACGACGGAGCGCGAGCTGTCCATCATCGTCGGTGCCCGCGACCTCGACGTCAGCCATTACGGCGGGGAGATCGTGCAGGTCGTGCGGGCGACCCTGGACGAGCTGATCGACTGACGGACCACTCTGCGGAAAAGCATAGGCGGAGAGACCTAAGGACCGGTTCCGCTGTGCCGAAAGAGAAGCCGGACCCGCCGTAAGCCCGATTCCAGACGCCTTCCCGCTGTGCCAGCATACCGGTGTAGTTTGCGGCAATGCAGCATGGCGGGGGCCATGGACGGGACATCCGGATCGAGAGGCGGCGCTCCCGATTACCGCGCCATGGCGCGGGAACTGGAAGCCTTCAGCCGTCAGGCGGCGGAACGCGCGGCGGCCACCGGCGACGGCAGCATGAACGCCCTGGCGCAGCGGCTGGGGCGCCACGCCGAAGAGATCCGGCATGATCTCGCCGAAGCCCCGATGCGCCGCTTCGGCTGGCGCCTAAGCCTTCTCCACCTTCAACAGGGTGCCCTCGGCCCCGACGACGCGGACGCGGGTGCCGGCGGGGAGGTCGGGTCCCTCGACGGTCCAAAGCCCGTCGCCGATCTGCGCCCGCCCCCGCCCGTTGACGATGGGGCGGTCCAGCGTGTGCAGCGTCCCGATGTACTGCGCCGTCCGGCGGTTCAGATGCGGCGTGTGCGTCGTATGCGCTGACCCGCGGGACAGCAAGCGGGTTCCCACCAGCGCGGCGATGGCGAGCAGGGCGAACAGCAGCCCCTGATGCTCCCACGGCAGGGACGGCCAGACCAGAAGAACGACGCCGACCAGCGCGGCGGCTCCGCCCAGCCAGAGAAAGGCCGCGCCCGGCGCCACCGTCTCCAGCGCGCCCAGCAGCACGGCCAGAACCCACCAGTGCCAGAACTCGATCATCGCGGGTCCGCCTTCGGAAATTCGCCCAATCCTACGACTCCGGCGGCACCGGCGCATCGCTCCTCTTCGGCTCGTCCCGATTCCGTTCGTCGCGATTCCAGGGGCCGCGCGGCGCCTGCGGCGGAACGGCCGCCGCTCCGGGGGACGCCGGTTGGTTCGGGGGCCGGTTCGGGAAGGCCTCGCGGGCGATCTCCGCGATGCCGCCGATGGCGCCGATCACGTTGGCGGCCTCCAGCGGCATGAATAGAACCTTCTGGTTCGGGGCGGCGGCCACCGCGGTCAGGGCATCGACATAGCGCTGGGCGACGAAGTAGTTGATGGCCTGGGCGCTGCCCCCGGCGATGGCGTCGGAGACCAGCCGGGTCGCCTCGGCCTCGGCCTGGGCGGAGCGCTCGCGGGCCTCGGCGTCGCGGAAGGCGGCCTCGCGCCGGCCCTCGGCCTGGAGGATGGCAGCCTGCTTGGCGCCCTCCGCCCGCAGGATCGCCGCTTGGCGCTGCCCCTCCGCTTCGAGGATGGAGGCGCGGCGGTCGCGTTCCGCCTTCATCTGGCGGGCCATGCTGTCCACGAGATCGCGCGGCGGCTGGATGTCGCGGATCTCGATGCGCGTCACCTTGACGCCCCAGGGGCTGGTCGCCTCGTCCACCACGCCGAGCAGGCGGGCGTTGATCTGGTCGCGCTGGGACAGCAGTTCGTCGAGGTCCATCGAGCCCATGACCGTGCGGGTGTTGGTCATGGTCAGGTTGAGGATCGCCAGTTCCAGGTTGTTGACCTCGTAGGAGGCCTTGGCGGCGTCGATCACCTGGAAGAAGACGACGCCGTCCGCCGTGACCATGGCGTTGTCGCGGGTGATGACCTCTTGCGAGGGCACGTCGAGCACCGTCTCCATCATGCTCTGCTTGCGGCCGATGCGGTCGACCAGCGGCAGCAGCAGGTGCAGGCCGGGCTGGAGCGTGCGGGTGTAGCGCCCGAACCGCTCCACCGTCCATTCCTGGCCCTGCGGCACGGTCCGCACGCCGAGCAGCACCAGCGCCAGCGCGAAGATCAGAAGCGCGATGACGAAGAGCGTCAAGCCGCTGACCACCATCACCCCACCTCCCATCCGGTCGTTTCCTCTCCCCCGACCATGCCACGGCGGGGCCGCCCCGGCCAGAGCCGCAGCTTCAGCCCAACAGGGCGCCGACCGGCTTCAGCGGCTCGTGCGCGTCGAACAGGATCTTCAGGATCGCCAGGATCGGCACCGCCAGCAGGGCGCCGGGAATGCCCCACATCCAGCCCCAGAACAGGATGGACACGAACACCCCTATGGGGTTCAGCGCCAGACGCCGCCCGACGATCATCGGGGTCAGGAAGTTCCCCTCCATCATCGTCAGCGCCACGAAGGTCAGCGGCGGCCCGAAGATCTGCACGCCCCCGTCGAAGGTGAGCGCCGACACCAGGAACAGCACCGCCGTCATCACCGCCGGCCCGATGAAGGGGACGTAGTTGATGAGGCCGGCCAGCGTTCCCCACAGCGCCGCGTTGGGCACCCCCCACAGCCACATCGCCAGCGTCGTGGCGAGTCCGAGTCCGATGTTGATGACCGTGATGGTCGCCAGATAGGCGGCGATGTTCTGCTGCACCGTGGCGGCGACCATGGCGTAATGCACGCGGTCGTCGACGTCGCGCATCGTGCCGATCAGCGCCTCCAGGCTCTGCCGCCCGCGGGCGAGGAAGAAATAGAGCAGCACCTGGAGGATCACCACGTTGGCGATCACCGCCTCCGCCTGATGGAGCACCTGCTCGGCCAGCGACGGGCCGCGCACCACAACCTCCCGCGCCGCGCCGTTGCGGTCGGAGGCCATCTGCTCGATCTGGCGGGAGGCCTCGCGGGCGCGATCAATCCCCTCGCGGATGTCGCCCAGCTTGAACTCCAGCTCGTGGACCACGCGGGGCATCCGGTTGACCCATTCGGTGGCCGGGGTCGCCAGCGAGAAGATGGCCCCCAGCCCGGCGCCGAACACCACGATCACCACCACCGCCGCGCCCAGCGCCTCCGGCAGGCCGAGCCGGTAGAGGCCGCGCACGCAGGGCCGCAGCAACAGGCTGAGGATCAAGGCGAGCATGATCGGCAGCAGCACGTCGCGTCCGAAATACAGCGTGAACAGAAGCGCGATGACGAACAGCCCCACCACCGCCACCCGCACCGGGTCTCGGGGGTTCCGGGCCGGGGGCAGGGGCTCGGTCACCGGCTCCGGCGGCGGGGTCAGCGGCGGATCGATCGTGCGGTCGCTCATCGGGGGCAGGCACTCCGGGAGTAGCGGGCCGGGGGGCGCTTGACGGCGCCGGACCCCCGCCCGATTTAGGGGTATTCCAGGACCGCGCCCACGCGGCCCCGCTTCGCGACGACCGGAGTTCCACGAGATGCGCAGCCCGTTCCCTTCGATAAACATCCGCCGCGGCCTGATGGTCCTGGCGCTAACCGTGCTGCCACCGATGGCTGCCTCCACCACGGCGTCGGCCGAGGACCTCGTCGTCGGGCGCTTCTCCAACGATTGGACCGGCAACGGGCTCCAGGTGCAGGCGATCGAGGACCCGAAGGTGAAGGGCATCACCTGCCATCTGGTGGATTTCGACCGCAGCGTGCTCGACCGGCTGACCAAGGGGAACTGGTTCGAGGACCCGTCCAACGCCTCCATCTCGTGCCGGCGCACCGGGCCGCTGGTGATCGGCGACATCGAGCTGTCGCAGAAGGGCGAGGAGGTCTTCTCCGAGCGCAAGAGCCTGGTCTTCAAGTCGATCGCCATCCGCCGCATCTACGACCGGGTGAACGACACGCTGATCTATGTGGTCTACAGCCGGCAGGTGAAGGACGCCTCGGCGAAGATGGCCATCTCCAGCGTGCCGCTGATCGACACGAACCCCCAATGGGAAAAGGGCAAACCCCCCGTGAAGTGATCGGAGGAAATGATCGGATGGCTTGCAATCGGGCGGGTGCGGAGCCATCATCAGGCTTGGGAGGCAGGGGCTCCTATCCCCCGCCTCCCGGCCCGATCACTGCCGGTTCAGAAGATCAAGGATCGCCTTGACGATCTGGAGCAGCAGGATCAGGAGACCGAGGATTTCCTTCATCCTCCGAGCCTCCTCGTTGAGCGGCGGGGTGGTGGCACTCCACCACCCGTCCGCGCCTCCACCTCGCACGGGGTGCGGGATGGGCGCAATGGAAACTCCACACATGCGTGTGCGGCGGATTGGCCGGCTGGCCCGGGGGCAATTCCTCAGATGTTGCCGCGGCGGGACCGCCACTTGCGCCACAGCAGATATAAGCCGGGCGCCAGCGTCACGATCAGGATGATGCGCACCATGTGGTGGGTGGCGACCAGCGCCACGTCGATGTTCAGCGCCAGCGCGACCAGCGTCATCTCGGCCAGCCCGCCCGGCGCGAAGGCGAGGATCAGCGCGGCCAGTCCCAACCCGGTCGCCTCGTCGACCATCCAGGCCGCCGCCGTGGTGACCAGCAGCATCAGCCCGGTGAGGCCCAGCGCGGTCAGCCCGTCGCGCCCGATGCGGCGGATGTTCAACCCGGTGAAGCGGCAGCCCAGCGACGCCCCGATCACCACCTGGGCCGCGGCGACCAGAACGCCCGGCGGCTTGCCCTCGGTCAGCCCGGCGAGGTGGATCGCGGCGGACAGCAGCATCGGTCCGACGATCTGGGCGGCGGGGATGCGCAGCAGCTTCGCCAGGGGATAGCCCAGCGCGCAGGCGGACAGCAGCGCCACGTCCAGCGGGGCGAGCGACAGCAGGGGCGGGCCGAGCGTGCCGCGCCGCGCCGGGTCGTACAGCCCCAGCGCCTGGAAGGCGAAGGGGATGACCAGCACCACCAGCATCACACGGAGCGCGTGGGACAACGCCATGGTCCGGCTGTCGCCGCCCATCTGGGTGCCGACCATCACCATCTCGTTCAACCCGCCGGGGGTGGCGGTGAAGAAGGCGGTCGGCGGGTCCAGCCGGGCGCCGCGGCGCAGGTATTGAACCCCCAGCGTGGTCGCCAGCACGAGATAGACGGTCAGCGCGCTCAGCGACAGGCTCCACTCGCCGAGCCGCCCCAGGATGTCCGGGGTGAAGCCGCTGCCCAGCATCACGCCGAGGATCATGATCATGGCGTTGCGCAGCGGTTTCGGCACATGCAGCGCGACACCGGCCATGGCGGCGACCGTGGTGGCGGTCATGGCGCCGATCATCCAGGCCAGCGGCAGATGGAAATAGCTGAACAGCGCGCCCCCCGCCGTCCCCAGCGCGAGGGCGAGCGCGAAGGGCCGGAGCCCCGGTCCGATGGTCATGCCGTTCGCTGTGTCCGGTTCAAGGAACGATCCGCCCCAGCCGGACGGCGGTCTGCCCGGATTTGGGGCGCCGGGCCGGCATGATCAGCACGCAGTCGTCGTAGGGCGTCACGATCGGGCGATCGCCGTCGCGGCCCAGGACCGTTCCGGCGCGGGGGATGATCTCCATTCCCACATAGGGCTCGTCGAAGAAGAATTCGTCGGTCTCCGCTGTCACCGCCTCGGTCACCTCAACGGTGCGCAGCGGATCGGGGTGACGGCGGATGTGGCGATCGGCCAGCGACGGGTCGATCATCTCCTGGGCGAGCAGGAAACGTATGGCGCTTTCCAAGGCGACCAGCGCCGTCTCATTGCGCCAGTGCTGGCCGCATTCGACCAGGATGGCGGTGCGCCGCCCGTCCGCCGCGGCGAAATCGGCGTAGTCGATCACCCGCTTTCCCGCCGCATGCCCCTCGTCCGCGACGATCCAGGCCGGATGGCCGAGCCGGCGGGCCAGCGCGCGGGCGCGGTCGGTCCGCCCGCACAGCGTCAGGGGCGGGGTGTCCGCCGTCATGGAATGCAGGTCGAGGATGACGTCCGCGGCGTCGAACACCGGTCGGAGCTGCCGGGCGCGGCGCAGCTCCACGCTGTCGCGCGGCCCGTCCAGAACGTCCGGCGACCAGACGCGGTTCATGTCCTCATCGACGAAGCGGGAGGCGTAGGGACGCTCGGCATCGAAGCTCTGGTAGGCGGCGGTGTTGGCGAAGACCAGGGTCAGCCGCCCGCGGGTGGGCCGCAAACCCATCCGGAACAGCCGGTCCATCGCCACCGCGCCGCTGATCTCGTTGCCGTGGATCAGCGAAACAATGACGGCTTGCGGGCCGGGACGCCCGGACTCCAGCGTCGTGACATGGTCGATGCCGGTGTTTCCACGACGGTAGGGGCCGATGTCCGGCGGCGTCAATTCGATCGGTGGCAGGGATTCGGTCAAGCGGATCTCGCCTTTGCGGGTCTGGCCGGTGCCGGGCGCGTTCGCCGAACGGTCAGTATGGCGGAGAGTCCGGCGGTGCGCCAGCCCCGCCATATCCACTTGTCCATCATGTCCTTTGCCTTACCGGTGTATGACGGTTTTTGGTCGACGGGCACCCGGCCATCGTCTATACCCGAATCCATCCGCCGCAGCGTCCTGCTATGCCATCCGGGCAGGTGCCGTGGTTGGTCGGCGCAGTTGGTACACCGGGGTCAGCCATGAGTTTCGTGATCGAGGACGTGCTCGTCCGCAACGATCCGATCGTCCCGCGCCTGCCGGTGTTCTTCGATTCACCGCACAGCGGCACCGTCTACCCGCGCGACTTCGCCTTCGTCTGCCCGCTGTCCACCCTGCGGCAGGCCGAGGACACCCATGTGGACGAGCTGTTCGCCCACGCGCCGGAGCATGGCGCCACCCTGCTCTGCGCCCTGTTCCCGCGCACCTACATCGACGCGAACCGGGCGATCGACGACATCGACCCGGCGATTCTCGACGGGCGCTGGCCCGAACCGCTGCGCCCGACGGAGAAGAGCGCCGCCGGCATGGGGCTGATCCGCACGCTGTGCCGCCCGGGGATGCCGCTTTACGACGGGCGGCTGTCGGTGGCCGAGGTGGCCGAGCGCATCGACCGCTACTACCGGCCCTATCATTTCCAGGTCGCCAGCGTGATGGACGATCTGGCCGCCCGGTTCGGCGCCGTCTGGCACATCGACTGCCACTCCATGCCCTCCGCGGTCGGGCCGGGGGCGGCGCACAAGCTGGGCATGGATTTCGTGCTGGGCGACCGCGACGGCACGACCTGTGAACCGGGCTTCACCGCCCTGGTCGAGCAGGTGCTGACCGGACTCGGCTACAAGGTGGCGCGCAACCATCCCTTCAAGGGGGTCGAGCTGGTGTCCCGCCATTCCAACCCGGCGCGGGGCCGCCATTCCCTTCAGCTCGAGATCAACCGGCGTCTCTACATGAACGAGGAAACGCTGGAGCGGAACGAGGGCTTCGCCCGGCTCCAGGCCGACCTGACCACCTTGACCCGCCGCATCTGCGCCCACGCGCAGGCCAGCACCGTACGCCGCGCCGCCGAGTAAGGGCGACGCCGGGAACGAGCGTCACGGCGAGAACTGCTCCTTCAGAATCCGCTCCTCGAAATTCAGCTCCGGATCGAACAACAGGGTCAGCGCGACGTCGCGCGCTTCTTCCACATCGACGCGGATGACCTCGCGCACCTCGGTCGAATCAGCCACGGCGCTGACCGGGCGCTTGACCTCTTCCAGAATGTCCACGGTGATCTTGGAGCTGTGGGGCAGCAGCGCCCCGCGCCAGCGTCGCGGCCGGAAGGAGCTGATGGGCGTCAGGGCCAGCACCCCCGCGCCCAGCGGGATGATCGGGCCGTGGGCCGACAGGTTGTAGGCGGTGCTGCCGGCGGGGGTGGCGACCAGCACGCCGTCGCAGATCAGCTCCGGCAGGCGGACGACGCCGTCCACGGTGATGCGCAGCTTCGAGGCCTGCCGCGTCTCGCGCAGCATCGACACCTCGTTGATGCCCAGCGCCTCCACCTGCTCGCCGTTGCAGCGGGTGGCCCTCATGCGCAGGGGGTGCAGCTTGACGCTCTGGGCGCTGGCCAGCCGCTCGGCCAGCTCGTCCTCGCGGAAGACGTTCAGCAGGAAGCCGACCGATCCCCGGTTCATGCCGTAGACCGGCGGCGGGTTCTGTCCGTCGCGCTTCAGCGCGCGGTGCAGCGTCTCCAGCAAAAAGCCGTCGCCGCCCAGCGCCACGACGACGTCGGCGTCCTCCAGCGGCGCGTTGCCGTAGCGGTGGACCAGCCGGGTGCGCGCCCGCATCGCCTCTTCCGTGCTCGCCGCGCAGAAGGCGATGCGGAGGTCGTCGGGCTTGCGGGCCGGGGAATCGGGCGCCAGCGGGTCCAGGGTCGGATCGGCGGGCAGCTTGGCGGCGGTTTCGGTCATGTCCGGAGGACCATAGCGCAGGATGCCCGGTTGCAGAAGGCCGCTTCGGTCAAGGGGAGGCGATGCGCGTCTTCCGGACGCATCGCCACGCGCAACCCCCTCACCCTCCCCATGCCGGCGGCGCGAGGGCGCCCGGCTGCGGGCGGATCATCCGCCGGTCACGCTCATGTGGCGCGGGACCGCCGGGCCCTGGTGGCGGCGGTCGATGATGAAGTCGTGGCCCTTGGGCTTGCGGGCGATCGCGTCGCGCACCGCCTGGACCAGCAGCCCGTCGTCGTCGCTGAGGCGCAGCGGGGTGCGCAGGTCGGCGGCGTCCTCCTGGCCCAGGCACATGTAGAGGGTGCCGGTGCAGGTCAGCCGCACGCGGTTGCAGCTTTCGCAGAAATTGTGGGTCAGCGGCGTGATGAAGCCGATGCGCCCGCCGGTCTCGGCCACCCGGACATAGCGGGCCGGGCCGCCGGTGCGGTAGTCGATCTCGTCCAGCGTCCAGCGCTTGGCCAGCTCCGCCCGCACGAGGCTGAGCGGCAGGTACTGGTCGAGCCGCGCCTCGTCGCCAATCTCGCCCATCGGCATGACCTCGATGAAGGTCAGGTCGAAGCCCTGCTCGCCGCACCAGCCGACCAGACGGTGGAACTCGTCGTCGTTCACGCCCTTCAGCGCGACCGTGTTGATCTTGACCTGGAGCCCCGCCTCCTTGGCGGCCTGGAGCCCGCCCAGCACCTTGTCCAGCCGGCCCCAGCGGGTGATCGCCTGGAACTTGTGGGGGTCGAGCGTGTCCAGCGACACGTTGATGCGGCGCACCCCGGCCTCCACCAGATCGCCGGCGTACTTGAACAGCATGGTGCCGTTGGTGGTCAGCGTCAGCTCGTCCAGGTCGCCGGCCTTCACATGGCGGCCCAGGCTGTGGATCAGCTCGTGGATGCCCTTGCGGACCAGCGGCTCGCCGCCGGTCAGGCGCAGCTTGCGGGTGCCCAGCTTGACGAAGGCGGAACAGACGCGGTCGATCTCCTCCAGCGTCAGCACCTCCGCCTTGGGCAGGAAGCTCATGTCCTCCGCCATGCAATAGACGCAGCGGAGGTCGCAGCGGTCGGTGACGGACACGCGCAGATAGCTGACGGTCCGCCCGAAAGGATCGACGAGCGGGGCGGCGGCGGTCGGCGGAACGGTCGTCATCGTCAGGCTTCTCCCCAAGGGGGTGCGTATCGTGCAGTCCGGGCGGCGATTATGACCCCGAACCCGATCCTGATATATAGGTCCGAGTTGCGGATTTTTCGCCACCTGGAATTTCAGGCGCAGGAGACCACGAAGCGCGGCGCCGGGACTTGACGGCGATCAAATCCCGGCGCCGCGCGGCGGTGCCGTCGGCGTCGCTCAGTGGATGCTGCCGCCGTCCGGACCGCCGTCCTTGCCGTTCTGGGCCAGTTCCCGCTCGCGCAGATAGTCCTCGGTCGTGCGGGGCGCGCGTGGGGCGCCGAGCGCGAAGGGCGAGTCGCCCCGCTCGAACTGGTCGACGACGCGACAGTCGCCGCACATGCGCATGCGGTCGGCGGCCTCCGGCGTGGCGAACATGGCGTGGCGTCCGGCCAGGACCGCGACGATCTTGTCGATCGAGGATTTGGTGGCGAAGGGCTTGCCGCACTTGACGCAGCAGAAGGGCTCCTCCTCCTTCAGCACCTTGGCGCCGCGGGCGCTGTCGCGGAAGTCGATCTCCGGGACCAGCGCGATGACCTTCTCCGGACAGGTGGTCTTGCACAGGCCGCACTGCACGCAGGCGTCCTGCGAGAAGGACAGCATCGGCTTGTCGGCGTTGTCGAGCAGCGCCCCGGTCGGGCAGGCGCCGACGCAGGACAGGCAGAGCGTGCAGCCCTCCGTCATCACCTGCACCCGCCCGAAGGGGGCGCCCGGCGGCAGCGGCAGGACCTCCAGCGGTTCCGGCGCGACCTTGTGCAGGTGGCGCAGCGCCAGCATGGTGACGGTGCGCTTGCCACCCATCGGCAGGAAGGTGCCGGGGGCGGGAGCACCCTCGCGCGGCAGGTCCCACAGCTCCGCGGCCACCGCGTCGGGGTCCTGGGCGTCGATGATCGACACCCGGCCGGAGCCGTAGCCCAGGCCGGCCATCGCCGTCTCGGCCAGACCAATCTGGCTGGCCAGCCCGGCGGTCTCGCCGGCGTTGCCCGGCCCGACCAGAACGCGCACCCGTCCCGCGCCATAGGCCAGCGCCGCCGCGAACACGTCGAAGCCGAGCTGCGTCACCTCGTTCACCGCGAAGGGCAGGACGCGGGCCGGCAGGCCGCGGCCGTACCGCGCGATCAGCGAGATCATCTCATCGCCGTGCCGCGGGTCGTGGACGAGCAGCACCGGCTCCGTCCCGCCGGCCTTGGCGTAGCTCGACAGCAGCGTGCGCAGCCGCTCGTAGACCGTCTGGAGCGGCGGCAGGGCGTAGGTGCTGGCCCCCGTCGGGCAGACCGAGGCGCAGGAGCCGCAGCCGGCGCAGATGTGCGGGTCGATCGCCACATGGTCGCCGTTCGGCGTGATGGCGCCGGTGGGGCAGACCTCCAGGCAGCGGGTGCAGCCCGTCTTGCGGCTGCGCGAATGGGCGCAAAGGTCGGCCTTGAAATCGATGTAGCGCGGCTTCTCGAACTCGCCGACCAGATCGGCGGCCTCGAACACCGCCTTGGCGACGGCGGCGGGGCTGTCGGGGTCGGGCCGCAGGTAGCCGTCGCGCTTCCCGTGCGCCGGGAACAGCGGCGCCCCGCCGGTCAGGTCCACGATGACGTCGCAGCGCGAGGCGGCGCCGTGGCGCGGCGGCTCGAAGCCCAGCACGGCGCGCGAGGCCGGGATGGCCGGGGCGTAGTCGTCCACCACGATCTCGAAATTGCCCAGCCAGCCCTTGGCGGCGCGGATGGTGCCCTTGAAGACCGGCACATCCATGACGCGCGGCGGGGCGACGTCCTTCGGGGACTTCAGCAGAACGGTGACGTCCAGGCTGCCGGACAGTTGCCGGGCCACCTCGATGGCGCGCTCGTCGGTGCCGTAGACCAGCGCGGTGCCTTCCGAGGCCAGCGTGATCGTGCCGGTCGGCGGGATGTCCATGGCCGCCTCGGCCAGCAGGGCGGCGATCTTCGGCCCGGCCAGCGCGCCCTCGTCCGACCAGCCGGCGCGTTCGCGGATGTTGGTGAAGGCCAAGGTGGCGTCCGGTTTGTCCTCCGGGTTGTCCTGGGCGGCGATCTCCGCGAACAGCGGGGCCTCCTGGGTGCAGGCGACGAGCAGAGGGGCGCCCTCCGCCACGCGCGCCTCGAACCGGTCGAGCTGGGTGCGGCAGAGCTGGGTGGCGACGGACAGCTCGCCCTCCGCCCCCGCCGCGGCCCCGCAGGCCCTGGCCAACGCCTTGCCGTCGAGCGCCATGCTGTGGGCGCAATCGCAGACGAGCACCGTCCGGCCGTTGATCTTCATCGCATCCAACCCCTTGCCCTGAAAAGACCTGCCCTGAGAAGCCCTGTTGCACAAGCCCTGTTGCACGCAGCGCGTTCCAGTTCTGTACATATCGGCTGGGTGGCACGGTTGCGACAGCAAAATGCGTGCGGCAGGATGGTCGTCCCCCTTCATCCCTCGGACTCGCCTGCCATGACCAGCGCCCCCACCGTCCGCGACGCCCGCGTCGAGGACGTCCCCGCCTTCCAGCGGATCTACGAGCACCATGTCCGGCACGGCGTCGGCACCTTCGAGGAGGAGCCGCCCGACGTGGCGGAGCTGGAGGGGCGCTTCCGCGCCATCACCGGCGCCGGGCTGCCCTGGCTGGTCGCCGAGCGCGACGGCGTGGTCCTCGGCTACGCTTACGGCAGCGCCTACCACGTCCGCTCCGCCTACCGCTTCACCATCCAGGATTCCGTCTACATCGCCGAGGAGGCGCGCGGTCAGGGCCTCGGGCGCCTGCTGCTCCAGGCGCTGATCGACCGCTGCGTGGCGCAGGGCTACCGCCAGATGGTGGCGCTGGTCGGCGGGTCGGAGAACGCCGGGTCCATCGGGCTGCACGCCGCGCTGGGCTTCCGCACCTGCGGCGTGGTCGAGGCCGTGGGGCTGAAGTTCGGGCGCTGGCTGGACGTGGTCAT
The DNA here is from genome assembly GCF_005222205.1 of Azospirillum brasilense. Classification (NCBI taxonomy): domain Bacteria; kingdom Pseudomonadati; phylum Pseudomonadota; class Alphaproteobacteria; order Rhodospirillales; family Azospirillaceae; genus Azospirillum; species Azospirillum brasilense. Next base: position 1,002,599 of record NZ_CP032345.1, on the reverse strand, counting down.
GATGCAGAAGGACCTGGGGGCCGGGCGGTCCGACATTCCGCAGGGCGAGGGACCGGGCCAGCCGGTGGCGGTGCGGTAAGGCGGGTCCCAATCCGCTTCAGCCGCCGCTCCAGCGGTCCAGGGCGGCGAGCGCCGGCGGAACGGCGGCGTCCAGCGCGCGGCACAGGGCGTCGGGGTCGCCCTTGCCGGTGTCCAGCGCGGTTTCGAGCGACCTTGCGGCGCCGCGCAGCGCCACGCAGCCGTAGATTCCGGCGACCCCGGCGATCTTGTGGGCCATGGCCCCGGCGGCCGCCCGGTCCCCGGCGGTCCAGGCCTGCCCCAGCGCGGCGTGGTAGCCGCGCAGCGTGACGAGGGTGTTGCTCACCAGGGCGGCCACCCGCTCCGCCGGCAGATGCTCGCGCATCTGGCGGATGGCGTCCTCATCGAACACGGGCCCATCGAGCACGGGCCCATCGAGCATAGGGGGAGCGGAGTCATGCTCCGGCGCCGGGGCCTTGCCGGCAACGGCGGAGGCCGTGGCGGAGCCGGTGGACAGGCGGTCCAGCAGGGTGGCCAGCGCGGGCAGGCGCAACGGCTTCTCCAGGACGGCGTCGGCTCCCGCCGCCCGGCAGCGCTCCACCGCCCCGGGCACGGCGGAGGCGGTCAGCGCGACGATGCGCAGCCCCGCCGCCGTGGCTCCGGCGCCATGGGGAAGGGCGCGGATGCGGCGGGTCGCCTCGATCCCGTCCATATCCGGCATCTGCATGTCCATCAGGACGAGGTCGTAGCGGTCACGCCGTGCCGCCGCCAGGGCGGCCCGCCCGTCGCCCACCACCGTCACCACATGACCGGCGCGGCGCAGCATCATGGCCGCGGCCTGCTGGCTGACCGGCTCGTCCTCCGCCAGAAGGACGCGCAGCGAGGGCTTGCCGGGCGGCGCGCCGGTCCGCTCCGCCCCGTCCGTTTCGGACTGGCGGGCTCGCGGGAGGCGGGCCCGCGCGACGCCCAGTGCGGCCGTGAGGACCGCCAGCCCGGTGACCAGCCCGACCCCGGCCGGGGCGGCGGCGGACAGCTCCACGCCCGCCCAGCGGGCGTAGGACGCGTCCCCCTCCCGCAGCCCGTCGCGCAGGGCCAGCGCGCCGCGGCCGCTCCGCTGGGCGAGGTCCGTGGCGGTGCCGCGCAGCAGCGCGGCGATCCCCGCCGCCTTGGCGGTCAGCGCCTCCAGCTCCTGCCGCAGGTCGAAGAGGTTCCGGTCGTCCAGTCCCAGCGCGACGAGCTGGCGCGCGGCGTCGGCGCGGCGTGGGCTCGCGGCGTCGATCGGAAGGTCGTTCAAGGAGTCGAACAGCGCGCCGGCAACCTTGCGGAAATCGCCCTGCGCCGAGGCGGCCGGCGCCGTCGTGGCGGCGAGCAGGCGGAGGGCAACCGCCTGCCGTGAGTCGTCGATCCGGCGCAGCGATTCACCGTCCGGCGGCGGCGTGCGCGATGCGGCGAGAGCCGCCGCCAGCGCCTCGCTGCGGCCCGCCACCTGCCCGATGAGATCCTGAAGGCTGTTCTGCACGCTCAGGCGGCGCTCCACCGTGGTGTTCAGCTCGTCCGCCTCCGCGCGGATGGCCAGGGCGGCGAAGCGCAGCTCGGCGTGCCAATCCCGCGGCAGGCTGTCCAGCGTGGCGCCGAGCTGATGCGTCCTCTGGCGCAGGGCGTTGTGGGCGGCCAACCGGCGCTGGGCGGTGCCCGCCGATTCCAGTTCGGCCGCGTCCGAGGTCAGCCCGGCGGCCAGCTCCGCGACGCGCATGAGGTCGAGCGCCTCGTCCAGGCTGCGGGCGGCCTGGCCGCGGGCGCGGGCGTCCATCTCGGCCAGGGCGAGCCAGACGGAGCCGCCGACACCGGTGCCGGCCAGCAGCGCGGCCAGGGCAAGCGCTCCGATCCAACCGGCGCCAAACCTGGGAGCACCGAACCTGAGGGCGCCAATTCCAGGGACGCCGAGCGCGGAGGATTGCATCCGCGGGCTGCGGTCGCGATGGTGCGTGTGCGCCGCGGTGGCTGGCCCGGCGTCCTGTGCGTGCATGTCGGCCCGCCCGTTCCCGTTGGTGGCGCAGAGTACACCGGCTTGGCGAGGCTTTGCCATGGAGCTTCGGGGAGAGCGGTCGCGCCGGGCGCTCACACCGGCGAGGTGGCCTGGGTCCAGGCCGGGTCCTCGATCCGGTGCAGGCGGCCGGCCCCGGTGAGCGCCGCGCGCAGGGTCAGCGCCTTGCGCCGCGCCGGGGCCAGCCGGTGCTCCGGCGCCTCGCGCAGGATCTCCGCGCCATAGGCATCGGCGACCATCAGGCCGCAGTCGTCGGGGATCAGCTCCGCCGGGAAGGCGTCGTCCACGGCGAAGTAGAAGGCGTCGCACCAGTCCCGGTAGTCCGGCCATTTCTGGTCGGCCCGGAAATCGGCCACGCAGCTTTTCACCTCGACGATGACGACGGTGCCGGCGCCGTCCATTGCCAGGACGTCGGCGCGGCGTCCGCTGGCCAGCCGGAACTCCGCCATGCTGACGAAGCCGCGCGCGGCCAGCGCACGGCGCACCCCGCGGAAGATCGGGACGGCGCCGCCCGCCGGGATCGGCGGCTCGTCGCCCTGCAACAGGATATCGACCATCTCGAACGGAACAGTTCAGGAACGAAGGGGCACAATGACCCGGCTTCGCGCCGTTGCCAAGGGACTTTTGCCGTATCCGCGCCGCGCGAAAGGGTCAGGCGTGGTGGGCGGCGTGGGAGATGCCATGGGGAGCCGCATGGGGCAGGCTGCGCCGCGGCGGGAACATCAGGATGGCCGTCGTACCGGCACCGGGTTCGCTGTAGAGGTCGAGCCGCCCGCCGTGCATCTCCATCAGCCGCTTGACCACGGGCAGGCCGATGCCCGTCCCGGTGGCGCCGCGGGGGAGGGTCATGTCGGCGCGGCCGAAGGGTTCCAGGACGCGGGCCAGCTCGTCCTCGGCGATGCCGGCGCCGGTGTCGGCCACCATCAGCCCGATCCCGCCGTCCGGCATGGGGCTGGCCGACAGCATCACCTGCCCGCCCGAAGGGGTGAACTTCACCGCGTTCGACAGCAGGTTGGTGAGCATCCGCTGCAGCGCCCGGGCGTCGCCGTAGAGAAGGGGCAGGTCCCCCGACAGATCCTCCCCGATGTCCACGCCGCGGGCCGCCGCCTTGTCGCCCACCTGCGCCAGCGCCTGACGGGCGGCGTCGGCCACGTTGATGGCCTCCTCCTGCATGTCCGTCCGGGCGGTCTCGCTCTGCGACAGGTCCAGGATGCCGTCGATCAGCGACAGGAGATGGGTGCCGCTGGCGTGGATGTCCGCGGCGTAGCTGCGGTAGCGGGGTGAGCCGAGCGGGCCGAAGGTCTCCGCCAGCAACACCTCGGAAAAGCCCAGAACCGCGTTCAGCGGGGTGCGCAGCTCGTGGCTCATGTGCGCCAGGAATTCCGCCTTGGCCCGGTGGGCGCGGTGCGATTCCGGCACGGCGGGAACCTCGGCGCCAAGCTCCACGAGGGAGACGCAGACGGTCGGTGCCGCGCGGGCAGCGCCGGAGGGAGCGGTGTCGAGCGGGGTGGCGGCGATCCGCCAGCGCGCACCCCCGGGGGCGATCACCAGACGGCGCACCGTCTGCCTTTCCATCAGGCAATCGGCAAGGCAGGCGAACAGGCCGGCCCCATCGCCATCCTGGAGATCGTCGGCGCGCAGCCGGCGCCCGCTCAGGGGGTGCCCGAACAGCCGTTCCGCCGCATGGTTGGCCGTCAGCCACTCGAAGTCTGCGACGGCGCCGGTGCCGTCACGGACCGCGGCCAGGACGCCGATTCCGTCGGCCAGAGCCGCCAACGCCGCGCCCATCAGGGCATCGTCGGCCGGCGTTCGGTTTGTCGGTGTTCTTGTCGCCGCTGTTCTGTTCGCCGGAGCGTCGCCGCCCCGTGCAAGGTCGGCCAAACCGTTCCCCTCCGGCTCGCCGCGATCCAAGAGCGCAGCAGGCTCCGCGCCAGCCGGCGTTGCCGCCTCCGGTTGTCGGTCGCGGAAAGGGGGGTCGATCACGGCATCCATTGGTCGCATAGTCGAAAACTTTTGAGAAACATGCAACCGACAAATTGCGACAACCTCGGCCGTTACTAAAGCGTTCCGGGCAATGCTCGCGGCCTTTTCTTGACTTTTATATAAAATCCCTTTAATTGTTCGCGTGACCAGCGGCTTCGGGGCCGTGCCGGACGCCAAGCCGAATAGTCCTGTCGGTGGTCGGACGAACGGTGGGCTTGATCCTGGGCGCCGCATCCGTAGCCTGTTGCCGAGGGACCGCTTCCGGTCGCCCAGAAAACCGCGTGCACGCAGTGGGGGACGCCGCCCGTGACGAGCGAAGGAGCTTATCCGCATGGCGTGGGACGGCATGGCGCGGTCCTGGTCTTCGACGCCGACGACCGGCTGACCGCCTGGAACGACGCGGCGGAATCGCTGGCCGGTGCCGGCCGCCTTCTGGTCCCGGGGGCCTTGCCGGAAGCGCTGGCACCTCTGTTCCGTTGCCTGCCCCCCGGCCACACCGTCACCGACTGGCCGCTGAGCGGAGGCGGGTTCGTCCGCCGCACCGCCGGAGCGGACGCCGCCGGAGGCGGACCCACGGCGGGCGCCGACCTGTCGGGCCGCCTGTTCGCCGCAGCCAGCCATGACCTGCGCCAGCCGCTGGCCGCCCTGTCGCTGCTTCTGGGGGCCTTGGAAGGGCGGCTCGACGGGACCGCGGCGGGTGGCGGCAAGGGCGCTCCGGGGCGGGGCGGAGCCCTCGGCGACCCGGCGGCGCGCGACCTGCTGAACGCCATGGGCAACGCGGTGCAGTCGCTGCGCGGGATGGTGGACGGCCATTTCGACCTCGTGCGGCTGGAGGCCGGTCTGGTTCAGCCGGACATCGGCGCGCCCGTGGTCAACGGCATCCTGACCCGGGTGGCGCTGGACGCCGCCCCGCGCTTCGACGGTCGGGGACTGCGCTTCTCGGTGCTGCCCTGCTCGGTGCGGGTCGCCACCGATGCTTCGCTTCTGGAGCGTATCCTCCAGGGATTCGTGGCCAGCGCCCTGCGCCACACGGAGCGGGGACGGGTCGTGCTCGGCTGCCGCCGCCGGGGGCCGGATCTGCGGATCGAGCTGTGGTCCACCGGTCGCGGCCTGCTTCCCGACCAGCTTCTCGCCCTGCGGGAGGAGATCCGGTGCCCGGACGGATCGGGGGACCCCCCGGCGATCGATCTTGGATTGCGGCTCGCCTGCGGTCTGGCGCGGCGGCTGGGGCACCGGCTCGAGGTGGATTCGGCGCCCGGCCGCGGCACGATGCTGGCGGTGCTGGTGCCGCGGGCGGCTGAGGGGGCGGACGACCCGCCGTCCGCCGCGGAGCCCGCCGGCTCCGCCGGGGTCATCGGCGCGGCGCCGGGCGAGGACGTCAGCCGCGCCCGCGTGCTGGTCATCGAGGACGATCCGATGGTGCTGGAGGCGCTGGGCGCGCTGCTCGGCCAATGGGGATGCGCGGTGGTCGCCGCGGACTCGGTGGACGCCGCGCTGGAGCGGCTGGGTCCCGGTCCGCAGCCGCCCGACCTCGTCATCTCCGACCTGCGGTTGAAAGGGGCGATGAACGGAATCGTCGCCATCCGCCAGATCGGTAAGGCGCTCGACGCCACGCTTCCCGGGCTGATCCTCACCGGCGACACCGATCCGATGCGCCTGCGCGAGGCGCGGCTGTCCGGATATCCGTTGCTTCACAAGCCGGTGGCGCCGATGGCCCTGCGGGGGGCGGTGGCGCGGCTTCTCGGCCGCGAGCGGCTGAAGTCCTGAGAAGGTTTCGGGTCGCTTTCAAGTGCCAATCCCCGTCGCCGTTCCTGTATTGCAGAATTGACATCGAAATGAGCGCGCAATCCCCTTGCAAACGACAATCAATAGTCGGCCACACCCATGTCCTCGTGGGGACAAACTATCCATTTGGGAGGATAAGGGCTTTTCCATTATCGAGGCGCGGGGGCGCTTGCTATAGTCGGATGATCTGACGATTTCGGTGATGGCCGTTGGGAACGGGTGGCATGCCGCTGCTGGACAGAAGGAGGCGGGTCTCGTTAGCGGTTCCGGTGCTGGTCGCCGCGGGCCTGACGCTGACTCTGGGCGCCTTTTTCCAGATGCGCTCCGCCAACCGCGCGGCGGAGCGCGCGCAGCACGAGCGGCAGTTCACCCAGTTCCATGACGCCCTGACGGAGCGGATCGGCAGCCACACGCTGCTGTTGAGGACGCTGCGTTCGGCCTTTTCGGATTCCCGCCCGGCCGACCGCGACGGCTTCGCGGCGGCGGTCCGGCCGATCATGTCGCTTTATCCCGGCCTGTGGTCGGTCGCCTGGGTAAGCCGGGTGTCCTCGGCGGAGGTTTCCGCGCTGGAGGCGGCGATGCGGGCCGCCGGGCGGCGGGACTTCACCGTCCGGAACGCGGACGAGACGGGCGGCACCTCTCCCGCCACGGCCCCGGCGGCCTCCCATGGGGATCTGTTCGTCAACACGCTGGTGGAGCCGGAGCGGGGCGGCGCCTTTGGGCAGGGAATCAACATCCTGTCGCTGCCCAACCGGGCGGAGGTGCTGGCGCGGGCCTGCGCGTCGGGCGACCTGACGGCGACGGAGGCCCTGCCGCCGCGTCAACGGGGGGAGGCCGGGCACAGCATCGGCCTGTATCTTCCTGTCTACCGCTACCCCGTGGACGAGATGGACGGTGCCGACCGCTGCGCCGAGGTCGCCGGCTACGTCGCCTCGGTCTTCGGCATTGCCCGCCTTCTGGAGGAGGCGGGCAACCGCGTGGACGGTTTGCACGGGGCGGTGCACCTGCTCGACGGGCCGGCGGAGGATGGCGGGCGCATCCTGGCGTCCCGCGACCTCGACGCCCCATCCGCGAGCCGGGAGGGCGTTCTTTTCAGCGACATCCGCAAGGATGGCGATACGGTGGTCGAGCGCGATCTGCTGATCGGCGGCCGGCGCTGGACCCTGGCGCTGGCCATTCCGCCCGAACCCCGGCTGGCACCGGTGGACTATCCGGCCTGGATCGTCCTGGTGATGGGGCTTCTCCTGACCGGCGCGCTGGCCGGCTACACCCGGCGCGAGGCGCAGGCCAAGCGCTTCCTGGTGACCGAGGCGCGCGCCCGCGCCGCCATGGCCCGCGCGCTGCGCGAAAGCGAGGAGCGGTTCCGCATGGCGCTGCGCCATTCGCGGGTCGCCGTGTTCAGCCTGGACCGCAACCTGCGCTATATGTGGATGTACAACCCGCAGACCGGGCGGGCGGCGGAGACCTTCATCGGGCGGACCAACGCCGCCATCCACGCGCCGGACGACGCGGCCCGGCTGGACGCGGTGAAGCGGACGGTGCTGGAGACCGGCACCGGCTCCCGCCAGGAGGTCCGCATCGGCGGGGCCCCCGGCCCGGAGCAGGTGTTCGACCTGATCGTCGAGCCGCTGCGGGACGAGGTCGGAGCGGTGTCGGGCGTGATCTGCGCCGCCATCGACATCTCCGACGGCGTCCGCATCCGCGAGGCGCTGGCGGAGGCCCATGCGGAGGCGGAGCGAGCCAACCGGGCCAAGTCGCGCTTCCTCGCCGCCGCCAGCCACGATCTGCGCCAGCCCTTCCAGGCGATGAGCCTGTTCCACCACATCCTGTCCGCCCGCCTGTCCGACGCCAAGCAGCTGGAGGTGGCGGAAAAGCTGGGAGAGGCGATCGCCGCCGGCAACACGCTGCTCAACACGCTGCTCGACACCTCCGCGCTGGAGGCCGGCAACGTCAAGCCGCGCCCCACCGTCTTCCCGTTCCAGGACATCGCCAACCGGCTGAACCGCGAGTTCGCGGAGCAGGCGGCCAGCAAGGGCATGGTGCTGCGGATGGTCCCCACCTCCGCCTGCGTGCTCAGCGATCCGGTGCTGCTGGAGCGCATGGTGCGCAACCTGCTGGTCAACGCGCTGCGCTACGCCGGGACCGGGACGATCCTGCTGGGCTGCCGGCGCCGCGACGGGCACGCGCTGATCGAGGTGTGGGACACCGGGCCGGGCATTCCCGCCGACCAGCTCAAGCTGATCTTCGACGATTTCTACCGCTGCGGCACCGACCAGCGGGACAGCGGGCGCGGGCTGGGGCTGGGACTGTCGATCGTCCGGCGCACCGCGCAGATCCTCGGCCATCAGGTCGATGTCCGGTCGCGGGTCGGCAAGGGCACGGTCTTTTCCATCGCCGTGCTGATGGTCGGCGACCGCCACCACCCGTTGCCCGAGGAGCCCACCACCTCGGTGGCGAGCGCCTGAGCCTCACCGGCCCTGCCACGCTTGCGCCATGCGCGCGGCGGGCGTGTGCGCTGCGGAATTGTCGTGGATGGCCGGGCGTCATCATCGCCTTTTCACGAAAATCCCGACAATCCGTCAATTCCGGGGCTCCGCGCGCAAGGTCTTGCCATGCTGCGCCTGCTCAGTGATACAATGCTGCGCGAGCGGATTGTCGTGCCAGGAAGTAAACGGATTGCCTCTCTCAACCGCTTGACATAGGTCATGGGGTGAAACCTTGGGTCGTCGTAAGACCGTGACGGAACGACATTTCCGCCGGTCGTCGAAGACGGACGGCGCGGGGTGCGGCGGGTCGGCGGAACCGGCGGCGACGGGGGGTGCGACATTGTTGCACCGCAACGGGGCCGCGAAATGCGCCACCCTGTCACATCTCTTTCACGGTGCCACGCTATTCAGGGCACCCCGAACCGGCCCTTGGCGGGCGGCTCTTTCCGGGCCGGCCGATCCAGGGGTCCAACAAAAAGGCCGCGGACGACAGGGCGATCCGCAGGCCGGGAGGATTCGGCCCGGGGATCATGCGATTCCGAGCCGCTATCCGATTGAGGAGCTTCTCCAATGGACCGTGTTACCGCGCCCGCCACCCCCGACTTCGGCAAGAACGGCTCAGCCATGATCGAGAACGTCACCTTCGAGGAAATCCAGATCGGCCAGCAGGCGAGCCTGTCGCGGCGTCTGACCATGTCCGACATCGAGCTGTTCGCCACGGTGTCCGGCGACATCAACCCGGCGCATCTCGACGAGGAGTATGCGGCGGACAGCCAGTTCCACAAGGTGATCGGCCACGGCATGTGGTCGGGCTCGCTGATCTCCGCCGTTCTCGGCACGCTGCTGCCGGGGCCGGGGACGATCTACATGGGCCAGGATCTGCGCTTCAAGCGCCCGGTGGGCCTGGGCGACGTCATCACCGTGACGGTCACCGCCAAGGAGAAGCACGGCGAGAAGAACATCGTCGTCTTCGATTGCGTCGCCCGCAACCAGGACGGCAAGGAGGTCGTCTCCGGCCTCGCCGAGGTGATCGCGCCGACCCGCAAGGTCCGCCGCGCCGCGCACGAGCTGCCGCAGGTCCAGGTCATCCGCCACGACGGCCATGACGAGCTGCTGGGCAAGACGGAAGCGCTGCCGCCGGTGCCGACCGCCGTCGTCCATCCCTGCGACGAAAGCTCGCTGAAGGGCGCCGTCGAGGCCGCCGAGGCCAACCTGATCGACCCGGTGCTGGTCGGCCCGGCCTCCAAGATCAAGTCGGTCGCCGAGGCCCACGGGCTGGACATCAGCCGCTATCGCATCGTGGACGTGGCGCATTCCCACGCCTCGGCCGAGACCGGCGTCCGGCTGGCCCGCTCCGGCGAGTGCGAGGCGGTGATGAAGGGCAGCCTGCACACCGACGAGCTGATGGCCGAGGTCGTCCGCAAGGAGACCGGCCTGCGCACCGGCCGGCGGCTCAGCCACGTCTTCGTGATGAACGTGCCGACCTACCCGCGCACGCTGCTCATCACCGACGCGGCGATCAACATCTACCCGACGCTGGAAGACAAGGTCGACATCGTCCAGAACGCCATCGACCTCGCCAAGGTTCTGGGCGTCGAGACGCCGCGCGTCGCCATCCTGTCGGCGGTCGAGACGGTGAACCCGAAGATCGCCTCGACGCTGGAAGCCGCGGCGCTGTGCAAGATGGCCGACCGCGGCCAGATCAAGGGCGGCATCCTCGACGGCCCGCTGGCCTTCGACAACGCCATCAGCCTGGAGGCCGCCCGCACCAAGGGCATCGTCTCCGAGGTCGCCGGCCAGGCCGACATCCTGCTCGTCCCCGACCTGGAGGCCGGCAACATGCTGGCCAAGCAGCTCTCCTTCCTGGCCAACTCCGACGCCGCCGGCATCGTGCTCGGCGCCCGCGTGCCGATCATCCTGACCAGCCGCGCCGACAACGTCCGCACCCGCCTCGCCTCCTGCGCCGTGGCCGTCCTGGCCGCCGCCGCCCGCCGCCGCGGCGCCGCCGCTGCGGCCGAGTGAGAGGAGCGCCCGTCATGACCAGCCAGAACGCGGGTGGCGGCAACGCCATCCTGGTCATCAACGCCGGCTCCTCCAGCCTGAAATTCTCGGTCTTCCGGGAAAGCGGGGAGGGGGGGCTGCGGGTGACGATCAACGGCCAGATCTCCGGCATCGGCACCGAGCCGAAGTTCGAGGCCAAGGACGCCGCCAAGACTCCGCTGGCCGAGCGGGTCTGGGCGGCGGGTGAGCCGTCCGACCGCACCGCCCTGCTGGCCTTCCTGCTGGACTGGATCGAAGGGCGGCTGGACGGGGCGAAGCTGCTGGCCGCCGGCCACCGCGTCGTGCATGGCGGCACCCGCCACGCCGCCCCGGTGCTGCTGACCCCGGCGGTGATGGAGGAGCTGGAAAGCTTCATCCCGCTGGCCCCGCTGCACCAGCCGCACAACCTCGCCGCCATCCGCGCGCTGGCCGAGGCCCATCCGGAACTGCCGCAGGTCGCCTGCTTCGACACCGCCTTCCACCGCGGCCAGCCCTGGCAGGCGCAGATGTTCGCCATCCCGCGGGAACTGACCGACGAGGGCGTGCGCCGCTACGGCTTCCACGGCCTGTCCTACGAGTACATCGCCCGGCGCCTGCCGGAACTGGCACCCGAACTGGCCGACGGCCGCGTCGTCGTCGCCCATCTCGGCAGCGGCGCCAGCATGTGCGCCATCCACGCCGGGCGCAGCGTGGACAGCACCATGGGCTTCACCGCGCTGGACGGGCTGCCGATGGGCACCCGCTGCGGCAACATCGATCCCGGCGTGCTGATCTACCTGATGCGCCAGAAGGGGATGGGCGCCGACGCCATCGAGAAGCTGCTCTACAACAAGTCGGGCCTGCTCGGCGTGTCGGGCCTGTCCAACGACATGCGCGCCCTGCTGGACAGCGAGGACCCGCACGCCGAGGAGGCGGTGGAGCTGTTCTGCTTCCGCATCGCCAAGGAGACGGGCGCGCTGGCCGCGTCCATGGGCGGCATCGACGCCCTGGTCTTCACCGCCGGCATCGGCGAGCGCTCCGCCCCGGTGCGGGCGCGGGTGGGTGACAAGCTGGCCTGGCTGGGCGTCGTCCTCGACCCGGCGGCCAACGAGGCCAACGGCCCGCTGATTTCCGCCCCGACCAGCCGCATCCCCGTCTACGTCATCCCGACCGACGAGGAGCAAATGATCGCCCTGCACAGCCGCAAGGCGCTGGAGAGCGTCTGACCCGCGGCCTTTCTGCTGAAGTCCCCAATGAAGAAGGCCCGCCGTCGTGACGGCGGGCCTTCCTTTTGCGGGGGAGGGCGGTCTGCGTTTACAGACCTTTCCAGAGCTTCAGATACTCGATCAACTTCCGCGTGTGGAGCGGCGGCGGTTGGTGGAAGCGGGCGACCAGACCGGCCTGCTCGTCCATCTTCACGACGACGCCGCGGCAGGCGAAATCCGAATGTTCCTCGCCAAGCCGGAAGAGGATGCGGAAGTCGAACTGCTGCTTGGCGATCAAATCCCCGTCATAGGGGCGGATGCGGAAAGACCCGAGGACGAATTCCTCCGGCACATATTCGTGGCTGTCGATCCGGATGATCGGGGGATCGGTGGGGCGTTCCTTGGCGTTGGACGCGGAAGCCGCGGTGGATTTGCCTCGTCCGCTCAATTTCGACAACCACGACATGGCGGCCCAGGCCCTTTCCAGACGACATCGTGACAGAACTGCGATTGTCCGGAGTTTCGGACCTATTTCCTTTAATAATGGTTAAGCTTGATCCGCCAGCGAAAAAGGTCTGATTTTCCATGCCACAACCACCGCCATCGGCCAATGGTGAGTGGTTTTGTCGCATGTTGCGCCGTCATGGCAACCATGACGTTGCTTTGCGGTGGCTTTTCTCGTCAAGTGACGGGAAAGTGATTACCTTTTTCAACACTTGATAAAAAGGTCTGTGGACAGACTTCGCCCGTTTCGGCATTTCGCAGGTGCGGCATCTTCTTCGCATCCGCAAATGAACAGCGAAAGGAGGCGCCGGCCGACGGCGAAGAACGGCGCGGCGGTCCGACCAAAGAAAACAGCCGCCGTGGTCTTCCGAAACATCCGCATTTGGAGGAGGAAAGCCATGATGCATCGCAACATCGGGGATCTTTTGAACCGCCGCCGCGTGGTCAGTCTTCCGGCGGGGGCGTCGGTTCGGGATGCTGCAAGGCAGATGAAAGCCGCCCATGTGGCGTCCGTCGTGGTCATCGCCTCCATCGACGAGCAGATCGAAGGCATCTTCACCGAGCGTGACCTGACCGACCGCGTGGTGGCCGACGGGCTGGACCCGGATCAGACCCGGTTGTCGGAGGTGATGACCCCGTGCCCGGTCACCGCGGCCCACGACATCACGGTCGGCGAGGCGTTGCGCCGGATGGTCGACCATGGGCTGCGCCACCTGCCCGTCGTCCGCGACGGCCGCGTCATCGGCGTCCTGTCCATGCGCGACTTCCTGGGCGAGGAGCTGATGCTGATCGAGCACGAGCGGGAGATGATGGACAGCCTGACCGAAGTCATGATGTGACGGTGCCCGGCGCCTCCCGCGCCCTCCGGGCGGCGCGGGAGGCTTTCGGCGGTCCCTTTACCCGAGTTTCTTCAGGGCGGTCTCGACCTTGTCGATCTTGGTCTCGGCCTTGGTCAGGGCGGCGTGCGATTCCTTCAGCCCGTCCAGGGACACCTTCGCCCCGGCGAGCAGCGGGCCGAAGTCGGGGTCCTTGTCGGAGACCATGGCCGGGAAGGACTTGCGGGTGCTGGTGATCTCGTTGGCGGCGGCGAGGATCTCCTTCTTCGCCTGGGCGGCCTGCTGGCGCACCTGGGTGATGTAGAAGGTCGCCGTCTTGATCGACGCCGCGCGCTTGTCGTCTTCCGCCTCGTCGGCGACCATCTGTTCCTGCTGCGCGCGGTCGGCCTGCCCGCCGACGTCGCGGGCGATGTTGTCGTAGAAGGCGTCGGCGTCCTGCGCCCGCTTGGCCAGCTTGCGGCAGCTCGCCAGATAGGTGGTGCGCAGGTCCAGGGCGCCCTTCAGCGCCTGGGCGGCCTCCTTGACGATGCCGGCGGCCTCGGCGGCGGCCTCGGCGGCGTCGTCCTTCAACTGGTCCAGCTTCATGACGATGGCGTCGGCCCGGTCGAACGCCCCCTGGGCCGGGTCGCGCCCGCCATGCTGCTTGGGGTCGAGCTTCATCTTGGCGACGGCGGCCTTGCCCTGCGAGAACAGCTTGGCGGCCTGGGCGGCGGTGGCGGCAACCTTCTTGGCCTGGGCGTCCACCGTTTTGGCGGCGGTCTGGACCGCGGCGGCCTGGGCCTTCGCCTCCTTGGCGTTGCCCGCCCCCTGCGCCTCCAGAACGTTGCGCAGCGCGAGGTCGGCGTTGGCGGCGGCCTGGTCGAGCAGCTTGATGTCGGCGTTGGTGGCCTTCAGCAACCCGTCGATCTGCACCGCGACCTTGTCGGCGATGGCGCGGGCGGCCTTGCCCTGCTCCTCGGCCTCCTTGGCCTTCTCCGCCTCGGCGTCCTCGCGCATCTCGGCGATGCGCTCGTTGACCGCCACGCCGGCGCGGCGCCCGATGTCGTCCAGCGCCTGCCCGAGCTTCTTCAACTCCGCCGCGATGGTCGCGACGCCCTCGGCCTTGGCCGACTTCTCCAGCGTCGTCTGGTAGGCGGTGGCGCTCTTCACATAGTCGAGCAGCGCCTTCTCCAGCGCCTTGGCGTCGCTCTTGCCAAGCGCGCTGTCGAGCGCCTTGGTCACGTCCTCCAGCCCGGACTTGTGGAAGACGCCCATGAACTTGGCGCTCGGCTTCTTCTTGCCGGTGGCGGTTTCAAAAGCCGTCTTGGCGGATTTCCAGTCGCTCGCGAATCCCATAGCGTTCCTCCCCGGATTGGACGGCGGAACGATGGGCCGGACGGGGTGGGCCGACAATCCGGGATGGGTCCATTGCGGATGGGTTCGGGAAAGGTTTCACGGGGGTGATTCACAGGGGGCGGGCCGGGGCGTAGACTGGGGCGGTGCGTTCCCGGAACCTCCTGGCGCGAGGAAGGCGATGTTTCTGCCGTCCATCCACGATTTCACCATCGAAGCCGCCGACCCCGCCCATTACGCGGCGCTGGACGGCGACTGGTCACTGGCCGTCGCCGACGTGGTGGCGAGCACCCGTCTGGCCGGGGAAGGGCGGCACCGCGACGTGAATTTCGTGGCCGCCGCGGTGGTCGCCGTCCTGTCCGAAGCGGTGCGGGAGCCGGAGCAGGCGCCGGCCTGCCAGTTCGGCGGGGACGGCGCCATCGCCGCGGTTCCGCCGGGCCGCCGGGCGGCGGCGGAGCAGGCGCTGGCGGCGCTGGGCCATTGGGCGACGACGGAGATGGACGTGCCTCTGCGCGTCGGCCTCGTGCCGGTGCGGGCGCTTCTCGACGAGGGGCTGGAGGTGCTGGTCGCCCTTCAGGACTTCGGCAACGGCGACGCCTTCGGCCTGTTCCTCGGGCGCGGGGTTGCCGCGGCGGACGCCTGGGTGAAGGCCGATCCGCGCTGGCGGCTCGAGCCGCGGCCCGGCCCGCTGACCGGGCTGGAGGGCGTGTCCTGCCGCTGGAACCCGGTGAACAGCGGACGCGGCGTGATCCTGTGCGTGATCGTCGACCCGCTGCCCGGCGGCGGGCCGGGAATGCCGGTGCTGGCCCGGGTCCAGGCCGACATCGAGCGGATCGTGCCGACCGCCACGGCGGCGCCGCTCGGCATGGGGGAACGGCTGGCGGTGCGCTGGCCGCCCTCCTGGCGGTCGCTGTGGCTGGAAGCGCGGACGCGCCCGCGCGGGCGGCGGCTGGCCTGCGTCCTGTCGCTTCTCGGGAAATCCGCCCTGCTCGCCGCGATACTGGGCGGCGGGTGGCGGGTCGCCGGCTTCGACCCGAACCGCTACCGCCGCGGCATGGCCGAACGGTCGGATTTCCGCAAGGCGGCGGGCGGGCCGCGCCTCGTCCTCGACGTGACGGAGGCGGAGGCGGAGGCCATCGAGGCCATGCTGGCCGACCACGCGGCGGCCGGGCGCATCCGCTACGGCACGGCGCGGGCGGCGGCCTCCACGGTGACCTGCCTGGTCGGCGACCTCGCCGCCGACCGGCATGTCCATTTCGTGGATGGGGCGGACCTCGGCTTCTGGCGGGCTTCGGTCATGCTGAAGGGGATGGCCGAGCGGAAGCCGTCCGCTCAGTAGCTCCCGCGGCTCAGCAGGCGGCGGCGGGATTCCGCCTCGTCCACCGTCACGATCTCGGTGCCGACCGGCCACAGGGCCAGCAGGGCGAGCTTCAGATGCGCCCAGGCGAAGGGCAGGCCGATGATGGTGATGGCAAGGCCGACCGCGGCCACCAGATGGCCGAGCGCCAGCCACCAGCCGGCCAGCACGAACCACAGGATGTTGCCCAGCGTGCCGAGCAGGCCGGTGCCCATGTCCTCGCGGCCACGGAACTCATCGCGGCGGACGGCGGTTTGTCCAAAGGGCAACAGGGTGTACCAGGCGATCGTGAAGGCCGACCGCGCCCACGGAATGCCGACGATGGTGACGACCATCAGAACGGCCGCGAGGAGCCATCCCGCGGCCATCCAGATGCCGCCGGTCACCACCCACAGGATGTTGAGAAGAAGGCTGAGGAAGGGCATCGGGTGTTTCTCCTTTTGCCCGCACATGTGGGGATGGCGGGTGGCTTCGCCCAGAGGAGGGATCGGCGAAAGTGGCGCATCGAAAGATTCACTCCCTCCCGGCTTCCGGCGGCTTGAATGCCCTCCGGAAAGGCCACAGATCGAAAGAGGGACCTTTGAGCAAAAAGCGGTTCCGTAGGGAACCGGGGTCCGCGCCGCACGCCATCCAGGGTATCACCGGATCGGAGGCCGCATGAACGAGGTCCAGAACCACGAAGAATCCACCGACGCCGCCGTCATGGGCGACGACGCCGAGAGCATGGCACCGGTGGTCACCGCCATCCTTGGCACCGCCATCGCCGCGGCGGCCAAGCGCGCCGGCACCGCCGACGTCGCCCACGGGGTGATCGCGGGGTTGCGCCTGCTGCGCTCCGCCGCGGAGTCGGAGGCCGGCTACACCATGGGGGCGGCGATCGACACCGCCATCCGCACGCGCCTGCTGGTGGAGAACCTGTCGGCCCTGCGCACCACCGGGTCCGCCCCGGCGCCGGTGCCGCTGCCCGCGCCGGGACCGGGGGTGGCCATCGCGTCGGCCATCTTCGTCAGCGCCGCGGAATCCTGCCTGACCGTCAACGCCCATGCCGAGGACAACGGGCCGCTGGAGATGGCCGTCTTCGCCTTCTCCACGCAGTTGATCCAGCAGCTCGGCGGGTCGCCGGACTGGCGGGATTTGATGCGCGAGCTGCACCGCCCGTCCGAGCCGCGCGACGACCGTCCGGTCGAGGCGCTTCCCGACGGCAACACCATCCACTGACGGCTCCCGTTCTTGTGCAGGGTCCGCCGGCAATGGCGGAACTGCACAACAATTGGGGTAAAAACCTGCGATTTTCGGGATTTGCGGCCACCGTTCGCGCCATTTCGGGCCTTTTTATGGTACGGGACAAGGCTGCAAACCCTCCATTAGGCTCCCTGTCAATCGGCGGAGACGATCTCCGCGACGTGTTCGGGAATCGGGGAGCGGAGCCTTGACCATACACAGCAGCGCCGGGCGGCCCGCCGGAGCCGCGTTCGGCATCGTGCCGTCGTCGCCCGGCGAGGCGCCCACCGCACGCTGCGGCGCATCGCGGGAGGTGGGGCCGGGCTGCGTCGTCGCCGGCGATCCCGCCGGACGGCGGATCATCCTGGTTCACGCGGCGTCCAGCGAATCCAGGGCCTGGACCCGCCTGCTGCGCGCCGTTCCGGCGGGGCAGGAATGGGTGGCCGTGCCGCGTCCCGATCCCGCGCCGATCAACGGCGCCGCCCGCCTGCGCGGCGACCCGAGCGTGCCGGCGGCGGCGTTGCGTCCGCTTCTGGCGCTCCGCCGCTCGCGCAAGCCGCTGCTGATCGGCTGCGGCAGCGGCGTGCCGGTGGCGCTGCGGGCCGTGCTGGACTTTCCGGAACTGGTCGGCGGCCTTCTGCTGATCGACCCGATGTCGGAGGAGGCGGCCCGGCCCGGCGTGTTCCGCCGCATCGCCGCCCGCATCCTGCCGCCGGTCATCCGCGACAGCGCGGCGGAGCTTCAGGCCATGGCGCCCTCGCTCGACTCGGTCCGTGTGCCGGTCACGCTGGTGCAGGGGAAAGATGAGCCGGACGGCCTCGCGGGCGCGTCCTTTCTGGAGCAACGGCTGACCGGTTGCCGCAACCTGACGGTCGTGACCGTTCCCGGCCAGCAGGTTTTGCCCGCCAAGCACGAATCGGCGATCCGCGGCGCTCTGGCGGCGCTGGTCGCCTCGGTGGAGCGGGGAGGGGCCTGATAAGGGAGGCCCGGTGAGGACGGACGGAGGAGGGCGCCCGGTCAGAGACCGTTCGCGGTGATCGCCGCCTGGGTGCGGTTGCGCACGCCGAGCTGGCGCAGGATCGCGGTGACATGCACCTTCACCGTGCCTTCGGTCAGGCCCAGCTCGTGCGCGATCTGCTTGTTGGACTTGCCGTCGCGCAGGCGGTTCAGCACGTCGCGCTGACGCGGCGTCAGCTGGTCGCCCGCCCCGTCGGCCAGGGAGCCGAGCGGATCGCAATCGCCCGCGCCGTTGCCGGCGTGCGGGGCGCTGTCGGCCATCCGCTCGCCGCGGATCGCCTGTTCCGGCAGATACACGCCGCCGGCCAGCACGAGCTGCAGGGCGCCCATCAGCACCTTCGCGCTGCTCGACTTCGGGATGAAGCCGGCGGCGCCGTTCTCCAGCGCGGCCAGCAGGTCCGACCGCTTCTCCGATCCCGACACCACGACCAGAAGCGCCTTGGGGAGCCGCTGGTGGATCTCGCCGAGCAGGGAGAAGCCGTTCCATCCCGGCATGCCGAGATCCAGAAGGATCAGGTCGAAGGCGATGGTGCCGTCGCACAGGCGGCGGACGTCGTCGAACGTCCCGGCCTCGTGAAACACCATGCTGTCGTCCGACTGGGCGAGCAGACGCCGCAGCCCGTCCCGGAACAGCAGGTGATCGTCGGCAAGCAGAACGTTCAGGGTCGGCTTTTCCGCGCTGGATTCCATGATGCTCATCGTGTCGGGGCTGCGATCCAAACAAATTCGGAACGTATTGCCGAAATAGCCATCATCATTTCGAGGCGGAAGAGGGCCTTTTGTCCTATGGCGCACCACCTATGGCGTGTCTCCGCATCCAAAACGGGTGCTCCGGACGCGACAACGCCGGCCGCGGGATGGCGCGGCCGGCGTTGTCGGTGCCGGGGAAGCAGAACCGCAAGGAGGCGTCGTCAGACCACGCTGGCGCTGACCCCGGCGGCTTCCGCCGGCTGATCGCCGATGCCGTTGTTCAGCGCCCAGATCGCCGCCTGGGTGCGGTTGGAGGCGTTGATCTTGCGCAGCAGGCTCTTCAGATGGACCTTCACCGTGGCCTCCGTGATGTGGAGGTGGTTGGCGATCATCTTGTTGGAGTTGCCGTTCAGCAGGCAGCGCAGGATCTGGATCTCGCGCTGGGACAGGCCCTTGCGGCGGGCCGGGACCTCGGTCGCCAGCTCGTCGCTGCGGCCGTTGATCAGCAGCTCGGCGAGGTGGGTCGGGAACACCTTCTCGCCCATCATCACCAGCTTCAGCGACTGCATCAGCGCTTCGCAGGCGATGTCCTTCATCAGATAGCCGTGGGCGCCGGCGCCGAGCGCGCCCGACAGGCGGCGGGTGCACAGGTCGGTGGTCAGGATGACGACGCGGATGCCGGGATGGCCGTCGCGCAGGGCCCGGAGCTGGTCGGCCTCGTCCTCGCCGCCATTCACGAGGTCGATGAGGATCAGGTCAGGCTGGGTGCCCGCCGCCTCGACCGCGGGGACGCCCTCACGCAGGGTGCCGGCCTCGCCCATCACCTTGAAGGGCGTGTTCTCGAACAGACGCTTCATGCCTTCGCGGAAGAGCTTGTTCGCGTCGATCAGGAAAACGTTCACGGGGTCCATTGTTCCTACCCGCCCTCTGTTTGTTTCAATTCGGTCGTTCGTCTGGCGCCTCCGTGGACATCCGGTCCGGGGGGAGGGCCGCTCTCCGCGGCTGTCCGTTTGGTTCCGGGGTGCCACGATCTGATTGGACCTTACCCCGGATTTGCGGAACAGAAAATTTCCCCAAAGGAAAAATTATGTCTCGCAATGGGCATATGCCCTAAGCCGAAATAAGACAAACCGTCCAACGAACCGTTCACGAATGTCCCACGCGGAATAATCAATCGGTCAAAAATTCGGTTCTGCCTGTGATTTGTCTGTGACTGCGGGTGATTCTTGGGATCCTATGGCCGATGTGACTTCGGGCGATTGTGATAAGACAAGCGCTATGGTCTCGGACATAGTGCGGGGTGTGTCTATCCTGGCCCATGGGCCTAGTCCCATGCCGATTGGCGGAGCGCCCCGGCCGTTCCGTCAAGGGAAGGGGTTCGATGCGCCGGGGGGCGTGCTATATACGGTGTCCTCTTTCGATGAAGGGCGTCTCCCGACCGCGGGGGAGCCCACCCAGGAAATCCGGTGCCGCATGTCCGATCCCTACGCCTACGACGATCCGCTGGGCCATGATCCCCTCAGCCACGCGGGCGCTCCGGCCCCCGCGCCGGCGCAGCGTTTCGCCTATCTGGACGGGCTGAACCCCGTGCAGCGCGAGGCGGTGGAGGCTCTGGACGGCCCGGTGCTGGTTCTGGCCGGCGCCGGCACCGGCAAGACGCGGGTGCTGACGACGCGGCTGGCCCATCTTCTGATGACGCGCCGCGCCGCCGCCTTCCAGATCCTGGCGGTCACCTTCACCAACAAGGCCGCCCGCGAGATGCGGGAGCGCGTCGCCCATCTGGTGGGGATCGAGCCGGAGGGCTGGTGGCTGGGCACCTTCCACGCGCTGGCCGCGCGCATCCTGCGCCGCCACGCCGAGCTGGTGGGGCTGAAGTCCAACTTCACCATCCTCGACACCGACGACCAGATCCGCCTGATCAAGCAGCTTCTGGAGGCGGCGAACGTCGATTCCAAGAAGTGGCCGGCGCGGCAGGTGCTCGGCGTGATCGAGCGCTGGAAGGACCGCGGCCTGACGCCGGACCGGCTGAACGAGGGCGACGGCGGCGATGTGGCCGGCGGGCGCGTGGTGGCGCTCTACCGCGCCTACCAGGAGCGGCTGCGCACGCTGAACGCCTGCGACTTCGGCGACCTGCTGCTGCACAACATCACGCTCTTCCAGAAGCACCCCGACGTGCTGGCGGAATACCACCGCAAGTTCAAATACATCCTGGTGGACGAGTATCAGGACACCAACGTCGCCCAGTATCTGTGGCTGCGCATCCTCTCGCAGGCCCACAAGAACATCTGCTGCGTCGGCGACGAGGACCAGTCGATCTACGCCTGGCGCGGCGCCGAGATCGGCAACATCCTGCGCTTCGAAGCCGACTTCCCGGGCGCCAAGGTGGTCAAGCTGGAGCAGAACTACCGCTCCACCGGGCACATCCTGTCCGCGGCCTCCGGCCTGATCGCCAACAACAAGGGGCGGCTCGGCAAGACGCTGTGGACCCAGGCGGACGGCGGCGAGCCGGTGCGCGTGCGCGGCGTCTGGGACGGCGAGGAGGAGGCCCGCTGGGTCGGCGACGAGATCGAGGCGCTGCAGCGCCAGGGTGTCTCGCTCGCCCAGATCGCCGTCCTGGTCCGCGCCGGCTTCCAGACCCGCGAGTTCGAAGAGCGCTTCATCACGCTGGGCCTGCCCTACCGGGTGATCGGCGGCCCGCGCTTCTACGAGCGCCAGGAGATCCGCGACGCGCTGGCCTATCTGCGCGTCGTCAACTCGCCCGACGACGATCTCGCCTTCGAGCGCATCGTCAACGTGCCCAAGCGCGGCGTCGGCCCGGCGGCCCTGCAATGCCTCTATCAGGCGGCGCGCTCGCGCGGGATGCCGCTGACCGAGGCCGGCTGGGCGCTGACCGAGACGGACGAGCTGAAGCCCAAAGTGCGCGGCGTGATGCGCAACCTGCTTCAGGATTTCTTCCGCTGGCGCACCCTGTCGGCGACCATGCCGCACACCGAACTGGCCCGCATGGTGCTGGACGAGTCCGGCTACACCCGCATGTGGCAGGAGGACAAGACGCCCGAGGCGCCGGGCCGGCTGGAGAACCTGAAGGAACTCATCACCGCCATGGCGGAGTTCGAGAACCTGTCGGGCTTCCTGGAGCATGTCGCCCTGGTCATGGAGAACGCCGAGGCCGCCGGCGTCGATCAGGTCACGGTGATGACCCTGCACGGCGCCAAGGGGCTGGAGTTCGACATGGTCTTCCTGCCCGGCTGGGAGGAGGGCGTGTTCCCCAACCAGCGCGCGCTGGACGAGACCGGCATCGCCGGGCTGGAGGAGGAGCGCCGCCTCGCCTATGTCGGGCTGACCCGGGCGCGCAAGCGGGCCTACATCAGCCACGCCGCCAACCGGCGGCTCTACGGCAACTGGGTCAGCGCCATCCCCTCCCGCTTCGTCGAGGAGATCCCCGGCGGCGACGTCGAGGCGGAGGCGGCGAGCGGCCTCTACCCCGGCGGCAACGCCGGCAACGGCTTTGGGGGCGGCTTCGGGGGCGGCCTCGGCGGGGGCGGGAGCTTCCGCGATTCGCCGAGCTACGCCGCCTTCCGCGCCGGCCAGCAGGCGGCGGGCCGGCAGCAGCCCCCGTCGCAGCGCACCATCACGCTGGACAGCGGCTCCTATCAGGTCGCCCCGCGCGCCCGCCCGAACGCGCCCTTCCCGAAGGGGGCGCGGGTGTTCCATCAGAAGTTCGGCTACGGCACCGTCACGGCGGTCGACCAGGACAAGCTGGAGATCGACTTCGACCAGGCCGGCAGCAAGAAGGTGATGGACAGCTTCGTGGTGCCGGCGGAGAAGGCGGGCTGAGGACCGGCGGGTTGCCGAAGGCAGGGTGACCGATTGCCGCAGCGGCCCCTCGCGGTGACGGTCGTCACAGGTTCGGCGGCGGCGTTCGGCTACTGGTGGGGTGCAGACAGCGCACCCACAGCCGCCCCCACAGCCACGGAACCCGCCCAGTGTTCGGCAAGAGCAGCACCGCGTTCGAGGTCCAGATCCGCCGCGAGGGGCGCTGGACCATCGAAGGGACCTACGACGAGGAGCGCCGGGCCCTGGCCTCCGCCCGCAGTTGGCTGGCGGTCAGCGGGGTGGAGGAGGTCAAGACCCTCAAGTTCCGCTCGCTGGCCGGGCTGTCGCTGGAGACGGTGATCTTCCAGAAGGCCGTCCCGGTGGTGAAGGACAAGCCGATGACGCTGGGCGGCACGGCGGAGGGCGCGCCCTACTGCACGGCCCCCGGCGATCTCTACGGGTTCGAGTCGCGGGTGGTCACCGGCCGGCTGCTGCGCCCCTTCCTCGACAAGTTCCGCATCACCCCGACCGAGCTTCTCCATTCCTGGACCTACCTGCGAAAGCTTGACGAGCAGGGACTGCTGCTCGGCGCGGCGCTCCAGGCGGTGGCCCGCCACCACGCGGACCGCCATGGCGTCGCCGTGCCGGCGCGGGCGCGCGAGTTGCGGTCCTTCGCCGACGTGGTGATGGCGCGCGCCCGTGACTTCCAGGCGGAGCGCAAGGCCCTGCCGGCCTTCGACTCCGCCGATCTGTCCCGGTCGAGCCGCGCCCTGGTCATGGCGGTGGGGGAGGAGGGACACGACTTCGCCTTCCTCGGCCAGCTCACCGTTCATCTGGCCGATCGCAATTCGCTGGCGGGCAAGCTGGAGATGCTGCTCGACCTGATCGGGCCGGACGTGGAGCCGCGGCACCTCGCCCTGCTGGACGGGGTGATGGCCGACGCGCTGGGCTCCGCCGAACTGGTGAAGGAGCTTCTCGGGGCGCAGCCGAACCTCGCCCTCGGGCTGTGCGCTCTGGCCGACCTGATCCTGGGCCGCGACCCGCAGCCGAAGAGCGAGCCGGTGAGCCCGCTGCTGGCCCATGTCGGCGCGCTGATCGTCCAGGGGCGCGCGCCGTGCTGCCGGACCGTCCTGCTGGAGCGCATCCAGCACTCGCTGAACGGCACCCAGCCGCTCGACCGCCGCGACCCGAAGAAGGAGGCTCTGCTGGCCGACCACCTCGCCACCCACCTGCGCGATCCGCAGGGGCGCCTGCTCGGCGGCGCCGAGGTCGAGAAGGCGCTGGCCCGCCGCCTCATCCGCCACCGTCAGGCGATCCTGCGCGAGCAGGGGATGCACGACATCGCGGATCGGCTGTCGGGGCGGTGACTCCGCCGGCTTCGCCTCACGACGCCGGCGGCGACCAGGGGAGTTCGGTCTGCGGCTTGTCCCGCCGCAGCGCTTCGTAGATCTCCGCGCCCTTCTTGCGGTCCGTCTCGCACATCATCATCAGCACGTCGGAGTCGGCGCTGGCCGACGTGCAGACCTTCGAATCCCGGGTGCAGGTCGGCCGCGGGTGCGGCGCCAGCCAGTATCCGGGTTGAGCCTTCCGCGCCGCCTCCCAAAAGGCCGTCGTCAGCTTGGCGCTTTCCGCCTCGCTGCCGTCGTTTCGCACGGTGAACAGCGGCGAGTGCACGCTGCTCGCGAACAGGCCCGAACCGGTCATCTGGGCCACGCAGAAGCGCTCGCGCACCGGCGCGGCCGGCAGGACCGGCGCATCGGCGTACACGGCTCCCGGCGGCAGGGCCGGGGTCGTGCTGATGATCGGGCCGACGATCAGCTCGCGCGGCTCGCGGGCGCGCCACAGCTTGACCAGCACGCTCTGCCCGCTGGGCACCACGCCCAGAACACGGCGCATCTGCATCACATCATCCACCGCGACGCCACGCACCTCCAGGATCACGTCGCCGCCGCGGATGCCCGACAGCTCGGCCGCCTTGCCCGGGAGCAGCGTCGTCACCACCAGACCGCGCGGCGACTCCAGCCCCAAGGCCTGCGCCAGTTGGGCGGTCAACGGGCCCACAGCCGCTCCCATCGCCCCCTGCGGTTCGCTCGCCGGTGCCGCGGCGGGAGCGGCCGTGCCGGCCACCGCTCCGCTGATGCCATTGGGGCCGGTGGTGACGGTCGTCGCCGGTGCGGAGCCCGCACCCGCCACCGTGCCGCCACCCTCCGCGCAGCGCTGTTCCGCCATGACTTGACGCACCGCCTTGATGTTGACCACCACCGCCTCGCGGTACGCCGGGTCCACCGTGGGCAGTTGGTCGATGTAGCCTTTCTGGAGCGACGCCAGGGCTTGGCAGCCCGTGCCCCGGTAGGAGGGGACCATATCGGCCACCAGGGACGCTTCCGATGGCATGCTCGCCGCGTTCATCGCCCCGATCGCCAGCCCGGCCGGATCGAGCGCGCAGCCCGACACCATCGCCGCCCCGGAAACCGCCACCAGCGCCGCCATCCATGCCCTGGCCGCTTTGCTAACGCGCTGCATCACGCCCGTCTCCCCCGTGTCGCTCTTGCGGAACCCTCGATCCGCTTATCTCCGGGTGCAGTGTGCCCGCTCAAAAGTGGTAAGAAAAGCGGCGGCAAGCCCATGACGTGTTTTCGCCGGCCAAAACGTCGCACTCTGCGGTCAACCCAGCCCGGCGGACCCGTTTCCGGACGCGGCGGCCCGGTGGCGCGACGGGGGCGTGCGCGCGGTTGCAGGACGTCCCGGCTGCAGGAAATCTTTGTGTCTCCGCGTCTGTGTGGTTAAGTCTCCCACCAGACAATGACCACCCCATCATCGGCGACCTCCCCCATGTCCTCCTCCAAGCTCTGGCGCATCGCGCTCGTCATTCCCGAAGCCCACGCCCCCGCGTTTGCCGAGGCGATTGGCGATCACGCCGACGCGGTGTCCACCTTCGAGCTGGAGGAGCATGGCGACTGGCTGGTCGAGGCGACGGTCTATGGGCAGCCGGACGAGCCGCGGCTGAACGCCCGCGTCGCTGTGCTGGCCGAGGCCATGGGCATCCCCGAGCCCAAGCTGATCGTCGAGGAGCTGCCGCTCATCGACTGGGTGTCGCACAGCTACCAGGGCTTCCCGCCGATCCAGGCCGGGCGCTTCTTCGTCCACGGCTCCCACCATGAGGGCATCGTCCCGGCGGGCAGCATCCCGCTGCTGGTCGACGCCGCCACCGCCTTCGGCACCGGCGAGCACGGGTCGACCAAGGGCTGCCTGATGGCGCTGGACCGGCTGTCCCGCCGGATGAGCCTGCCGCGCACCGGGCGCGGCGGGGCGCTCGACATGGGCTGCGGCTCGGGCATCCTGGCGCTGGCGGTGACCAAGCGCTGGCGGGTGCCTGTCACCGCCGTGGACATCGACCCGGAGGCGGTGCGCGTCACCCGCGTCAACGCCGCCCTCAACGGGGTGAAGGCCCGCATCCGCGCGCAGGGCGGCGACGGTTACCACACCGCCATCGTGGGCAAGCACAAGCCCTACCGCCTGATCACCGCCAACATCCTGGCCCGCCCGCTGGCCCGCATGGCGCCGCAGCTGAAGCGCCATCTCCAGCGCGGCGGCGTCGCCGTGCTGGCCGGCCTGCTGAATCGGCAGGAACGCCACGTCATCCAGGCGCACCGCACCCAGGGCCTGCATCTGGTCGCGCGCATCCCGGTCGGCGAATGGACCACCCTTGTGGTGAAGCGCCCGAAGCGGAAGGCCGTAAAGGGCTGATGCCCCTGGATTTCGGTCCTCCCGCCGCCAATGTCTTCGGGACATATGGACGACCCGCGGAGGACCGATGCTGAACCGGATCAGGGCGCTGTTCCAGGAGAACGACCCGGGCGACGACCGCCACAGGCTGGAGGCCGCCGCCGCCGCCCTTCTGGTCGAGGCCGCACGCACCGACAACACCATTTCCCAGGCGGAGCGCGAGCGCATCCTCGACGTCACCCGCCGCCACTTCCACCTGAGCGAGGAAGAGGCGCAGGACCTGCTGTCCGCCGCCGTCTTCGACACGGAGGGCGCCTCGCCCTACTACCGCTACGTCACGGTGATCAACGACCACTGCCCGCCGGACAAGCGGCTGTGGATCATCGAGATGCTGTGGGAGGTCGCCTACGCCGACGGCGAGCTGAACGACCTGGAGGCCAATCTGCTGCGCCGCATCGGCGGCCTGCTGCATGTGCCCGACGTCGACCGCGGCATCGCCCGCAAGCGTGTCCTGGAGCGGCTGGGCCTGCCCGACGATTCGGGGCTGTAAGGCGTCCCGCCGGGGCCGTCGCGCGGCCATGCCCATTCCCGCGCTTGCGCGGTGAGGCGTCCCTGCCTAGCCTGTCGCGGACGGCTTCACCGGATGAGGATCAGCCCCCGTGTCCAGCGCTTACCGCGGCGACGAAACCCTGGCGCAGCTCCTGGCCCAGGCGGGCCTGCCCCTAACCCCCGCGGACATCCGCAGCCTCGTCGCCGGGGTGCTCGCCGCGCCGGAGGGGGAGGACCCCGACGGCTGGATGATTCTGGTCGGGGCGCGGCTTCCGGAGGATCTCGCCGGGCAGCTCCGCGCCTTGAAGGCCGACCTTGCCGATGGCCGTGTCGCCGGGGCGCCCGATTACGCCGCCCGCATCGCCGCCCTGCGCGGCGTCCTGGCCCGCGCCGAGCTGGACGGCTTCATCGTGCCGCGCGGCGACGAGCATCAGGGCGAGTATGTGCCGCCGCGCGCCCAGCGCCTCGCCTGGCTGACCGGCTTCACCGGATCGGCCGGCCACGCCGTGGTGGGACGCGAGCGCGCCGCCATCTTCGTGGATGGGCGCTACACCCTCCAGGTCCAGGCGGAGGTGTCGGGCGATCTCTACGAATACCGGCATCTGGTCGACGATCCGCTGACCGAGTGGGTGGGGGAGGCGCTGCCGCAAGGCGGGCGGCTCGGCTACGATCCGTGGCTGCACACCGCCGGCTGGGTGGAGCGCACCCGCCAGCAGTTGCAGCGCATCGGCCTGTCGCTGGTGCCCTGTCCGGACAACCCGGTGGACCGCGTGTGGACGGACCAGCCGCCGCCCCCGCTGGCCCCGGTGGTCGCCCAGGACCTCGCCTTCGCCGGGGACAGCGCCGCCGACAAGCGCGCCCGCATCGCCGGCGACCTGGCGCGCAACGGCATCGGCGCCGTGGTGCTGACCCAGCCCGATTCCATCGCGTGGCTGCTCAACCTGCGCGGCGCGGACGTGCCCTGCACGCCGCTGCCGCTGTCCTTCGCGATCCTGAAGGACGACGCGCAGGTGGACCTGTTCATCGACCGCCGCAAGCTGGCGCCCGGCGTGGAGTCCCATCTCGGCAACCAAGTCGCCGTGCGCGCCCCGGACGATCTGGGCGCCGCGCTCGACGGGCTGGGCCGCGAGGGGCGCAAGGTGATGGCCGACCCGGCGAGCACCTCGGCCTGGATCTTCGACCGGCTGCACATGGCCGGCGCCAAGCTGGAGCGCGACCCCGACCCCTGCGCCCTGCCCAAGGCCTGCAAGAACGAGGCGGAACTGGCCGGCACCCGCGCCGCCCACATCCGCGACGGCGCGGCGCTCGTCCGCTTCCTGCACTGGCTGTCGCAGGAGGCGCCGTCGGGCACCGTGACGGAGATCGCGGCGGCGGACCGGCTGCTGGCCTTCCGCCGCGCCAACGACCGCTTCCGCGGTCTCAGCTTCGACACGATCTCCGGGGCGGGGCCGAACGGCGCCATCGTCCATTACCGGGTGTCGGAGGCCACCGACCGCCGGCTGGAGCCGGGCAGCCTGTTCCTGCTGGACAGCGGCGCCCAGTATCAGGACGGCACCACCGACGTGACGCGCACCATCGCCATCGGCGCGCCGACCCCGGAGATGCGCGAGCGCTTCACCCTGGTCCTCAAGGGGCACATCGCGGTCAGCACGGCGCGCTTCCCGCGCGGCACCACCGGGTCGCAGCTCGACACTTTGGCCCGCCTGCCGTTGTGGTCGCTGGGGCTCGACTACGACCACGGCACCGGCCACGGGGTGGGCAGCTACCTGTCGGTGCACGAGGGGCCGCAGCGGATCTCCAAGGTGCCGAACAGCGTTGCGCTGCAGCCCGGCATGATCCTGTCCAACGAGCCCGGCTACTACAAGACCGGCGCCTACGGCATCCGCATCGAAAACCTGATCGTCGTCCAGCCGCTCGACCTGCCCATGGCGGAGCGGCCCATGCTGGGGTTCGAGGTGCTGACCCTGGCCCCCATCGACCGCAATCTCGTCGAACCAGCGCTGCTGACCCAGGCGGAGATCGCCTGGCTGAACGCCTACCACACCCAGGTGCGCGAGACGCTGGAGCCGCGGCTCGCGGGCGGGGCGGACGCCGCCGTGGCGCACTGGTTGAGGCAGGCGACCTCCCCGATCATCGATTGATGGGAAATGGGCCGGGATGGACCCTTGTCGGCGGCTGGACGGCGCATGAGGCGAGAATCAGCCCGTGCGTTCGCCTGTGAATTCTGGCAAGGTCCCCACCCGGCGCAGGGGTATGCCCCTTCGGACCGCCGCCGGACGCGCGTCCGTGCCTTGGAAGCGATGCCTCATCGCATCGGGGCCCGGCGGATTTTCGGTGGTCTTGGTAACCCGATATTTACGGGCGTACGTCACTGTGGCCGTGAGGGATGACTTTTCGGCAGACTTAAGGCATCACAGTCGGACCAGACCGACCTCGGCGCACGCCATGCCGCGCCGGGCGGGCTGAACGCCGGGCCGGGGCCTAGCAACGGAAGAATGCGGAGACGCGTAGATGAAGATCCTTGTCGTCGATGACTACGCCACCATGCGGCGCATCGTGCGGAACCTCCTGACCCAGATCGGCTACACGGACATCGACGAGGCCGGCGACGGCGTCTCGGCCCTGCAGAAGCTGCGCGAGAGCAAGTTCGGCCTCATCATTTCCGACTGGAACATGGAGCCGATGACCGGCCTGCAGCTCCTCAAGGAGATCCGCGCCGACGCCAAGCTCGCCTCGACCCCGTTCATCATGGTCACCGCCGAAAGCAAGACCGAGAACGTGATCGCCGCCAAGCAGGCCGGTGTGAACAACTACATCGTCAAGCCTTTCAACGCCGACACCCTGAAGCAGAAGATCCAGGCCGTCATCGGCGGGTAAGGAGTGGTTGGGTTGGATCAGCTTCCGCAGCTTTCCGAGGAAGAGTTCGACCAGATCGAGGAAGCGATCGCCCGCACGACCAAGGGGCGAGCCTTCCTGCGCCGCTTCCACCGCCGGGCCCACGGGGCCGCGGCGGAGGAGGTGCGCAAGATGCTGCTGGAGTTCCGCAGCTCCTGGCATCAGCAGAGCGAGGTGGTGGAAGCCTCCAAGCACGTCGAGGTGCTGCGGCGCGAGCTGATGGAGATGGCTGCCTCCATCGAGCAGGCGCGGCGCGAGGTCGCGGCCCTGCGTCCGCCCGACGCCGGCGGCGACAAGATCACGTCGGCGACCAACGAGCTGGACGCCATCGTCATCTCCACCGAACGCGCGTCCTTCGAGATCCTGAACGCCGCCGAGCGGCTGATGGACCTGTCGGGCAAGCTGAAGGCGGACGGCGCCGATCCCGGACTCTGCTCCGAGATCGAGGGGGAGGTGACCAACATCTTCACCGCCTGCTCGTTCCAGGACCTGACCGGCCAGCGCACCAGCAAGGTGGTCAACGCGCTCCGCTACATCGAGCAGCGGGTCAACGCGATGATCAACATCTGGGGCGTCGAGAAGCTCGCCGGCATCCAGGTCTCCCATGAGAACACGGACACCCGTCCGGACGCCCATCTGCTGAACGGTCCCCAGCTCGACGGCCTCGGCGTCAGCCAGGCCGACGTGGACAGCATGTTCGACAGCCCGGCGATGGCGGTTCCGCCGCCGCCGGCTCCCGAACCGCCGCCGGCCGCCGCCGCTCCGGCCCCCGCTCCCGTGGCGGCCCAGACCGGATCCAAGGCGAGCCAGGCGGACATCGACAGCCTGTTCGACAGCCCGGCTCCAGCACCGGCCGCTCCGGCGAAGGCCAGCCAGGCGGACATCGACAGCCTGTTCGACAGTCCGGCTCCCGCTCCGGCCGCGGCGCCGTCGGCTCCCGCCCCGGCCCCCGCCGCCAAGAAGCCGGTGCCGAAGCCGGCCTCGGCGGCCAAGCCCGCCCCGAAGCCGGCCGCTCCGAAGCCGGATGCCAAGCCGGCGGCCGCCCCGCCGCCCGCGGCGGACGAGCCTCCGGCGCCGCTGGATCAGGCGGCCATCGACGCCCTGTTCGGCTGACCCCGCGGTCAACACGACGGTTCGGCGTCGGATTTGTGAAGAGTTGCCGCCGCGCCAGACGGCCGGCGCATTGGGACCTGAAGTTTGCTATGACGATCGTCGCCCGCCGGGTCGATGCCGGCCTTGGCGGGCAGTCCTGACCAGACGGGCCGGCGTGCGCGGATGCCCCGGACGTCCCTTCGGAAAGAGGCGCAGCCCGCATGAGGAATCTCTCGAAACCCTTCATGGCGGAGCTTCAGAAGGCCCGCCGGACCGGCAACCCCTACCAGGCGGTGGTGGACGACGCCGCCCCCCTGGCGCCGGCGCTGGCCTCGCTGCCGTCCGGTCCGGTCACCGTGGACAACAGCGACGTCATCCGCGCCATCAGCGACCTCGGCGCGAAGCTCGACCGCTTCCTGACCATGGACGCCCAGCAGATCGACCAGATCCAGGTCGAGATCGCCGACATCTCGGGCCGGATCAAGGCCACCAAGGTGGAGATGGCGGCGATCCGCCACCCGCTGGCCGGCGACGACAAGTTCCAGCAGGCCTCCCAGGAGCTGAGCGCCGTCGTGTCCGCGACGGAGGCCGCGACCAACACCATCATGGCCTGCGCCGAGGAGCTGGAGGAGGTCGTTCACGAGTTGAAGTCCTCGCTGCCGGAGGGCTACCACGCCGACCGTGTCAACGACATGAACGACGTGATCGTCCGCATCTACGAGGCCTGCAACTTCCAGGACCTGACCGGCCAGCGCATCACCAAGGTCGTCCGCGCCCTGTCCTTCATCGAGGAGCGCGTCGACGCGATGATGAGCCACTGGAACAAGCGCGAGTTCGAGGCGATGCCCCTGCCGCCCACCGTCACCAAGATGGACGAGTCGCTGGAGCTGCACGGCCCCGCCGACCATCAGGAGACGGGCAACATCAGCCAGGCCGACATCGACGCGCTGTTCGGCTGACCGGTCCCCCGTTTCGCCCCCTTCCCAGCCCCCATCCCGGCCCCCGTTCCGGAGCGTCCGGCCGCATCGCGGCGGCGAGGTTCGAAATTTGTTCGCCGAAGCGGCTTGCCGCCCCCGCGCCCCGGCGTGCTATATAGGGCCAACTTCGAAAGCATCGCGACGACCATGCCCCGCCGTTTTACCCGTCTGCCGCTTGCGGCCCTCCTCCTGGCTTCCGCCCTGACCGCCTGCTCCTCGACCAAACCCGAGGACCAGTATGTCGAGCGCCCGGCCGAGCAGATCTACCAAGAGGCCGACGCCGCCATGCGGGAGGAGCGGTTCAAGGTCGCCGCCAAGCTCTATGACGAGGTGGAGCGCCAGCACCCCTATTCCGAATGGGCGGGCAAGGCGCAGATCATGGCGGCCTACGCCCATTACCAGGATCTGAAGTACGACGACGCGATCCTGGCGCTCGACCGCTACATCCAGCTTCATCCGGGCAGCCCCGACGTCTCCTACGCCTACTACATGCGGGCGCTGTCCTATTACGAGCAGATCACCGACGTGCGCCGCGACCAGCGCATGACCCGCCTGGCGCTGGACGCGCTGTCGGAGGTCGTGCGCCGTTTCCCGGACAGCCAGTACGCCCGCGACGCCAAGATCAAGATCGACCTGACCAACGACCATCTCGCCGGCAAGGAGATGGAGGTCGGGCGCTTCTATCTGAAGCAGCGCCAGTACACCGCCGCCATCGGCCGGTTCCGCACGGTGATTGAAAACTACCAGACCACCTCCCACGTCCCTGAGGCGCTGCACCGGCTGGTGGAGTGCTATCTGGCGCTGGGAATCACGGACGAGGCGAAGACCGCCGCCGCCGTGCTCGGCCACAACTTCCCCGGCAGCGAATGGTACACGGACAGCTACGCACTGCTGGTGGACGCCAACGTGCGTCCGGAGCGAAACGAGAAGTCCTGGATCAGCAGAGCCTGGAGCTCCCTGTTCTAGGACGATCCATGCTGGCGTCGCTGACGATCCGGGACGTCGTCCTGATCGAACGGCTGGGGCTGGGCTTCCGCAAGGGCCTGTGCGTCCTCACCGGCGAGACCGGTGCGGGCAAGTCGATCCTGCTCGACGCGCTGGGTCTGGCGCTGGGCGCGCGGGCCGATTCGGGCCTCGTCCGTCACGGCGCCGACCAGGCGTCGGTGACGGCGGAGTTCGACCTGTCGGGTGACCACCCGGCGCTCGCCATCCTCAGGGAGCAGGGGCTCGACCCCGAGGAGCGGCTGGTCGTCCGCCGCACCGTCAGTGCCGACGGGCGCAGCCGCGCCTGGGTCAACGACCAGGCGGTCGGCGTCGGCCTGCTGAAGCGGCTGGGCGAGGAGCTGGTCGAGGTCCATGGCCAGTTCGACACCCACGGCCTCCTGAATCCGCAGACCCACCGCGGCGTGCTGGACGCCTACGCCGGGCTGGCCGCCCAGGCTGCCCAGGTCGCCGCCACCCACCGCGCCTGGAGACAGGTCGAGGACGCGCGGGCCAACGCCGCCGCCGAGATCGCCCGCGCCCGCTCGGAGGAGGAGTATCTCCGCCACGCCGTGGCCGAGCTGGACGCGCTGGCCCCCAAGCCGGGCGAAGAGGAGGAACTGGCCGAGACCCGCGCCGTGCTGATGCACCGGGAAAAGCTGGTCGACGCGCTGAACGCCGCCTATGGGGAGCTGTCGGGCGACCGCGGGGTGGAGCGCGCCCTGTCCTCGGCCATCCGCACGCTGAGCCGCATCGCCGACAAGGCCGCCGGCAAGCTCGACCCGGTCATCGCCGCGCTCGACCGCGCCGCGACCGAGGCGGGGGAGGCCATCGCCGGTCTCCAGGCCGTGTCCTCCGACGTGGATATGGACCCGCAGGCCCTTGAGAAGCTGGAGGAGCGGCTGTTCGCCCTGCGCGCCGCCGCCCGCAAGCACGGGGTGGACGTGGACGCGCTGGCCCCCCTGCGCAAGGACATGGCCGACCGGCTGCTCCTGATCGAGGACCAGGGCGATCTGCTGGCCCGCCTCGCCCGTGAGGCGGAGGCCGCCCGCGACGCTTACCGCAAGGCCGCCGAGTCGCTGAGCCGGGAGCGCCAGCAGGCCGCCGGGCGGCTGGATACGGCGGTCGCCACCGAACTCGCCCCGCTGAAGCTGGAGAAGGCGAAGTTCCGCACGCTGGTCGAGCCGTTGGCCGACGAATCGGACTGGACCGCCGCCGGCATGGACCGCGTGGCCTTCCAGGTCGCCACCAACCCCGGTTCGCCCCCCGGTGCGCTGAACAAGATCGCGTCCGGTGGCGAGCTGGCGCGCTTC
This sequence comes from Azospirillum brasilense, assembly GCF_005222205.1. Lineage (NCBI taxonomy): Bacteria > Pseudomonadati > Pseudomonadota > Alphaproteobacteria > Rhodospirillales > Azospirillaceae > Azospirillum > Azospirillum brasilense. The sequence goes on along the minus strand of NZ_CP032345.1, from coordinate 968,753 downwards.
ATGCTGGCGCTGAAGGTGGTGCTGGCCCAGACCTCGACCGTCGGCACGCTGGTGTTCGACGAGGTGGACACCGGCATCGGCGGCGCTGTCGCCGCCGCGGTGGGCGAGCGGCTGAAGACGCTCGGGCAGGGGCTTCAGGTCCTGGTGGTCACCCACAGCCCGCAGGTCGCCGCCCGCGGCTCCATCCACCTCAAGGTCCAGAAGTCGGTGAAGGGCGAGCAGGTGACGACCGGCGTGGTCGAGCTGGACGGCGACGACCGCCGCGAGGAGATCGCCCGCATGCTGTCCGGCGCCACCGTCACCGCCGAGGCCCGCGCCGCCGCCGACAGCCTGATCGCCGGGCGCGGCTAGCGCGGTACCATGATCCCGGCGAGCGGATGAATGGGCTTTCCCGTTCATCCGCTCGCCGGAGCGCCCGACCGGGCGCCGCGCCCCATGGCGCGAAAAGCCTGCGTGGCGTTTGAACGCAATACGTCAAGCCAAGTCCTTGGCTTGACGGTATCAGGTCACAGCAATCGCCCGCAGCGGTCATACGGCGGCCACAGCAAAACACGCATAGTCCAGCCCTGCGCGTCCGGTAAGCGGGCGCCGTTCGCCCAAGAACGAACAAGGTTGGCAAGATGTCGAACAGCTCCGCTTCCGCCGGCAACGTCGTTGTGATCGACAGCGGCCTGTCCTCCGCCTGGAACACGGGCCGGCTGGTCTATCAGCATGACTTCTACGGAAACGACAACGACGTCATGGTCGCCAACGCGAACACGCACGGCGCCCTGGTCACCGCGGAGATCCTGGAGAACGCGCCCGACGTCGGCATCATCGCGCTGAAGGTCATGCCCGACGACGGCAGCGGCGCCAGCGAGGCCAACATCGAGAAGGCCCTGCAGTGGGTCGTCGCCAACGCCGACGCCTACAACATCACGGCGGTGAACCTGTCGCTGGGCGGCGGCGCGCAGACGACCGCGGCCACCACCACGATCTCCGACGAGTTGGCCGCTCTCGCCGCCAAGCGCGTGCTGACCGTGGCCGCCGCCGGCAACAGCGGCGACGGCGGGGCGACGCAGACCGTGTCCAGCTACGCGGCCGACGTGAACCAGATCTGCGTTTCGGCCTCCACCGGGGACGGCGCCTTCCCGTCCTGGGCGCAGCGCAGCCCGTCGCTGACCGACGTCTGCGCCGACGGCACCGACGTGCGGATCACCAATCTGTCGGGCGTCACCTACACGGCCAACGGCTCCTCCTTCGCCGCGCCGGCGGTCACCGCGGCGGTGGCGCGGGCGCAGCAGGCGTGGGTGGAGCAGACCGGCACCCGGCTGACCCAGTCGGAGTTCCTCGATCTCGCCCGCAGCACCGGCAAGGCCATGGGCACCGCCGGCTATTTCGAGCTGGACACCGACGCCCTGCTGGCCAAGATCGCCCAGTCCGCCCCGGTCCCAACGGCGCAGAGCGCCACGACGATCACCGTCAACGCTTCCGGCGCGCCGGCGGGCGGGGTGAACGCCCATTTCAACCTGCTGGTGGACGGCAAGACGGTGGGGCAGGCCACGGTGGATTCGGCGGCCAAGGACTACAGCTTCACCGCCAACCTGACCGCCGACCAGGCCCACAAGGTGCAGGTCCAGTACGACAACGACGGCTTCGTCAACGGCCAGGACCGCAACCTGTTCGTCAACAAGGTGACGATCAACGGCACGGCCCACAGCCCGGCCGCCGCCAACGTCACCTATGACAAGGGCGCGCTCGACGGCAAGGACGTGGTCAAGGGCCAGTCGTCGATGTGGTGGGGCGGCACGCTGGTGGTCGATGCCCCGGCGAAGGATTTCCCGGTCCAGGCGGCGCCCGCCAACACGACGATCACGGTCAACGCCTCCGGAGCCGCGGCCGGCGGTGTGAACGCCCATTTCAATCTGCTGGTGGACGGCAAGGCCATCGGCGGCGCCACCGTCGGCACGGCGGCCAAGGACTTCACCTTCGCCACCAACCTGACCGCCGACCAGGCGCACAAGGTCCAGGTCCAGTACGACAACGACGCCATGGTGAACGGGCAGGACCGCTCGCTGTTCGTCAACAAAGTCACCATCAACGGCCACGCCGTCGCCCCCACGGCGTCGAACGTCACCTACGACAAGGGCGCGCTCGACGGGAAGGACGTGGTGAAGGGGCAGGCCGGCCTGTGGTGGAACGGCACGCTGGTCGTCGACGCCGACAAGTCCTGGTTCCCCTCCGCCGCCGGGACGGGCGCCGTGGCGTCGGCCCTGTCCGCGAGCCCGCCCGCCGCCCAACACGCGGACGGCCAGGACACCGTGTGGCAGCATCTCGTCGCGCAGCGGCTGGAGGCGGCGGCTCCGCTGCACGCCGACCATGGTGCGTCGCTGTACGACGCCGTCCCGCCGCTGGACGCTTACGCCCACGCCGCGGCCCTGGCGGAGCATCACCCCGACCCGCTGCATCCGCTCGACGCCGCCTAAAGCGAACTTCCGTTCGCTTTAGACTCATAGCGCCTCATTCGCCGGCGGGCTCCGGCCGCATGTGCGACCGGGACCGCCGTCGCGGTCCAAAGCGGATTGCAATCCGCTTTAAGGGCGGCCTCCCGGCGTCTTTTCCTTCACGACGTTCGGCTTCGCCTCGTCCTTTCCGGTGGTGCCCGGCCGGCGCGCGTCCTTCGCGGGCGCCGGCGGTGGGGGTGCCGGTCAAGGAGGAGCGATGCCCAGGGAAAAATTCATCGGGAACGACAGCCATCACGATATGGCGTGCCATGTCTTCGCGCTGTCCGGCGATCCCGAGACGGCCGTCGCGATCAACACACGGTACGCCAGGCTGGGCGATCTTCTCTACGGGGTGGAGGACATTCCGGTTGACGACGAGATTGCCGGTGGGCTGACGGTGCTCACCAACAACGACCTTTGGAAAGGGCCCGCCCCCGACCAGCCGCCGGCGCAGGTCGCGCCGCTCAGCCTGCTCCTGCTGTGCCGAGAATTCGGCTTCACGCCGCAGGAGGGCAGCGGCATCCGCCTGTGGGGCCGCTTTCTTCCCGGGCAGGTGCTGCCGCAGCACATGTATGTGACCACGCCCGACGGCAGGATCTGGGACACCATGCCGGGCAAGCCGATCTACCGCCGCGTCAGCAAGGACGGACGCAATCCCGGGGCCGAGGGGGACGCTCCGGACGGGCAGGACATCATGCTGGCCCCCGACGAGGTCTTCAGCGTCGCGGTGGCCGCCCTGGCCCCGAAGACCCGGGAGGTCATCGAGACTCCCAACGATCAGTGGGAAAAGGACGGGGAAGACCCCGACGCAGGCCAGGCCGGACAGAACGGCCCGGAAGCCGGCGGCGACTTCATCGGCGACGAGGACGAGAACGCCCTGGGCGATTCGTGATCCCCGGTGGCGGGGGCGGAACGGCGCGCCCGCCGTCTCCCGGTCCCGCCTCCTATCCCCGCGCCGACGTCCGCCTCACGCCCGCCTCACGACGCCATGCGCAGGGACAACATGTGCGACAGGAACTTGTCCAGCGCGGTGCGCAGTTCCTCGGCCGTCCCGGTCAGCCGCGCGGTGGTGTGGAAGGCGTCCTCGACCGACGCCATGACCGACCGCGCGCCGTCGGCGAGGTGCCCGGCCTCGTCGGACATGCGTTCCGCGGAGCGGCTCGCCTCATGGATGTTCTGGGCAATCTCCCGCGTCGCGTCGTTCTGCTGGCCCATGATGGACAGGACGTCCTGCGAATGGGTGCGCAGCGCTCCGACCACCGCGCCGATTCCGGCGATCTCGTCGCGGGTCCGGCCGGTTGCTCCGTCGATCTCCTGAAGCAGGCGGGTGATGTCCTCGGTGGCTCCGGCGGTCTGCTTGGCGAGCTGCTTGACCTCTGCCGCCACCACGGAGAAGCCGCGCCCGGCCTCGCCGGCGCGGGCCGCCTCGATGGTGGCGTTCAGCGCCAGCAGGTTGGTCTGGTTGGCGATGGTGTTGATCAGCTTCAGCGTTCCGCCGATCCGCCCGGCGATCCCGGCCAGCGCGGTGACCGCTTCGGTGGAGCGCTGGGTGGCGGCCTGGGCCTCGTTGACGATGGAAAAGGCGCTTTCCATGCGCGACACCACGCTGTGGTTGGTGGCGGTCAACTCCTCGGCCGCCGCGGCGATGGCGCGGGCGTTGCTGGCGGTGCCGGAGACCGCGCCGGTCAGATGCTCCGTGCGCACGCCGGTGTCCTGGGCGATGCCGCGCACCGCGCCGGTCGCCGCGTTGACCGCCGCCGCCGAGTGGCCAACGGTTTCGATGGCGCCCTGCACCGTGTTCCGGAAATTCTCCGCCAGCTCGACCAGCATCCGGTTCGTCATGGTCATCACGGCGGTGCTGTAGGCGTCGAAGGACAGGTCGAGGTCGAGGAAGATCGCGGTCTCCACCGCCCCCATGATCGTCATGGCGCGCGGCGCGTCGCGGCGGTGCCGCTCGCCGACCAGAGCGCCCAGCCGTCCCAGAACCAGCCGGTAGGCCCCGAAGTACCAGCGCGGGTGCAGGCCGATGCGGTAATGCGCCTGGCCCACCGCCTTGACGCGCGTCAGGTAGACCTCGTCGAAGCTTCCGGAAAACAGATGCCGCCAGTGGTTGACCTGGGCCTCCTTCAAGCGCTCGACGGATTTCCCGTCCAGGATCCTCCTGAGTTCGGGGATGGCGAGAAGGTGGTCGTAGAAGTCCTTGAGGATGACGGGCAGGTGAGGCTCGGCGATGCTCCAGGCTTCCTTCAGAAGCGTTGCCGTTTCACCACCAATCCGCAGAAAGGAGAGGCGTTCCTGAATGCCGTTGTCCATGGCGTTCGTCTCTTGGTTCTTGGTTGGCAGGCGTTGAAGCACGGCTGCACCGGGACCCCTGCCGGCTGACCGCCGCTCGGCTATAACCATGGAGCCATCATGGACATGACAATTTTAACGATCGGTTTCACACTCGATTGCGGCTTTGTAAAACATTGAACTTATTGAAGTCCGACGACTAAAAAGACAGAACCGGCGAAAGAATATAATTTCCCGCACCGCCCTTCGTCGATGTCGTAGGAAATAAGGAAGATTCTCAAGTCTCTGGAAATCTTCGCAAAGCTGCCATGAAGCGGCGCCTGGCCGTCATTTGGACATGCTCTTCCGGAATGTTTTAATACTCCGGTATGCGACAACCGGGCGCAGGCCTATGCCGGTCTCAGGCGGCGCGCTTCCAGGGCTGCCAACCGCCGAGGCGAAGTCCGACGGCGATACCGGTGAATGGGATGCGCAACTCCAGGTCGCGGGGCTGGAAGAAGGTCAGGCGTTCGGGCGTGCCGGTCGCGCCGTACTCCAGGCGGGCGCCCTTCGGTTCCTCCGCGAACTCGTCGCTCATCACCTGCCAGATCTCCAGATCATCGCCGTGGTTGGAGATCTTGTACTGGCCGCAGCGCCAGACCGGGGCCTCGCCGACGCCGCCCTCGACCACCTTCTTGTCACCGTCCATCTTCACGTCGCCCACCCCGGCGGCCCGGCCCGACATGGACGGCCCCTGGCTTTCCGCACGGAAGCCCAGCCGCAGCCAGGCGGAGCGGGTGCGCGGGATCATCCGGCGCAGCAGGCGCGCGTCCTCCGTCGCGAAATGGTCGGGATCGTCGTACAGGATGCGGTCAAGCGCCGCGGCGATGACGAAGCGATCGTCGATGGTCAGGCTGCCGGCGGTCGCACGGCTGGTCGGCTCGGTCATACAGCACATCCGTTCACGGGCGCCGGCCCATCATACACGCAACCCTCGCGCTCCCGCACCTTTCAAGGTCTGCTCAAGGTCTGCAGTTTCAAGGTTGGTGCGGACGGGGCCGAATGCCAGACCGGCTCAAGGCCGGACTCCACGCCACGCCCCCGCGGCGCTATGCTGCGCCCCCGGCGGCGCCCGCCGACCCGGCGCCGTCCACACGAGAAGGCATCGAAGAGACCCGCCATGAACGACCTGTTCGACACCCCCGCCGCGCTCCGCAGCATCCCCGTGGAGGAGCTGACGGTGGGGCAGGCGCAGGCGGAACTGGCCGCGCTGGCCCAGGAGATCGCCCACCACGACCGGCTCTATCACCAGCAGGACAAGCCGGAGATTTCCGACGCCGACTATGACGCGCTGGTCCGCCGCAACAACGGGATCGAGGCGCGCCATCCGGAGCTGCGCCGCGCCGATTCGCCGTCGCTGCGCGTCGGTGCGGCCCCGTCGGCGGCCTTCCGCAAGGTGCGGCACGCGCTGCCCATGCTGTCGCTGGGCAACGCCTTCGAGCCGGAGGAGGCGCACGAGTTCGTCGCCCGCGTCCGCCGCTTCCTCGGCCTGTCCGACGACGCCCCCCTGGAGTTCGTGGCCGAGCCGAAGATCGACGGGCTGTCCTGCTCGCTGCGCTACGAGAACGGCCGGCTGGTCCTGGCCGCCACCCGTGGCGACGGGACGGAGGGCGAGGACGTGACCGCCAACGTCCGCACCATCAAGGACGTGCCGCAGACCCTGGAGGCGCCCTATCCCGCCGTCCTGGAGGTGCGTGGCGAGGTCTACATGAACCGCGACGACTTCCTGGCGATGAACCGCGCCTACGCGGAGCGGGGGGAAGACCTGTTCGCCAACCCGCGCAACGCCGCCGCCGGGTCGCTGCGCCAGAAGGATTCGAAGATCACCGCGTCGCGCCCGCTCTGCTTCTTCGGCTACGCGCTGGGTGAGCTGTCGGAGCCGATCGCCGACACCCAGTGGGGCATCCGCGAGCGTCTGAGCGGCTGGGGCTTCTCGCTGAACCGCCCGGCCAACCTGTGCAACGGCGCCGAGGCGCTGCTGACCCATTACCGCAAGATCGGGGAGGAGCGCTCGGCGCTGCCCTTCGACATCGACGGGGTGGTCTACAAGGTCAACAGCCTGGAGCTTCAGCAGCGGCTGGGCTTCGTCAGCCGGGCGCCGCGCTGGGCCATCGCCCACAAGTTCCCGGCGGAGCAGGCGCAGACCCGGCTGAAGGGCATCACCATCCAGGTCGGCCGCACCGGCGCCCTGACCCCGGTGGCCGAGCTGGAGGACATCACCGTCGGCGGCGTGGTGGTCAGCCGCGCCACGCTGCACAACGAGGACGAGATCGCCCGCAAGGATGTCCGCATCGGCGATCTGGTGACCGTCCAGCGGGCCGGCGACGTGATCCCGCAGATTGTCGGGGTGGTGGAGGGGCAGCGCCCCGACGACGCCGTCCCCTATGTCTTCCCCGACCATTGCCCGGTCTGCGGCAGCCTCGCCGTGCGCGAGCCGGACGAGGCGGTGCGCCGCTGCACCGGCGGCCTGATCTGCGCCGCCCAGGCCAAGGAGCGGCTGCGCCATTTCGTGTCGCGCAACGCCTTCGACATCGAAGGGCTGGGCGAGAAGACCATCGAGGAGTTCTGGGAGGACGGGCTGATCCGCTCCCCCGTGGACATCTTCACGCTGGAACGCCGGGTGGCGGCGGGCGAGATCGCCATCCTCGGCCGTCCGGGCTGGAAGGAGAAGTCGGTCGAAAACCTGTTCGGCGCGATCAACCAGCGGCGCGAGCGCATCGACCTGCACCGCTTCATCTTCGCGCTGGGCATCCGCCACATCGGCGAGGTGACGGCCAAGTCGCTGGCCCGCCAATACGGCTCGATCGACGGCTGGCTGGAGGGGATGGAGCGCGCCGTCGCCAACATGCCGGGCGAGGCGTGGCGCGACCTGCACGCGCTGAACGGCCTCGGCCCGGTGAAGGCCGACGCGCTGCTCGCCTGGTTCGCCGACCCGGAGAACCTGCCGAAGCTGGATTTCTACGCCGGCCAGGAAGCGCTGCGGCTGGACAGCGTGATCAAGCTGCTGGGCATCAAGAAGGTGGACAGCCGGGCCGCCCAGGCGCTGGCCGAACGCTACGGCGCCCTTGCGGACTGGAAGGCGGCGATGCTCGCCGCGGTCGCCGCGCAGCCCGGCCCCGGCTGGGGCGAGCTGGTCGCCATCCCCGACGTCGGCGAGGTCGCCGCGGAGGAATTGGCCGGCTTCTTCCTGGAAGAGCGCAACCGCGCGATCATCCACGACCTGCGCGCCGCCGGCGTGCGGGTGGCCGACGCCGAACGCCCGAAGGCGGCCAGCGGCTCTCCCGTCGCCGGCAAGACGGTGGTCTTCACCGGCACGCTGGAGACCATGACCCGCACCGAGGCGAAGACCCGCGCGGAGTCGCTGGGCGCCAAGGTCGCCGGCTCGGTCTCGGCCAAGACGGACTACGTCATCTGCGGGGCGGACGCGGGCAGCAAGGCCGCCAAGGCGCGCGATCTGGGCGTGACCATCCTCAGCGAGCAGGAGTGGGCCGAGCTGATCGCCGGCTGACCGGCGGCGGCGAGGGAGGGGCGGCGCGGCTGTGTGCCGCGTTGACGCCCCTCGCCGCCGGTCCCATAAAGGGTCGAAGCGCCATAAGAAGAACGAGACGGGGGATCGCCATGGACTCCATTCAATGGTCGCGCTGGATGAGCGTCGGTATCGAAGAACTCGATGATGATCATCGCGTTCTCGTGGACATCGTCAACAAGCTGGGCGCGGACGAGAACCGCTCCTCTCCTGACGTCATCGAAGCGATTCTCGACGAGCTGATCCATTACACCAAGGATCATTTCGCACGCGAAGAAGCGCACATGGCCCAGGCCAACTACCCGACCTTCGCCGCGCACAAGGCCCTTCACGATGCGCTGACGCGGAACGTGGAATCCTACCGCGAGCGCTTCCATGCCCAGCGTGAGACCATCACGGGCGACGAGGTGTTCGAATTCTGCGCCGACTGGCTCGGCCAGCACATCCTCAAGGAAGACACCCGTTTCGGCGCCTACGCCGCGGAGCAGTGAGTGAGTGACCCTCTCCCCTCCGGGAAGAGGGAAGGGGCCCGCGCCGTAGGCGTGGGAAGGGTGAGGGTGTTTCCAAGGATAAGCGCTTTGATCCTCGCTCGCCCCTCACCCGCCCGCTGCGCGGGCACCCTTTCCCAAGGCGAGAGAGGGGATTTCGACGGCGCTACCTCAGGCGAAGTCTCAAAAACACCACATAAAATATTGATATAATTCAATATTACTGCGCTTTTGGGAAAGCGGCGCAACAATCACATCCTTCCACTCCCGGAAGGGGAGGGGAGTGCGCGGGCGACTCGCCCTGCGCGAATCCGAGAGGGGAGGGGAGCGCGCGAAACGAAAATGCCCTCCCCGGAAGGGGAGGGCAGGGGCAGCGCGACGCTGTGGAGCGCGTTTTAGGCGACGGCGAGCCGCTCGGTCGCGTGCCAGACGGCACCCGGCAGCGCCGTGCTCGGCGGCGTCTCGTAGCACCAGGCGCTGGCGTCGGCGAACAGCGCGCGCAGCAGCTGGTTGTTCAGGGCATGGCCGGAGCGCACGCCGTGGAAGTGGCCGACGAACATCGCGCCGGCCAGATAGAGATCGCCGACCGCGTCCAGGATCTTGTGGCGCACGAACTCGTCGTCGAAGCGCAGGCCGCCTTCGTTCATCACTTCGTCGCCGGAGATGACCACCGCGTTGTCGAGCGAGCCGCCGCGGGCGAGGCCCATCTTGCGCAGGCCCTCGACCTCGTGCAGGAAGCCGAAGGTGCGGGCGGCGCTGATCTCGTCGCGGAAGGTCTCGGCGTCCAGCTCCACCTCGTGGCTCTGCTGGGCGATGGCCTTGCTGGCGAAGTCGATCTCGAAGCTGAAGCCGGTCGTGTGGTCCGGCGTGAAGGTGGCGCTCTTGTTGCCCTCGGTCACGGTGACCGGCTTCAGGATGCGGATGGCGCGGCGCGGCGCGTTCTGCGACACGGTGCCGACGCGCTCGATGGCCTCCACGAAGGGGGCGGCGCTGCCGTCCATGATCGGCACCTCAATGTTGTCCAGCGCGACCACGGCGTTGTCCACGCCGCAGCCGGCCAGCGCCGACATCAGATGCTCGATGGTGCCGATGGTGGTGCCGTGGGCGTTGCCGATGACCGTGCACAGCTTGGTGTCGACCACATGGTCCCAGCGCGCCGGGATCACCGCGGCGGGGCCGCTGAGATCGGTGCGCCGGAAGACGATGCCGCTGTTCGGCTCGGCCGGGGAAATCGTCAGGGTGACCGTTGCGCCCGTATGCAGCCCGACGCCCGAGCAACGCACCGGCTTCGCCAGGGTACGCTGCAGCATGCCTTCGGTCTTGATGCGATTCTGAGCCACGGTGTCTGTCCCGTTTCAATCTTGGTCTTGTGCGGTCGGTCCGCGATTTGCCGCCGGTCTCCGCCGAGGGCGGGGCGGGTCAGCGCTTATGACCGCATATGCTAGGTATCATTGGCCCCCATGGAGGACAAATCACTCTTTGTTACCGTTTGTTGCAGGGCGGTAGAGCACCGTCGCCGGACGCGAAACCGGCGTCCCCCAGACACGAAAAGACCGCCCCCGGAGCGTTCTTGCGAAGCTCTGGAGGCGGCTGAAGTCTAACAGGTTGTGGATACCCGCCGATGCCGCTTCGAAAGAGGCGGCGGCGACCGGCGGGTTGCTGTTGCCCTCAGATCAATTGGGCCAGCCTCGTTGACGCGTCAGTTGGCCTGACGGCGCAGGAAGGCGGGGATGTCCAGCGCTTCCTCGTCGATCTTCTGGGTGGTGCCGTCGCCCATCGCCTGCGGGCGCGGGGCCTGGGCCATCGGCGGCTGCGGGGCGGCCATCGGCGGCTGCGGCATCACCGGCTGCTGGTGCTGCGGCTGGTGGTGCTGGGGCTGATGGTGATGCTGCGGCTGGTGCTGCGGCTGCGGGGCCGGTTGCGGCGCCGGCTCGGCCTTGCGGCCGGCCAGACCGGTGACCAGACCGAACAGGAAGTTCGGCTTGCGGGCCGGCGGCTCCGCCTGGGCGGCGGCGGCGAGCTGGCTCGACATCGGCGGGGCGTTCATCGGCTGGCGCGGGCCGGGATCGGCGGCCTTCGGGGCGATGAAGTGGCCGTCGCGGCGCTCGCTGTGCAGCGGGCCGGTGGCGACGTTGCGGGCCGGAGCGGTTTCCACCGGCTGCATGGCGTCGTGGCTCATCGGCATGTGCGGGTGGGGCGCATGCTGCGGGGCGTGCTGGACCATCGGGTCGATGGGCTGCTGGATCGGCTGCTGGACCGGAACGTGCTGCTGGACCTCGGCCGGATGGTGCTGGGGCTGGACCTGCGGCTGGGCCTGGGGCTGCGGAACGCCGCCCATCGGGCGCGGGGCCAGACCGGCGCCGGGGATCGCCGGGGCGACCGAGCCGGAGGCGAGCGGAGCCGGGGCAGCCTGGGTCAGGCCGGCCGCGCCGGCGGGCTTCTTGGCGAGGCCGCCATTGCCGCCGTTGCGGTCGGAGACCAGCGACAGGTTGACCGGATGCAGGGTGCGCGGGTTGGACATCGCCGCGGCGTCGATGCCGGTGGCGACCACCGACACGCGCATCACGCCGTCCAGCGAGCTGTCGAAGGTCGAGCCGAAGATGATGTTGGCGTCCGGATCGACCTCGTCGCGGACGCGGTTCGCCGCCTCGTCGACCTCGAACAGGGTCATGTCGTAGCCGCCGGTGATGTTGATGAGGACGCCGCGGGCACCCTTCATCGACACGTCGTCGAGCAGCGGGTTGGAGATGGCGGCCTCGGCGGCCTCGATGGCGCGGCGCTCGCCGCCGGCCTCGCCGGTGCCCATCATCGCCTTGCCCATCTCGGTCATCACCGAGCGGATGTCGGCGAAGTCCAGGTTGATGAGGCCGGGCATCACCATCAGGTCGGTCACGCCGCGCACGCCGGAATGCAGAACGTCGTCGGCCATCTTGAAGGCGTCCGCGAAGGTCGTCTTCTCGTTGGCGATGCGGAACAGGTTCTGGTTCGGGATGATGATCAGCGTGTCGACATACTGCTGCAGCTCGGCGATGCCCGATTCGGCCAGGCGCATGCGGTGCGCGCCCTCGAAATGGAAGGGCTTGGTCACCACGCCGACGGTCAGCAGGCCGCGCTCGCGGGCGGCGCGGGCGATGACCGGGGCCGCACCCGTGCCGGTGCCGCCGCCCATGCCGGCGGTGATGAACACCATGTTGGCGCCTTCGAGGTGACCGATGATCTCCTCGAGCTGCTCCTCGGCGGAGGCGCGGCCGACGTCCGGCTTGGAGCCGGCGCCCAGGCCGCGGGTCATGGTGGTGCCGAGCTGGACGCGCTTCTCGCAGAGCGAGCCCTTCAGGGCCTGCGCGTCGGTGTTGCCGACCACGAAGTCCACGCCTTCCAGGTTGGACTTGATCATGTTGTTCACGGCGTTGCCGCCGGCGCCGCCGACACCGAAGACGGTGATGCGGGGCTTCAGCTCGGGTTCGATGCTGGGGATGGTCACGTTGATCATGTTATGGCCTCCACAACCTTTTGATTGGTTCGATGCTTTGCGTCGCGGGTTCTTGCCCGGTTGGTTCCGGGTGGTGTTTTTAGGCAGGAATGACGGGGCGTGCCGGGAGCCTTTTTGGGTTCAGTTCAAAGGTTCTCCCGCAGCCACAGGCCGACGCGCCCGAAGAACCCCGTGCCGGCGCCAGCCTCATGGCCCGCCACGGGAAGTTCCGCCGGATTGCGCACGGCGTGCAGAAGGAGGCCCGCGGCGGTCGAATAGGACGGACCGCCTTGCGCCTCGTTCAGACCGGTGATCCGCGTCGGTCGCCCGATGCGGACCTGTTTGTCCAGGATCAGCTGCGCCAGCTCGCGCATGCCCGGCAACTGGCTGGCGCCGCCCGTCAGGACGACGCGCCGGCCGACCAGCTTCGCGTAGCCGGAATGCTCCAGCCGCGAGCGGACATGCTCGAAAATCTCCTCCAGCCGGGGCTGGATGATGCGCACCAGATAGGATTTCGGCAGGTTGTTGGCGCCGAGGCGCTCCTCTTCGCCGACCTGGGGGACGTCGATCATCTCGCGCTCGTCGGCGGGGCTGGTGATGGCGCTGCCGTGCAGCGTCTTCATGCGCTCCGCATGGACGACCGGCGTGGTCAGCCCGCGCGCGATGTCGTTGGTGACGTGGTTGCCGCCCAGCCGGATGCAGTCCGACCAGACCAGCGTGCCTTCGGAGAAGACGGAGATCGTCGTGGTGCCGCCGCCCATGTCGATGCAGGCGGAGCCCATCTCCATCTCGTCGTCGACCAGACAGGCGAGGCCGGACGCGTAGGGGCTGGCGACCAGGCCCTCGATGTCGAGGTGACAGCGGGCCACGCAGGTCTGCAGGTTGCGCACCGCCCCGGCGGGCGAGGTGATGACGTGGGCCTGGACGCCCAGCCGCTCGCCGTACATGCCCTTGGGGTCGCGGATGCCGCGGCTGCCGTCGAGCGCGAAGCCCACGGGAATCGCGTGGACCAGCGCCTGATCCGGGCCGACCTGCAGGCTGCGGGCGTGGGCCAGCGCGCGGCGGACGTCGCTCTCCGTCACCTCCTGGCCGGAGACCGGGACCTCGGCGTTGAAGCCGTGGGAGATCGGGGAGGACACGTTGACGATCACGTCGCGGATCGTCTCGTTGGCCATCTGCTCGGCCGCGTGGACGGCGGCGCCGATCGAGGTCTCCGCCGCTTCCATGTCGATGATGGCGCCGGCGCGCACGCCCGTGGCGATCTGGTGGCCGATGCCGACGATGCGCACGGCCCCCGCATCCTCGACGCGGGCGATGAGGCAGCACACCTTGGTCGAGCCGACGTCCAGCGCGGCGATGATCCCGCCGCGGGTGGCTCGTTTTGGCTTTTTCGCCCCGTTGAAGCCCATGTTCAGCACAACCCTATGGCCTCGATGCGTCCGGTCGTCCGCGTTTCAGAAAAGGGGTTCAGGAGGAGGTGTGGCGGAGGATCACGTCTTCTTGCCCGGCTTCTTCTTGTTCTCCTCCTCCGTCCAGGGCAGGACGGCGGTGGCGGAGGTCTGCAGCACGGCGCGGTCGTTCTGGCGCAGGTCGATGGCCACGATGTCGCGGTCCAGGACCTGACCCGTCGCGTCCATCTCCGCCAACTGGCGCAGCGCGGACGGCATGCGGGCTTCCGGAAGTTTCACCACGACACCGTTCTTCAGCTTGAGATCCCAGCGGCGGTCGCCGACCCAGGAGGCGGCGCTCACCTTTTCGCGCAGTGCCGGCACGTTGTCGAGGGCCGCGAGCAGCTTCGGCACCTGCATCGGCGCGTTGGCGCCGACGACCTGCGGCAGCGTCTCGATCCGCCGGTTGCCGCGGCGCGCCAGCTCGGTCGCGTCGGCGAGCGGGCGGCCTTCGCGGTCGATGACCGTGAACTTGCGGTCGTGCTGCCAGATCGCCATCGGCTCCCGCTCCGTCAGGCGGACGAACAGGATGCCGGGCAGATGGCGCTCGATGGAGGCCGAGGCGACCCAGGGCAGGCTTTCCAGCTTCTCCTTGGCGTCGGACAGCGTGACGGCGAGGATCGGATCGCCGCGCTGCACGCCCAGCACGCGCAGGATCGACGCCGGGTCGGTCTCGGTCCGGCCCTCGACCAGCACGTCGGCGATGGCGAAGCCGGCGGACGCGCTGGTCTGGATCAGGCTTTCCTGCAACGCCGCGGTGGTCTCGGCGAAGGTGCCGCGCTGCCACGCCGACGCGGCCATGCCGGCGACGACCAGGACCGGCGTCAGCAGGATGGCCGCCTTGACCGCGGGACGGGTCCAGCGCGGCCAGGCGCGGCGGCGGTTGCCTTTCTGCGCCGACTTCGCCATGGCGCGCGGCGGCACGGGCATGTCCTCGCGGGCCCGGTTCGCAGAGCCCCCGAAACCGGCGCGGAACTGCGGATCGATGCTCAGTCGAGTTGACATGCGGCGTTCTCCACCATCCAAGCGACGAGAGCCCCGTAGGAGAGCCCCACGGCAGCGGCCTGTTCGGGAACCAGCGACAGCGGCGTCATGCCCGGCTGGTTGTTGATTTCCAGGAAAAAGAGTCCGTCGGTCCCACTTTTACGATCATCCCAGCGGAAGTCGCTGCGCGAAACGCCGCGGCATCCCAGGGTCCGGTGGGCCAGGACCGCCAACCTCTTGGCTTCTTCCGCGACATGCTCGGGAATCTGCGCGGGCACAGTATGAACGGCATGACCGGCGCTGTATTTAGCCGTGTAGTCATACACCTGTGCTTCGAAGCGGATCTCCGTCACGGTCAGGGGGCGGCACTCGCCGTCCAGCCCGCCCATGACGCCCACGGTCAGCTCGCGGCCCGGGATGAACTCCTCGACCAGGGCGCGCTCGCCGAAGGTCCAGGCGTCGCCGACCGGGCTGTTCTGCCCCTCGCGCACCAGCGTGACCCCGACGGTCGAGCCTTCGTCCACCGGCTTCACGATGTAGGGGGCGGGCATCGGGTGGGCGCCGCCGGTCAACTCGCCCTTGGTGAGGACGAGGCCCTTGGGCGAGCGCACGCCGACCGGGGCGAGCAGCGCCTTGGTCATCGCCTTGTCCATGGCGACCGCGGCGGCGCGCACGCCGGAATGGGTGTAGGGAATGCCGAGGAATTCCAGCACGCCCTGGATCGTCCCATCCTCGCCGCCGCGCCCGTGCAGGGCGTTGAACACCGCGTCGGGACGCGGGTCGGTCAGCGCGCGCAGCAGCCCCTCCAGGTCGCGCTGCACGTCCACCGCGGTGACGCGGTAGCCTTCCTCCTCCAGCGCCTTGGCGACGCCGGCGCCGCTGACCAGCGACACCTCGCGCTCCGCCGACCAGCCGCCCATCAGGACGGCGACATGCTTCTTGTGGGGGGTGGTCATGCGGACGCTCCTTCGCGGGCCACGCCGACCCGCTTGATTTCCCACTCCAGCGTGACGCCGGAGGTCTCGAACACCCGGCGCCGGACTTCCTCGCCCAGCGCCTCCAGCTCCGCCGCGGTGGCGGTGCCCTGGTTGATGAGGAAGTTGCAGTGCTTCTCCGACACCTGCGCGCCGCCGATGGACAGGCCGCGGCAGCCGGCCCGGTCGATCAGCTCCCACGCCTTGTGGCCGGGCGGGTTCTTGAAGGTCGAGCCGCCGGTGCGCGAGCGGACCGGCTGGGTGTCGGCGCGCTTGCCGGAAATCTCCGCCATGCGCTGGGCGATCTCCGCCGGGTCGCCGGCCGTGCCGCGCAGGGTGCCGCCGGTGAAGATGACGTCCTCCGGCACCCCCGCGTGGCGGTAGGTGAAGCCCATGCCGGCGTTGTCGTAGGACACGCGTTCGCCGCGGCGGGTCACGCCCTGGGCGGAGACCAGCACGTCCTTGATCTCGTGGCCGTAGGCGCCGCCGTTCATGCGCAGCGCGCCGCCGATGGTGCCGGGGATGCCCGACAGGAACTCCAGCCCGGCGACCCCGGCGTCGCGCGCCACGGCGGCGACGTTCAGGTCGAGCGCCGCGGCCCCGGCCTCCAGCGTCAGCCCGTCCGCCGCGATGCCGGCGAAGCCGCGGCCCAGCCGGATCACCACGCCGGGGATGCCGCCGTCGCGGATCAGCAGGTTGGACGCGACGCCCAGCACCGTCACCGGCACGTCGTCCGGCAGTCCGGCCAGGAAGCCAGCCAGATCGTCGGCGTCCTCCGGCCGGAACATGACCTCCGCCGGACCGCCGACGCGGAACCACGTCACGTTGGCCAGCGGCGCGGCGGCGGTCAGCCGTCCGCGGCAGGCGGGCATCCGGTCGATGAGGGAGGCGGTGGTGGCTGTCATCGGAAGACCCGTCACGCCTTGCCCGACAGCTTGTCCAGCTCACCCGGCAGGGCGTTGGCCCACTGGGTGATGTTGCCGGCGCCCAGGCAGACCACGAGGTCGCCGGACCGCGCGATCTCACGGACCAGCTGCGGCAGCTCGTCCGGGCCATGCAGGGCGAGCACCTGACGGTGGCCGTGCATGCGCAGGCCCTCGACGAGGCTGTCGCGGTTGACGTTCTCGATCGGCTGCTCACCGGCGGCGTAGACGTCGGCCACGATCACCGCGTCGGCGTCGTTGAAGCAGGTGCAGAACTCCTCGAACAGGTTGGCGAGGCGCGAATAGCGGTGCGGCTGGACGACGGCGATGGTGCGGCCGGTGCCGGCGGTGCGCGCGGCCTTCAGGACGGCGGCGATCTCCACCGGGTGGTGGCCGTAATCGTCGATGACGGTGATGCCGTTCGACTCGCCGGTCTTGGTGAAGCGGCGCTTGACGCCCTGGAACTTCGCCATGCTGTCGCGCATCACGACGTCGGGCAGGCCCATCTCGTTGCCCACGGCGAAGCAGGCCAGCGAGTTCTGGACGTTGTGCGGGCCGTACATCGGCAGGCGGACGCCGATGATCGTCCGGCTCTCCCCGGTGTGGCGGTCGTCGATCACCACGTCGTACTCCGCGCCCTCGGTGCCCAGCCGCATGTTCACGGCGCGCACGTCGGCCTGCGGGCTGAAGCCGTAGGTGATGATGCGGCGGTCCGACACGCGCGGGATCATCGCCTGCACTTCCGGATGGTCGATGCAGAGCGCCGCGAAGCCGTAGAAGGGGATGTTCTGGACGAAGCTGTCGAAGGCGGCCCGCATGTTGTCGAAGGTGCCGTAATAGTCCAGATGCTCCGGGTCCATGTTGGTGACCACGGCGATGCAGGCCGGCAGCTTGATGAAGGTGCCGTCGCTCTCGTCCGCCTCGACGACCATCCAGTCGCCGGAGCCGAGCCGCGTGTTGGTGCCGTAGGCGTTGATGATGCCGCCGTTGATCACCGTGGGGTCGAGGTTGGCGTGCTCCAGCATGTTGCCGACCATCGAGGTCGTCGTGGTCTTGCCGTGGGTGCCGCCGATGGCGATGGCCCATTTCAGACGCATCAGCTCGCCCAGCATCTCGGCGCGGCGGACGACCGGGACCAGCGCGGCGCGAGCGGCGACGACCTCCGGGTTGTCGCGCTTGACGGCGGAGGAGACGACGACGACCGCGGCCCCGGCGATGTTCTCCGCGCGGTGGCCGATGCTGATCTGGATGCCCAGCCCGCGCAGGCGCTTGACGTTGGCGCTCTCCGCCAGGTCGGAGCCCTGGACGGTGTAGCCGAGGTTGCGCAGCACTTCGGCGATGCCGCTCATGCCGATGCCGCCGATGCCGACGAAATGGATGGTGCCGATCGAGAGGGGGAGGGCGCGCATGTCTGGATTACTTTCCGCGGCGGAGCATCAGGCTGAGGGTGGCGTCCACGGCCATGTCGGACAGGCCGTAGGGAAGGGGCTGGGAACCGATCGTGACGTGCAGCCGGTCGCGCAGGAAGCCGGCGCCGGCGCGCGGCAGCAGCGGGCAGTCGGGCCGGTTGCTCCAGGCGCCTTCGGTCCGCGTCATGTCCGCCGGCCAGTCGCCCAGGGACCGGGACGGCCGGGACGAGCGGGG
This sequence comes from Azospirillum brasilense, assembly GCF_005222205.1. Classification (NCBI taxonomy): domain Bacteria; kingdom Pseudomonadati; phylum Pseudomonadota; class Alphaproteobacteria; order Rhodospirillales; family Azospirillaceae; genus Azospirillum; species Azospirillum brasilense. Next base: position 950,483 of record NZ_CP032345.1, on the reverse strand, counting down.
GCGTGCGATGGTGCTGCGCGTTGCCTTGTTCATTCCGCGGCTTCCTTGGTTCGGGCGTGGTTCGGGTTGGCGATCATGTCGAGCACGGCGTCGGCCAGCCGGCGCGCGGCGTCGGCCATGCCCCAGCCGTGGGCGGCCCGCGCCGCGGCGGTCAGAGCGTCCGGCGACTCCAGCAGTTCCGTCAGGCGGGCGGCGAGCGCGTCGGCGGTGAAGTCCGGCTGCGCCATCACCCAGGCGGCCCCGGCGGCGGCGAGCTGCCGCGCGTTGGCCGTCTGATGGTCGTCCATGGCATGGGGATATGGCACAAGAATGGCCGGGCGCCCGATGCAGGTCAGTTCGGCGATGGTCGAGGCACCGGCCCGCGTGATGGCGAGGTGGCAGGCGGCCAGCCGGTCCGGCACGTCGCGGAAGAAGCTCTCCAGCTCCAGCCCGCCGAGGCCCATGCCGGCGTAAGCGGCGCGCGCGGCCTCCAGGTCCTCGGGCCGGCACTGCTGCGCCAGATGGATGCGGGCGCGGAGATCGGCGGGCAGGCGACCGAGCGCCTCGGGGATGACCTCCGAGAAAACGCGGGCGCCCTGGCTGCCGCCCATCACCAGGATGCGGACGGGGCCGCCGGGAGCTGGAACGGCGTAGGCGGCGTCGCGCTGGGCGGCGATCGCCGGGCGGACCGGGTTGCCGGTGCGGACGAGGCGCGGCCGGTGCTCCTCCTTCACCGAGGCGACCTCGGGGAAGGCGACGGCGATGCGGCGGGCCGCGGCGGCGAGCATCCGGTTGGCGCGGCCCAGCACGGCGTTCTGCTCGTGCAGCATCACCGGCACGCGGCCTTGCGCGGCGGCGTAGACCGTGGGGACGGAGGGGTAGCCGCCGAAGCCGACGACCGCCGCCGGCTTCAGGTGGCGCATCAGCGCGTTGGCGCCGAGCAGGCCGAGGCCCATCTGCCACGCCGCGTTCATCTTGGCCAGCAGGTTGCCGCCGGGGGCGGCGGAGCGGATGCGGTGGACCGTCACCTCCGGCAGGCTGTCGCCGAAGGCTTGGCCGCGCTTGTCGGTGACCAGCGCCACCGCCTCGCCGCGGGCCAGCAGCTCGCGCGCCAGCGCTTCCGCCGGGAAGAAGTGCCCGCCGGTGCCGCCGGCGGCGAGGATGATCGGCTTTTGGAGGGCGGGGCGTTGCGTGGTGTCGGCCATCGTCGTCACTCCGCCGGGCCGAAGCGTTTGCGGGTCAGCGCCAGCACCATGCCCATGCCGAAGCCCAGCGCCAGCAGCGAGGAGCCGCCGTAGGAGATGAAGGGCAGCGTCATGCCCTTGGTCGGCATCAGGTGCAGGGCGGAGCCCATGTTGATCGCCGCCTGCAGGCCGAACTGGATCAGCAGGCCGCTGGCCGCCAGCAGCACGAAGTAGTTGGTGTCGTTGAACACCCGCGCGAAGCCGCGCAGCACGATGAAGGCGAACAGGATGATGATGATCAGGCAGAAGATCAGCCCCATCTCCTCGCCGGCGACGGCGAAGATGAAGTCGGCGTGGCTGTCCGGCAGCGAATACTTGACCGTTCCCTGGCCGGGGCCGGTGCCCATCAGCCCGCCGTTGGCGAAGGCCTCCAGCGAGCGGCTGACCTGATAGGTGTCGCCGCTCGACGGGTCGAGGAAGCGGTTGATGCGGCTGTGGACGTGCGGCAGCGTGAAATAGGCGCCGACGAGGCCGGCCACACCCAGCACGCCCAGGCCGCCGACCAGCATGATGTTCAGACCGGCCAGGAAGAACTGGGAGAACCACACCGCCGACACCACCACCGTCATGCCCAGGTCGGGCTGCAGCAGCAGGCCGCCGACGGTCAGGCCGTAGAGCAGGATCGACAGGATCGTGCCGGGGAAGCCGGGGTTGGTGCGCGACAGCGAGAACAGCCACGCCCCGACCACGGCGAAGGCCGGCTTCACGAACTCCGACGGCTGGATCGACAGGCCGGGGACGTGGATCCAGCGCCGCGCGCCCTTGATCTCGACGCCGACGACCAGCGTCGCGTAGACCAGGGCCACCGAAATCAGGAAGACCACCAGCGCCGCCCGCCGCACGCCGCGCGGGCTGAGCAGCGAGACGCCGCACATGATGGCGACGCTGGGGATCAGCATCATCAGGTGGCGTTCGACGAAGTAGAAGGTGTCCTGGATGCCGATGCGCTCCGCCACCGGCGGGCTGGCCGCGGTGATCAGGACCGTGCCGAGCGCCATCAGCACCGCCAGCGCGGCGAGCTGCCAGCGGTCCACCGTCCACCACCAGCGGCCGAAGATGGATTGGTCGGTGCGGTCGAAGGTGATCATCAGGCGCGGTCCCCCGGAACGGCGTTGCCTTCGAGACGGTTCACGGCGTCGGCGAAAGCCTCGCCGCGCTTCTCGAAATTCGCGAACTGGTCCCAGGAGGCGCAGGCCGGCGACAGCAGCACGCAGGCGCCGGGCAGCGCCTCGGCCAGCGCCAGCTCCGCCGCGGCGTTCACCGCCACGTCCAGCGTGCCGCAGCGGGTGTGCGGAACCTTGTTGGTCTCCAGCCACACGGCGAAGCGGTCCGACGCCTCGCCGATCAGGAAGGCGTGGCGGACGCGCGGCGCGTAGGCCTCAAGCCCGTCGAGCCCGGTCTCCTTCGCCTGACCGCCGAGGATCCAATAGATCGGGTCGAAGGTCGCCAGCGCCTTCTCCGTCGCGTCGGCGTTGGTCGCCTTGCTGTCGTTGACGAAGCGCACGCCGTCGATGGTCCGCACCAGCTGCTGGCGGTGGGCGAGGCCGGGGAATGTGGTCATGGCGGCGACGATGGCCGGGGTCGGCACGCCCGCCGCCTTGCAGGCCGCGAAGGCCGCGGCGGCGTTCTGCCAGTTGTGCGTGCCGAGCAGCGCCGGGAAGGCGGCCAGCTCGGCCACCCGCTCCGCGGCGCCGAAGGTGTCGTCGACCAGCCAGCCGTCCGCGGCGTAGACGCCGCCGGGCACCGGACCCAGGGCGGAGACCGGCCAGATCACCTGGTCGCCCTTGGCCTTCAGCTCCTCCCAGATCGCCCGGCAGGTCGGGTCGTCCACGCCGATCACCGCGGTGCGCGGCTTGGTCTGGCGGTGGAAGATCAGTTTCTTCGCGGCGACGTAGCCGTCCATGCCGCCGTGCCGGGCCAGATGGTCCGGCGTGATGTTCAGCAGCACCGCCACGTCGAAGGTGATCGAGTAGGTCAGCTCGAGCTGGTAGCTCGACATCTCCAGAACGTAGCTGCCGCCGGCCCCCACGGAGGGGAAGGTCAGCGCCGGGGTGCCCAGGTTGCCGCCGACCGCGATGCGCCGCCCGGCGGCCTCCATCACATGGCCGATCAGGGTGGTGGTGGTGGACTTCCCGTTGGTGCCGGTGATGCCGATGTAGGCCGAATCACGCTCCGACCGGGCCAGCAGCTCGATGTCGCAGACCAGCTCGATGTTCGCGGCGCGGGCGCGCAGGGCCACCGGGTGGGGCTTCGGGTGGGTGTGCGGGATCCCCGGCGACCAGACGATGGTGGTCAGCTCGGTCAGGTCCGCCGTGGTCAGGTCGACGACCTTGTAGCCCTTGTCCAGCGCCGCGGCGCGGCTGGACTCGTTGTCGTCCCAAACCCACACGTCGGCGCCGCTTTGGGTCAGCGCCTCCGCCGTGGCGAGGCCCGACTTGCCCAGCCCCATGACCGCCACCGGCAGTCCTTCCATGTAGAACAGGTTGATCATCGGGCGGCGACCCTCAGCGGAGCTTCAGCGTGGACAGGCCGACGAGGGCCAGGATGGAGGCGATGATCCAGAAGCGGATGACCACGGTGGACTCCGCCCATCCCTTCTTCTCGAAGTGATGGTGCAGGGGCGCCATGCGGAACACGCGCTTTCCGGTCAGCTTGAACGAGGCGACCTGGACGATCACCGACACGGTCTCCAGCACGAACAGGCCGCCGATGATCGCCAGCACGATCTCGTGCTTGGTGACCACGCTGACGGCTCCCAGCGCGCCGCCGAGGGCCAGCGAGCCGGTGTCGCCCATGAAGACCATGGCGGGGGGCGCGTTGTACCAGAGGAAACCGATCCCCGCACCGACCAGAGCCCCGCAGAAAACGGCAAGCTCACCAGCACCGGGCACATGATGGATCTGGAGATAGTTGGCGAAGATCGCGTTGCCGGTCAGGTAGGCGATCAGGCCGAAGCAGCCCGCCGCGATCATCGTCGGCACGATGGCCAGCCCGTCCAGACCGTCCGTCAGGTTCACCGCGTTCGAGGCGCCGACCATGACGAAGGCGCCGACGGGGATGAAGAACCAGGAGAGCTGGATCAGGAAATCCTTCACGAAGGGAACGGCCAGGCCACCGGACAGCGGCGGCGCCGACACATACATGATGGCGGCGGCGGCGGAGACGCCGATGATGATCTCCCAGGTCAGGCGGAAACGGCCCGACAGGCCCTTGGTGTTGCGCTTGGTCAGCTTCAGGTAGTCGTCGCCGAAGCCGATGAGCCCGTAGCCGATCGTCACCAGCAGCACGATCCAGGTGTAGGCGTTGGTCAGGTCGACCCACAGCAGCGTGCTGATCGACACGGCGATCAGGATCATCAGGCCGCCCATGGTGGGCGTGCCTTTCTTCTTCGCATGGCTTTCCGGCCCGTCGGAGCGGATCGGCTGGCCCTCGCCCTGCTTGCGCTTCAGCCACGCGATCAGGCGCGGAAAGAACACGAAGCTGATGACGAGCGCCGTCAGCACCGCGCCTCCCGTCCGGAAGGTCAGATACCGGAACAGGTTGAACGGCGTGAAGACGTCCGCCAGAGGAAAGAGCAGGTTGTAGAGCATCGTCGAGCGGTCAGCCTTTGTGGCCCTGCGCCGCGGCCTGATCCGTGTCAGCCGCGGGCGAGGAGCCGTTGTTGTTCTTTTCGGTTTGTTTGTCGTCTTTGGTGTCCAGGGCGGACAGGGCGTCCACCACCGTCGCCATGCGGCTGCCCAGCGATCCCTTGATCAGCACCACGTCGCCGCCGCGCACGGCGCTGGCCAGGAGGGGGGCCAGCTCGGCGCTGGTTTCCGTCCAGGCGCCGCGCATGGCGGCGGGCAGGCGGTCGAACAGGGCGCGCATGTGCGGGCCGCAGGCGTAGACGGCGTCCACATGCGCAGAGCGCAGCGGTTCGGCCAGCGCGGCGTGCAGGGCGTCGGCACGGTCGCCCAGCTCCCGCATGTCGCCCAGCACGGCGAGGCGCCGGCCGCCCGCGCCGGGGTCGATCTTGCCGAGCACCGCGAAGGTCGCGGTCATGGCGGCGGGGCTGGCGTTGTAGCTCTCGTCGATCAGGGTGAAGGCGCCCCGGGCGGTCTGGACGCGCTTGCGCGTGCCGCGGCCCTTCACCGGCGCGATGGTGGACAGCGCGCGGGCCGCCGCGGCGACGTCGGCGCCCAGCGCCTTGACCGCCAGCAGAACGGCGAGGCTGTTCATCACCCAATGCCGGCCGGGCAAGGCCAGGCAGTACTGGATGCGCTCGCCGCGAATGACCGCGGTCACGGCGCTGCAGGTGGCGTGCAGCGAGCAGTCCACCAGACGGGCGTCGGCATCGGCGTGGGAGCCGAAGCTCCAGATCCGGCTCAGCCCCTGGGTGCGCGCGGCGGCCAGCAGGCGCGCGAAATGCGGGTTGTCGCGGTTCAGCACGGCGACCCCGTTGGGGTTCATGCCCTCGAAGATCTCGGCCTTGGCGTCGGCGATCGCCTCGACGGAGTCGAAGAACTCCAGATGGGCCGCCTCGACCGTGGTGATGACCGCGACGTCGGGCATGACCTGCCGCGACAGGGGGCCGAGTTCGCCGGCGTGGTTCATGCCCAGCTCGAACACGCCGAACTCGCTGTCCTCCGGCATGCGGGCCAGCGACAGGGGTACGCCCCAATGGTTGTTCAGGCTGCCTTCGGTGGCGAAGGTGCGGCCCTGCGCCGACAGGACGTGGCGCAGCGCCTCCTTGGTGCTGGTCTTGCCGACCGAGCCGGTGACGCCCACCACCCTGGCCTGGGTGCGCAGCCGCGCGACGTGGCCGAGATCGCCCAGCGCCGCCAGCGTGTCCTGCTCCACCGCCAGGAGGGAGGCGTCGCCCGGCACGCCGGGCGGCACGGTGCTGACCAGCGCCGCGGCGGCGCCGGCCTCCAGCGCCTTGGCGACGAAGTCGTGGCCGTCGAAGTTCGGCCCCTTGATGGCGACGAACAGGTCGCCCGGCGCCACCTTGCGGCTGTCGATGCTGACCCCGGTCGCCGCCCAGGAGCGCGTCGCCTGACCGCTGGTGGCGGCGGCGGCGTCCTCGGCGGTCCACAGGACGGTCTTGGCCTCGCTCATGCTGCTCCAACCTCTGCCACGGCGGCTCGTGCCTCGGTCGCGTCGTCGAAGGGAAGGACCTCCGTCCCGACGATCTGACCATGCTCATGTCCCTTGCCGGCGATGACCAGGACGTCACCGGGCTGAAGGCTGCGGACGGCGGCGCGGATGGCCTCGCGCCGGTCGCCGATCTCCTCCAGGGCCGGGTGGCCCGCCAGGACCTCCTTGCGGATGGCCGCCGGCACCTCGGTGCGCGGGTTGTCGTCGGTGACGATGGCGCGGTCGGCCAGACGGCCGGCCAGCTCCCCCATCACCGGCCGCTTCCCGCGGTCGCGGTCGCCGCCGCACCCGAACACCGCGATCAGGCGGTTCCGGGCGTGCTGCTTCAGCGCCAGCAGCACCGTTTCCAGCGCGTCGGGCGTGTGGGCGAAATCGACATAGACCGCCGCCCCGCAGGGGTGGGTGGCGACGTGCTGCAGGCGCCCCGGCACGCCTTCCAGGCGGGTCAGGGTGGCCAGAGCCTCGTCACGGTCCGCGCCGGAGCCGATCACCAGGCCGAGCGCGCACAGCACGTTCCACGCCTGGAAGCGGCCCGCCAGCGGCAGGTCCACGGTGATGTCGCGGCCCAGGACCGTCAGGTCCAGGCGCTGGCCGTGGGCCAGCGGCTCGACCCCGTTCACCCGGATCTCGCGACCGGCCAGACCGTATCCGAAGACGCGGTGACCGCGCTGTGAACAAATCCCGGCAAGTTCGGCAAAGGTGCCGCTGTCGGCGTTCAGGACGGCGGTTCCCCCATCGGGCAACACCCGTCCGAACAGCATCGCCTTGGCCTGGAGATAGGCCTCCATGGTGCCGTGGTAGTCCAGATGGTCGCGGGTCAGGTTGGTGAAGCCCGCGGCCTTGAGGGCCACGCCGTCGAGACGGAACTGCTCCAGCCCGTGGCTGGACGCCTCCATCGCCAGATGTTCGATTCCCTTGTCCTTGACGGCGGCGAGGTCGCGATGGAGCGACACCGGGTCCGGCGTGGTCATCCCGCCGTAATCGTCCAGCCCCGGCCCGATCAGCCCCAGCGTGCCCAGGCTGGCCGCCTTCAGGCCCATCAGGTCCCACATCTGGCGGGCGAACTGGACGGTGGAGGTCTTGCCGTTGGTTCCCGTCACGGCGACCACGGTGTCCGGCTGCCGCCCGTGGAAGGCGGCGGCGAGGCGCGCGAAGAGGCGGCGCGGCTGCTCGTCCGTGATCAGCGTCGCGGCGCTGCCGGCGGGCAGGGCGGTCCCGGCGGGCGCCACCACGGCGACGGCGCCCTTGGCGAGCGCGTCGGCGATGAAGACGCGCCCGTCCGCCTTCGCGCCCGGCAGGGCGGCAAAGACGAAACCGGGCCTGACCGCGCGGCTGTCCGCGGTCAACCCGGTCACGTCGATGGCTGGCACTTCGACGGCGGACCCCTCGACGGAGGAGGACGTCGCGTCAGCGCGGCTTGTTGCCAGCAGGTGGGACAGAAGCAACGGTGCTGCCTTTCGGTTGCGCGGGCGGAGGCGGCGGTGCGGGCGGGGTCGTCTGACCGGCGGTGTTGATGTAGGTGGCGTTGATGACGTCGGGGGAAGCCTCGTCCACCGGCTGGACGCCCAGCAGCGGGCCGATCTGCTTCACGATCCGGCCGACCGCGGGGGCGGCGACCCAGCCGCCGGTGGCGAAGCCGTAGGTCTTCTTGGTGCCCTTCGGCTCGTCCACCAGGACATAGACGATGTAGCGGGGATCGTGCATCGGGAAGGCGCCGAGGAACGACGACATGCGGGAGTTCCGGGCGTAGCTCCGGCCCTTCTGCTTCTCCGCCGTGCCGGTCTTGCCGCCGACGACGTAGCCCTTGGCGTTGGCCGACTTCGCCGTGCCGTCGGTGACCACGAAGCGGAACAGCCGGCGCATCATCGCCGAGGTCTTCGGGCTGATGACCTGCTCGCCCGGGACCTCGGCCGCGGGATCGCGCTTCAGCAGGGTCGGCGGGTGCAGCACGCCGCCGTTGATGATCGAGGCGGCGGCGTTGACCGTGTGCATCGGGCTGACCGACATGCCGTGGCCGAAGGAGATGGTCATGGTGTTGACCTCCCGCCACGGGTTGGGCACCAGCGGCCAGCCGTTCTCCGGCAGCTCCAGCGTGGTCGGGCGGGTCATCCCCAGCTTGGTCAGGAAGGACTTCTGGTGCTGCACGCCGAGCGTCAGGGCCATGCGCACCGAGCCCAGGTTCGACGATTCCTGGAACACCTCGGCCACCGTCAGGTTGTGGCGGAAGGGGTGGTATTCGCGGATCGTGAAGCGGCCGACCTGGATGTTGTTGATCGTGTCGAAGGTGTCGGAGACGCGGATCTTGCCCGAATCCAGCGACATCGCCGTGTTGAAGATCTTGAAGGTGGAGCCCATCTCGTACACGCCGAGCGTCGCGCGGTTGAACAGCGTGTCCGGGTCGAGCCCCGTCGGGTTGTGCGGATCGAAATCGGGCAGCGAAACCATCGACATGACTTCGCCGTTGCGGACATCGTAGATGATGCCGGTGGCGCCGATGGCGCTGAACTCCTCAATCGTCGTCTGCAACTCCTTCTTCATGATGTGCTGAAGGCGCAGGTCGATCGAAAGCTGCAGCGGCTTCGGGTCGGTGGTCAGCCGCTTGTTGAACTGCTGCTCCAGCCCGGCGAGGCCGTTGTTGTCCACGCCGGTGAAGCCGACCAGATGCGAGGTCAGGTTGGAGGCCGGGTAGAAGCGGCGCTCCTCCCGTTCGAAATAGACGCCCGGCAAGCCCAGCCGGAACACCGCCGCCTGCTGCTTGGGCGTCAGGTTGCGCTTGATCCAGACGAACCGCTTGTCGCCGCTGAGCTTGGTCAGCAGGTCCTTGTAGTCCAGCTCCGGCAGGGCGGTAGTCAGCTTGCGCGCCACCTCGTCCGGGCGGCTGATCAGCTTCGGGTCGGCGTAGAGCGACTGCGTGGCGAGCGAGGTCGCCAGCAGGTTGCCGTTGCGGTCCACGATGTCGGCGCGGTTGACCGGCGGGGCGTCGACCTCCGCGGCCATGCGCGGGCGCGGTTCCGCCGCGTGGTTGAACAGCGTCGCGTCCACCAGCTTCACGCCGATGGCGGAGAAGACCACGGCGACCATGGCCGCGGTCACCATCAACCGGTTCCGGCTCTGCTCCAGCGCGACCGACAGCGACGTCCGCGGCTTGGAAGCCGGGGGCGGAACGCTGTAGGCGCCGTGCGCGGGATCGATGCCGGGCGGCGGAACGCTCATCGGTTGGCTCCGAGACGGGCGACGAGAAGACCGATGCTGTCATGCTGGGCCGGCGCGGCCGCGGGCGGGGCGGCCTGGGCCTGCTGCGGCTGCGGGCGCGCCGCGGGCGGCGCCAGCGTCCGCGCGGTGACCGGCGGCTTGGTGGCGACTTCCGTCGGCTTGGTCGTCACCACCGGGGCCGGGGCCGACTTGGCGGCGGAGGGGAGCGGCGGCACCTTGGCCGAGGCCGGCACGATGGCCGAGGGCTTGATCGGGGCCGGCTTGATCGGCGAGGCCGAGGCCGGAATGATCACGCCGCCCTGAATGATGGCGCCGCCGCCCACGACGCTGTCCCCGGTCGAGGCCGTCGCCACGTTCGGCGCCTTGCCCGGCGTCTGGTTGCGGACCATCGGCGGCAGCGGAGCCTCCTCCGGCGCGACGGTGGGGGAGGGGCGCATCGGGACGATGTTCATCGCCACGAACTGGCGCGCCTCGGTCGGCTGCAGCGCCAGATGCTCGCGCGACAGGGTCTCGAGACGGGTCGGGTCGTTGAGGAAGCTCCACTCGGCCTTGAGGACCTGGATGGCCTCCTGCTCCACCATGATCTTGCGGTTGAGCGAGCCCAGCTTCTCTTCCAGCTCCTGAACCTCGTAGCTGGTCTCGAACAGGACGAAGCCGGCGGCGGCGATCAGGCCACCCCAGAAAAGTGCGGATTTGTATTTCATGCCGCCTCCTTGCCGGGCGCCGGATAGGCCGGCGCCGCCGTGCGTTCAGCCGCGCGCAGCCGGGCAGAGCGCGCGCGTGGGTTGCTGTGGGCTTCCTGGTCCGTCGGCACGATGGGCTTGCGCGACAGGAGCCGGAAGGATGGGGAACGCGCGTCCGCCGCAAGGCTCGGCGCGTGTCGGGACGGGGAGGGCGGGGGCGAGGAGCGTTCCTTCAGGAACGTCTTCACTTCCCGGTCCTCCAGCGAATGGAAGGAGACGACGGCGAGGCGGCCGCCGGGCTTCAGCAGCGATTCGGCGGCGGCGAGGCCGCGGCGCAGCTCGCCCAGCTCGTCGTTCACATGGATGCGCAGCGCCTGGAAGGTGCGGGTCGCCGGGTCGATGGCGTCGCCCTTCCCCTTCGGCACCACCGACCGCACCACCTCGGCCAGCTGCCGGGTGCGCGCGAAGGGCGTCTCCAGCCGTGCGGCGACGATGGCGCGGGCCACGCGGCGGGCCATGCGCTCCTCGCCGTAATGGAAGACGATGTCGGCCAGCTCAGCTTCAGACGCGGTGTTCACCACGTCGGCGGCGGTCGGCCCGTCGCGTCCCATCCGCATGTCGAGCGGGCCGTCGAATCGGAAGGAGAAGCCGCGCTCCGGCTCGTCGATCTGCGGGGAGGAGACGCCGATGTCCAGCGCCACGCCGTCCACCGATTCGACGCCGTGCTCGGCGAGCAGCCGGTCCATGTCGCCGAATCGGCCTTCGACGATCGCCAGCCGGCCCGGATAGGCGAGGGCGAGCTGACGGCCGCGTTCGATGGCTTCGGGATCGCGGTCGATTCCCCAGACCCGGCAGTCGGCCCGGTCGAGAATCGCGCGGGAATAGCCGCCGGCGCCGAAGGTGCCGTCCACATAGACGCCGCCGTCGCGCGGGGAGAGCGCGTCCACGACCTCGTTCAGCAGGACGGAGATGTGCGGGGAGGCCGGGACGGCGGCGGCGGTGGGAGCGGGGCCAGGGGGCTTCACGATCATGCGCCCTCCCCTCCCCGGCCGGCGGCGGCGCGGGACGCCTTGGCGACGATCTGGCTCAGCGAAATGTCCTTGCGCACGACCTGGTCGCGCAGCGTCTGTTCATGGGCCTTCAGGGCGCCGGGCTCCCAGATCTGGAAGGTCTTGCGGCGGCCGATGAAGGCGGCTTCCTCGTCGATTCCGGCGAATTCGGCGAGTTCCTTGGGCAGGACGATCCGGCCTTCGGTGTCCAGCGAGACGGGGATCAGCTTGCCGAAGATGAAGGTCTCGATCATGTCGCGCTCGTCCGAATCCAGATCGGGGGATTCCAGGCTTTCGGAAAGCACGTCGAGATAATCCTGATCGGCGCCTTCCAGCGCCTGATGATTCAGTGAAGGCCAGAGATAGACGGTGCCGGGAGCCGACGTCTTGGCAAGCGACTGCCGGAACTGCGCCGGGATGGAGCAGCGGCCTTTCCTGTCAACTTTGTTGACGTATGTGGACAGGAAAATGGCCATCGGCCTGACGAACGCCCCCCTTATCCCGTTGCCGGTCTTCGCCGTCGCGAAGCCCTATCCGCTCTTGCCGCTGAACGCGCCCGGTTTGGCTACCTTGGTTGGGTAGTTCCCCCTCCGAACTGGGCTTTCATGGGATAGCATGGGACAGTTTGGGCGTCAACGCCCCCTCCAGTATTCATATGGTGCTGTCAAGACTTTTGGGGCGATGTGTTGCCAGCGTGCAAATAGGTGAACGGAATCGGCGAGAATCGGCAATATACCAGCGCGCTAATGAGCGATTACGCGGCGTTGCCCCACAGAGTTCGCAGGATGTTCCGTGAGTCCCGCGAATGGTTCCCACCATGTGGCTTTCCATAAAGGCGAATCGCACCCTACGAATGGTATAGCCTGCTGGGGTAAGCTGCCGGGGCGTGGCATGGGACGGCATGGGAATTTGCCCCACAGTTATCCACCGGCTGTGGATGAAGCTGGGGACATCTGTGGACAAGGGGGCGCCATCCCGGTCCCGCGCCGCGGAAAAGGGGTGGTCCGTTGTCCGGAGGTGGTGGGGATAAACGCCAGATGGCCTGTAAGCCGGGTTTTGTCCTCAGGTTACCCTGATGGATGGCCATTCATCTGGGACGCCGGTTGCCCGGCGCCTCACGCAACCAACCCGGGCGGCGGCGCGGAAACGCGCTTGGCCCCAGACCATCCCAACCGATCAAGGATCAGGGGAGATGGCGGGCCGTGCCGCCCCTATTCGGTCTTGCTCCCGGTGGGGTTTACCGTGCCGCCCCTGTTGCCAGGCGCGCGGTGCGCTCTTACCGCACCCTTTCACCCTTACCGCCGGCGCGAGGCCGGTGGCGGTTTGCTCTCTGTGGCACTTTCCCTAGGGTCGCCCCCGCCGGCCGTTAGCCGGCACCGTGTTTCCGTGGAGCCCGGACTTTCCTCCCCCGATCCAAAAGGTCGAAGGCGGCCATCCGGCCATCTGGCGGGGCACTGTGTATAGGGTCGCCGCCCGATTCGCAACGATGTTCGGGGGCGATTCGGATTCTCAGCGCCCGGTCATCCGCAGCAGCGCGCGCAGGCGGCGCAGCGTTTCCGGATCGGGCACCCCGGTCAGGCGTTCGGGGTGGAAATGGCGCTGGAAGGACAGCAGGACCCGCGATTCGGCGGTGTCGTACCCATAGCGTCCCAGAAGCGCCGCCACATCCTCCGCGGATTCCGCCGAGTCGTTCACCGAATCGTCCGCCGCGGTGGGCTCCGGCCACAGCCCGATTCCGCGGGCGGCCAGCCCCGGCCAGTCGAACAGCTCGCCGGGGTCCTCCTTGCGGGCGGGCGCGATGTCGCTGTGGCCGAGCACATCGGCCGGCGCGATCCCATGACGCCCCATGATGTCCAGGCAGAGATCGGCCACCGCGGCCATCTGGACGGCGGGGAAGGGGCGGTAGCCGAACTCGTGCCCCGGATTGACGATCTCGATTCCGATGGAGCGGCTGTTGACGTCGGCCCGCCCCCGCCAGGAGGACAGGCCGGCGTGCCAGGCCCGCCGGTCCTCCGGCACATGGGCGTGGACGGTGCCGTCCTCGTCCACCGTGTAATGGGCGCTGACCTGGGCGGCGGGATCGCACAACCGGCTCAGCGCCGACTCGGCGGTGGGCATCCCCGTGTAATGGAGGATCAGCAGTTCCACCCCCACGCCCTCGGGCCGCGGCCCGTGGTTGGGGGAGGGGCGGTCGATGCATCCCGTGCCCGCGCGCGTCATGGTGTCCTCAGGTCGGATTCGTGACCTTCTCCGCCACCGTCGTTGGGCGGCGCTTCACGATGACGGCCATGCCGCCCACGGTCAACAGACCGCCCAGGACGAGACGCAGCGTGAAGGGATCGTCCATCAGCAGAACGCCCGCCAGCACGCCGAAGACCGGCACGGTCAGCAGGAAGGGCATGGTCTGGTTGACCGAGTATTTGCGCAGCAGCGGGTACCACATCCCATAGGCGCCGATGGTCACGCCCACCGCCATGTAGGCGATGGAGCCCCAGCCCCACAGGGTGGCGTCGGACAGCGCCGCCATCTGCCCCTCCTCGAACAGGAAGGAGAGGAACAGCAGCTGCGGGGCGGCGAACAGCGCCATCCAGCCGTTCAGCGCGAAGCCGTCCACCCCGACGATCAGCTTCATCTGGACGCTGGCGACGGCGAAGGCGAAGCTGGCCCCCAGGATCATGAAGAGCGGCACCAGCGATCCGGACAGCCGCGGTTCGCCCGCGATGACCGCGACGCCCGCGAAGGCCGCGGCCATGCCGGCGGCGCGGCGCCAGCCCAGCTTGTCCTTGAAGATCAGCGCGGCGAGAAGGGAGGAGAAGGGCACCTGTGCCTGCGCCGCCAGCGAGGCGGTCGCCGCGTCGATGCCGTTCAGCCCGCTGAACATCAGCGGGAAATGCACGGTCCCCAGGGTCAGCGACAGCAGGGCGATGGGCGGCACCGCGCTCCAGGGAATGCGCTTGAAGGGCAGGATCAGCGCCGCCACCGCGATGAAGCGCAGCGCCATGATGAAGAGCGGCGGGAACTCGGCCAGCCCCCATTTCGCGACGACGAAGTTCAGGCCCCAGATCGCCATGACCAGGAGCGCCATCAGCGAGTCGCGCAGACTCATCCGCGGCCGCCTTCCAGCTCCTCGCGCAGGGCCTCCAGCTCCAGCCAGCGCTCCTCGGCGGCGGCCAGCTCATTTTGTTTCGCCTGCAACTGATCGGACGTCTTCTGGAACTTGGCGGCGTCGCGGGCGAACAGGTCGGGGTCGGCCAGCGCCGCTTCGAGCTTCGCCACCTCGGCGGTCAGCTTGTCCATGCGGGCGGGCAGGTCGTCCAGCTCGCGCTGGTCCTTGTAGCTGAGCTTGCCCTTCGGCTTGGCCGCCGCCGGGGCGGCGGCGGGCTTCGCCTTGGCCGGGGCGGCGGCCTTCTCCTTGGGCGGCGGGCGCTGCACCAGATAGTCGGAATAGCCGCCGGGATACTCGGCGATCACGCCGTCCCCCTCCACCGCGATCGTGCTGGTGACCAGCCGGTCGAGGAAGTCGCGGTCGTGGCTGACCAGCAGCAGCGTGCCCTGATAATCGCCGAGCACATCCTCCAGCAGGTCCAGCGTGTCCATGTCGAGGTCGTTGGTCGGCTCGTCGAGGATCATCATGTTGCTCGGCCGCGCGAACAGGCGGGCGAGCAGCAGCCGGTTGCGCTCACCGCCGGACAGCGCCTTGACCGGGCTGTCGAGCTGGCGCGTGTCGAACAGGAAGTCGCGCATGTAGCCGGCGACGTGGCGCGGCTGGCCGTTGACCATCACGCTGTCGCCGCCGAAGGGGCACAGCACCTTGCGGATGGTGTCCTCGGGGTCGAGCCCGTCGCGCCGCTGGTCGAAATAGGCGGTTTCCAGATTGGTGCCCAGCCGGATCGTGCCGCCGTCGGGCTCCATCTGGCCGGTCAGCATCTTCAGCAGCGTGGTCTTGCCGGCGCCGTTCGGCCCGATCAGCCCGACCCGGTCGCCGCGCAGGATGCGGGTGGAGAAGTCGTTGACGACGGTCTTGCGGCCGTCCGCCGTGTCGAAGCCCTTCGAGATGTGCTCCGCCTCGATGACCAAGCGCCCGCCGCGCTCGGCCTCGGCGACGGCGAGCTTGGCCTGCTGGCCGCCCTTGATGCGCTCGGCGCGGTCGGTGCGAAGCTGGAGCAGGGCGCGCACGCGGCCCATGTTGCGGGTGCGCCGGGCCGAGATGCCCTCGCGCAGCCACTTCATCTCGCCTTCGATCTTGCGGTCGAGCTTCTGGGCGGCGATCTCCTCCGATTCGAAGACCTCGGCCTGCCAGGTCTCGAACTCGGCGAAGCCGCGGTCGGTGGCGCGCACCGTGCCGCGGTCCAGCCACAGCGTGCGCTTGGCCAGCCGGTTCAGGAAGCTGCGGTCGTGCGAGATCAGCAGCAGACCGCCGCGGTAGGCCAACAGCTCCTCCTCCAGCCACTCGATGGTGGGAAGGTCGAGGTGGTTGGTCGGCTCGTCGAGCAGCATGACATCGGGGGCGCCGACCAGCGTGCGGGCCAGCGCCGTGCGCCGCGCCTCGCCGCCCGACAGCGTGTTGGGGTCGAGATGGCCCGGCACCTGGAGCCGGTCCAGCACGGCGTCCACCCGGTGCGTCTCGTCCCGCTCGTCGGCGGGCAGGCCAGCGGCGACATAGTCGTGCACGGTGGCGCAGCCGGTGAAGTCCGGCTCCTGCGGCAGATAGGCGATGCGCGCGCCCGGCTGGGTGAAGACGGTGCCGCCGTCCGGCTGGATCATGCCGGCCAGAACCTTCATCAGCGTCGATTTGCCGGACCCGTTCCGCCCGACCAGACAGGCCTTGTCGCCCCGTCCGATGGACAGGTCGATGGTTTCGAACAGCGGACGGCCACCGAAGGTGACGGACACGCCCTGGAGCGCGGTGATCGGAGCGGGAGGAGCCATGACCCAACGGTACGGTGTGCGGAGGTGTGCTTATATAGCGTGCGGTCCGCAGGCCCGCGACACCCGATTGCGCCGGGGCGGGGATGCACAGGAAGGGAGGGAAGGCGCGACGCCTAGCTCAGCCGCGCGCGCTCCTTCTCGATCCGGTCGTAGGCGGCGTTGATGGCGGCGACCTTCTGCGTCGCCAGATCCACGAACTCCTGCGGCATGCCCTGGGCGATCAGCACGTCCGGGTGATGCTCGCGCACCAGCCGCCGGTGAGCGGCCTTGATCGCCTCGTCGCTGGCGCGGCGGGAGACGCCGAGCACACCGTAGGGATCGGTCTCGTTCGGCGTGCCGGCGATGTGGTGGCCGGCGACGATGCGCTCGAACTCCTCGTCGGTGAAGCCGAAGATGTGGGCGACCGTGCGCAGATACTCGACTTCCGTCTCGTGCAGCTCGTCGTCGGCCTCGGCGATGGCCAGCAGGCTGTCGAGCAGCTCCTCCAGCACGGCGCGGCGGTCATCGAACAGGCCGGCGATCTGCTGGGCGTATTCCTCGAAGCCGTGGGTGTCCTTGCGGGCGAGGTCGAAGACGTGGCCGACCGTGTCCAGCTCCTCCGGCGGGACGCGGAACAGCCGCTTGAAGGTGTCCACCTCCACCCGCTTCACCACGCCGTCGGCGCGGGCCATCTTCGCCGACAGGGCGATCACGCCGATGGTGAAGGCGATGGACTTGGTGGCGTCCGCCGGGCCGCACAGGCCGCGGATGCCGCGCCCCACCGCGTAGCCGGCGGCCAGACCGATCAGGCCTCCGATCGGCCCGCCGATGGTGAAACCGGCCGCCCCGCCCAGGACGCTGCCCCAGATGCTCATTTTTATCCGCCTTTCGACCGCCGGAGCAGCATACCGGCAGTCCGGCACCGCGCCAACCGGCCCATACTTTTTCGTTGTTTCCCAAAATCTTCGCGCGCCGCGCCCTTTTCATCCGTTGGGGGTAGGGGATTTTCCGGCGAAGCCAAATGTTGCTGCGCTGCAACAGATGCCGCGCCGTCATCGTCAGGGGCCTTGCCCTTCGGCCGAGCCTTCGCCATGTTGCGCCGCAACAAAAGAGGACGGCCGATCCAGGCCGCCGATGGGGAAGCGGACGACGCGAAGCGGTGCGATGTCCCGAATCACCAGCGCCACGAGTCTCCCTATGTCCGCC
Source organism: Azospirillum brasilense (assembly GCF_005222205.1). Classification (NCBI taxonomy): domain Bacteria; kingdom Pseudomonadati; phylum Pseudomonadota; class Alphaproteobacteria; order Rhodospirillales; family Azospirillaceae; genus Azospirillum; species Azospirillum brasilense. The sequence continues at coordinate 933,065 of NZ_CP032345.1, read as the reverse complement.
ATCCGCAAGCTTCTCCCCGCCGAGCGCGGTCCGTACCGCGCGCATCTGTTGCGGCTGGACAAGGCGGACCGCTACGCCCGATTCACCGGCACCGTCTCCGACGAGGTCATCGTCCAGCATTGCGACTCGCTCGACTGGACGCGGACCACGCTGCTCGGCCTGTTCGACCGCGGCGAGCTGCGCGGCGCGGTGGAGCTGTGCTTCGACCGGCTGCTGTGGCCCGGCGCGGCGGAACTGGCGATCAGCGTCGAGAAGGGGTTTCAGGGGCGGGGCGTCGGCTCCACCCTGGTCCGCCGCTCGCTGGCCATCGCGGCCAATCGGGGCATCCGACAGGTCCACATGATGTGCCTGTCCGACAACACCCGCATGCGCGCCCTGTCGCGCCGCTTCGGCGGCCACATGGAGCGCGACGGCGGGGAGTTCGCCATCACCATCGACCTGCCGCGTCCTTCGCAATTCTCGCTGGCGCTGGAGGCGTTCGAGGATGGGGCGGGGGCCGTGAACGCCATGCTGGACGGGTTGCCCGCGCTGCTCAAGGCGGCCTGACCGGACGGGCAGGGGAAAGCAGCGCATCCCACCCTTTCGTGCACCCCGTCTTGACCAGCGGCGGCGTATGGTCACACTCCCCGTAAAGCCAAGACATCAGGGAGTGGGATATGGCGCCCCAACAGCAGGGCCGGTGGCAGTTCTGGATCGACCGCGGCGGCACCTTCACCGACATCGTGGCCAAACGCCCGGACGGGTCGGTGGTCACGCACAAGCTGCTGTCGGAGAATCCGGAACGCTACCGCGACGCCGCCATCCAGGGCATCCGCGACCTGCTGGGCCTCGCCGCCGGCCAGCCGATTCCGGCGGAGGCGGTCGAGGCGGTGAAGATGGGCACCACCGTCGCCACCAACGCGCTTCTTGAGCGCAAGGGCGAGCGCACGCTGCTGCTGATCACCGAAGGATTGGGCGACCAGCTCCGCATCGGCTACCAGGCGCGCCCGAAGATCTTCGCCCGCCACATCGTCCTGCCCGAGCTGCTGTACGAGCGGGTGGCCGAGGTGCCGGAGCGGATCAAGGCCGACGGCACGGTGCTGAAGGCGGTGGATCTGCGCGCCGTTCGGGTCCAGCTGGAGCAGGCCTACCAGGACGGTTTCCGCGCCGCTGCGGTGGTGCTGATGCACGGCTACCGCTTTCCGGATCATGAGAAGCAGGTGGCGGCGCTGGCCCGCTCCATCGGCTTCACCCAGGTGTCGGTCAGCCATCAGGTCAGCCCGCTGATGAAGATCGTCGGGCGCGGCGACACCACGGTGGTCGACGCCTACCTGTCGCCGATCCTGCGCCGTTATGTGGAGCAGGTGGCCGGGGACCTCTCCGGCGTGCGGCTGATGTTCATGCAGTCGAACGGCGGCCTGACCGACGCGCGCTGGTTCCAGGGCAAGGATGCCATCCTCTCCGGCCCGGCGGGCGGCATCGTCGGCGCGGTGCGCACCGCGCGCATGGCCGGCTTCGACCGGGTCATCGGCTTCGACATGGGCGGCACCTCCACCGACGTGTCGCACTACGCCGGGGAGTATGAGCGCGCCTTCGACACGGTGGTGGCCGGGGTGCGGATGCGCGCGCCCATGATGCACATCCACACCGTGGCGGCGGGCGGCGGCTCGGTCTGCTTCTTCGACGGGGCGCGCTTCCGCGTCGGGCCGGAGAGCGCCGGGGCCAACCCCGGCCCGGCCTGCTACCGCCGCGGCGGGCCGCTGACCGTGACCGACTGCAACGTGATGGTCGGCAAGCTGCACCCCGACTTCTTCCCACACGTCTTCGGGCCGGAGGCCGACCAGCCGCTCGACGCCGCCATCGTGCGCGAGAAGTTCGCCGAGCTGGCCGAAGAGGTGAACGAGGCGCTGGGCACCGAGATGACCCCGCATCAGGTGGCCGAGGGCTTCCTGAAGATCGCCGTGGACAACATGGCGAACGCCATCAAGAAGATCTCGGTCCAGCGCGGCTACGACGTCACCCAATACACGCTGAACGGCTTCGGCGGGGCGGCGGGGCAGCATGTCTGTCTGGTCGCCGACGCGCTGGGCATGCGGAAGGTCTTCCTGCACCCGCACGCCGGCGTGCTGTCGGCCTACGGCATCGGCCTCGCCGACACGGTGGCGATCCGCGAGCGCGCGGTGGAGGCCCGGCTCGACGACGCGCTGGTGGACGAGCTGACCGCCACGCTCGCCGCTCTGGAGGCCGAGGGGCGCATGGAGCTGGCCCGCCAGGGCGTGCCGGAGGACCGTCTCGCCGTTCTGCGCAAGGCGCACATCAAGGTGGAGGGCTCCGACAGCCCGCTGGTCGTCGATTTCGGGCCGCTCGACGCCATGGCCGCTGCCTTCGAGGCGGCGCACCGCCAGCGCTACGGCTTCATGATGGAGGGCAAGGCCCTGGTGGTCGAGGCCGTGTCGGTGGAGGCGGTTGGCCGCACCGAGAGCGCCGACGACCAGGACCTGCCCGGCGTCACCGGCGCCCTGCCGCGCCGCCTCGCCACGGTCACCCTGCACACCGGCGGCACCGACCGCGAGGCGCCGGTCTACGACCGCGACCAGCTTCAGCCCGGCAACCGCGTGACCGGCCCCGCCGTCATCAAGGAGAAGATCGCCACGACGGTGGTCGAGCCCGGCTGGATCGCCGAGGTCACGCGCAAGAACCACCTCGTCCTGACCCGCTTCGAGGAGCTGCCGCAGCGCCTCGCCATCGGCACCAAGGCCGACCCGGTGATGCTGGAGGTCTTTAACAACCTCTTCATGTCCATCGCCGAGCAGATGGGCTTCACGCTGGAGAAGACCGCCTATTCGGTGAACATCAAGGAGCGGCTGGACTTCTCCTGCGCCCTGTTCGACGCGGACGGCGGGCTGATCGCCAACGCCCCGCATATGCCGGTGCATCTCGGCTCCATGGGCGAGAGCGTGCGCGCCATCGTCGAGCGGCGCCACGGCGCGATGAACCCCGGCGACGTCTATATGCTGAACGACCCCTATCACGGGGGGACGCATCTGCCGGACATCACCGTCATCACTCCGGTCTTCGACGAGGCCGGCGAACGGGTGCTGTTCTACGTCGCCTCGCGCGGGCACCACGCCGACGTCGGCGGGATCACCCCCGGCTCGATGCCGCCGGACAGCACGACGATTGACCAGGAGGGCGTCCTTCTCGACAACATCCAGTTGGTCGAGCGGGGCCGCTTCCTGGAGGAGGAGGTCGTCGCCCTCTTCACCGCCGGGCCGCAGCCGGCGCGCAACGTGGCGCAGAACCTGGGCGACCTGAAGGCCCAGATCGCCGCCAACGAGCAGGGCGCGCGCGAGCTGCGCCGCATCGTCGCCCAGTTCGGGCTGGAGACGGTCAACGCCTACATGAAGCTGGTCCAGGACAACGCCGAGGAGCAGGTCCGCCGCGTCATCGACGTGCTGACCGACGGCGAGTTCGTGCAGGAGCTGGACAACGGCGCGGTCATCAAGGTCCGCATCACCATCGACAAGGACGAGCGGTCGGCGCGGGTGGACTTCACCGGCACCAGCCCGCAGCTCACCAGCAACTTCAACGCCCCGACGGCGGTGTGCCGGGCGGCGGTGCTCTACGTCTTCCGCACGCTGGTGGACGACGAGATCCCGATGAACGAAGGCTGCCTGAAACCGATCGAGATCGTCATCCCGCCGGGCACCATGCTGTCGCCCAGCTACCCCGCCGCGGTGGTGGCCGGCAACGTGGAGACCAGCCAGTGCGTCACCGACGCGCTGTACGGCGCGCTCGGCGTGCTGGCCTCGGCCCAGGGGACGATGAACAACACGACCTTTGGCAACGAGCGCTACCAGTATTACGAGACGGTCTGCGGCGGCTCCGGCGCCGGTCCCGGCTTCGACGGGACGGACGCGGTGCACACCCACATGACCAACTCGCGCCTGACCGATCCGGAGGTGCTGGAATGGCGCTTCCCGGTGCTGCTGGACAGCTTCCGCATCCGCCGCGAATCGGGCGGGGCGGGGCGCTGGCGCGGCGGCGACGGGGTGGTGCGGCGCCTGAAGTTCCTGGAGCCGATGACCGCCGCCATCCTGTCCAACCACCGCCGGGTTCCGCCCTTCGGCCTGAAGGGCGGCGCCCCCGGCCAGATCGGCCGCACCTGGGTCCAGCGCACCGACGGCTCGGTGGAGGAGCTCGGCCCGCAGGACAAGACCGCCATGGGGGAGGGCGACGTGCTGGTCGTCGAGACCCCGGGCGGCGGCGGCTACGAGGAGGCGTGAGAATGCCTGTTCCTTCTCCCCCCTGGGGAGAAGGTTAGGATGAGGGGGCGCCGAAGGCGGCCAAGGGCACGAAGCGGGAGCCCTTCTCCGCCCGGCCGGGCGTAATGCCCCCTCACCCTCCCCTCTCCCCAGGGGGGAGAGGGCTTTTGCTGTGGCACCCACCCATGCGCGCGAGTCGCTTGTCTGCGCGGGCGGCGGGGCTTAGCTTCTCCGGTCCTACCACCGCACGGCTTCGTGCCAAAAGGACCCCCGGGGAGATTCGTCCATGACCGCCGTACCCGCCGCCCAGCCTCGCGTCGCCTTCACCGACGAGATGAAGGCCGAGTTCAAGGCCCTGCTTGGGGACCGCTTCACCACCGCCGCGGCGGTGCGCGAGCATCACGGCAAGGACGAGTCCTACCACCCCAACTTCCCGCCCGACGGCGTCGCCTTCGCCACCTCCACCGCGGAGGTCAGCGCCATCGTCAAGCTGTGCGCGAAGCACAAGCTGCCGATCATTCCCTTCGGCACCGGCACCTCGCTGGAGGGCGGCGTCGCGGCGCTGGCCGGCGGCGTCTGCATCGACGTGTCGAACATGAAGGAGGTCCTGCGCGTCAGCCCCGAGGACCTCGACGTCACCGTCCAGGCCGGCGTGACCCGCAAGCAGCTCAACGAGCATCTGCGCGACACCGGCCTGTTCTTCCCCATCGACCCCGGCGCCGACGCCTCGCTGGGCGGCATGGCCTCCACCCGCGCCAGCGGCACCAACGCGGTGCGCTACGGCACCATGCGCGAGAATGTGCTGGGGCTGACCGTGGTGCTGGCCGACGGCCGGATCATCAAGACCGGCGGGCGCGCCCGCAAGTCCGCCGCCGGCTATGACCTGACCCGCCTGTTCGTCGGGGCGGAGGGCACGCTCGGCATCATCACCGAGGTGACGCTGCGCCTCTACGGCATTCCGGAGGCGATCTCGTCGGCGGTCTGCCCGTTCAACGACATTCGCGGCGCCGTGGACACGGTGATCCAGACCATCCAGTCCGGCATCCCCGTCGCCCGCATCGAGCTGCTGGACGAGGTCCAGATGGACGCGGTGAACAAGTATTCCAAGCTGGACTACACGGTCGCCCCGACCCTGTTCTTCGAGTTCCACGGCACGGCGGCCGGGGTGAAGGAGCAGGCCGAGATGGTCGCGGCCATCGCCGCGGAGTTTGGCGGCAGCGAATTCACCTGGGCGACCCGTCCGGAGGACCGCTCCAAGCTCTGGCAGGCCCGCCACGACGGCTATTACGCGGCGCTGGCGCTGCGCCCCGGCTCCAAGGGCTGGCCGACCGACGTCTGCGTGCCGATCTCGCGGCTGGCCGACTGCATCCTGGAGACCAAGAAGGACATCGCCGAATCCTCGATGCTGGCCCCGCTGGTCGGCCATGTCGGCGACGGCAACTTCCACCTCGTCTACGTCATTGACCCCGACAAGCCGGAGGAGATGGCCGAGGCCAAGCGCCTGAACGACCGCATGGTCGACCGGGCGCTCGCCATGGGCGGCACCTGCACCGGCGAACACGGCATCGGCTACGGCAAGATGGAGTTCCTGGAGAAGGAGGCCGGCGACGCCTTCGCCGTGATGGGCGAACTGAAGCGCGCCTTCGACCCGGAGAACCGGATGAACCCCGGCAAGGTCGTCCGCATCTGAGGCAAAAGGGGAGCGCCGCGGCGCTCCCCATCCTCCCTCCGGTCAGCGCGTCAGCCGCGTCATCAGGCTGGAGGTGTCCAGCCGGTTGCCGCCCATCCCCTGCACCTCGGCGTAGAACTGGTCGACCAGGGCGGTGACGGGCAGGCTGGCGCCGTTGTTGCGGGCCTCGCCCAGCACGATGCCCAGGTCCTTGCGCATCCAGTCCACGGCGAAACCGAAGTCGAACTTGCCGTCCAGCATCGTCTTGGCGCGGTTGTCCATCTGCCAGGACTGCGCCGCCCCCTTTCCGATCACATCCACGACCTTGTGCCCGTCCAGCCCGGCCTTCTGGGCAAAGGCCATGCCCTCGGCCAGACCCTGCAGCAGACCGGCGATGCAGATCTGGTTGACCATCTTGGTCAGCTGGCCGGCGCCCGCCGGCCCCATATGGGTGACGGAGCGCCCGTAGCAGGCCATCAGCGGCTGGGCACGGGCGAAGGCGTCGGCGTCGCCGCCCACCATCACCGTCAGCACGCCGTTCTCCGCCCCGGCCTGCCCGCCGGACACCGGCGCGTCGAGAAAGAACAGGCCGCGCGCGCGGGCCAGCTCGGCCATCTCGCGCGCGACGGTGGCGGACACCGTGGAATGGTCGGCGATGATCGTGCCGGGCTTCATGGCGTCCATCGCCTCGCCGGCCACCGCCCGCACGTCGTCGTCGCCGCCGACGCAGAGGAAAACCACCTCGGCGTCGCGGGCGGCCTCGGCCGGGGTGGCGGCCGGGGTGGCGGCGCCGGCCCCGCCGAAGCGGGCGGCCCAGGCCTCGGCCTTGGCGGCGGTGCGGTTGTAGACGGTCACCCGGTGGCCGCCCCGGACGGCCAGATGGCCGGCCATGGGGAAGCCCATCGTGCCAAGCCCCAGAAAGGCGACGGAGCGGGAATCGGTCGCGGTGTCGGCCATGGTCCTGTCTTTCTTCGTTGTGATCGGCTGCGGGTTGTTTTTGTCGGCGTCTGCCCTTGGACCGCCAAGCTAGGCCGGGAGCGCGCGCCGATCAAACGCCGTCCGCCGGACGCAGCGCGATTGAAGTGCGGCAGGGTCCTTCCCCCATCCAGCATCCTCCGGGAGCGGCACTCTGCCGCGGGAGGCATGACTCTTTCGAACGAGGTTGTCTTGCCGCGCCCTTGCTACCGGCGCGTGATGTGTTAAGACGTTAATGCCGGGTTTGCAGCGCAGCACCCGGCCATGCCGGCGCAACGGCGCCGGTGAACCAGGGCAGAGCCGGGGCCGCAAGACCCGGGCCGGAGAACAAGGGAAGGATAGCCGCATGACGAATCAGTCGGGTTTCCAGGATGCGCCGCCGGACGAGCGTTCGAACCTCACGGACGAGCAGGAGAGCGCCATCCGCGTCCTCGCCAACAGCCTGCACCGCCTGAACGACGCCGTCGTCAAGGCCGTGGAAGCCGGCGTGACGGTCGAGCTGATGCGCACCGCCCGCTATCACAACGCGACGGGCAACTGGGGCGACCAGCTCACCCCGATGATCCGCACCAAGTAAGCGGCTCATCCCATCCGACCGGAAGGCCTCCCGCCCGAAAGGGCAGGGGGCCTTTTCCTTTTCGGCGTTTCCCGTCCTGCCCGATCGATGTTCCTCCCGCGCGGCGGAACCGCGGCGCCCTTCGCCGGTTCCTTCCTTTTGGCCCCCAACAAGGAAACGGTCATGAAGGACGTTCAGAACCATCCCCCGCAGCGTCGGGGCATGAACGACCGCGAAGCGTTCTGGCGCATGCACTGCCTGTCGGAACCGACCTTCACCGACCTCACCCACGGCATCTTCCTGGGGCTGATCTGGTCGGCGGTGCTGTGGGCGCCGATGTTCATCAGCGTCCTGCTCTGACGTGTCCGGTCAGCCAGTCTTCGGTCAGCCAGTCTCCGGTCAGCCAGTCTTCGGTCAGGCGGTCTTCATGGTGCGCAGCAGGGCGCGGACGCGGGCGGCGAGCTGGTCCGGGGTGAAGGGCTTGGGCAGGACGGCGGCGTCGGCCTTGAGCCCGTTCAGCGATTCGGGGCTGTAGCCGGAAATCAGCAGAACCCGGATGTCGGGCCAGCGCTCCTGCACCCGCCGCGCCAGATCGATTCCCGACACGCCGTAGGGCATGACGACATCCGTCACGATCACGTCGAAGGCTGAGTCCTGCTCCAGGATCTCCAGCGCGGCGGCGCCGTGGTCGGCGGTCACCACGTCGAAACCCTCCTGCGCCAGCCCCTCCACGGTGGCCATCAGCACCAGAGCGTTGTCCTCGACAACCAGCAGGCGCACCGGGCCGGGCGGCACCACCTCCGCCGCGTCCGGAACCGCTTCGGCCTCCGGCGCCCGGCCGGACACCGGCAGGCTGACGCGGACCACCGTGCCGCGGCGCGGCGCGCTGGAGATGGTGGCGTTGCCGCCGGATTGCCGGGCGAAGCCGTAGACCATCGACAGGCCCAGCCCCGTCCCCTTGCCGTGCGGCTTGGTGGTGAAGAAGGGCTCGAAGGCGCGGGCGGCGACCTCCGGCGGCATGCCGCCGCCGGTGTCGGTGATCTCCAGAACGGCCAGCGGGCCGTCGGGCGTCTCCTCCTGCCGGGTGGCGATGCGGATGCGCCCGCCCGCCGGCATCGCGTCGCGGGCGTTGACCACGAGGTTCAGCACCGCCAGCTCCAGCTGGACCGGGTCCACCTCCACCGGCAGCGGAGCGCTGGGAAGCGCCCAGTCCAGCGCGATGTCGGCGCGGATGGAGCGCTCCAGCAGATTGGCCATGCTCCGCAGGGCGTCCCCCAGATCGATCACCTTGGGGTCCACCGCTTCCTGCCGCGAGAAGGCGAGCAACTGCCCGGTCAGCGTCCGGGCGCGTTCCAGAGCGGTGCGCGTGCCGTTCAGATAGCGCGCGCCTTCCGCCGGCAGGTGCCGTTCCATCAGATGCAGGTTGGCCAGGGCGGCGGTCAGAAGATTGTTGAAATCGTGGGCGACGCCCCCGGTCAGTTGACCGAGCGCCTCCAGCTTCTGCGACTGGCGCAGCGCGTTCTCCAGGGCTTCGCGGGCGCGCGCCTCTTCGGTCCAGCGGCGGATGGCCCGCGTCTCGCTCCGCGCGCGGCGCAGCGCCAGCAGGGTGATGCCGACGAGGGCCAGCATCGCCGGCACGGTGAAGGCGGCGTAGAGCAGGATGTTGCGCATCCAGCCGGCCCGGATCTCGCTGATCGGAATGCCGTAGGTGACGTAGATCGGGTAGGGCGCGACATGCATGAAGCCGTTGAGCCTCGTCACGCCATCAAGGCGGCCCCGCGTGCGGAACACCCCCTCGGTCTGCCCCGCCGCCATGGCGCCGAGCAGGATGCTGTCCGTGGCGTGACGGGTCTGGCGGTCGCCCATTGAGGGGAAACGGACCAGAACCGAGCCGTCGCGGCGGACGAGGGAGATCGACTCCTTCGGACCGGCGACGACGAGCTGATAGAAATCGCTCAGGTAATCGGCCATCACCGCGGTCAGCAGAACGCCGTTGAACGGCCCTTCCGGTCCCCCCGTGGCGGCGCGGCGGCGCGTGACGTTGAACTGCCGCTTGCCCGACCCGCGCCCCGTGATCGCCTCGCTGACCAGGATGCCGGCGTCGGCGGCCGCCTGGGTCCGGAAATACTCCCGGTCGCCCACATTGATCGGCGGGGCCGGGAACAGCCGGTTGTCGTTGCGCAGCGCGCCGTTGGGATCGACCAGCCCGACGACGCCGATCTGGGGAAGCTCCTCCACCAGCGTCCTCAGATAGCCGTGCAGGTCGTCGGCCCGGCCGATCTCGTCCCAGCTCATGCCGGCGGTCCGCTCGTCCAGCCGGTCCAGGACCTGCTCGACCGTGTCGAAGACCTTCTGCATGTGCTCGTGCAGGATCAGCACGGTCTTGCGGATGTTGCGCTCCGCCTGCGCCTCTTCCTCGTGAAAGTCGCGCCAGGCGATGGCGGTGAACAGCAGGGAGGGCACCAGGACGGAGGCGACCAGAAGGATGCGCAGAAGGCGCACCATTCCTTCCGATTCGGTTGCCAGGGCGTCGAGGTGGCGGAGGGGCATGGTCTGGGGGACTTGAAGGCGGGGAGGGTGGCGACAGGGCGGGACGCCGTGCGCAGGCCATCGGAACCAGGAAGCTATGCCGGTCCGCGGCGGCTGGAGCAACCTGAACTTTCAGGCGCCCCTATGACCTTCAGCGGAAGAGATATGAGGCCGGGTTCCTTCGCCATGGCCCCGCGAAGCCGAAGCGGCGACAATGCCGCGGGATCGTTCCCCTCATCTGTGCCCTGCTGCCGCGGAGACCATCAGCCATGCCCCTGAAGCCCATCGAGCACGCCGACGCCGCTCCCGAAGTGCGCGCTGTCTACGACGACATCAAGGCGGCCCGCAACGTGCCGGACGTCAACAATTTCTGGAAGATGGCCGCCCATCACCCGCCCACGCTGAAGCGCACCTGGGAGAGCCTGAAGGAGGTGATGGCCCCCGGCGCGCTGGACCCGATGGTCAAGGAGATGATCTTCGTCGCGGTCAGCGTCACCAACGGCTGCGACTACTGCATCCGCTCGCACGAGGCCGCCGCGCGCCGCGCCGGCATGACCGACGCGCAGTTCGGCGAGCTGATGGCCGTCGTCGGCATGGCCAACGAGACCAACCGCCTCGCCAAGGGCTATCAGGTGGAGATCGACGAGGCGCTGAAATAGCCCGTCACGCGATGTCGTCGAGGGCGTCCTCCAGCGATGGGTAGATGCCCTCGGCCAGCGAGCCGTCCACCCGCACCGGCCGGGGCAGCACCGCCAGTGCGTCCAGCGCGCCGCGCAGCGTCAGGCCGGTGACCTCCACGAAGCCGCCGCGGTTGCCGTAGCGCCCGGCGGTCCATTCCGCCCGGTCGGGGTCGCCGGACAGCCGCCCGTTGCAGGTGATCATCTCGTGGGTGTCGTCGCCGCCGCGCCGGTTCCAGGCCATGCCGCCGCCCAGCCCGCTGCCGATGTCGCGGGGACGGAAGCCGTGGGGCTGGAGCAGGTCGCGCACCGCGCGGGACACCACCACGGCCTTGGGGTCGATCTCCGTCCCCACCGGGCCGCCCGCCGCCTGGGGTTCCTGTCCGATCGCCTGTTCCATGGGTCCGCTCCCCGTCTGTGTCGCTTCCAAAGGGACAACAGGCGGGAGCGCGGCCTGTGCCGCAGCGGCGGAGCGGAAAAGCGAAAGGGCCGATGCGTTGCCGCATCGGCCCTTTTCGTATTGGTCGGAGAGAGAGGATTCGAACCTCCGGCCCCTGCCTCCCGAAAGCAGTGCTCTACCAGGCTGAGCTACTCTCCGGTCCGTCGGTGCCGCCGTCGCCAGCGTCGCCGTGGAGCGGGTGTATAGACCCATTGCCCGCGGGCTGCAATGGGAATAAGCGGCATTTGCGGAATGTTTTTTTGCCGGGTCGCGAAAGCCGGGGGAAGACCGCCGCAAGGGCTGGTTGGCCGGGCCGGAAAAGCGAAAGGGCCGATGCGTTGCCGCATCGGCCCTTTTCGTGTTGGTCGGAGAGAGAGGATTCGAACCTCCGGCCCCTGCCTCCCGAAAGCAGTGCTCTACCAGGCTGAGCTACTCTCCGGTCCGTCGGTGGCGCCGTGGCCGGCGTCACCGTGGGCCGCGTATATAGCCGCTCGATCCGGGGGCTGCAACGTGAAAATCACCCCCGGCGGCGAAAAAGTTGCGTACGCTTAGAAATCGCGCTCGATCACGAAGTCCAGCACCTCCAGCAGGGCGGCCTTCACCGGGCTGTCCTGGAACAGGCCCAGCGCGTCGCGCGCGATGGAGCCGTAGTGGCGCGCACGCTCCACCGTGTCCTTCAGCGCGTTGTGCTTGGCCATCAGCTCCTGGGCGCGCTCCAGGTCGCCCTCCTGCTGGTCCAGCTCCTCCATGGTGCGGCGCCAGAAGGCCCGCTCCTCGTCATTGCCGCGACGGAAGGCCAGCACGACGGGGAGGGTGATCTTGCCCTCGCGGAAATCGTCGCCGACCGTCTTGCCCAGCTTCGCCTGGAAGGCGGAATAGTCCAGCACGTCGTCGACGAGCTGGAAGGCGATGCCCAGATTCATGCCGTAATCGTAGAGCGCCAGCTCCTCCGCCTGCGGGCGGGCGGCCACCACGGCGCCGACGCGGCAGGCGGCGGCGAACAGCTCCGCCGTCTTGGCCTTGATGACCTCCAAATAGGCCTGCTCGCTGGTCTCGGTGTCGTTGGTGGTGCGCAGCTGCAGCACCTCGCCCTCGGCGATGACCGCGGACGCCTTGGACAGGATGCGCAGCACGTCGAGCGACCCGACCTCCACCATCAGCTCGAAGCTGCGGGAGAACAGGAAGTCGCCGACCAGCACGCTGGCCTTGTTGCCGAACACCGCGTTGGCCGAGGCCAGCCCGCGGCGCAGGTCGCTCTCGTCCACGACGTCGTCGTGAAGCAGGGTGGCGGTGTGGATGAACTCCACCACCGCGGCCAGCATCTTGTGATCCTCGCCCTTGTAGCCGCACAGCTCGGCGGCGGCGAGGGTGAGGACGGGGCGCAGGCGCTTGCCACCCGCGGCGATGAGGTAGCCGGCAAGCTGCGGGATCATCTCCACGGACGAGTGCATCCGCTGGACGATGATCTCGTTGACCGCGCCCAGGTCATCGGCCACCAGGGCGGTCAGATCGTCGAGCGGGGTGGACTTCCGCCGTTTCGGCTCGAGGTTGGTCACGACCGCCAAGGTCGACTCCAATGATGATTGACGTGACGAATTCCGGCAGGGAGCATAACGGCATAGCCTCTTCGGTCAAGTCCGCAAGGCGAATAAGGGCACAGAACAGCCGGGATTTCATGAAGGAACTGCTGCGCACCACCGATCCGGTCCGTCTGAGCTGGCTTCTCGCCCTGCTGACCGACGCGGGAATCGAGGGGATCGTGCTGGACACCCACACCAGCATTCTGGAGGGCTCCATCGGCGCCATCCCCCGCCGCCTGATGGTGGACGACGACGACCACGCCGCCGCCTGCCGCCTGCTGCGCGACGCCGGGGAGGAGCTGGGGGCGTGACGGCGGAGAGCGACGCGGCGTTCGACACGCTTCTCGACGGGCGTGTCCGCCTGCACCAGCCGCAGGCCGGCTACCGCGCCGCCATCGACCCGGTGCTGCTCGCCGCCTTCACCGCCGCCGGGGCGGGGGAGCGGGTGCTGGACGTCGGCACCGGCACCGGGGCGGCGGCGCTGTGCCTCGCCGCCCGTGTGCCGGGTGTCGTGGTCGTCGGGCTGGAGAAGCGGGCGGATGCGGCGGACTTCGCCCGGCGCAACGCCGCCCTCAACGGGCTGGACGGCCGGGTGGGCGTCCTTGAGGGCGACCTGCTCGCCCCGCCGCCGGAGCTGGTTCCCGGCACCTTCGACCGGGTGATGATGAACCCGCCCTATCTGCGCGCCGGGGCGGCCAGCGTGCCGCCTGACCCCTGGAAGGCCGCCGCCAACGTGGAGGGGGAGGCGGGCCTGGCCGACTGGGTGCGCTTCGCCGCTGCGATGCTGAAGCCGCGCGGCACGCTGACCATGGTCCACCGGGCCGACCGGGTGGACGAGATCCTGGCCGCGCTCCACGGCGCCCGAATCGGCTCGCTGACGCTCGTCCCGCTCTGGCCGAAGGCGGGGGAGGAGGCGCGGCGCATCCTGCTGGCGGCGCAAAAGGGGGGGCGCTCGCCGGCGCGATTCACCGCCGGGCTGGTGCTGCACGGCCCCGATGGCGCCTATGGCGCGCAGGCGCAGCGGATTCTGCGCGACATGGAACCATTGATCGCTTAAGCCGGTGCTTTCAATCCGGCGTCAGCGCCACCATTTCAACCGGCGATGAACATGACGAAGCTGCTCGCCAAACTCCCGTTCGGCCCCTGGCGCGACGCCGGGCCGATCGTGTCCGTCCTCCGCCTGTCCGGTGTCATCGGTCAGGCCGGAGCCTTCCGCCAGGGGCTGACCATGGCCAACATGGCCGGGCTGATCGAACGCGCCTTCGCGCCGAAGACGCAGGCGGCGGTGGCGCTGGTCGTCAACTCGCCGGGCGGGTCGCCGGTGCAGTCGGCGCTGATCGCCAAGCGCATCCGCGACCTCGCCACCGAGAAGAAGGTGCCGGTCTTCGCCTTCTGCGAGGACGCGGCGGCGTCCGGCGGCTACTGGCTGGCCTGCGCGGCGGACGAGATCTGGGCGGACGAGAGCAGCATCCTGGGCTCCATCGGTGTGGTCTCCGCCGGCTTCGGCGCGCACGACTTCATCGAGCGTTACGGCATCGAGCGGCGGCTCTACACCGCGGGCGACAAGAAGGTAATTCTCGACCCCTTCTCGCCGGAGCGGGAGGACGGGGTGGCTCATCTGAAGGCGATCCAGGCGGAGATCCACGACGCCTTCAAGGCGATGGTGCGCGACCGCCGCGGCGCCCGCCTGTCCGGGCCGGAGGAGGAACTGTTCTCCGGCGCCTTCTGGGCGGGTCGGCGCGCGCTGGAGCTGGGGCTGATCGACGGCATCGGCGACCTGCGCAGCGTGCTGCGCGGCCGCTTCGGCGAGAAGGTCCGGCTGCGCGTGGTGCAGGAGGACCGGCGCTGGTTCCGCCGCATGGGTTTCCGCGTGGATGCGCCGGTGGGCATGGCTTCGCTGGACCGTCTCGCGGCCGACCTTCCGGCGGCGGCTCTGTCCGCTGTCGAGGAACGCGCGCTCTGGTCGCGCTACGGCCTCTGATTTTTCCGCTTGTGGTCGCCACGAGCCCCCACCCTGGCCCTCCCCCGCTGCGCAGGGGAGGGGATTGAGGGTCGCGCGGCGGAGTTCCCTCCCCTGCGATAGCGGGGGAGGGCTAGGGTGGGGGCCAAGTGCGAGGGCTTATGCCCCGATGAAAATATCCTGGGCTCTCACTGGGTGACTTCGCGCAAACGCTCCGAGGGGGGCGGGACCGGCGCGCCGGTGCGGCGGGCGTTCTCGATCCAGGCGGTGATGGCGTCGAGCGCCGCCGTGCTGGCGTCGGCGGGGGTGGCGCCGCCCGCGGTGCAGCCCGGCAGGTCGGGCACCTCGGCCACATAGCCGACACCCTGCTCCGGGGGCAGGGGGCGGACGATGACCGGATAGGCGCTGGCGTTCATGACGTTGCGTCTCCTCTGCGCACGGTTTTCACCCATTAGGTGCCGCTTCCGCTGCGGACGACAAGGACTCTTTGCGCTGGACGGGCGCTTCTTTCGATGTTCGATCCATTTTCGACGGGTCGATCTTTTGGGGTGCGAGGCCCCTCTTGACCGGGTGGCCTCGCACCCCCTAATCCTGCGTCCATGTTCAGCTTGTCCAAAATCCTGTTCCTGATCCTGGTGATCGGCGCCGTGTGGTTCGGCTGGCGCTGGTACAACCGCGTCGGCGCGGTCGGGCGGGAGCGCCTGCGCGAGCGGGAGCGTCGCGGCTCCGGAAAGCCCACCTCCACCAGCGGCGGCGGCTCGCCCCAGGTGGCTGCGGAGGACATGGAGAAGTGCCCGGAATGCGGCGCCTACGTCGCCCCGCGCTCCGCCGTGGCCTGCGGCCGGCCGGTCTGCCCCTACGGGCGTTGAGCCGCAACCCCTGGCGGGCGCTTGATTCCGGGGATACCGCCGCGTATCGTGCGGCGCGTTTTTCCACACCAATCATAAGTGACCGCCGATGGCCTCCCCGAGCGGGTCTTCCCAAGACAGCCGCGGCCTGTCCTTTCAGGCCCTGATCCTCAAGCTCCACCAGTTCTGGTCGGAGCAGGGCTGCGTGATCCTCCAGCCCTACGACATGGAGGTGGGTGCGGGTACCTTCCACCCGGCGACGACGCTGCGCGCGCTTGGCCCGCAGCCGTGGAAGGCGGCCTATGTGCAGCCCTCGCGCCGCCCGAAGGATGGCCGCTACGGCGAGAACCCGAACCGGCTCCAGCACTATTACCAGTATCAGGTCATCCTGAAGCCCTCGCCGGCCAACCCGCAGGAGCTTTACCTGGAAAGCCTGAAGGTGCTGGGCATCGACCCGTCGCTGCACGACATCCGATTCGTCGAGGACGACTGGGAAAGCCCGACGCTGGGCGCCTGGGGCCTCGGCTGGGAGGTCTGGTGCGACGGCATGGAGGTCACCCAGTACACCTACTTCCAGCAGGTCGGCGGCATCGAGTGCGACCCGGTCGCGGTCGAGCTGACCTACGGGCTGGAGCGTCTGGCCATGTATGTGCAGGGCGTGGAGAACGTCTACGACCTGGACTTCAACGGGCAGGGCGTCAAATACGGCGACGTGTTCAAGCGCGCCGAGGTCGAATATTCGGCCCACAACTTCGAGCACGCCAACACCGACATGCTGCTCCAGCATTTCAAGGACGCCGAGGCGGAGTGCCAGTCGCTGATCGCCAAGGGCGTCGCGCTGCCGGCCTACGACCAGTGCATCAAGGCGTCGCACCTCTTCAACCTGCTGGACGCGCGCGGCGTCATCAGCGTCGTGGAGCGCGCCGCCTACATCGGCCGCGTGCGCGCGCTGGCGAAAGCCTGCTGCGAGGCGTGGACCGCCGGGGGGGCCAAGTAACATGCCCGAACTTCTGATCGAATTCTTCTCCGAGGAAATCCCGGCCCGCATGCAGGCGCGCGCGGCGGACGACCTCAAGCGCCTCGTCACCGAGAAGCTGGCCGCCAACGGCCTGTCCTTCGACACGGCCGAGGCCCACTCCACCCCCCGCCGCCTGGCGCTGGTGATCGACGGCCTGGCCGAGCGCACCGCCGACGTCCGCGAGGAGAAGAAGGGGCCGCGCGTCGGCTCGCCCGAGCAGGCGGTCGCCGGCTTCCTGAAGTCCGCCGGCCTGACCAGCCTCGACCAGTGCGAGCAGCGCGACACCGGCAAGGGCGTCTTCTACTTCGCCGTGGCGGAGAAGAAGGGCCGCGCCACCGCGGAGGTGCTGGCCGAGATCATCCCGGCGGTCATGGGTGACTTCCCCTGGCCGAAGTCGATGCGCTGGGGCACCGGCACGGTGCGCTGGGTGCGCCCGCTGCACTCCATCATCGCGCTGTTCGGCGGCGCGGTGCTGGAGGGATCGTTCGACCTGGGTGGCGCGCAGGGCAAGCTGGTCTTCGGCAACAGCACCCGCGGCCACCGCTTCCTGTCGCCGGACGCCTTCACGGTCACCGACTTCGCCGACTACAAGGCCAAGCTGCGCGCCGCTCACGTCTTGCTCGACCGCGCCGAGCGCAAGGCCAAGATCAAGGCCGACGCCGAGGCGCTGGCCGCAACGGAGGGCCTGACCCTCTCACCCGACGACGGGCTGCTGGAGGAGGTCGCCGGCCTCGTCGAATGGCCGGTCGCCCTGGTCGGCACCATCGACGAGAAGTTCATGGACGTGCCGTCGGAGGTTCTCATCACCTCCATGCGCACGCACCAGAAGTATTTCGCCCTGCTGGACAAGGCCGGGAAGATGGCCCCGCGCTTCGTCGTGGTCGCCAACACGGTGACGGCGGACGGCGGCAAGGCCATCGTTGCCGGCAACGAGCGTGTTCTGCGCGCCCGCCTGTCCGACGCCAAGTTCTTCTGGGACCAGGACCGCAAGACGAAGCTGGAAGACCGGGTGTCCAAGCTGGGCGCCATCACCTTCCACGCCAAGCTCGGCACGGTGGCGGAGAAGGTCACGCGCGTCCAGGTGCTGGCTGCCGAGATCGCCCGCGCCATCGGCGCCGACGCGGACGCGGCGACCCGCGCCGCCCTGCTGTCCAAGGCGGACCTCGTGACCGAAGTGGTCGGCGAGTTCCCCGAGGTCCAGGGCATCATGGGCCGCTACTACGCGCTGGGCGAGGGCGAGAACCCGGCGGTCGCCGAGGCCATCGCCGAGCATTACAAGCCGCTCGGGCCCTCCGACTCCTGCCCGACGGCTCCGGTGTCGGTCGCCGTGGCGCTGGCCGACAAGCTCGACACGCTGGTCGGCTTCTTCGCCATCGACGAGAAGCCGACGGGCTCCAAGGACCCCTACGCGCTGCGCCGCGCCGCGCTGGGCATCATCCGGCTGATCCTGGAGAACGGGCTGCGGCTGAACCTGACGCAGCTGTTCAAGGCCGCGCACGGCGCCTACACGGTCGGCGGTTTCGCCGCCGCCGATGGCGTCGCCACCGACCTGATGGCCTTCTTCGCCGACCGTCTGAAGGTCACGCTGCGCGACCAGGGCGTGCGGCATGACCTCGTGGACGCCGTGTTCGCGTTGGGCGGCGAGGACGATCTCGTCCGGTTGCTGGCCCGCGTGAAGGCGCTCCAGACCTTCGTCGGGTCGGAGGAGGGGGCGAACCTGCTCGCCGCCTACAAGCGCGCCAGCAACATCGTCCGCATCGAGGAGAAGAAGGACGGCAAGGCCTATGACCAGCCGGTCGATCCGGCCCTGCTGACCTTGGCGGAGGAAAAGGACCTCTACGGCGCCCTGTCCGGTGCCGGCGAGACGGCCCGGCCGCTGCTGGCGCAGGAGGACTTCACCGGCACCATGGCGGCGCTGGCCCGCCTGCGCGGCCCGGTGGACGCCTTCTTCGACAAGGTGACGGTGAACGCCGAGCAGGCCGACCTGCGCGCCAACCGCCTGCGGCTGCTCAGCCAGATCCGGGCGACGCTGAACGCGGTGGCGGACTTCTCGCGCATCGAGGGGTGATGGGGGAGGGGGTGCCATTGCGGTGCCCCCACCCTCCCACGCTTGCGCGTGGGTCCCTCCCTCCCCCGCTGCGCAGGGGAGGGCCAAGTTTCCCTCCCCTGCGCAGCGGGGGAGGGTCAGGGTGGGGGCCCGTCTCGGACACTCCCCATACACCCAACAAAAAAGGGGCGCCCCAGCCGGGCGCCCCTTCTCATTTTCCAAGCTCCCTTTACCGCGAGGCGCGGTTCGCGGCGCTGACCAGGGCGCGCAGCGAGGCGGTCACGATGTCCGCGTCCATGCCGACGCCGAACAGGGTGCGCTCGTCGTTGGTCTTCACCTCGACATAGGCACAGGCCTGGGCGTCCTCGCCCTCGCCGACGGCGTGCTCGCGGTAGTCCACCACATGCAGGTCGATGCCGGCCCCCTGGCGCAGCGCGTCCAGGAAGGCATCGATCGGACCCTTGCCCGAACCCTTCAACGTGCTGACCACGCCGTCGCGCGACACCACCACGTTCAGCACGCGGGCGCCGGAGTTCGGGCCGCGCGGCTCGGTCGAATGCTCGATCAGGGCCAGCGGGGCGTCAATGTCCAGATACTCGGCCTTGAAGGCGTTGTGGATGTCGGCGGGGGCCAGCTCCTTGCCGGTCTCGTCGGCGATGCGCTGCACCGTCTTGGAGAATTCGATCTGCAGGCGGCGCGGGATCTGGATGCCGTAATCCTTCTCCAGCACATAGGCGATGCCGCCCTTGCCCGACTGGCTGTTGATGCGGATCACCGCCTCGTAGCTGCGGCCCAGGTCCTGCGGGTCGATGGGCAGGTACGGAACCTCCCAGGTGCCGTGGTTGGACTTGGCCAGCGCCTTCAGGCCCTTGTTGATGGCGTCCTGGTGCGAGCCGGAGAAGGCCGTGAAGACCAGCTCGCCGGCGTAGGGGTGGCGCGGATGGACGGGCAGCTGCGTGCAGTATTCGGCGACGCGGACGATCTCGTTGATGTCGTCGATGCGCAGCTCCGGATCGACGCCCTGGGTCAGCAGGTTCAGCGCCAGCGTGATCACGTCCACGTTGCCGGTGCGCTCGCCGTTGCCGAACAGGGTGCCTTCCACGCGGTCGGCGCCGGCCAGCATGCCCAGCTCCGCCGCCGCGACGCCGGTGCCGCGGTCGTTGTGCGGGTGCAGGGAGATGATCGCCGCGTCGCGGTTCTTCATGTTGCGGCAGAACCACTCGATCTGGTCGGCGTGGATGTTCGGGGTCGACATCTCCACCGTCGCCGGCAGGTTCAGGATGACCTTGTTGGCGGCGCTGGCGCCCCAGGTCTCCATCACCGCCTCGCAGATCTCCAGGGCGAACTCCAGCTCGGTCCCGGTGAAGCTCTCCGGCGAATATTGCAGGACGATCTCGGTCTCCGGATGCTCGGCGGCCAGCTGCTTGATCAGCTTGGTGCCGGCGACGGCGATGTCGACGATGCCCTGGCGGTCCAGCCCGAAGACGACGCGGCGCTGCAGCTCCGAGGTCGAGTTGTACAGGTGGACAATGGCGCGCTTGGCGCCCTTGATGCCCTCGAAGGTGCGGCGGATCAGTTCCTCACGGGCCTGGGTCAGGACCTGGATGGTCACGCCGTCGGGGATCTTGCCGCCCTCGATGATCTCGCGGCAGAAGTCGAAATCGGTCTGCGAGGCGGCGGGGAAGCCGATCTCGATCTCCTTGAAGCCCATCTTCAGCAGCGCGTCGAACATCGCGCGCTTGCGGTCCGGACCCATCGGCTCGATCAGCGCCTGGTTGCCGTCGCGCAGGTCCACCGAGCACCAGACCGGCGCCTTCTCAATGGTCCGGTTCGGCCACTGGCGGTCGGTCAGCTTCACCGGGGCGAAGGGGACGTACTTCTCGTGCTTGGCGGCAGAGGTCGCAGACGTGGTGGCGGCGGCGGGGGTGGCGATGTGGTTCATGACGCTTCGTGATCCCTTGGGAGCCCCGGTCTTGCGGCGGGGCGTTGTCTCGTGTGGTGTGGGGACCGGCGGGACTACGGTCGCCGAGCTGCCGGGCGGCTCAGCGACCGTTCCTAAGTCGCAGCCCCGGCCCCAGCCGGGAGACACGTTTCGCCCCGCAAGGGCGCGTGCCGAATGGACGCGTGCAATGGGTGCTCATTGGGAAAACAGACACTTCGACCAGGGAACAGGGCGGACGAACGCAGACGACCCGGACGCTCAAAGCGCCGGGGTGATAAGTCGCAGAAGGGCGTTCGTGTGGTCGATGCGAGTCATGGGCCACACTCTGCGCAGGCAGGCTTGCTCTGTCAAGCCACGATTCCATGAAATCTTCTGTCGCGGGACGGCGCTTCACGTGAAGAACAGGCGGTAGAGGACCGGCAGCAGGATCGCCGTCACCAGCCCGTTCAGACCCATTCCCAACCCGGCGAAGGCTCCGGCCACCTCGTTGACCTGGAGCGCGCGGGCGGTGCCGATGCCGTGGGCGGCCACCCCCAGCCCGAAGCCGCGCGCCCGCCAGTCTGTCACCCGGACGAGGTTCAGGACCCAGGTGCCGAAGGAGGCGGCGATGATCCCGGTCAGGATCACGAAGACCGCGGTGAGGGAGGGCAGCCCGCCGATCTGCTCCGACACGCCCATGGCGATGGGGGAGGTCACCGACTTCGGCGCCAGCGACAGCATGGTGCGCTCCGACGCGCCCAGCGCCCAGGCGATGGCGACGGCGCTCAAGGCCGACGCGGCGGAACCGGTCAGCAGTGCGACCAGCAGCGCCACGGCGGAGCGGCGGACCTGTTGGAACTGGCGGTAGAGCGGGACCGCCAGCGCCACCGTGGCCGGGCCGAGCAGGAAATGCACGAATTGGGCGCCGTCGAAATAGGTGCGGTAGTCGATCCCAGCCACCATCAGCGTCGCGGCGATCAGCAGCACCGCGATCATCACCGGGTTCAGCGCGGGCCGCCGCCCGAACCGCTCGAACACCCACATCCCCGCCTGATAGGCGGCCAGCGTCAGGGTCAGGCCGGCGAGCGGGCTGGCCGACAGATAGACCCAGATCTCGTGGAAATCGGGGCTCATGGCGCGTCCTCCGCATCCCTGGACTCGGCGTCGGGCCCGCGGCGGCTCAGCACGCTCATCACCCAGGCGGTCAGCGCGACGCCGATCAGCGTGCTGCCCAGCAGGGCGACGGCGATGGGCAGGGCCTCGGCCTCCAGCCGGTTCAGATGGGCCATCACCCCGACGCCCGCCGGAACGAAGAGAAGCGACAGGTGGCGCAGGATGCCGCCCGCCGTCTCCTGCAACGGCTCCGGCACGCCGCCGCGGACCAGCAGGCCGACGAACAGCAGGACCATGCCGATCACCGGCCCCGGTACGGGCAGATGCAGCAGGCGGGCGGTCAGTTCCCCCGCCAGCTGGCAGGAGAGAAGAAGGGTCAGGGTGCCGAGCATCGGCAGGCTCCGGGCTTTTCGGGGAGGTGGCCGCAGCCTAATCCCGGAGGACGCCGTGGGGGGAGTGGATATGCCCTACCGCTCCAGCAGTTGAGCCTTGAGCCAGTCGCGCACCTCGCGGCAGACGGCCTCGGCGGTCTCGTCCAGGCAGTGACCCGCGCCGGGCACCAGGACCAGCTTCTTCGGTTCGCGCGCCATGCGGTGGACGTGGATCGAGCACATGGGCGTCAACACCTCGTCGGCCTCGCCATGGACCAGCAGCACCGGGCAGCTCAGGTCCGCCACCGCGTCGGTGCCCAGCCCCTGGGTGGCCAGAGTCACCACCGTGCAGACCGCCCCGCGGTTGGAGGCCGCGGCCTGGATCGCCACCGCCCCGCCGAAGGAATGGCCGACCAGCGCCACATGGTGGATGCCCATCCGGCCGAGGAAGGTCAGGCCGCACAGAGCGTCATAGACCGCTTCGTCCAGCGCGCGGGGATTGCGGTAGCGGACGCGCAGCGAGGCGATGCCGTCGGGCCTGAGATCGTCCGCCAGCCGCGGATAGAGCCCCTGGGCCGGCGAGTCGAAGCCGCCGCCGACTCCGCCGAGCCAGATGACGCCCAGCGTTCCCGCCGTCTTGTGCCCGTCCGGGGCGGCGTAGAGGCGGGCGTCCACGGTGCCGCGGTCGGTTTCCAGCCGCACGGGAGCGAACGTCTCGTCCACGGTGTCACCGATCTGCGCCGACAGGAGCGGCATGGGTGTTCTCCGGCTTGCCAAGGTCTTGCGGGGATTAACAAGCCACCGGGCATCTCAGTTGCTCCGGCATGTTGCTTCGGAACCTCGCCGCACCGTCTCCGGTTGTGCCGAGAGGCGGTTCGCGACAAGGGCTTCCCGACAAGGGTTCCCGACAAGGGCTTCGCGATAAGAGCCGCGCGCAATGCCCCGCAGCGCCAAGGCCGCCAACCCGAGAAACCACACCGGGAGAAACCCCATGTCCCGCAGCAACCGCGACACCGAGCAGGAAAAGCATCAGTCCGGCGGCCCCGGCAAGGCCGCCAAGTCCGGCCATGAGAATCCGGACAAGGCCGCCGGCAACAAGCCCGGCCAGAACCAGTCCAGCGGGCAGGGGCGCGAGCGCGGCTCGGGCTCAGGCGGGTCCCGCGGCGCCTCCGACGAGCAGCGCAAGCGGGACGGGTAACCGGGGCTCCTCCGCGACGAACCCGCAGCCCGGCTGTTGGCGTCGGGCAAAGCCGTGCAACTGAAAAGAAGTGCGACACATGCTCAAACAGATTTCGGTCGATACCGTGAAGCAGGCCGCCGACCTCGCCTACGAGGCCGTGGCCGACCGCCAGCGTTTCCTCGCTGGAATGCGCAACATCGACCTCGGGGAACAGCGCAGCGAACGCGGTTCGCGGAACCCGACCGATCTCGACGCCCTCAGCATCCTGTCCTCCGACGCCAGCGGCGCGCTGAGCCAGCTCCAGAAGATGCTGGAGGACCTGACGCCCGAACAGCGGATGGAGCTGCGAGCGGTCATGTTCGTGGGGCGCGGCGACTTCGCCGGGAACCAGTGGGACCGCGCGCTGGACGAGGCCGGGCGGGCGCCCGACGCCACCCACTACACCGACATCGCGGAGCGCATCGATCTGCACGACGACCTGATGAAGGGGCTGTACGAGCTGGATCTGCTGAAGAAGAAGGACGGGCAATGACCGGGGACCGGGACGGCGGGCGGCGCCCGGAGGGCTCCGCGGGCACGCTCGAACGCTGGGCCGCCATCCTCGGCGGCACGGCGCTGGGCTTCGCCGGGGCGCGGCGGGGAAGCTGGGCGCTGGCCGCGCTCGGCGGCGGGCTTTTCCTCGCCGGGGCGGCGGGGGTTCCGCTGTCCAGCCCGCTGCGGCAGGTTGCTCTGCCGGCGGTGCGCCGGGAGCCGACGACCACCCAGGCGAACGTCACCATCGCGGTCCCGGCCGAAAAACTGTTCCGCCACTGGCGCAACGTCCGCCATCTGGCGGCGCTGTTCCCCCACCTCGACGCCGTGGAGATCCTGTCCGACACGGAAAGCCGCTGGAAGGCCCACGGCCCCGGCGGCGTTCCGGTGGTCTGGAACAGCCGGCTCGACAAGGTCCGGGAGAACGAACTCATCACCTGGCACACGCTGGAGGGAGCCGACCTGCCGCACCGCGGCACCGTCCTGTTCCGTCCGGCGCCGGGCGGGCGCGGGACGGAGGTCAGCCTGACCCTGGCCTACCACCCGCCGGGCGGCGCCGGCGGCAACGCCGTGTCCCGCCTGTTTGGCGCCGCGCCGGAGCAGCAGGCGCGCGAGGCGCTGCGCCGCCTGAAGCGGATCATGGAGGTCGGCGAGCTTCCCACCATCGAGGGCCAGCCGAGCGGGCGGGCCGAGCGGGGCCGGGTGACAGCCAAACTGCGTGAGGTGACGGGATGAGGGCGCTTTGCTGGAACGGCGTGAACGACCTGCGGGTGGAGCGGGTTCCGGACCCCACGATCCTTGCCCCGCAGGACGCGATCATCAAGGTCAGCCTGTCCTCGGTCTGCGGGTCGGACCTGCATCTGATCGGCGGCTACGTCCCAACCATGCGGGCCGGCGACATCATCGGCCATGAATTCCTGGGCGAGGTGGTGGAGAAGGGGCCGGAGGTGACGCGGCTGAACCGCGGCGACCGGGTCATCACCGTGTCGATCATCGGCTGCGGCAAGTGCTGGCACTGCGAGCATGAGGAGTTCTCGCTCTGCGACAACTCCAACCCGCAACCGGCCTTCGAGGAGATGGCCTACGGGCATTGCACCGCCGGCATCTTCGGCTACAGCCACGCCTTCGGCGGCTACGCCGGAAGCCACGCCGAATACATCCGCGTCCCCTTCGCCGACACCAACTGTTTCCGCGTGCCGGAGGGGGTGACGGACGAGCAGGCGGTCTTCGTCTCCGACGCCGTGCCGACCGGCTACATGGCCGCCGACATGGGCGCCATCAAGCCGGGCGACGTGGTGGCCGTCTGGGGCTGCGGCGGCGTCGGCCAGATGGCGATGAAGAGCGCCTTCCTGATGGGGGCGGAGCGGGTGATCGGCATCGACCGTTTCCCCGACCGGCTGCGCGCCGCCCAGATGAAGGCGGGGGCGGAGACGCTGGATTACAGCCGCGTCGACATCTACGACGCCCTGCTGGCGATGACCGGCGGGCGCGGTCCGGACGTCTGCATCGACGCGGTGGGCATGGAGGCGGACAGCGGCGCCCCGTCCATCAAAGGGCTGGCCATTGAGGATCTGTACGATCGCGGCAAGCAGGCCCTGCGGCTGGAGAGCGACCGGCCCGCCGTCCTGCGCCAGATGATCCAGTGCTGCCGCAAGGGCGGCACCCTGTCCATCGTCGGCGTCTATGGCGGCCTCATCGACAAGTTCCCGATGGGGGCGGCGATGAACAAGGCGTTGACCTTCCGCATGGGCCAGCAGCACGGCCAACGCTACGTCAAGCGCCTGTTCGAGCACATCGAGAAGGGTGAACTCGATCCCGCCTACCTGCTGACCCACAAATGGGCGTTGGACGACGCGCCCCAGGGCTACCGCATGTTCAAGGAGAAGGCCGACGATTGCATGCGGGTCGTCTTCGCGCCGTGACGGCGGGCCTAAACAAGGGGTGGAACGGCCATGAAGATCGTCTACGCCTATTTGGCGGAGAAGGGACGGGGTGTCGAGGCGGAGATCGTCGGGAGCTTGCGCGACCGCTGCGGCCATGTCGTCCAGACCGCACGCGAGGAACGCGACGCGGAGCGCGGCGGCGCCGTCGACGTCATCGTCACGCTGGAACTGGACGATTCCCAGCGGGACACCGCGCTCAACCGGCTGCGCGCCCACCCCGCCGTGATTGATGCCGCCGCCGAGAGCTTCGGGGAGCGGGTCTGATCCGTCACGTCCGGGGCGGGATGGGCTCCGGCGGAGTCGTCCGCCGTCCCCGCACCGGCGCCTCCAGCCCCTCTGGCCGTGCCGCCCAGCGGACGGCGTTCAGGATCACGCGCTGGATGTGCGGGTGGTGGTAGGTGGGATAGGTCTCGTGGCCGGGCCGGAAATAGAAGACCCGGCCCATCCCCCGCCGCCAGCCGCAGCCGCTGCGGAACACCTCGCCGCCCTGGAACCAGCTCAGGAAGACGAGGTCGTCGGGCGGGGGCACGTCGAAGGGCTCCCCGTACATCTCCTCCCGGTCCAGCTCGATGGCATCGGAAATGCCCGCCGCCACGGGGTGGCCGGGGTCCACGACCCACAGCCGTTCCTTCTCCGCCGCCACGCGGTGCTTCAGGTAGCAGCCGGTGCCCATCAAGGCGACGAAGGGCTTGGAAAAATGGCTGGAATGGAGCGCCACGAGGCCCATCCCCTGCTCGGTCACCCGCCGCTTCACCCGCTCCACCACCGCGTCCGACACCTCGGCATGGGCGCGGTGGCCCCACCACACCAGCGTGTCGGCGGCGTTCAGCCGGTCCTCGGTCAGGCCATGCTCCGGCTCGTCCAGCGTGGCGGTCTCCACGGTCAGGCCGGCGGCGCGCAGGGGGGCGGCCAGCGCCTCGTGAATGCCGTCGGGGTAGTGAGCCATCACCGCCTCCTCCCGGCGTTCTTGGCGGAACTCGTTCCAGATTAGGACGCGCGGCGAGGGGTGCGGCATGGCGGGAGACCTTTCCGGAGGGGGGGCCGGTTCCAATGGAATCGCCCATGGGACGAAGGGAGATGGCGCCTGTTGGGGGCGATGGTCGAAACATTGCGGTGGGAGTGTCCCGTGTCGAGTCCTCCCGATGCAGCGCAGGCCGGCGGTTCGGCCTTCACCCTCCGCCGTTGTCCGATTGGTGTCGAGCCCGCGGCCGGTGATCGAGCGCTGGCCCGGGTCTGGGCGCCGGCCTGCCGCAGCGTGCACCTGCTGGTCGGGCCGGAGGAGCGCGCGGTGGCGCTGGAGGCGGAGGACGGCGGCTATTTCGCGGCGATTGTGGAGGGCGTGCCGGTCGGCAGCCTCTACCGGTTCCGGCTCGACGACGGCCCGGCCTTCCCCGATCCGGCCTCCCGCTTCCAACCCGACGGGCCGGAGGGGCCGTCGCAGCTGGTGGACCCGTCCGCCTTCGCCTGGACCGACGCCGGCTGGGCGGGATGCGGCCTGCGCGGGCAGGTGCTCTACGAGATGCACATCGGCACCTTCACGCCGGAGGGCAGCTGGGCGGCGGCGGCGCGCGAGCTGCCGAGTCTGGTGGAGCTGGGGGTGACGGTCCTCGAACTGATGCCGGTGGCGGAGTTTCCAGGGCGCTTCGGCTGGGGCTACGACGGGGTGGACCTGTTCGCCCCGACCCGGCTCTACGGCGGACCGGACGACATGCGGCGCTTCGTGGACCGCGCCCACGCGCTGGGCCTCGCGGTGATCCTGGATGTGGTCTACAATCACTTCGGTCCCAGCGGGAATTTCCTGTCCCGCTTCGCCCCGGACTACTTCACCACCCGCTACAAGAACGAGTGGGGGGACGCGCTCAACTTCGACGGCCCGAACTGCGGCCCGGTTCGGGAGTTCTTCCGGGCAAACGCCGCCTTCTGGATCGACGAGTACCATCTCGACGGGCTGCGGCTGGACGCCACCCAGCAAATCTTCGACCGCTCCACCCCGCACATCATCCAGGAGATCGGGCAGGCCGTTCGCCAGGCGGCGGGCGGGCGCGGCACCCTGCTGATCGGGGAGAACGAGTGCCAGCAGGCGGCGATGGCGACGCCGGTGGAGCGGGGCGGCTGCGGGCTGGACGCGCTGTGGAACGACGATTTCCATCACGCGGCCCAAGTTGCGCTGACCGGGCGGAACGAGGCCTACTACACCGACTACCGCGGCACGCCGCAGGAACTGCTGTCGGCCGTCAAGCACGGCTTCCTCTACCAGGGGCAATGGTACCGCTGGCAGGGCAAGCGGCGGGGGACACCGGCCTATGGACTGCCGCGGCCGGCCTTCGTCGCCTTCCTTCAGAACCACGACCAGATCGCCAATTCGGGCCGCGGCCAGCGTATCCACGCCCTGACCACGCCGGGGCGCTTCCGGGCGCTGACGGCGCTGACCCTGTTGGGTCCCGGCACCCCGATGCTGTTCCAGGGGCAAGAGTTCGCGGCCAGCGCGCCTTTTTATTACTTCGCCGACCACGAGCCCGATCTGGCCGTCAAGGTGGAGGCGGGGCGCGGGGAGTTCCTGTCCCAGTTCCCCAGCCTCGCGACCCCGGCCATGCGCGCCCACCTGACCCGCCCGCAAGACGGGGAGACGTTCCGGCGCAGCACGCTCGACCACGCGGAGCGGGAGACCCACGCCGAGGTGTGGGCGTTGCACCGCGACCTTCTGCGCCTGCGCCGTGAGGACCCGGTGTTCCGGGCGCAGGGCGACGGCGGGCTGGACGGCGCCGTGCTGGGGGAGGAGGCGTTCGTCCTGCGCTTTTTCGGCAGCGATGGAGACGACCGGCTGCTGCTGGTCAATCTTGGCCGCGACCTGCGGCTGGACGTCCTGCCGGAACCGCTGCTGGCGCCGCCGGTTGGCAGGGACTGGACGCCCCTGTGGTCCAGTGAGGACCCCCGCTATGGCGGCTGCGGCATCGCCCCGCTGGAATCGCCGGACCGAGGCTGGCGGCTGCCCGGCCATGCGGCGGTCGTCCTGGCCGCCAAGGACGTTGGTCCGGACGAGGAACGGGGCGAAGGCAACGGCGCGAGCGCTCAGGAGACCCATGGCTGATTTCATCCGCAAGATCACCCGCGACGTCCTGCGGTCCGCACCGGACGCCGCGCTGTCCCGCGAATGGCTGGTCGCCAACGGGTTGGGCGGCTACGCCTCCTCCTCCCTGTCGGGGGCGGTGACGCGGCGCTATCACGGGCTGCTGGTGGCGGCTTTGCCGGCGCCGCTGGGCCGGGTGGTGATGCTGAGCCAGCTCAACGACGTGCTGATCGAGCGCGACGGCACCGAGCGGCGGCTGACCAGCCACAACCCGCAGGCGGATCACTGGCCCGACCCCAACTACCCGTCGGACGCCGCCCCCTCCGGCCTCGCCGAGTTCCGCATGGAATCCGGCCTGCCGGTCTGGCGCTACGAGATCGGCGACGTGGTGATCGAAAAGCAGATCGTGCTGCCGCACCTGCAGAACATCGTCCATGTCACCTACCGGGTGGTGAAGGCGCCGCAGCCGATCTGCCTTCGGCTCCGCCCGGTGATGGCCTTCCGCAAACTGGAATCCGCGGTGGACGAGCCGTTGGCCCGCGACTACCGCGTCACCGCCCGCGGCCACGAGTATGAGATATGGGCCGGGCCGGAACTGCCGGTGCTGCGCATGACCATCGAGGGGGCGGAGCTTCCCCTGACGCTGGACGGCGGGGCGCGGCGCGACATCGTCTATCCGGTGGAGGCGGAGCGCGGCTACGAATCCCGCGGCTCGCTGTGGACGCCCGGCTATTTCAGCGGCCCCCTCAGCCAGGGCCAGACGCTGAGCTTCGTCGCGGCGACCGAGCCGTGGCAGCGGCTGTGGGCGCTGCCGCCCGCCGACGTCCTGCGCTTCGAGAAGGAGCGGCGGCGGCGCATTGTCGGGACGGCCCATCCGTCGCTGCGCGAGGGGGCGATGGCGGAGCTGGTGCTCTCGGCGGACAGCTTCCTGTTCGTGCCGGCGGGCCGCGTCGCCGACCAGATGCGCGCCCGTGCCGAGGGGGACGAGGTGCGCACGGTGATCGCCGGCTACCACTGGTTCACCGACTGGGGCCGCGACACCATGATCAGCCTGGAGGGGCTGACCCTGACCACCGGGCGCCACATGGAGGCCGGCTGGATCCTGCGCACCTTCGCGCACTACATCCGCGACGGGCTGATCCCCAACATGTTCCCCGACGGCAAGGATGAGGGGCTCTACCACACTGCCGACGCCACCCTGTGGTTCTTCCACGCCCTGAACCGCTACGTCCAGGCGACCGAGGACCGCCACACGCTGCAACTGCTGCTGCCCCGGCTGGTCGAGGTGATCGACCATCACCGGCGCGGCACCCGTTTCGGCATCGCCATGGACCCCGGCGACGGGCTGCTGCGCCAGGGGCGGGAGGGCTACCAGCTCACCTGGATGGACGCGAAGGTCGAGGACTGGGTGGTCACGCCACGCCGGGGCAAGGCGGTGGAGATCAACGCGCTCTGGTACAACGCGCTGTGCCTGACCGCCGGCTGGCTGAACGAGGAGGGGGACGTCCAGGCGGCCCGCCCGCTGGAGGAGCTGGCCGAACAGGCCCGCGCCTCCTTCAACGCGCGCTTCTGGTGCGCCCAGGCCGGTCACCTGTACGACGTGGTGGACGGCGAGCGGGGCGACGACGACGCCTGCCGGCCCAACCAGATCTTCACCGTCTCGCTCGACAACCCGGTGCTCGACCGTGCCCGCTGGGAGCCGGTGGTCGAGACGGTGCGGCAACGGCTGCTGACTCCGGTCGGGCTGCGCTCCCTGGCGCCGGGGCAGCGCGACTACAAGCCGAAATATTTCGGCGACCTGCGCGCCCGTGACGCCGCCTATCACCAGGGCACGGTCTGGGCGTGGCTGATCGGCCCCTACGTCGACGCGTGGCTGAAGCTGCATCCGGAGGACAAGGCGGGGGCGCGGGACCTGCTTCAGGGTTTCCTGCCGCATCTGGACCAGGCGGGGATCGGCACCATCTCGGAGATCTTCGACGCCGAGCCGCCCTTCAGTCCCCGCGGCTGCATCTCGCAGGCCTGGAGCGTCGCGGAGGTGCTGCGCTGCTGGGCGGCGACGCAGGAGGATCGTTGATTCCACGCGCCTTGTCATACCGCCTATGAAAAGCGTCATAAGAAGTTAAGGAGATAGCCCGCGGCAACCTCTTGGTTACTGAACAGAAAGCGGCGACCCGGCAAAAACACGATTCGATGACAGCGTCATAACATCCGGGAAACCCACATTTTGTTGAAGGTTTCTGCCGCCCGTGCCTATCATTGATGGCGGGATGGAACGAAAATTCACGAACACACACGGCCGTGTGACCACCCGCACAGGATGATGACGGGAGGGGGCATGCTGGCACTGCTGTCGAAAGCAAAGCACCCGGCGGTCGATTGGGACGCCTTGAGCCGGCGGATTCTGGAGGAGAGCGCCCAGGCCTGTTGGGTGGTGGACGGCGAACTGGTCACCGTCGCCGTCAACCCGGCGCTGTGCGCGCTGCTCGGCTACCGGGCCGGTGAGCTGATCGGAACCCACCTGCTGACCTATGTGGCCGAGGAAAGCCGAAGCGTCCTGGAGCGGCAGGCGGCCATCCGTGACCTGACCGCGCACCGCAGTTACGACGTGACCCTGATCCGCTCCGACGGGATGCCGCTGCGCGTGATTTTCAACGACTCGCGGCTGGACGGCGGCGAAGTCGGGACGGCGCCGGGTTTCTGCATCTTCGTCACCGACATCACCCGCCGCAGCGAAGAGGAGACGCAGCGCGCCCTGCGGGTGGACCAACTGGCGGACGCGGTCGCGCGGATGAACCGCTTTCTCGGGCAGATCTGCCAGGAGTTGAAGGATCCCCTGAGCGCCATTCTGGGCGCGACGCAGATGATCTCTTCCGACGCGGCGTTGCCCGAACCGGTGGGCGCCGCCGGCCAGGGAAGCGCGCAGCTGGGCGCCTACGCGGCGCTGTGCAGCGACGCCGGCCGGCAGATGATGCGGACCATCGAGAATTTGTCGCTGTGGTCACGCCTGCAGCTGAATCAGGTGCCCGTGGATCTGCGGGTTTATGAGTTGGGCGGCCTGCTCCAGGACGTGTTGGAGGAGCTGGAGCCGCGCGCCCGCTCCCGCGACATCCTGATCGTCAATCGGATCGTCGCCACCCCGGTGCTGGGCGACCTGTCCGCGCTGAACACGGTGCTGAAGCATCTGATCGAGAACGCGGTGCGCTTCTCCCCCTCGGGAAGCATCGTCATGCTGTCCGCCGCGCCGGCGGATGGTCGGGTGGCTGTGCGGGTCCAGGACAACGGGCTGGGCATTCCGGAGGAACTCCAGCCCCATCTGTTCCGCATCGATCCCCACCACGCCGCGCCCGGTGCCGACGGGGAGGTGGGAAGCGGCCTCGGCCTGCTGATCTGCAAGGCCCTGGTCGAACGCATGGGCGGCGGCATCCGCATCTTCAGCAAGCCGGGCGGCGGAACCGCGGTCACCGTGACCCTGACTCAAGGTCTCCGTGCCGGATTGTAACACCGGCAAATGGATGGTGAGCCGAATCATCTCCGCCGGTGGGGGAGGGGTGTGGAGGGATCGGGGTGCCTCAAGCGGGGAATCCAAACATTCAGTTGTCAACAGGGCACAGACCCGCGCGAAATCGCCGCGTGGGTTGCCGGACAGCAGAATCCAATTGACAGGCGTGAGCGTTGCAACACCCCTGGGAATCTGGAAAGGCAATGCATTTCAATGGTTTGTGTGACATGCCCAAAATGTAGGCAAATCGCGCTATGGCCTTGTCGCGCTTGACTCGAATCGGGAAAAGCGGGGCCTTGTCAACACAGTTATCCACAGACTCTGTGGAGAGCCTAAGCGGGAGGTGAAGAGAGCGGTCCTGGACCCATAACCTTTGGCGGGAGGGCCGGCCAATCAGAATAAGTACTTCAGATTTTAGGCTTTGCGCACTTTTGCCGCTATAGTGGTCACGCCTCATCCCGCCGTATTGCCCCAATCCAACCCGCGCCGGATGAGCAGTGACGGGAGGAGTGCCCATGCTGGATGTCTATGGGACGTCTTGCCCGGCGGCGCGTCCACGATGGTCATGGCGCGCGGCGACCGGCCA
Source organism: Azospirillum brasilense (assembly GCF_005222205.1). NCBI lineage: Bacteria > Pseudomonadati > Pseudomonadota > Alphaproteobacteria > Rhodospirillales > Azospirillaceae > Azospirillum > Azospirillum brasilense. The sequence continues at coordinate 900,312 of NZ_CP032345.1, read as the reverse complement.
ATCGCGGTGTCGGCGCGTGCAAGGATTTGCCGCTCCGGCTTTGGCGGCGGCGATGCTGTCCGCGTTGATCCTTCATCTGCTGCTGACCCTCGGTGCCCATCTGGGCGAAGCCGACGCGGCGGGCGTGCTGACGGTGGCGGCGGGCATGGCCGCGGTCCTCCTCGTCCTGCTGCCCTTCGCGATGCTGAGCGTCCGGCGGGCGCTGGACGCGCTGTCCGCCGTACGGACGCGGGGGAGGGCGGTGGCCTCGCCCCAGGGTTGAAGCGCCGCCGGCCCGGGAAATCCCGGTTGCTCCCCTTGCAAGTCCGCGCATAAAGTGATGGCGCCGTGGCGATGGACGGCGCTGTTCGGCGGGGGCTGTGCATGGGGTTGTTCGATTTTCTGAAGGTGACCGTCAAGGACGAGAAGAAGGCGGCGCCGCGCCGGCCCAACGCGTCCGCCGGCCCGTCCAACGTCATCGAGTTCGACGGCAAGAGCTTTCCCTTGGCCGGGGTCAGCCACAAGGGCTTCGTGGCGACCGGCTTCGACGGGTCCCTGATCCCCAGCCAGACCGCGCGGATCACGGTCCGGATCGACGACGCCTGCGGCAAGTTCACCTTCCCCGCCACCGTGACCATCGAGGAGGTCAAGGGCGGGTCGGTGTCGGGCGCCTGGAACATGCTGCCACCGGAGGTCGAGGCGACCATCCGCAAGTATCTGCAGATCCGCAAGCAGAAGACCGGAAAGTAAAGGGACCGTTCCGGTTCCGGCCGCGGCCCCAGACCTTGCGCTCCGCGCGGCTCAGTTCGCGGTGCGCAGAGCCGCGTCGCCGGCTTTCACCCCAGCCTTCGCGCCAGCGTTCACCCCAGCGTTCACCAGGGTCGGGGCCATGGCCGTGGCCGGCGTGGCGATCTGGTGCATCCGCTCGATCCATTCCGACAGGGTGACGAACTCGCAGCCTTTCGCACGCATCGCGGCGATCACGCGGGGCAGGGCGTTGAGGGTGGACGGGTAGGTGGAGTGCAGCAGCAGCACGCTTCCGGTCCCCGCCTCGGTCTTGACATGTTGGACGATGCGGTCGGGGTCGCGGACCTGCCAGTCGCGGGTGTCCACGGTCCACAGCACCGGGCTCATGCTCTCCTCACGGGCGATGGCCAGCAGATCCGGCGTGTAGCGCCCGTAGGGCGGGCGGAACAGCACCGGGTTGGCGCCAAAGCCGCGCAGGATGCGGTTGGCCTCGGCGATCTCGTGGCGCTGCGCCTCGGGGTCCATGGCGCGCAGGTCGGCGTGGGTCAGGCTGTGGTTGCCGATCTCATGGCCGGCGGCGATGAAGTCGCGGATCACCTCGCCCTGGTTCTCGGCGACGCTGGCGACCGGAAAATAGGTCGCGGGGATCTTCTCGCGATTCAGCACGTCCAGGATCTGGCGGGTGACCACCCGGTGCGGCCCATCATCGAAGGTGAGGGCGCAGAGGTTCCAGCCCTCCTCCTTCAGCGTCGCCGGCATGACGTCGAGCGCCGTGTCGGGGATCACCGCGCCCAGCCGGCCCTTGCGGCGCCCGGACTTCTCGATGGCGGCCATGGTCCGGGCGGCTTCCGGCGGGTAGGTGATCGCGACGTCCGCCTTGCCATCCCCGGCGGGGCGGGGCGGGGCGAGTTGAGCGCTGTCGGCGGGCGGCCTGGTCTCTGGTGCCTGGGGCAATGCCTGAGGCGGTGCCGACAGGGAAGGGGCCGGCGGAGGCGCGTCGAGGACGAGGCAGCCGAAGCCGGCGCCGAGCATGCGGCGGCACAGCGCCGTCACGTCCAACCCCACCGGGGCGGTGGCCCGCAGGGCGACGCCTTCGCCCTGGCGCCGCGCGTCGAGCGGAACGACCGCCGGGCTGAGTCCGTCGGCCAGATCGGGCGAGCGGCGGCGCAGGCTGTCCCACGCCCACCAGGCATCCCCTTCCCTTTGGAAAAGGCCGAGTTGCAGCAGCGGCGGTCCATCCGCCGCGCGGGCGGCGGTGTCCGGAAGGGCGAGCAGCATCCCCGCGGCCAACGGCAGCGCGAACAGGGAGGAACGGAAGCGGCGCATGCCCGTGAGGAGGGAGGACGTGAGGGGGCGTCCGTGTTCAGGCCGGTTCACGCGTTTGTCCTCCGGATCGTCGCCGTCGTCGAATACCACCCCTTCGGAATTAATTCAAACGGCGTGGTTTCCGGTGTTTTCCCGGCTTCGCCCCTCCCTTGGGGGAGGAACCTTCCGTGTTCCGGCGCGGTTGTCCGGAAGCGCCCCGGTCGAATGCCCCTGCCATTTGGGGCACGGGAAGCGCGGAACGAGAACCGAAAGGAGGCAGCCCGGATGGCGGATGATTTGGAAGGCCGGATCAGAGCGCGCGCTCACCAGATCTGGGAGCGTGAAGGCCGTCCGGAGGATCGCGCCGAAGACCATTGGAAACTGGCGAGCGAGGAAATCGCCATCGAGGACAATTACCGGGACACCTTGCGTCCGAATCCGGCGCGCGGTCCCGACGACACCGCGGAGCGGACCGAACCGGTCGAACCCGTGCTGAGCATGGAAAGCCAGGGCGAGATGCCGGGCCTCGCCGACCAGGGAGAGGAGTTCCGCATCCCCGGGCAAGCCCGCGACTCCTGACGGCGGCGCCCACCGCTTTCCTCATGTCGTGCTTAGAGAGGACTCCCCATGGACACGAACCTGGAAATCGCCTTCCACAACATGGATTCCCAGCCGGAACTGGAGGCCTACATCCGCGAACGGGCGGAGAAGACGGAAAAGCTGTTCGACCGGCTGGTCGGGATCCGCGTCGCCGTGGAAGCCCAGCACCGCCAGCACAAGACCGGCAACGTCTTCGACGTCCACATCGAGCTGATGGTGCCGGGCCAGGACATCGTGGTCAGCCGCAAGCCGAACAAGGCGAAGGAGCGCTATGCCAACCCCGACGCCCGGACCTCGATCCGCGACGCCTTCGAAGCCGCGGAGCGGCAGTTGAAGGAATACAAGGACAAGATGCGCCGCGATGTGAAGGTCCATGATCCGGAACAGCCGGGCCGGGTCTCGCAGCTCAACCCGACCGAGGACCACGGCTTCATCACCACCAACACCGGGACGCAGCTCTACTTCCACCGGAACAGCTGTCTGAACGTCGATATGGACCAGCTCCGGACCGGCGACCCGGTGAAGTATGTGGAGGCAACGGGCGATACCGGCCCGACCGCCTCCAAGGTGTGGCGGGCCTCCGGCTCCGACACCGAATTGCGGGCCACCTGACGAAAAAGCCCCCGCCAATCGGCGGGGGCTTTTTTTGGAACGGCTTCTCTGGGAACGGCTTTTTTTGGGGCTCAGGCTCTCTGGGCCGGGGGCATCGGGTCGGCCGAGGTTGGGCCGGCCGGCTCCGGCGCCGACGTGGGGGCGATGTCCTCGTTCAGGTCGTAGATATCCGGGTGCAGCCGGACGGCGTCGCGGTCGTCCACCGTCGCGGTCCAATAGACGAAGCGCACCGGCACCGGCTGGGTCAGCTTGATCCATTGGGGTTCCTGACGGTCCAGCATGCGGTCGAGCCGCGCCGTGGACACATGCTCGTTCGCCAGAAGCGCCTCGGCCATGCCGCGCGCGTCCTCCAGGCGGACGCAACCGGAGCTGACGGTGCGGATCTCCCGATCGAACAGCCGCGGCTCGTTGGTGCCGTGCAGGTAGATGTTGTAGGGGTTGGTCATGTTGAAGCGGTACCGGCCCAGCGCGTTGTGGTCGCCCGGCTGCTGGACGATCCGCACCCGGCGCGGCGAGACGTTGCGCCAGTCCACGACGGCCGGCTCCACCGGGGCGCCGTCCAGATAGACCACCGCGTTGGCGATGCCCGGCGTGCCCTTGGCCCGCAGCAGGGGCAGCTTGTCCTCCTTCAGCACGGTGGGCGGCACGGTCCAGGTCGGGTTGACGATGACGTGGGTGATCTGGTCCTGGAGCAGCGGCGTCTCGCGCGACGGGCGTCCGACGATCGAGCGCATGGTCAGCGCCTCCTCCCCGTCGCGGACCAGCGTGGTGGTCTGGCTGGGCAGGTTCACCAGGATCACGGTGTCCGGCGCGGTGTCGCGGAAGGCGCGCATGGACAGCGCGCTGCGCCGCAGCTGGGCCGCCGCCTCCTGCGGGCTGCGGTCCAGCGCCACCCGCGTTCCGCCGCCGACCAGCCCGTCCACCTTCATCCGCTGGCTGAACTGAAAGGCGCGCACCGCGGTGTCCACCTCCTCGTCGAACAGATCGCCCTGGCGCAGCCGGTCGAGGAAACCCAGTTCGGCCAGGCGCTGGGTCAGCCGCTCCACGCGCTCGCCGGCGCTGCCTTTCTTCAAAAGCGGCCCGGACCCGATGCGGGTGACCGGGCGCTCCGGCTCCGCCTCCAGCAGCGTGGCGGCGGCGTCCAGGCGGTCGGCCCAGCCGGTCAGCGTGTCGCGGTAGGCGGCGGCTTCGGCGGTGGCCGGGGTGGTGGCCGTGCCGGCGATCACGGACAGCGCCAGCGTCAGCGCGGCCAGGACCGTCGCCGGGCGGCGTCGTTGGTCGGTAAGCGTCTGGGATGCGTGCATGATCCGTCCTCGTCTGGCAGGCGGTCCGATCCCCCGTCCTTTCTATCGAATGTAGTACGTGAACCCGCGTCCGGCGAGGCAGGGACGGACGTCCAGGGGATCGGGAAATCGGCGTACGGCCTCCGGCCAGGGGCAACCATTGCTGGTGGGAGCGCCGGGGGCCGAATTGTGACCGATTCGGGCCATTTTCGGGTTGATCCCCGTCAAGCCCTAGCCTATAGGAAATAGTCGTTCGCTATGACCGCAATATTTAGGTCTTATCCGAACAATCCATAGTGGGTCCTCCGGCGCTGGAACGGTGCGGCCCGATCACCAAAATGCATAGGGAGTGATGCTTTTGGGGAATGACGACCGTGCCGCGCCGATGAATGGGCGCGAGACCGGCCGCCGTGGGTTTCTGACCTTCGCCGCCGCGACCTTGACCGCCCTGGCCGTTCCGGTCCTGGTGCCCGCCGCACCGGCCCTTGCGGCCCCTCTCGCCGGCGGCGCGCGCCGACTGGCCCTGCACAACATAAACACCAACGAACAGTTCAGCGGCGTCTATTGGGCCGACGGCGCCTATCGCCCGGACGCGCTGAAGAAGCTGGACGTGCTGCTGCGCGATCACCGGGCCAAGCAGGTCGGCCGCTACGATCCGCGCCTGTTCGACGTGCTGGCCCGCCTGCACCAGACTCTGGACAGCGACGAGCCCTTCCAGGTCATCTGCGGCTATCGGTCGCGCCGCACCAACGCCATGGCGCGCCGCCGCTCGCGCGGGGTGGCGAAGGAAAGCTACCACACCCGCGGCATGGCCATCGACGTGATGCTGCCGGATGTCGAACTGAAGGCCATCGCCGCCGCGGCCCGCGGCATGGAGGCCGGCGGCGTTGGTTATTACCCGCGCAGCGGTTTCGTGCACATCGACACCGGGCCGGTCCGCACCTGGTGATTTTCCGCGCATAGCCGGGTGACGCCATCGCCGTCGGCGTCATAGGCGGACTTGCCGTACGCCCTGTTCCGGGCGCCTGCCCAGTCGGTAGGCACCCCGGAACCATGGCCCGACGCGCCGGTTGCTCCCATCGGAATTCCCCGAACGAGCAACGCGGAGGGCGACGAAGGCGATGTTCTGCAAACACGATCTGGAACGGCTTCTGACCGTCGATGCCGCCCCGGCGGTGTCCATCTTCCTGCCCACCCACATCGCCGGACGCGACATCCGCCAAGACGTGATCCGGCTGCGCAACCTGCTCTCCAAGGCGCAGGACCAGCTGTGCGAGAAGCACGGCCTGCGCCGGCCCGACGCCGAGGCCTTCCTGAAACCGGCGTCTGATCTTCTGGAGCAGAACGAGTTCTGGCGCCACATGGACCGTGGTCTGGCCATCTTCCTGGCCAAGGGCGTATCGGCCATCCATCGCGTGCCCGTCGAACTGCCGGAGGAGGTGGTCGTCAACTCCCGCTTCACGCTGCGGCCGCTGCTGCCGCTGCTGGCGGACGACGGCGCCTTCATGATCCTGGCCGTCACGGCGGGCCGTGCCCGCCTGTTCTGCGCGACGCGCCACGGCATTGCGGAGGAGGACGCCGGCCTGCCGCAGGGTGTCGCGGAAATCCATGCCGAAACCAATTACGAGAACAATCTGCATTCGGCCCCGCCGGCCCGCCATGCCGACCGCACGGACCGCGGCGGCGTGTCGATGGTCAAGACGCACAACTTCGGTGAAGACCCCGAGGAACTGCGCAAGGCTCACCTCATCGAGTATCTCGGACGGGTTGCCGGCCGTGTGCGCGATCACCTGAAACCGTTCCGTGGTCCGCTGGTGCTGGTGGCCGACGAGGAAATCCAGGGGCATCTGCGCCGGGACGCGCATCTTCAGGGAATGCAGGAAGAGGGAGTCGTGACGAACCCCGATGCCCTGGACATCGACGACCTGCATCGACGCGCCTATGCGGTGGTCCGGCCGATGTTCGAGCAGACACGGCGGACGGCGGTGGAACGGTTCAACGCCCTTAATGGCGACCGCAACACGGCGGAACGGACAACGACGCGGGCCGAGGACGTGATGGTGGCGGCGCGCGAAGGTCGGGTCGGAGTCCTCCTGGTGGCCGAGAACGAGAAGGTCTGGGGACACTTCCGCGAGGATTATCACCGGGCCTTCCCGTTGCACCACGCAACGGACGGCGCTGTCGACCTTGTCGAGGAGGCCGCCACCGAGACCCTGTTGCGCGGTGGCGAGGTGCATGTGGTGAGCAAGGAGGAACTGCCGTCCGGCGCCTCGACCGCGGCGATCCTGCGCTTCTGATTCCAAACTCCCGGCGTTTTCCGCAAAGCGGGGCGGCGCCCGGTGATGGCGCCGCCCCGCCTGTCGTTCCTGGGCCCCTGCTTTTTGGGACCCGTATCTTTGGGCGGGCGTTGCGCCGTCAGGTGGGGGCCTTGTTCGGCTTGCCGGCCGGCGCCTTTCCGGCACGGTAGATGTCCGCCGGGTCCCAGACGGCGCCGTGACGCCGCCGCTTCCCGCCGGCCGCCGCGTCGGCCTTGATGCGGGGGGAGGCGGCGGCTTTCAGGAGCGCCTTGCCCGCAGCGGGGCCCGCCTTCGACTCGGCCTTGGAACCGCTTGAGCCCGGAACCGACAGAACGATCCCCTCGCGCGCGAAGCGGTGTCTCGGCGCGCCGGCCGGTGATGCGCCGGCCGGTGATGCGGCGGCCGGTGATGCGGCGGCCGGTGATGCGGCGGCCGATGATGCGGCGATTGATGACGCGGTGTCGGCCGGTCGGCCATCCTCATCTTCCTGAACCTCGTCCTCCCGCGCGTCACGCAGATGGGGCGACAGGGATCCCAGAAGCGAAAGAAGCTCGTCGCCCACGCTCTCCGGAGCGGCGCGCCACAGCCTCAGCATGCGCGCTTCGCGGCGGCTGATCGAGCTGTCAATGATCCGGGAGTCGTCCGTCGAGGCCGCTTTCCCGCCCGAGGCCTGCGAATCGTCATAACAATCGAAGAAGAAACTGACGGGAACGTCAAGAACCAGTCCGAGGCGATACAGCGTGCCGGCCGAGATGCGGTTGGAGCCGCGTTCGTATTTCTGGACCTGTTGAAAGGTCAGGCCAATCGCGTCGCCCAATTTTTCTTGGCTCATGCCCAGCAGGGTTCGGCGCATGCGCACGCGCTGCCCGACATGTGCATCGACCGACCAGGATTCGGGCGATCCGCGTCGCCCTCTTTTGCGCACGGCTGGTTCGCTCATGGACCCGGAACTCCAATGCTTGCGAATAAATATGTAGGATTTGAGAATGACGATAAGATTGTTCACACAGAACTTTTTGGTGCGCAAGCGGAATCTCTGAAATTACTGCGCTCTGGTCATGATTTGAGCAGATATGAAAGCATATGGATTCTCCCGCACCCTTGCGCCCTCCCTTGCAACGCGGTCTGCTGAAGGCGTTGATTGTGGCGCTTTGCCTGTCGCGCGCGTGCCGGTTGCGCACTCGCGCATGAGGGCAATCGAGAAAGAAATGGCATCACGGATCGTGATTATGGAGTGAACATTTCAAATTATGGTGATTTCAGCTTCTCGCGATGGTGTGGAAACATTTTGCTAATCAAATTCGGATAGGTCGGAGGCTATAGAATTCGCGCCACAGTCCGCGCCGCGTCCGCCAGATCGGGCCGGCATGGATGGTCGGCGGCGATGATCGGCGGCGACGCTCCCCTGCGCCGCCGGATCGCAATCAAAGGATCAGGTCGATGCAGACAAGCAGTCTGGCGGGGCGCTTCAAGGTCGGGACCCGCATTTACTTCGGTTTCCTTGTGGTGTTGCTGCTGCTGGCGGTGGTCGTCGCCATCGGCGTGCGGGGCCTCGGGGTGGCGCGGTCCGGCTTCGAATCCTACGCGACGGTGAGCAACCACTCGATCCAGGTCAGCTCGATCGACGCGCAGGTCGCCCAGATGCGCCGCCTCGCCTTGACCTTCAACACCTTCGGTGACCCGAAGGTGGCGGAGCAGGTGCGCGCCGTCCAGGCGACCCTCGTGAAGGACCTGCGGGGCGCGCTCGACGGAACGACCGGCGAGCGCCGCGCCCTGCTGGAGCGGATGAACCAGGTCTTCGCCAACTACGTGACCGACTTCAACACGCTGGCGGAGCTTCGTCTGCGCCGCGACCGCCTCTACGCCGAGCAGCTCGTCCCGGCGGGCGAGAAGGCGCGCGAGTCCGTGTCGCAGCTCGTCTCCACCCTGATCGCCGACGGCGAGCACGAGGCGGCGGCCAACGCCGCCCTCGCGCAGGAGCAGCTGCTGCTGGCGCGGCTGGCCGCGTCGCGCTTCTTCACCAGCCCGAACGAGTCGATCATCGCCGAGGTGTCGGCCCGTGACGACGCCTTCGGCGAGGCCATCCGCCGGGCGACCGAGCGGCTGAGCAACCCGGCGCGCCGGGCCGCGGCGCTGGCCGCCGACCAGCTCTCCGACCGCTACGTCTCGCTGTTCCGCGAGACCGCCGCCGTCATGCTGGAAAACGCCCGGCTCGTCGACGTGATGGGCGCCCGCGGCGTCGAGTTCGCCGACCTTTCCGACCGCACGGTCGCGATCGAGGGCAAGGACCGCGACGCCGTGCTCGCCGATACCACCGGCAGCATGGACCGCACCCTGTCGGCCAACATAACGATCGCGGCCGGCGCCTTCCTGTTCGGCCTGCTGCTGGCCTGGGCGGTGGCGCGGTCCATCGTGAAGCCGGTCGTGTCGATGACCGAGACGATGACGAACCTCGCCGGCGGCGACCTGACGGTGACCATCCCGGCGCTGGCCAACCGCGACGAGATCGGGCGGATGGCGCAGGCGGTGCAGGTGTTCAAGGACAACGCCATCCAGAAGAAGGCGATGGACGAGGCCGAGCGCGAGCGGCTGGAGGCCGAGCGCCGCGCCGACGAGGCGCAGCGCGCCCGCGAGACGGCGATCGGCGAGGAGATCGCCGCGCTGATCGACGGCGTGTCGAAGGGCGACCTGTCGCGCCGGCTGGAGCTGAGCGGCAAGGACGGCTTCTACCGGACCATGTCGGAGGGCATCAACCGCTTGACCGACACGGTCGAGGCGGTCATCGCCGACCTCGGCGCGGTGCTCAGCGCGCTCGCCCAGGGCGACCTCAACAAGCGGGTGGAGCGCGATTACCAAGGCGCCTTCCAGACGCTAAAGACCGACGTCAACACCACCTCCGCCAAGCTCGGCGAGATCGTCGGCCAGATCCTGCGCGCCACCGACGCGATTTCCGGCGCGGCCTCCGAAGTCTCGCTGGGGTCGAGCGACCTCGCGGAGCGGACGGAGCAGCAGGCGTCGTCCCTGGAGGAGACGGCGGCGAGCATGGAGGAGCTGGGGGCCACGGTGCGTTCCAACGCCGACAACGCCCAGCGCGCCAACGGCATGGCCGCCGACGCCCGCACCGCCGCGGAGTCCGGCGGCACGGTGGCGGACTCGGCCATCGACGCGATGAAGCGCATCGAGGCGTCGAGCCGCAAGATCACCGACATCATCGGGGTGATCGACGAGATCGCCTTCCAGACCAACCTGCTGGCGCTGAACGCCGCGGTGGAGGCGGCGCGGGCCGGCGACGCCGGGCGCGGTTTCGCGGTGGTGGCGCAGGAGGTGCGCAACCTCGCCCAGCGCTCCGCTCAGGCATCCAAGGAGATCAAGGGGCTGATCCTCGACAGCGACAGCCAGGTGAAGGACGGTGTGGAGCTGGTCAAGAAGGCCGGCGACGCGCTGGAGGGCATCGTGTCGGGCGTCCAGCAGGTCGCCGGGCTGATCGCCGAGATGGCCTCCGCCTCCTCCGAGCAGGCGGCGGCGCTCGACGAGATCAACGCCACCGTCTCGCAGATGGACGAGATGACCCAGAAGAACGCCGCGCTGGTCGAGGAAACCACCGCCGCCGCCCAGTCGCTCGCCAATCAGGCGACGGACCTGCGGTCCCTGGTCAGCTTCTTCAAGCTGGACGCCGCGGCCTTCGCGGCGGCTCCGGCCGCCCATCACGGTGGGGGGGCTCCGGCCCTGCGGCGCAGCATCACCCCGACCAAGCCGGCGCCGGCCAAGCCCGCGGCGCGCAAGGTGGCGGCGGCCCCGTCCCGTCCGGCGGCGGTGGGCAAGGCGGCTTCGGCGACCCTGCAGCGCGCGTCGGCCGACGAAGACGACTGGAAGGAGTTCTGAGTCCGGCTGCGTTGAAAAAAGCGTGCGATGGAAAGGGCGGCGCGGACGTTTGTCAGGGTAGGCCTTCACACCGGCCTCGATCACCAACCGGGAGTGACGAACCCATGACCGCGCGCCGCCTCATCCCCGTAAGTCTCGTGGCGCCTTTGCTCCTTGCCGGTGCCCTGTGGACGGTGCCGGCGGGCGCCGCCGACAAACCGCCCCCGCCCGGCGCCACCCCACCGGGGCCAAGCGCGCCCAGCACGCCGGGCGAGCAGGCCCGCCAGGGGGTGGAACTGCTGATGAAGGCCTTGGAAGGGTGGGTGCGGCAAGTGCCGATGTTCGCTCCGCCCGAAGTCACGCCGGAGGGCGACATCGTCATCCGCCGGCTGGACCGCTCGCGTCCCGTACCGCCCAATCCGCCACCGGGCGAACCGGCGCCGCCGAAGTCCGAACCACCGGTGCCGAACGCCCCGACGGACCTTTAGAGCGCCGGCGAAGCCCGATACAGCCTGTCACGCAGCGCTCCGGTGCGGATTGCCAAGCCTGGCGGGACCCCGAACAGCCTTAACGCTTCCTTAATTCATAGTTAATAGCGCGTTAACGACCGTTTGCGGGCCAAACAGAGGCCGGGAGGGCCGGGCTGCGTGACGCGCTGTATCGGCCTTCGCGGGCGGCCGCTCAGCCGGCGTGCCAGGGACCGCCCGGACGGGCGAATCCTTCCACCTGATCGCGCAGCTTCTGGATTTGCGACGGGGTGAGGGCGAGGCCGAGCCGGGCGGCGAAGGCGGCGGCCAGCGCGCCGCGCGTCGGCCGCTCCCCCCGCTCCGCCAGGGCGCGGTACAGTTCGAACGCCGCGGCGTAGCGCCACAACGCGTCGGGGCGACGGCGGAGTTGGGCCGCCTGAGGGGTGGCAGCGGACTCCAGATGGGCTTCCAGGCGCTGCAGGGCGTCCGCCGCCGACAGGGCGGGCAGGGGGACGGGCGGCTCCGGTTCCCGCTCGGGCCGGCCGATGGCCGCCTTGGCGCGGTGCCGGCGCTGGCGCAGCCGATCCTCGTTGCGCAGCCGCTCCGCGTAGGCGGGATCGCTGCGCCGCCGCTCGGTGCGGGCGCGGTTGGCGCGGGCGTTGCGCTCCTCCCGGTCCGCGTGGCTCTGGGGATCGCTGAGAAGGAAGGCCAGCTCCTCCGCGGTCAGGCGCAGGGAATCGGTGTCGGTGTCGGCGTTGTTTTCGGCAGTCATGCCGAAAACAACGTTTCGGGCGCCGTTTCCGATCCATCCGACCGAAGAAGATCACAGACGGGGCGCGTCAGGCCGCGCGATGCATCTCCCGGCCGTCCGGGCAGGGGCCGGTTTCGACCTGGACCGTGGCGTGGCCGATGCCGAAGCGTCCGCGCAGGGTCTCGACCAGATCGCGCAGCACCGCGTCGCGGTCGGTCCCCGGCGGCACCACGGCGTGCATGGTCAGGAGCGGCCGCTCCGCCGTCAGCGACCAGACATGGACGTGGTGGATGTCGGTGACCGCCGGCACCGCCTGGTGCAGGGCGCTGCGCAGCTCGTCCACGTCGATGCCGACTGGCGTGCCCTCCACCAGGATGTGGGCGCTCTGCCGCACCACCTCCCAGGCGCCGCGCAGGATCAGCAGGGCGACCAGCACCGACAGGATCGGGTCGATGGGTGTCCAGCCGGTCGCCAGGATGATGCCCGCCGCCACGACCGCCGCCACCGAGCCGAGCAGGTCGCCCAGCACGTGCAGGGCGGCGCCGCGGACGTTCAGGTTCCCGCGGTCGCCGCGGTGCAGAATCCAGAAGCCGACGAGGTTGCCCAGCCCGCCCAGCACCGCCACCGCCATCATGGTGCCGCCCAGGACCGGCTGGGGCTCCAGCAGCCGCTGCGCCGCCTCCCACAGGATCCAGGCGGAGAGCAGGAACAGGCTGAGGCCGTTGACGAAGGCGGCGAGGACCTGGAGCCGGTGGTAGCCGAAGCTGCGCCGCCGGTCGGACGGGCGCCGCCCCAGCCGGAAGGCCAGCCAGGCGAGCGCCAGCGCCGCCGCGTCGGTCAGCATGTGCCCGGCATCGGCCAGCAGGGCGAGCGACCCGGACAGCACGCCGCCCACCACCTCCACCACCATCAGGCCGGCGGTCATCAGCAGGACCAGCAGGATTCGCCGCTCGCTGTCCGCCGTCACCGTCGCGGTGTGGGCATGCCCGTGGCTGTGGTCATGGCTGTGCGCATGGCCGTGCTCATGCCCATCCCCGTGTTCATGATCATGGTCATGATGCTGGTGATCGTCGTCATGGGCGCCATGCCCCCGCGGTCCCTGCGTCACTGGCCTGCCTCCTCGCGCTCATGCTTGGAATGGGACGACGCCATCAGGATAGGACCGACGCCGCGCCGCCGTCACGGCGTTTCCGGTCACGGCGATTTCGCTGTCCATCGCAACGGGCCCTCGTGCTAGAGAATGCCTCCGACACGAGACGTCACCCCATTTCACAGCAGACGGGACCCGGCCGGCCATGACCCCCAGGCAAGCCCTCCAGCAGCGCCTCGCCGCCCTGGACGCGCATCTCCGCGCGGAAAACCCGAACCTTCTCCCGGTCATCCCGACCTTCCGCAATTTCGACCGGGTGCTGGTCCGGCTGGGTCTGCTGGGTCCGCACGAGTCGCTGACCACCCGCATTCCCTGGTGGCCGATGATCGCGGTGCTGGGCACCTTCTCCGCGGGCAAGTCCACCTTCCTCAACGGCTATCTCGGCGCACCGCTGCAGAACACCGGCAACCAGGCGGTGGACGACAAGTTCACGGTGATCTGCCACGGGCCGGAGACCCGGCGGGAGGCCCTGCCGGGCACCGCGCTGAACGCCGATCCGCGCTTTCCCTTCTACCGGATCGCCGACGAGATCGAGAAGGTCGCGGCGGGCGAGGGCAAGCGCATCGACAACTACCTGCAGCTCAAGACGCTGTCCGGCGACCGGGCGCGCGGCAAGATCTTCATCGACTCGCCGGGCTTCGACGCCGACGACCAGCGCCGCTCGGTGCTGCGGCTGGTCGACCACATCGTCGAGCTGTCCGACCTCGTGCTGGTCTTCTTCGACGGGCGCCACCCGGAGCCGGGGGCGATGCAGGACACGCTGAAGCATCTGGTGGCGAAGACGGTGGACCGCGCCGACGCGCGCAAGGTCTGCTACATCCTGAACCAGATCGACACCACGGCGAAGGAAGACAATCTGGAGGCGGTGTTCGGCGCCTGGCAGCGCGCCATCGCGCAGGCCGGTCTGGTCTCGGGCCGCTTCTACGCGCTCTATGACAGCAAGTCGGCGGTCGCCATCGCCGACGACGCGGTGCGCGCCCGCTACGAGGCGCGGCGCGACTCCGACCTCGCCGAACTCCAGGTGCGCATCAACGAGGTGGAGGTCGCCCGCGCCTACCGCATCGTCGGCATGATCGACAGCCTCGTGAAGGAGCTGAAGGGCGAGATCGTCCCGCAGCTCGCCGCGGCGATGAAGCGCTGGCGCAAGCTGGTGCTGATCGGCGACGCGGTGTGGCTGGCCCTGCTCGCCCTGCTGTTCGGCGGGATCGCCAGCCTCGCCGGCGGCGACACGGTGTCGGCCTTCCTCACCTGGCTGACCCAGTCGCAGCCGGCCTGGGCCGGCGGCCTGCCGGTCGGGGTGCTGGCGGCGCTGGTGGTGCTGGGCGGCCTGTTCGGCGCCGGCCATTTCTGGCTGCGCTCCTTCATGGCACGGCGGGTCGCCCGCAGCCTGCCGGAGCGCTACGGCGACGTCGACCTGAACCTCCAGCAGGGCTTCCTGCGCAACACCCGCTTCTTCCGCTCGATCTTCCGCAAGAAGCCGGTCGGCTGGAGCGGCGGCGCCGAGAAGCGCATCTTCTCCATCCGCGAGGCGGTGGCGGAGCATGTCCAGCGCATCAACGACCTGTTCACCGACCCCGCCGGGCGGCGCAACCGCGCCCCGGCGGAGTGAGCGGGCGTCCGCGGAAGAGGGAAGGGGGCGGGCGATGGCGGGGCGGCGGTGTCTTCTGGCCATGCTCCTGCTGCTGGTGGCCTTTGGTCCCGTCCACGCCACACCGCTCGACTCGGCGCCCCTCGGTTCGGCCCTGGATCTGGTCACCGGCAACGATTTCGCCCCCTTCACCGGGGAGGACCTGCCGGAGGGCGGCCTGCTGACCGAGATCGTGCGCCGCGCCTTCGGCGAGGTCGGGCTGCGCTACGATGTGCGCTTCATGCCTTGGCGCCGCGGCTACGACGGCGTGCTGGCGGGCAGGTTCCTCGGCACCTTCCCATATGTTCGCACGCCGGACCGCGCGGTGGAGATGCTGTTCTCCGACCCGCTGCTGGAGGTGCGGCAACTCGTTTACCTGTCCGCCCACAGCGGCATGGACTTTCGCAAACCGGAGGATTTCCGAGGGCGCACGGTCTGCGCGCCGGTCGGATACGCCCTGCCGGCGGAGCTGGCGGAACTGGCCGCGGCGGGCGCGCTGTCGCGGGAGAGCCCGGCGGACCTGCCGGCCTGCGTGCGGATGGTCGCCTCGGGACGGGTGGACGCCTTCGTCATCGACGAGTTCACCGGGCGCAGCGCCGTGGCGAAGGCGATGGCCGGGGATGATATCCGCGTCGCCTCCTTGCCTTACGCCCGCGCCGGGCAGCACCTGATTCTCTCCCGTTCGCTGCCGGAGGCGGCGGCGATCATGGCGGCCTTCAACGCCGGATTGAGAAAGCTGAAGGATGGCGGGGCCTTCGAAGAGATTTTGCGCCGTCATCTGTCCGCCGCGCCGTGAGGCATTTGGCGTCTAAGGGAGCAGAACACGCCGAATGGGCGTAACGTTTGCGCCATGCGGCATTGCCAGCGCGACGCAAAGTGCTATAAACGCGCGGACTCGATCTTGGAAAAGGGGCGTGGCCCGTGGCCATCGACGCTTCCGTTCTGGTCCTGAACGGACCGAACCTGAACATGCTGGGCGTGCGCGAACCGCACATTTATGGCTCCATGACGCTCGATGATCTGGAAGGCGCGTGCCAGGAACGCGCCGAACAGCTCGGGCTGGCCATCGACTTCCGGCAGTCGAACCACGAGGGCGAACTTGTTTCCTGGATTCAGCAGGCGCGGACGGAGCATGACGGCATCGTCATCAACGCCGGCGCCTACAGCCACACCTCCGTCGCCATCATGGACGCGCTGATCCTGTCCGAGCTGCCGATCGTCGAGGTGCATCTCTCCAACATCTACAAGCGTGAGGCCATCCGCCACCACTCGCACATTTCCGCGGTGGCCAAGGGGATGATCTGCGGCTTCGGCCCTCACGGGTATCTGCTGGCGCTGGACGCCATGGCGAATATCCTCGAGCGCGACTAAGGAACACGGGAAAAACGAACACCATGGCAAGCTTCGACATCGACGGCGATCTGGTCCGCAAGCTCGCGGATCTCCTGCGTGAGACGGGCTTGAGCGAGATCGAGTTTGCCGAGGGCGAGAAGCGGATCCGCGTCACCCGCCCGACGGCCGCCCAGGCGGTGGCCGTGCACGCTCCGGTCGCCGCTCCCGCCCCCGTTGCGGCTCCGGCCGCCGCCCCGGCGGGCAAGCCCGCCAGCCATCCCGGCGCGGTCACCTCGCCGATGGTCGGCACGGCCTACGCCGCGGCCGAGCCGGGCGGCACCCCCTTCGTTCGCGTCGGCGACACGGTGAAGGCCGGCCAGACCGTCCTCATCATCGAGGCGATGAAGGTCATGAACCCCATCAAGGCCCCGCGGGGCGGCACGGTTGTCGAGGTCCTGGTCTCCGACAGCCAGCCGGTGGAGTTCGGCGAAGTCCTAATGATCATCGAGTGAGCGGGGATCATCCCTTGGCGATGTTCGAGAAGGTCCTGATCGCGAACCGCGGTGAGATTGCTCTGCGCATCCACCGCGCCTGCCGTGAGATGGGAATCCAGACCGTGGCGGTGCATTCCACCGCCGATGCCGACGCCATGCACGTCCGCCTCGCGGACGAGAGCGTGTGCATCGGTCCCGCGTCGGCCCGCGAAAGCTACCTGAACATTCCGGCGATCCTGTCGGCGGCGTCGATCACCGGGGCGGACGCGATCCATCCCGGCATCGGCTTCCTGTCGGAGAACGCCCAGTTCGCGGAGATGGTGGAGGAGCACGGCTTCACCTTCATCGGCCCGACCGCGGAGCACATCCGCATCATGGGCGACAAGGTCACCGCCAAGAAGACGGTGATGGAGCAGGGGCTTCCCGTGGTCCCCGGCTCCGACGGCCCGGTGCCGACGCTGGAGGAGGCCGAGAAGATCGGCCGCGAGACCGGCTATCCGATCCTCATCAAGGCGGCGGCGGGCGGCGGCGGCAAGGGCATGAAGGTCGCCCGCAACCCCGACCAGCTCAAGGAAGCCTACCAGCTCGCCCGTGGCGAGGCGCGCGCCGCCTTCGGCAACGACGAGGTCTACATCGAGAAGTATCTCGGCAAGCCCCGGCACATCGAGATCCAGCTTCTCGGCGACGAGCATGGCAACTGCGTGCATTTCGGCGAGCGCGACTGCTCCGTGCAGCGCCGCCACCAGAAGGTCATCGAGGAAGCCCCGTCGCCGGCCCTGAACGCCGAGCAGCGCGCCTTCATCGGCGATCTGGCGGCCAAGACGGCGGCGGCCATCGGCTACCGCGGCGTCGGCACGATGGAGTTCCTGTTCGAGGACGGGCAGTTCTACTTCATCGAGATGAACACCCGCCTGCAGGTCGAGCACACGATCACCGAGATGATCACCGGCATCGACCTGGTGCGCGAGCAGATCCGCGTGGCGACCGGCGCCCCGCTCGGCTACGGCCAGGCGGACATCCGCTTCCAGGGCCATTCGATCGAGTGCCGCGTGAACGCGGAGCATCCGGAGACCTTCATCCCGTCGCCGGGGAAGATCGACGGCTACCACGCGCCGGGCGGACTGGGCGTGCGCGTCGACTCGGCGCTCTACGACGGCTACCGCATCCCGCCGCATTACGACAGCCTGATCGCCAAGCTGGTCGTTCACGGCACCACCCGCAACGAGTGCCTGATGCGGCTGCGCCGGACGATCGAGGAGTATGTGATCGGCGGCGTCGACACCACGCTGCCCCTGCACCAGCGCATCATCGCGCAGCAGGCCTTCATCGACGGCAACTACGACATCCACTGGCTCGAACAGCTGATGGGCATGAAGAAGTAAGCCGTCGAGCGGTTCGACGAGCGGGTCAATGAAAAGAGCCCTTCTTCCCGATGGGGAGGAAGGGCTCTTTTCGTTCCAGCGGGTGCCGGATTCTCGGATGACAAGGTCTTCACGGATTTCACGGACCCAGGCACGGATTTCACGGATTTTTATATCCGTGCCCAGTGCGGGCCTGTTCGATCAGCGCGCTGAGCAAGCCCAAAGAAATCCGTGAAATCCGTGCCTTAATCCGCGCAATCCGTGAAGCCCCTGTTGTCCGCGATAATCCGACACCCCGTCACGGCGCCGCGGTCAGCAGCGCGTCGCGGCGGCAGCGGTCGACCACCTTGGCGCCGCAGGGCATGAAGGTCAGGTCCTTGTTCAGGCACAGCCGGACCTCCGCCACGTCGCGCTTGGAGCAGACCAGCGCCACCGACTCCGGCTCCAGTCCCGGGTTGGCCTGGACGAACAGGCGTTCCACCTGGGTCGCCGGGATCGACAGGTCGGATTTCGGGGCCTGGAGCGCCTCGGGGATCTTCACCTTGGCGAAGGCCTTGCGGACCTGCGCGAAATAGTCGGTGACGGGCAGGCCGCTGCAGGTGCCGTGCTTCGTCCACTGGTGCACGATCAGCCCGACGCTGGGCATCACCGGCATGGTGGCGTCCACCACGGCGCGGGGGACGGTGCGGTCGCGTGTGCAGGTGGCCGGGTAGCCGCCGTTGCTGTATTGCGGCCACAGGCCGTGGACGATGAAGCCGAACTTGCGCTCGACCCCGCACTGGTCGGGGTCGGCGTCCCCCTGATTCTTGGCGCAGTGGGTTGGCGACCAGGAGAGGCTGAGCACATAGTAATCGAAGGTGCCGGGCTCCGCCTTGCGCTGCGCCCATGACGCGCCGGTCATCGAGAGAAACGCAACCACCGATACGATGATGGCTGACAGAGCCGTCTTCATGCTGGAATCCCTTCTGAGAAAGCGCCTCCACGTTGCATACCATGGTGGGAGCCACCTGTCGCGCGGAAGTGGTGCGCTGAGATAACGTTGCGGGGGTGAGGGGGCAAACGGCTATAGTGTCGGCGATGATCGAGCTGTCCGCATCGCTGCTTCTGCGCGCCTACGCCGCCGGCATTTTCCCGATGGCGGAGAACGCCGACTCCGAGGAGCTGTACTGGTTCGATCCGGAGCGGCGCGGCGTCCTGCCGCTGGAGGGCTTCCACGTCCCGCGCAAGCTGCGCAAGACGGTGCGGCGCGGCCCGTTCGACCTGCGCTTCGACACGGCGTTCCGCGCGGTGATCGAAGCCTGCGCGGAGCCGACGCCGGACCGTCCGAAGACCTGGATCAACGGCGACATCCTGCGGCTCTACACCGAACTGCACGAGCGCGGCTGCGCCCACAGCGTGGAATGCTGGAGCGGCGGCCAACTCGTCGGCGGCCTCTACGGCGTCGCGCTGGGCGGCGCCTTCTTCGGGGAAAGCATGTTCAGCCGCGTCACCGACGCCAGCAAGGTGGCGCTGGTCCATCTGGTCGCCCGGCTGCGCGCGGCGGGCTACAGGCTGCTGGACGCGCAATTCGTGACGGAACATCTGAGCCAGTTCGGCGCCATGGAGATTCCGCGCGCCGAGTACCGTCGCCGGCTGGCCGCCGCCCTGGCGGTGCCGACGGACTTCGGCGGCGTCGACCAGGGGGCGGCCATCACGGCGCTGCTGGGCGCGGAAGGCTGAGGGCGGGAAACGGAGGGCTCGGCCCGGCTGGACTCAGTCCCCCTCGCAGGACAGCACCCAGACGTCGTAGATCGGGTGCTCCATCGCCGACAGGGCGGGGCTGGAAGCGAACATCCAGCCGCTGAACACAGGCTCCGCCTGTTCGCCGGGCTTGTTCTCGATCACTTCGAGGAAGGCCGCGGTTTCCGGCGTCTCGATCGGCGGGTTTTCCTTGCAGGCGCGCAGCGTGATGCGCAGGCTGCCGAGCGCCTTGGTCTCGCCGACCGCGATGGTGAAGGTGGAGGTGCGGGCGGTGATCTTGTCCAGCCCCTGCAGCTTGGCGGCGGAGCGGCTGACCATCTCCTCCGGCACCGGAGCGGCGCCGGCCGGGCCGGCCGGGCTCAGGACCGGAAGGCAGAGCAGCGCGGCCGCTAGGGCCGCGCCGCGCAGGCGGAGGCTTTTCGGAGTCGTCGTCACTGGGATCGTCGTCACTGGGGATCGCTTCCGTGATGTCGAACGGCGTGGGCCGAAACCCGACAGCCTTCTAGCCCGGAAGCGTCTCCCCGTCTACTCCGTGACCGCTTTGTTGAACCGGCTTTGTCGGGGCCGCTTACTGGGTGATGCTGCCGCTGGGGCGGGTGCCGCCGTAGGGGGCGTTGGTGGTGGACGGGCCGGCGGTGCCCTCCTTCTCCTCGACCTTCTGGGTGGCGGTGCCGCCCGCAGCACCCGCGGCGCCGCCGACCACCGCGCCGACCGGCCCGCCGACCACGGCGCCCGCCGCCGCCCCGCCCAGAGCGCCGCTGGCGGCCTTCTCCTCGGTGTTCACGCCGCAGGCGGCGGCGAGCAGGGCGAGGCCGAGAACCAGGAAACGGGCTTTCATCGCTGATCTCCTTTGATGAGTGTGCCGTGTTGGGCCTGGGCAAGGAAACGCCAGCGTGGCCGAGGCTGTTCCGAAGGGGATTGGGGAAAAGTGGGTGGGCAAATGAAAAAAGGGGCCGCGAGGCCCCTTCGTTCGTCGTACCGGTGTGTTGTGGCCCGGTGTGTTGTGGCCCGGTGTGTGGCGCTTACAGCTTGGGCGGCTCGCCGCCCTCCTGGCCGGGCTTGCTCATGTTCTGCAGCGAGAAGATGACCTGGCCCAGGAGCTGTTCGATGCCGGGGGTGCTCTGCGTGTATTCGACGCGGCCGTCCGGCTTGAGCATGTCCTCCTCGCCGCCCGGCTCCAGCGACAGGAACTTGCCGCCCAGCAGGCTTTCCGAGGCGATGACCGCCGCGGTGTCCTTGGGCAGCTTGATGTCCGGGTGGATCGACATGTGCACGACCGCCTGATAGCTCTTCGGGTCGAGCGTCAGTTCGGTGACCGACCCCACCTTCACGCCGCTGATCCGCACGTCCGCCCCGCTCTGGAGGCCGGAGATGCTGGTGAAATTGGCGGTGAGGGCATAGCCGTTCACCTTGCGCAAATCGGCGCTGGTGTAGGCGAAAGCCAGAAAAAAGCCGGCCACGGCGAGGACGACCCCGCCGAGCACGGTTTCAATCACATTGCGGCGCATGAGGGATTCCTAAAGGACCGCGCGGGCGTCTCAGCCCGGAGTCCAGGGTTCGTAATCGCCGGTGGCGCGCACGCGCTGCCCGCCCGCATACTGGTGTCCGGGCGGCCGGTAAGCCTGGAGCGAGCCGGACAGGTTCGGCAGATGCTCCTTCTGCCACGGCTTGTGGAAGGCGCTGTTGCCTTCCGGCAGCGGCTCCTTGGTGGTGTGGTGGAGCCAGGAATGCCATTCCGGCGGCACCTTGGAGGCATCCGGCTCGCCGGCATAGATCACCCAGCGGCGTTCCTTGACGCCGGCGATCGCGCTCGGGGACCGGTAATAGGTGTTGCCGAAGCGGTCGGTGCCGACCTTGTTGCCCCGGCGCCAGGTGACAAACCGGATGTGGATGTTCGCCATCCAGGTGATCAGGGAGATCTTCTCGCTCATCGTCGCTCGCGGTCGGTAAGCCATTCGGCCGGACGGGCTGGCCGGTTAAACGCGGGCGGCACTATGACACCCCCGGCCACGCTCGTCCACTGACTCCGCAACGTCTTTTCCCGCCTGACGGATTTGCCGTCAGGCGATGCGCCGGTCGGTCAGCAGCAGGCGCAGCGCGAAGCCCAGGAACAGCACCCCCGCGACGCCGTCCAGCACCGCCCGCACCCGCGCGCTCGACAGGGCGCGCCGCGCCGCACCTGCGCTGAGCGCCGCGACCCCCAGCAGGTAGAGGCCGCCGATGACGCCGAGGATCGCGCCGAGCAGGAAGATCTGCAGCGCGACGTGGCCGAGCGCCGGTGCGACGAATTGCGGCACGAAGGCGAGATAGAAGAGGATGACCTTCGGGTTCAGCAGATTGGTCAGCAGCGCCTGGAGGAAGACGCGGTGCGCCGGGGCCGACTCGGGCTTGGCCGTGGCCTCCGCCGCTTCGCCGCGGCGGCCGAAGCCGGTGCGCAGGGCGCTCCACAGCGCCCGCCCGCCGATCCAGCCCAGATAGGCGCCGCCGGCGTAGCGCAGCACGTCGAACAGGGCCGGCGAGGCGGCGACCAGCGCCGAGATGCCGGCGGCGGCGAGCAGCGCGTGGATCAGGTTGCCCAGCGTGATGCCGGCGGTGGCGACCACCCCGGCGTTGCGCCCGTCCATCACGCTGCGCGACAGGACGAGCAGGGAATCCGGTCCCGGCGCCAGCGTCAGGACCAGCGCCGCGACGAGGTAGAGCTGAAGCAGATGCGGGTCGAGCGGCAGGGCCATGGAAACCTTCTCCGTCAGTCGGGCCAGCGCCGGTGCAGCCAGAGCCATTCGGCGGGGCGCTCGCGAATCCATTGCTCCAACAGGGCGTTTAGGCGCTCCATCAAAATCCGCACATCAGCGTTGCGGTCGCCGCTGTTCGGCGGCTCCACCGGCGGCAGGACGGTGATGCGGAAGCGCGCGCCGTCCAGACGCTCGGTCCGCGCCGGCACCAGCGGGATGCCCAGCCGCAGGGCGAGCTGTGCGGCCGCCGGGGCGGTCATGGCGTCGCGCCCGAAGAAGGGGACGGGCATGCCGTCGTTCAGCTTCTGGTCGATCAGCATGCCGACGTGCCCGCCCTTGGTCAGCACCCGGATCAGCGTGCGGGCGCCGTCCGACCCTTTGGGGATGTGTGTGCCGGAGGCGGCGCCGCGCAGCTCGGTCAGCAGGGCGCCGACATAGGGGTTGTTGGGCGCGCGATAGACCAGCCCCAGTTCCACGCCCATCTTGCGCGAGGTGACGGACTGCACCTCCCAGTTGGCGAAATGGCCGGAGACGAGGATGCCGGCCTTGCCGTCCTCGCGCAGGGCGTCGATGTGCTCCGCCCCGATCACCTCGGTCCGCCCGCCGGGGCCGTATTCGCCGATGGCGTCGAGGTGCGGGTATTCGGCGATGACGCGGCCCAGATTGTCCCACATGCCGCGGATGATCGCGTCGATCTCCGCGCGGGACTTTTCGGGGAAGGCGCGCTCCAGGTTGCGGCGGGCGGTGCGGGTGCCGCGCAGGCGCGGGCCGATGGTCCGCCCGATCCAGCCGCCGAGCGCCGAGGCGCGGTCCACCGGAAGGGCGCGGAACAGGCCGCAGAAGCCATGGACGAGGACGGCCTCCAGCGGGTAGCCGACCCGGCGGGTCAGCCAGGATACCAGGGGGCCGCGCGGCTTAGCCATTGGGAACTCCAGTCGGAAGCGCGGTCAGAAGGGGGCCGAGCAGGCGGTCGAGGGCGGCGGGGTCCTGCCAGACGGCGCGCACCGGCACCGCCCGGACCAGGGCGCGCAGGGGCTCGGGCAGGCGGACGGCGTCCTTCACGGTGGTGACCGGCAGGGCGCCCAGCGCGTTGGCGCGGTCGATCAGGGCCATCACCTCCTCGGGACGGTAGGGATGGTGGTCGGCGAAGGCGGCGCGCTCCACCACGCGGGCGCCCAGCGCCTCCAGCGTCGCGAAGAACTTTTCGGGCCGCCCGATGCCGGCGAAGGCCAGGACCGTCCGCCCGGCCAGGGCACGGGCCTCCTCGACCGGCTCCAGCCGGGCGTGCAGGAGGGGCAGGGTGCCGGCGACGCGGCGCTCCACCCCGGCGCGGTCCTCGCCCACGACGACGACGGCTCCGGCGCGGGCCAGCCCGCGCTCCACCGGCTCGCGCAGGGGGCCGGCGGGGATGAGGTGGCCGTTGCCGAAGCCCACCGCCCCATCCACCACGATCAACGAGAAATCCTTGAAGAGGCCGGGATTCTGGAAGCCGTCGTCCATCACCAGGACGGAGGCCCCCGCGGCGATGGCCGCCCGCGCCCCGGCGGCGCGGTCGCGCGCCACCCAGCAAGGGCCATGGGCGGCCAGCAGCAGCGCCTCGTCGCCCACCGCGGCCGAATCGTGGACGCCGAGGTCGACGGCCAGCGGGCCGCGCTCGCGCCCGCCATGGCCGCGGGTGAGGAAGGTGGGTGCCACGCCGCGGGCGCGCAGGGCCTCGGCCACGGCGATGCAGACCGGCGTCTTGCCGGCGCCGCCCGCCACCAGATTGCCGACGCAGAGGACCGGTGCCGGGGTCCGCTCCGGCCGCCCCGCCGCCATGCGCAGCCGCCCGGCCAGCCCGTAGAGCGCGCCCAGCGGGGCGAGCGCCCAGCCCAGGGCCGCCCCGGCGGCTCCGCCGGACCCGTACCAGAAGCCGGGAGTCCTCATGCCGCGGGCCGGACGCTGCCGACGCCGAGGACAGGGGCGAGCGCGGCCAGGGCGCGGTCGACGATCCGCCGGTTGCCCTCGGTCACCGCCGTCGCGCCGGCGGCGACGCGGGCGCGGGCGGCTTCGTCGCTCAGCAGGCGCCCGACCGCGTCGGGCAGCGCTTCCGTCCCGGCCACCGGCAGGGCGCCCCCGGCGGCTTCGAGCTGGCGGGTGATCTCCGTGAAGTTCCACATGTGCGGGCCGTAGAGGACGGCGCAACCGAGCAGGGCCGGTTCCACCGGGTTCTGGCCGCCGTGGGGGACGAAGGAACCGCCCATGCAGACCACCGGGGCCAGCCGGTAGAACAGCCCCATCTCCCCCATCGTGTCGGCGATGTGCACGGCGTCCGCGGCGGCGGGCAGGGCGCCCTCGCCGCGGCGCGAGACGGTCAGGCCGCGCTGGCGCAGCAGCGCCGCGATGTCGGGGCCGCGGTGGGCGTGGCGGGGGATCAGCAGGGTCAGCAGGCCGGGCAGGCGCTCGGCCAGCGCGTCATGCACCGCGGCGGCCAACTCGTCCTCGCCGGGGTGGGTGCTGGCGAGCAGCCAGACGGGACGCCCGGTGCAGGCCGCGCGCAGCGCCGCCAGAGCCGCGGGATCGGCGGGCGGCGGCTCGGCGGAGAATTTCAGGTTGCCGACGCTGACGACGCCCCGCGCGCCGAGACGGCGCAGCCGGTCGGCGTCCTCCTCCGACTGGGCCAGCGTGACCTGGAAGGTCGAAAGCAGCGGCGTGATCAGCCCCGACGCGCAGCGCCAGCGGTTGAAGGAGCGTTCCGACATGCGGGCGTTGACCAGCGCCGCCGGAATGCCGCGCGCCCGAACGGCGCCGAGCAGGTTCGGCCAGATCTCCGATTCCGTCCACAGCACCAGATCGGGGCGCCAATGGTCGAGGAAGCGGTCGACCGCGGCGGGCAGATCCACCGGCACATACTGGTGGAAGGCACGCTTCGGCAGGCGGCGGCCCATCAGCTCCGCCGAGGTGACCGTGCCGGTGGTCATCAGGACCGTCAGGTCCGGCGTCTCGGCGAGCAGGCGGTCGATGAGGACGAGGACGGAGTTGGCCTCCCCCACGCTGGCCGCGTGAATCCAGGCGAGCCGTCCGGGTGGGCGCGGGCGCGCGGCCGTGCCGAAGCGTTCCTCCCGGCGGGCGGAGTCCTCCTTGCCGGCGGCCAGCCGCCGGTCGAGATACAGACGAACCGCCGGCCCGGCGAGGGTCGTCAGGCCGCGGTAGAGTGACTGAAGCATGCGGGTCGAAACGCCATCCGACAAAACCAACGCGGCCAGATTTCCCGGTCGCGGTCCTGTCCACTTTAGCATGGGGGGCTGTGGCAGAGGTAAGGCTTTGCGCTAACGCCCGCCGGAAGGCTGATGGCCGGATAGGAGCGGATCGCATACCTGAGTATGACGATTTTGGGACCTCTTATGATAATTTTGAAGCAATCCGTTGCTATTCTGATGGCGTAGAAACCTCGGCAACTTCGAGGAAGGCGGGCAATGCGTCGGCCTTCAATATTTCAGGATGATAACATCATGGCGGGCGTACAGGAACGTGACGGCCAGGAAAACCGGCTCCGTGCCTTCAACATCACCGAAGCGGACATCGCGCGTTTGCGCGCCAACCGGGACTTCGCGCAGCACCGTCTGCCCGTGCTGCTGGAACAATGGCACAGCGCCTTCGCGGCTTGGCCGGAAATCCGCGACGCCCTGACCCTGCCCGACGTCCACGCCGCGCGCGTCGCCCACTGGACCCGCGTGGTCTCGGGCGACTTCGGCCCGGGCTTCCTGGAGTCCGCCCATCGGCTGGCCAAGGCTTTCTACGACCACGGTGTGCCGGGCTATGCGGTGGCCATCTGCCACCACACGGTATCCAGCGGCATCGCCCGCGAACTGGGCCTCGACGCGGCGGAGGGCCGCGGATCGCTGTTCGGGTCGCGGAAGGCGGCGGAGCGGGCAGCCCTGCGCGACACGCTGGGACGGGTCGCGTGGCTCGACCTCGAAGTGCTGCTGGAGACCTACGCGGCGGCCGAGCAGGAGAGCAAGCGCGCCATCCTGAAACAGGTCGCCGACAGCCTGGAGGGCAGCGTCAGCGGCATCGCCGACAACACGGTGGCCGCGTCGGACGAGATGAAGGGCAACGCCCAGCGCATGGCGCAGATCGCCGCCGCCACCAACCGCCAGTCGCTCGCCGTCGCCGCCGCCGCCGAGCAGGCGTCGGCCAACGTGCAGACGGTCGCCGCCGCGTCGGAGCAGCTCACCAGCTCCATCGGCGAGATCAGCCGGCAGGTCGCCCAGTCCTCGCAGATCGCCCGCGGCGCGGTGGCCGAGGCGGAGCGGACCAACGCCACGGTGAACGGTCTGGTCGACGCCGCGCAGAAGATCGGCGCGGTGCTCCAGCTCATCAACAGCATCGCCGGGCAGACCAACCTGCTGGCGCTGAACGCGACGATCGAGGCGGCCCGCGCCGGCGAGGCCGGCAAGGGCTTCGCGGTGGTCGCGCAGGAGGTCAAGAACCTCGCCAACCAGACCGCCAAGGCGACGGAGGACATCTCCGCCCAGATCGCCAGCATCCAGGAGGTGGCGCGCGGCTCCGCCGAGGCGCTGAGCGGCATCGGCGCCACCATCGGCAGCATCAACGACATCGTCATCACCGTTTCCGCCGCGGTGGAGCAGCAGACCGCCGCCACCCAGGAGATCGTCCGCAACGTGCAGGAGGCGGCCCGCGGAACCCGCAGCGTGACCGACACCATCGGGGCGGTGACCAAAGGGGCGTCGGAGACCGGCAGCCTCGCCGAGGAGGTGCTGGGGGCCGCCGGCAATCTGCACTGCGAGTCCGACCGCCTGCGCGAGAGCGTGGACCTGTTCATGCAGCGCATCCGCGCCGCGTGATCGGAAAGGGCGGGACCGGCCGCGTGCCGGCCCCGCCCCATGCCGCCCTCAGGTGAACGGGCGCAGGTTCGCCAGGAACTGTTCGGCGGAGCGGCGCCAGGAGAAGTTCAGGGCATGGTCCCGGCAGTGTTCCGGCGGGATGGTCAGGGCGCGCTCGATCGCCCCCTTGAGATCCTCGTCCAGGCAGCCGGCGCCGGAGCCGTCGACCACGTCCAGCGGGCCGGGCACCGGGTAGGCGGCCACCGGCACGCCCGAGGCCAGCGCCTCCAGCAGCACCAGGCCGAAGGTGTCGGTGCGCGACGGAAAGACGAAGACATCCGCCGCGGCGTAATGCTGGGCCAGCTCCTCGCCATGGCGGGCGCCGGCCCAATGGACCTCCGGATATTTCTGCTGAAGCTCCGCGCGGGCCGGGCCATCGCCGACCACCAGCTTGCTGCCCGGCAGGTCGAGCCTCAGAAACTCCTCGAGGTTCTTCTCCACCGCGACGCGCCCGACATAGAGGGCGATGGGGCGGGGCAGCGCCAGAAAGCCCTTGGCGCGGGGGCGGAACAGCTCGGTGTCGACACCGCGGGTCCAGCGCCGGATGTTGGTGAAGCCGCGGGCGGCGAGGTCGCTCTCGATGGACGGCGTCGCCACCATCACTGCCGAGGAGGGCCTGTGGAACCGGCGCACCACCGCGTAGCTGAGCGCCAGCGGGACCGGCGCCCGGTCGCGCACATATTCGGGAAAGCGGGTGTGGTAGGCGGTGGTGAAGGGCTTGCCGCGGGCGAGGCAGTAGCGCCGGGCGGCGAAGCCCAGCGGCCCTTCGGTGGCGATGTGGATGCAGTCGGGGCGCAGCGCGTCGATCATCGCCGCCAACCGCCGCCCCGCGCCAAGCGCCAGTCGGATTTCCGGGTAGGTGGGCATGGGCACGGTGCGGAAGCGGTCGGGGCCGATCACCTCCACACGGTGGCCCATGGCCTCCAGTTCCGAACGGACGGTGCCGATGGTGCGCACCACGCCGTTGACCTGGGGGAGCCAGGCGTCGGAGACGATCAGGATGTTCACGCCGCAACCGACTCCTTGGCCGCCTTCTCCTTCTCCGTCTTCTCCTTTGCCGGAAGGCGGGCGGGGAGCGTCGTTGCGGTGCGCCGGCGGATGTCCGCCGCCCAGTCGATGATCTCCAGCCGGCCGCAGGGATGCTCGACCAAGGCGGTGCAGGACTCGACCCAGTCGCCGTCGTTGCAATAGAGGATTCCTTCCATGTCGCGGATTTCCGCGGTGTGGATGTGGCCGCAGACGACCCCGTCCACCTTGCGGCGCCGGGCCTCGTCGCCGAGGGCGGTCTCGTAGTTGCCGATGAATTCGACCGCCGTCTTCGTCTTGTGCTTCAGGAAGGCGGACAGCGACCAGTAGGGGAAGCCCAGCTTGCGGCGGACCCAGTTGAACAGCGTGTTGGCCTGGAGCAGGGTCACGTAGGCGTTGTCGCCGATGAAGGCCAGCCAGCGGGCGTACTTCACCACCACGTCGAAGCGGTCGCCGTGGGTGACCAGCAGCCGCCGCCCGTCGGCGGTGACGTGGATCCACTCCTCCACCACATGAACGCCGCCGAACTGCAGGCCGGCGTAGTCGCGGGCGGCCTCGTCGTGGTTGCCGGGGATGTAATAGACCTGCACGCCCTTGCGCGCCCGGCGCAGGATCTTCTGCACCACGTCGTTGTGCGCCTGTGGCCAGTACCACGCCTTGCGCAGGCGCCAGCCGTCCACGATGTCGCCGACGAGATAGAGGTGCTCGGACTCGTTCTGCTTCAGGAAATCGAGAAGATACTCCGCCTTGCACCCCCGCGTCCCCAGATGGACGTCGGAGATCCAGATGCTGCGGTACTGCTTGACGTCGCGTGATGCGCTCATGCCCCGCTCCATCGCCGTTTTGGCAAGGGTTCATGGAAACATGTTCCGTATATCGGCGGCTCGTTGTCTTGACAACGATTTCAATAACGCGCATCTGTTGGGTCCATTGATTTCGATAAGACTTCTTGGCGGTGAAACAAAGGCGAAATATGACTTTATCAAAACTGAAGCATAATGGTCATATTGGATGCCGGAGCGGCGAATGGAGGCGAATCGGTGCCTGAGACGTCGAGTCCGGCCGCGGCGACCCGGCGTCGTCTTCTGGTCATCCACAACCCGGTGGCCGGCGCCCGCCGGGCGCGCCGTCTGGGCGTGGTGCTGGACCTGCTGGAGCAGCGCCACGGGGCTGCGGTGACGCTTCGGGCCACCGGCGGGCGCGGCGACGCGGAGGCGATGGCCCGTACGGTGGCGCCCGGCGTCTTCGACGCGGTGGTCGCCGCGGGCGGCGACGGCACCATCAACGAGGTGGTCAACGGGCTGGGCGCGCGCGGACATGGGGAGACGACGATCCCCTTGGGCATCGTGCCGCTGGGCACCGCCAACGTGCTGGCCCATGAGCTGGACCTGCCGCTGGACGCGGAGGGCGTGGCGCGGGTGCTGGCGGAGGGGCGCCCACTGCCGGTGCATCTGGGTGTGGCGAATGGCCGCGCCTTCGCCATGATGGCCGGCGCCGGCCTGGATGCCCGGGTGGTCGAGCGGGTTGACGCGCGGCTGAAGCGGCTGATCGGCAAGGGTGCCTATGCGGTGGAAACGCTGGCCCGGATCGCCGCGGGCGGCGGCGGTCCCTACCGCGTGGCGGTGGATGGCGCGGAGCCGGTGGACGTCGCCTCCGTCATCGTCGCCAAGGGGCATTTCTACGGGGGGCGCTTCGTCTGCGCGCCCGACGCCCGGCTGGCCGACCCGCGGCTGCACGTCTGCCTGTTTCCGCGGGCAGGGCGGGGGAACGCCCTGCGCTACCTGTGGGGCGTCACCGCCGGGCGGCTGCCGCGATTCCCCGACTACCGCATCCTGCCCGCCCGCCGCGTGGTCATCGACGGGCCGGCGGGGGAGCCCGTGCAGGGCGACGGCGACGTGATCGCCCGTTTGCCGGTGGAGATCGCGCTGGCTCCCTGGGTCTTGCCGGTGCTGGCGCCCTGACGGCTGTTTTAAGAGTCCGTTAAGAGGTGCCTTGGGAAAATTATTTGGGAACATTCAATAATTACTTCGATCTCTAAGGATTAAGGCCCCGCGGCCCAGGCGGGACCGAAAGGGGGAAGCCATGTCCGCGTCGATCAACGCCCTGTTTTCGGCCACCACGGCCAGCGCCACCGCGACCGCCACAAAAATGAAGCCCGCCGGGGGGGCCGCCGAAGCGGAGGGGACCTGGAAGGCGGCCTCCGACGCCGGGTCCTCCGCGGGCTCCGCCGCCCTGGCCGCCTTGAAGGGCGAGGACAGCGTGGAACTCAGCGGTCTGGCGAAGTCGCTGACCGGCGTGGCGGGGAAGGTCTTCGCCTCCATCGGCTCCAAGGGCCGCGCGATGCTGGAAGACTTCGTCAAGTCCGGCAAGATGACCGAGAAGGACGTGGCGTTGGGACTGCGCCAAATGGCGACCAACGCCGTGAAGGACCGCTTCATCAAGGAGCGGCCCGAGGATGAGGAGGACGAAGCCTGGGCGGAGAAGCTCGGGGCGGCTGAAAAGGCCTTCAAGATCAAGACGGAACGCATGGACAAGGCCATGTCGGCCCTGAATGAGGCGCGCACCGCCGCTTACGACGCCTTCGGGAAGGACGAGGACACCGAGGCGTTCCAGGCGGCGATGGCTCCGGCCAATGCCCTCTTCCGCGCGGAGTCGGCGGACATCGACCGCGAGATGATGGAAACCGTCGGCGGCGACCCGAACAAGATCAAGGGGAATGCCTTCAGGTATTTCGCGACGAAGGGAGAGGACGCGTTCGAAAAACTGGATTTCGGCGCGGAAGCGGAAGGCGGCGAGGGTGGGTTGCTGTCACCGGACAATGAGAAGGGAAAGGCCGCCGCCAAGCTTATGTATGACCTGGGCTTCGAGGGGAAGCTCTGGGCGAATGGTCTCGCGGAGTACGCCGCGAACGTGGACATTCCCGGCGTCGGGCGCGGTGAGGTCGACAAGAGCCGCCCAGGGGGCAAAGACTTCGAGCCCTCCGCCAAGGAGGAGGCCGAGGCCGCCGGCCTGCCGCCGCCGCCCACCACGGTGCTGACCACCAGCCAGACGCCGGGGCTCCAGGGCTTCGCCAAGGTCATCCAGGACGCCCGCGACTCGCTGGACGCCACCTACACGGCGATGGCGAAGGAAGGCAAGGGGGTGAACTACTCCGACCCGACCGGGAAGGACGTGGAGCGGTTGTTCGGCGGCTTCGACCGGCGCAGCCTCCATGCCATCGCCAGCAACAAGGACGGCACCTTCTCCAAGAACGAGCAGGAGGCAGCGCAGTCCATCATGGCCCGCCAGCAGAAGGAGGCGATGGATGCCGCCGATCCCCTCGGCACTGACAAGGCCGCCGCCTACCGCGCCGGGGTGAAGTTCCTCGACGAGGCCAGCCAGGAGGAGAAGGAGTCGGTCAACTGGTCGGTCCAGCGGGCCGCGCTGCAGTACAGCTACGAGAAGACGACGAAGGAGACCGGCGCGCCGATGGAGCGGCTGGGCTACGGCAGCGCGCTGGCCTCCGTGTTGAAGGACGCGCTGGAGGCCCAGGACGCGCAGGCCGGCGACGTGATGAAGAGCGTCGGTGGGAAGACGATGGGCGGGGAGGGAACGGGCTATGTGTCCGACCTGAAGAGCCTGTCGCTGTTCCAGGATTTCCTGCCCAACCTGTCGGTGCGCGGCGCCGGTGGGCCGATGAGCGTGACGGTCTGATATCCCGTTCTTGCCACAGGCCAGCAGCGACGCTTATCGCTAATCCGATGGGGGTAGGGCCGCGGGATGCGCTTGCGGCTCACCTTCGGCCGGCAAGGGAATGCGGATAATGAGTGGGGATCGGATGCGGCGCCGCAACGGGCGCGCCGCGCTGGCGCTTCTGGCGGTGCTGTCCATCACCGGCCCGGCGCTGGCGGACAAGCCCGACTGGGCCGGTGGTCCCGGCGGAGGGCACGGCAAGCCGCAGGGGGGGCCGTCCTACGAATCCCGGGGGCACGACTCCAAAGGGCGCGCCTCCGGAGGGTCGGTGTCCCGCGGCGATGTGACGATCATCCGCGACTATTTCGTCGCCCATCCGGTCGGGGTGACGTCCCTGCCGCCGGGGATCGCGAAGAAGCTGGCGCGCGGCAAGCCGTTGCCGCCGGGCATCGCCAAAAAGGTGGCGCCCGTCGAACTGCGCCAGCGGGTGCCGGTGTGCATGAACGGCTGGGAGTGCATCCTGGCCGGCGCGGACATGCTGATCCTGGATGCGGTGCACGGCACCATCGCCGACATCGTCCGCGGCGTGGTTCGTTAACAGGGGGGCCGCTGACGCCAAGAGGAGGCGCCTTGCGGCGCCTCCCGTGGCACTCATTGGCCCGCGATGGTCAGCCCGTCGATGCGGATGGTCGGGGCGTCCATGCCGAAGCGCAGTTCCAGGTCGCTCGCCGGTTCCAGGTTCAGGAACATCTCCTTGAGGTTGCCGGCGATGGTCAGTTCGGTGACCGGGTAGGCGATCTGCCCGTTCTCGATCCAATAGCCCGCGGCACCCCGGCTGTAGTCGCCGGTCACCCCGTTGACGCCGGTGCCCATCAGCTCCGTCACGTAGAAGCCGTTGGGGATCTCGGCCAGCAGCTCCTCGCGGCTCTTGGCGCCCGGGGCCATGTAGACGTTGGCCGGGGCCGGGCCCGGCGGGCCGGAGGTGCCGCGCGCCGCGTGGCCGGTCGTCGACAGGCCGAGCTGGCGGGCCGAGCGCAGGTCGAGCAGCCAGGTGGTCAGGTGCCCGTCCTCGATCAGGTTGCGGCGGGTGGTGGCGATGCCCTCCGCGTCGAAGGGGCGGGAGCGCAGGCCGCGCTTCACATGCGGGTCGTCGACGATGGTGATGCCGGCGGCGAAAATCCGCTGCCCCATCTTGTCCTTGAGGAAGCTGGTGCCCCGCGCGATGCTCGGCCCGCTGATCGAGCCGGTCAGATGCCCCAGCAGCCCGCGGGAGACACGGGGGTCGAACACCACCGGCACCTTGCAGCTCTTGACCCGGCGCGGGTTCAGGCGGCGGATGGCCCGCTCGCCGGCCTCGCGGCCGATCGACGCCGGGTCGCGCAGGTCGGAGCCGTAGACCTTGCTGTCATAGTCATAGTCGCGCTCCATCCCCGTGCCCGTCCCGGCGAGCACCGAGGCCGACAGCGACTGCCGCGACACGCCGTAGCGGCCGGTGAAGCCGTTGGACGCGGCGATGGCGATGGTGGAGCGGCTCCACCCGGCGTCGGCGCCTTCGGAGTTGGTGACGCCCTCGACGGCCAGCGCGGCCTCCTCGGCGATGCGGGCGCGCTCGATCAGCAACTCCGCCGACGGCTCCGACGGGTCGCAGACGTCGAGGTCGGGGAGGGTGGTGTAGATCTGCTCCGGGTCGGCGAGGCCGCAGAAGGGGTCCTCCGGCACCACGCGGGCCATGGCGACGGCGCGCTCCACCAGCTCGTCCAGCGCCTTGGCGCTGCGGTCGGTGGAGGAGACGATGGCCTGCCGCTTGCCGATGAAAACGCGCAGCCCCAGATCGCCCGACTCGGACCGCTCCAGCTTCTCCGTCTTGCCGAAACGCTGGCTCAGCGACAGGGAGGCGCTGTCGAACAGCACGGCGTCGGCGGAGTCGGCCCCGGCGCCCTTCGCCTTGCGGATCAGATCGTCCAGCAGGGTCAGCACGTCAGGTTGCGAGGTGGTCGAAACGGGCATTACGGTCTCCGCTAGGTCTCCGGCTTGTCTAGCAAATGGGAGCCCGGAGAAGAAGAGGAAGGGGCATATCGCCTCAGGTCCGGTCCCTCCGCCGCACAAAAGCGGCGGCGCGCGGGGGGCTGGTGCCCGCCCGCGCGCCGCTCGTCATATCTTTCCTTAGGGTCAGGCCAGCCGGCTCTGAAGGGTGTCGCGGCCGGCGGTCGGCAGCTTCAGGGCGAAGGCGCCGTCGCCGAGCAGGGCCTGCACGCCGAGCAGCACCGTCCAGAACACCGGGAACTCCCAGCCGCCGCCCTGGGCCGAGAAGACCCAGCCGTTGCCGGTGTGCTGGAGCGTCGCGCCGATCAGGATCGGCAGCAGGGACAGCGAAATCCAGCGGGTGAAGACGCCGGCCACCAGCAGCAGGCCGCCGCCGATCTCGCCGAGGATGACCAGATAGGCGAAGAGGCCGGGGTAGCCGAGGCTCTCGAAGTAGCCGACCGTGCCGGCGATGCCGAAGGTGAAGACCTTCAGGATCAGGCCGTGGGCGATGAACAGAAGGCCCAGGCTGACGCGCAGCAGGAAGGCGGCGTAGGGGGCGGTGCGGGTGTCGATGGCGGCGGTGTTGGCGGTCATGGCATGGTCTCCTTGTCTCAGCGTGGCGCCCCGCGTCGGGGCCGTTGTCGTCTGAGGCCAAGAATAGCGATGTCCACGTTTGGGATAATCCGCTTAATTATGCACTGATTGTTGCAATATCAACAACGACAGCTCACGCCCGGAAGGCGTTGGCCGGATCGTAGCGGGAGGGCAGGGCGAACAGGTCGGCGGTGGTCCCGGCACCGTGGCGGCGCGCCTTGGACGGGCTGTCGTAGACCACCAGAAGGGCGGGCGGGGCGCCGTCGCGGCGGACGCAGGCAATGCCCTCCGCGTGGTCGTCGCCCTTGCCGTAGGGCAGGTTCAGCAGAGGAACCAGCCGGTCGCGCGGGATGACGGTCTCCTGGGTGACCGACAGGGCGTCGGTCCAGCGCCACACGGCGACGGGACCGTCGAGATCCATGGTCGGCCCGGCCAGGATGACCAGATCCTCGCCGTCGAAGGTCAGTTCGCGGATGCCCAGCCCGTCCAGATCGACGAAATGCTTGCGGTACTTCTCGCCGTTCGGCCCGATGGGGCGCAGCCGCAGACGCTCCTCGACGTCCGGGTGGTCCTCCACCGCCAGTTCGAGAATGCAGGCCCAACCGCGCAGCACCGGGCCGCGCAGCCCCAGCCAGACCCGGTCGCCATGGGCGGCCAGCCCCTCCACGTCGAAGCCGTTCTCCTTGGCGGGAACCGCGACGAAGCGGGCCAGATGCTCGTCCTCCGCCAGTGCCTTGGTCAGCGCGTTGCCGCCCTTGCGGAACTTCAGGCAGCCGGCCTTGCGCTTTCCGTCGCGGCGGACCGGGGTCAGGCGCCCGTCCGCCTCGCTGACCAGCGGGATGCGGCCGAGCAGGAAGCGGTTGGGGTCGCAGCGCACCTCGGTCAGCCGCTCCAGCGCCGTCTCGGTGCCGTTCTCCCCGCGCTCCGGCTTCTTGCGGGCCAGCGCGTGGGAGCCGGTGACCCACAGCCAGCCGCCGGCGACGGCCATACCCTCGACGTCCACCTCGTCCTCCCCCGGCTCCATCATCGGCAAGGCGAAGAAATCCGTCAGGCGATGCACGGCGTCCTGGCGGTAGAGGGTGCCGCCCTCCTCGGCGGCCAGATGGACGATCTGCGCGCCCTCGTCCGACGCCACGAACAGGTTGTTTCCCGCCCGCTCCGCCACCGACAGGTCCCCGGCGGTCTCGTCGCCGTCGCGGAAGACCAGACGGACGGTGGCGATGGGGCGAGCGATCTCGCTGGGCATGGCGGGCTCCTTGGAAAAGGCGGGACGTCCCTTAACGCCTCACTTCCAGATCGGGGTCCCGCTGCCCGGAAGACCATAGGACGCCCATTTGCGCGACACCTCGTCGACCACGCCCTGGTCCATGCGGATCTTCTGGCCCCACTCGCGCTTGGTCTCCGGCGGCCACTTGTTGGTGGCGTCCAGCCCGACCTTGCCGCCGAGACCCGACTCGGGGCTGGCGAAGTCCAGATAGTCGATGGGGGTGCCCTCGATCACCGTGATGTCGCGGGCGGGGTCCATGCGGGTGCTCATCGCCCACATCACGTCCTTCCAGTTCCGCGCGTCGATGTCGTCGTCCACGACGATCACCCATTTCGTGTACATGAACTGGCGCAGGAAGGACCAGACGCCCATCATCACCCGCTTGGCGTGGCCGGGATAGGCCTTCTTCATGCTGACCACGGCGATCCGGTAGGAGCAGCCCTCCGGCGGCAGCCAGAAATCCACG
Source organism: Azospirillum brasilense (assembly GCF_005222205.1). Lineage (NCBI taxonomy): Bacteria > Pseudomonadati > Pseudomonadota > Alphaproteobacteria > Rhodospirillales > Azospirillaceae > Azospirillum > Azospirillum brasilense. The sequence goes on along the minus strand of NZ_CP032345.1, from coordinate 864,038 downwards.
ATCTCCGGGAATTGCTGGGTCAACAGGGGGATGAAGACCTCGTTCAGCGCCTCGCCCAGCACCGACGGCTCGTCGGGCGGGCGGCCGGTGAAGGTGGACAGGTAGATCGGGTTGCGCCGCATGGTCATCGCCGTGACGGTGAAGACCGGGAAGGGCTCGACCGAGTTGTAATAGCCGGTGTGGTCGCCGTAGGGCCCTTCGTCGGCGTATTCGTCCAGGCTGACATGGCCTTCCAGGATGATCTCCGCCTGGGCGGGCACCTTCAGCGGCACGGTCTTGCAATCCACCAGTTCGACCTTCTTGCCGCGCAGCAGGCCGGCGAACTGGTACTCCGACAGCGTGTCCGGCACCGGCGTGACGGCGGCCAGGATGGTGCCCGGATCGGCGCCGAGGACCACCGCGCAGGGCAGCGGCTCGCGCTTTCCGCTGGCCTGCCAGCGGTGATGGTGCTGCGCGCCGCCGCGGTGCTTCAGCCAGCGCATGATCGTCTTGTTCTTCCCCAGCACCTGCATCCGGTAGATGCCGAGGTTGAAGTCGTCCTCGCGCTTGGCCGTGGGCCCCTTGGTGACGACCAGCGGCCAAGTGATCAGCGGCGCCGGCTCGCCCGGCCAGCAGCTCTGCACCGGCAGGCGGCCGAGATCGATCTGGTCGCCGGTCAGCACCACCTCCTGGCAGGGGGCGGAGCCGACCGTCTTCGGCTTCATCGACAGCACGGTCTTGGCGAGCGGGATCAGTTCCATCGCCTCGCGGAAGCCGCCCGGCGGCTCCGGCTGCTTCAAGAAGGCCAGCGTCTCGCCGACGCCGCGCAGCTCGTGCGGCTCGCGGTCCATGCCCCAGGCGACGCGCTCCACCGTGCCGAACAGGTTGACCAGCACCGGCATTTCCGAGCGGGTGCCGTCGGCCTTGATGACGTTCTCGAACAGCACCGCCGGGCCGCCTTCGGCGAGAAGGCGGGTCTGGATCTCGGTCATCTCCAGCGCCGTGGACACCGGCTCCCGGACCACCACCAGCCGCCCGGCCTTCTCCAGCCGGTCGATGAAGTCGCGCAACGAGGTGTAGGGCATGGTCGAGGGTCCGTTCGGGTGCGATGGGGTCGGATCAGGAGAGGGCGCTTAGCATCGGCCTGGAGGGCGCCGCGTCAAGGGGGGAGGTGCCGCCTCACGCGGGTTCCTTCACGTTGCGCAGGGCACGCTGCGCAGGGCACGCTGCGCAGGGCGCGGCGGACGATGCGGCGGGTGGCGTCCGGGGCGGGGCTGTCCGTCTCCCAGCGGGCGCAGAGGGACTGCACCCAGCCGGGCTGGCTCTTCGCCGCGTCGTTCAGCCAGTTGGCGACCGAATCCTGGACGTAGCGCGCGCCGTCCGCCCGCAGCGGGTCGAGGACCGGCAGGCCGCGCGCCGGGTCGGTCTTCAGCGCGCCGATGTGGCCGCACCAGACGCCGCGGGGCCTGGTGGCCTCGCTGGCGAAACGGCGCAGCCGCTCCGACGGTTCGGCGGTCCAGGGCGTGAGGAGGGCCAGCGCCTCGTCGATGGCGGCGGCGATGTGGGGGCGCAGGGCCAGCCACGCCCATTCGCGCACGCCGAAATGCGGGTCGTCGGCCAGCGGGCGGACGCGCTCCAGCCGCTCCGCCAGAGTCAGGCCGGGGGCCGCCGCCAGAGCGTAGCAGGCCCAGCCGCGCACCGTGTCGGACGGGTGGGCGGCCAGCCGCTCCACAGCCCCCAGGCCCAGCCGGTCGAAAGCCGCGCTCCCCGCCGCCGCCATGCGCCGTGTCACGCCCTCCTTCGGGTCGAAGGACACGGCGCCCGCGGCCTCCGGCACGGCGGCGGCCAGCAGGGCGGCGAAGTCGATGGCCAGCGATTCGGCCAGCGTGGCGGTCTCGCGGCGGCCGGCGTTCAGGTCGGCCAGCACCTCCGGCGGGATGTCGGCCATCCGGGTGGCGCCCTTGCGCGGAGCGGTCGCGGTCGCGCTCATGACTCAGGCCTCCGGCAGCAGGCGCCAGATCGTCGTTTCGCGCATCTCGCGGTCCTCCAACTCCAGGGAGGTCGGGACGCTGTACTGCGCGACCCGCTCGATTCCGCTGAGCGGGACATAGGCGCGGCCCGGATCGCCCAGCAGGACCAGCGTGCCGGTTGCGGCGATTGCGCGCAGCCAGGCGGTCACCCGGTCGGCCATCGGCTTCTCGTAGCAGACGTCGCCCGCCAGGACGACGTCGATGCCAGGCAGGGGGCGGTCCACCAGATCGGCGCTGACCGCCTTCACGTCGACTCCGTTGGATTCGGCGTTAAGGGCGATGGCCGCCAGGGCGAAGCGGTCGATGTCGCAGGACTGGACGCGCGCCGCCCCGGCCATCATCGCGGCGATGCCGACCAGCCCGGTGCCGGCGGCGAAATCCAGCACCGACTTGCCCGCCACCAGCTCCGGCCGGTCGAGCACGAGCCGCGCCACCGCCTGACCGCCCGGCCAAGCAAAGGCCCAATAGGGCGGCGGTACATTGGACTCTTTCAAAGAATCCTCCGTAGCCTCCCACAACGGCGTGATTTCCGTCGCCAGATGCAGCGCGATTTCGGGCAGCAAAGGAGTCCGCGTTACGACGGTGTTGGAGCGGATGAAGTCGATTTGAGAAAAGTTGTTCATAACTGGACTCTCACCGGAGCTGCGCGGGGATGGATGATCTATCCACAACCGGTTTTGGTTACATAATTCAAACGGAGTAGACACACCTGCCGTCCCGTGTTACCCGTTCGAAAGGAGAAAAACAAAGGGCATGGGGCTGATATGCGGTCGAAAGGGATTGCACTCTGCGCATCGTTCGCGGCGTTCATCGCTCTCAGCCCGTTCACCATATCCCAAGCCCAGGCCCAGGACGGCGATTGCGTCCGCACGCTGCGTTCCATATCGGATTTCGAGATCCGGGGCGATGCCTGGACGTGGTGGAACACCGCCGCCGATCAATATGAGCGCGACAAGCGCCCGGCGCTCGGCTCCGTCCTCGTCTTCAAGCGGTCGCAGCGGCTCGGCCGCGGCCACGTCTCCCTGGTCAGCCACATCATCGACCGCCGCACCATCGAGGTGGACCACTCCTGGCTCGACGGCCGCGGGCTGCGCCGCAACATGCGCGTGGTCGACGTGTCGCCGCGCAACGACTGGACGGCCGTCCGCGTCTGGCACGAGCCGTCGGACCAGCTCGGCCTGCGCGTCTACACCACCTACGGCTTCATCCTGCCGGAGGGCGAGGAGGCGGAGATCCGTCAGGCCGATGCCCGGGATGCCGGCATTGGCAGCACCTTCGCCGTGGCTCCGCAGGGCCGCGCCGCGCCCAAGCCCGCCGCCGGGCCGCGCCTGATGGAGGCTTCCCTGAAGGGCCACGCCGTCGCCGTTCCGGGCCGCAAGCCGCAGGTGCTGACCGCGTCCCTTACCCTGTCCGGCAAGGGCACCGCTGCGAAGATGGCTCCGCCGGTGGTGACCGCCGTGCTGCCGGCCCGCAAGCCGACCCAGCCGGCCGCGCAGAAGGGCGTCGAGATGGTGGCCTCCACCGAGGGCATCCGCGCGGTCCTGCCGCCGCGCAAGCCGGGCTCCGGCGACAGCACCGTCGCCGAGCTGACGCGCTAAGCCTTCCTCCAGCTCCCTGGCCGCCTAGATCTTCCCGGCCAGGAAGGCCGCCAGCACCAGCCAGCCGAACCAGCGGTTCGACTTGAACTTTTTCAGGCAGTCCGTCTGATCGTCGGGGTTCCAGGTCGCCACCTGCCAGGAGAGCTGCAGCGCGGCCAGCGAGAGCAGCGGCAGGAACAGCCCGCCCAGCCCGGCCAGACGCCCGGCGATGCCGATCCCCACGAAGGTCAACGTGTAGAAGCCGTAGATCCAGATCTTGCTCTGGTCGCCCAGCCGCAGGGCGGTGGACTTCACGCCGATTCGCGCGTCGTCCTCCTTATCCTGGTGGGCGTAGATGGTGTCGTAGCCCAGCGTCCAGACGATCCCCGCGGCGTAGAGCGCCAGCGCCGGCCATTCTAGCTCGCCGCGCACCGCGGTCCAGCCCATCAGGGCGCCCCAGTTGAAGGTCAGCCCCAGGAAGGCCTGCGGCCACCAGGTGATGCGCTTCATCAGCGGGTAGGTGAAGACCAGGACCAGCGACAGCACGCCCAGCCCGATGGTCAGCGGGTTGAACTGCACCAGCACCGCCAGCCCGATGAGGAGCTGGACGGCGAGGAAGGCCAGCGCCTGTTTCACCGACACCTGTCCGGAGGGGATCGGGCGGGTCCGCGTGCGCTCCACCATGGCGTCGAAGTCGCGGTCGAGGATGTCGTTGACCGTGCAGCCAGCCCCGCGCATCACCACGGCGCCGATTGCGAACAGCGCCATCAGCCAGAGGTCGGGCAGCGGTCCCGACCCGGCCAGCGCAATGCTCCACCAGCCGGGAAACAGCAGAAGCCATGTGCCGATGGGCCGATCCAACCGCGCCAGCCGCAGATAGGGCCGGACCGCCGCCGGGGCGAAGCGGTCGATCCAGTCGCCGCGCCGGATGTCGGTGAAGTCGCCGGGAGCGGGGGAGGCGGGGCTGGTCATGGCGGACTCGGGTGTGGGGAGTGGAGGAAACCGGGGGCAAGGTAGCGGCGGGGGTGGGTCCCCGCAAGGCTGGGCCGTTTCCGCCCCGAAGCGTTATCGCTATAGTCGGCGCCGCACACCGGAGACCTCGCGCCATGTCAAACCAACCGAAGACCCGCCTCTATGTGGACAGCCCCCTCGGCGAGGGGCAGGCGGTGGGGCTCGACCACGAGCGGGCGCATTTCCTGCGCCATGTCCTGCGGCTCGACAAGGGCGACGTCGTGGCTGTCTTCAACGGGCGGGACGGTGAATGGCTTGCCGCCATCGACGGTTTCGGCAAGGGCTGGTGCTCGCTCACCGTGACGGCGCAGCGGCGTCCTCAGGCGGCCGGCCCGGACCTCTGGCTGCTGTTCGCCCCGATCAAGCGCGGGCGCATCGATTTCGTGGCGGAGAAGGCCAGTGAACTGGGCGTGTCGCGCCTGTGGCCGGTCTTCACCCGCCGCACCGACCCCAACCGCGTCAACACCGACCGCCTGCGCGCCAACGCCATCGAGGCCGCCGAGCAGTCGGAGCGGCTGACCGTGCCGGAGATGGCCGACCCGCTGCCGCTGGACAAGGCGCTGGCCGGCTGGCCGGTGGAACGTACGCTGTACCTGTGCGCCGAGGCCGGGAACGTACGCCCCATCGCGGAGGCCGTCCGCGGCCGTCCGCGCGGCCCCGCCGCCTTCCTGATCGGGCCGGAGGGCGGCTTTGCGCAGTCCGAACTTGACGAAATTTGCAAACTCCCCTTTGTTGTTCCCGTCGGTCTGGGGCCCCGCATTCTCCGGGCCGACACGGCGGTGGTCGCGGCGCTCGCCTGCTGGCAGGCCCTTGCGGGGGACTGGACGGCGGACGGGGGCGACACCCGACCTCCCTTCCGCGCGCCGGCCGATCCCACCGTGGGGGAGTAAGGGCCGCTCGACGCGCCGCTGTTCCGAGGCGGGCCGTTTGACTCGTTGGCCAGTTTAGACTTTTTGAAAGCGGGAGCTTCCATGTCCGCACCTCCGCAGACGCGTGGTGAACCGATCACCGACCGCCGCCAACTGGCGGCCTATCTGGAATCAGGCAGCAAGCCCTCCGACCAGTGGCGCATCGGGACCGAACACGAGAAATTCGCCTACCGCGTCTCCGACCACCGGCCGCTGCCCTACGAGGGGCCGGACGGGATCGGCGAACTGCTGACCCGCCTGCAGCGCTTCGGCTGGGACCCGGTGGAGGAGAAGGGCAACCTGATCGCCCTGACCCAGGGCATGGCGAACATCACGCTGGAGCCGGGCGGGCAGGTGGAGCTGTCCGGCGCCCCGCTGGAGACCCTGCACCAGACCTGCGCCGAGGTGCACCGCCACCTCGATCAGGTCAAGGAGATCGGCGGGGAGCTGGGCATCGCCATGATGGGCCTCGGCTTCCAGCCGAAGTGGCGGCGCGACGAGATCCCCTGGATGCCCAAGGGCCGCTACAAGATCATGGGCGACTACATGCCCAAGCGCGGCAAGCTCGGCCTGGACATGATGATGCGCACCTGCACCGTGCAGGTGAATCTGGACTTCGCGTCGGAAGCTGACATGGTGAAGAAGTTCCGGGTCAGCCTGGCGCTTCAGCCCATCGCCACGGCGCTGTTCGCCAACTCGCCCTTCACCGAGGGCAAGCCGAACGGCTTCCAGAGCTTCCGCAGCCACATCTGGACCGACACCGACCCCGACCGCACCGGCGACCTGCCCTTCGTGTTCGAGGACGGCTTCGGGTTCGAGCGGTACGTGGACTATCTGCTCGACGTGCCGATGTACTTCGTCTACCGCGACGGCACGTACATCGACGCCTCCGGCCAGTCCTTCCGCGACTTCATGCAGGGCCGCCTGCCGGCGCTGCCGGGCGAGGTCCCGCTGATCACCGACTGGGCCGACCACATGACCACCTCCTTCCCCGAGGTGCGTCTGAAGAAGTATCTGGAGATGCGCGGCGCCGACGGCGGCCCGTGGCGCCGCCTGTGCGCCCTGCCGGCCCTGTGGGTCGGGCTGCTCTACGACAGCCAGGCCCTGGACGCCGCCTGGGACCTCGTGAAGGGCTGGACGACGGAGGAGCGCGCCCACCTGCGCGCCGAGGTGCCGCGCCACGCCCTGCGCACCCCCTTCCGCGGACGCACGGTGCGCGAGGTCGCGCTGGAGGTGCTGGAGATCGCCCGCGGCGGTCTGGCCCGGCGCGCCCGCAACGACAACTGGGGCGACGACGAGGCGCATTTCCTGAACACGCTGCTCGACATCGCCGAGTCCGGCCAGACCCCCGCCGACGAACTTCTGGCGAAGTTCAACGGCCCCTGGAGCGGCAGCGTCGACCCGGTGTTCAAGGAATACGCGTACTGAGAATGAAGCCCTCTCCCCCCTGGGGAGAGGGTTGGGTGAGGGGGCGCTACGCCCGGTAGGGCGGATGATGCTTGTTGAGCTTGGAGCGCCTTCGGCGCCCCCTCATCCTAACCTTCTCCCCAGGGGGGAGAAGGAATAGGGCAAGGGCTCCTTACTTCTTCCACGCGATCAGACGCCGTGCCGCCTCGGCGATGGTCTCCTCCGAACCGGCGAAGCTGAAGCGCACGAAGCGGTGGCCGCGCGCCGGGTCGAAGTCGACGCCTGGGGTGCAGGCGATGCCGGTCTCCGTCAGGATGCGCTTGCAGAAGGCCTCGCTGTCGTCGGTCATCTCCGTCACGTCGGCGTAGATGTAGAAGGCGCCGTCGGCCGGAGCCAGCTTGTCGAAGCCGGCCTTCGGCAGTTCCCTCAGCAGAAGCTCGCGGTTGCGGGCGTAGCGGGCGACGTGGCCGTCCAGCTCCTCGGTGCAGCTGAACGCGGCGACCGCGGCGGCCTGCGACAGGCTGGGGGCCGAGATGAACAGGTTCTGGGCGAGGCATTCGACCGAGCGGATCAGGTCGTCCGGAACGATCATCCAGCCGAGCCGCCAGCCGGTCATCGAGAAGTACTTGGAGAAGCTGTTCACCACCAGGGCGCTTTCGCTGACCTCGGCGGCGGTGACGGCCTCCGGTCCATAGGTCAGGCCGTGGTAGATCTCGTCGGAGACGAGGCGCACGCCCTTGGCGTCGCACCAGGCGGCGAGCGCGGTCAGCTCCTCGCGGCTCAGCATCGTGCCGGTCGGGTTGGCCGGGCTGGCGACGATCAGCCCCTGGATGGGCGGATCGAGCTGTTCCAGAAGCTCGATGGTCGGCTGGAAGCGGTGCTCCGGCCCGGTCGGCAGTTCCACCGGCTCGACCCCGATGGCGGTCAGCGTGTGGCGGTAGGCCGGGTAGCTGGGCGAGGCCATGGCCACCCGGTCGCCCGGATCGAAGGCCGCCAGGAAGCCGAGCTGGAAGGCGCCCGAGGAGCCGGTGGTGACCACCACGCGCCGCTCCGGCACCTCGATTCCGTAGCGGTCGCGGTACCAGCCGGCGATGGCCGCCCGCAGCGCCGGGATGCCCAGCGCCCCGGTGTAGCCGAGCACGTCGGCGTCGAGCATGCGGTGGGCGGCCTCCAGCACGCCCTTCGGCGCGCCGGTCGAGGGCTGCCCGACCTCCATGTGCAGGACCTCAAGGCCGGCGGCTTCGCGCTCGGCGGCGGCGCGCATCACTTCCATGACGAAGAAGGGCGGGATGGCGCCCCGTTTGGAGACTTTCGGTGCTTTGCTCATGATTCCAGACTTTTGAACATCAACGCTCGGTTTCGACCAGGATGCCCAGGGCGTGGGCGCGCGGGTCGGCGGCGATCTGGCATTCCTTCCAGCCGCTCTCCATCGAGGTCTGGCAGGTGACGAAGGTGGTCCGGCCCGGCCCGCTCGCGTCGCGGCTGACGCGGATGGCGGCGCCCGGCTCCTTGTCGAGCGCGGCGGGCAGGGCGGCGGTCAGCAGGGCGGCGGGAGCGGCGGCGGGGCCGTCGTTGCCGGCGGCGCTGGCCGCCCCGGCGAACTGGGTGCGGCCGACGATGGCGTTGGTGAGCAGGCCGGGCGCGCCGAAGCCGGCGCCGTCCACCCCGCGGGCGGCGAGCAGGCCGGTGCCCGGCACCATGCGGCCGCTGCCGAACGGCGCCCCCATGGTGAAGGAGCAGGCGACCCCATTCTCCTCATGGTCGATCACGACGAGGCCGGCGCCGGGCGCGGAGGCGCCGTTGCCGGTGGCGCCCAGCGCCTGGGCCACGCGGGCGGCGCGCCGGTCAGACGGCAGGTCGGCGGCGGCCTTCCAGGCGGCGGTCAGGGCGGCGCCGTTGTTGGTCTCGGGAAGCTGGGCGAAATGCATCGACACGATGCCCAGAGGGATCGCCGCGGTGCCGGTCCAGCGCGGCTGGAAGCCGCGGACCGCGGCGGGGTCGATGGCGGCGGCCTGCGCCACGGCGCCGCCCAGCGGCCCGCCATACATGGCGGCGATGCCGCTGCGCCGCACCTGCGACAGCGTGGCGGCCAGCTCCGGCTGGCTCAGCGGAGCGCCTTCGGCCAGCGGCGCGCCGGTGGGCAGGAAAACGCGGCGCGCCTCCGGATCGGCGGACAGGCGGGCGGCGGAGTCGGCGAGGTCGCTGGCCAGAGCCCGGCTGACCGGGGTGGAGCGGGCGAGCTGCTCGGCCGGGACCACCGCCTGCTCCCAGCGCATCGCCCCGGTGGAGGCCTGCAGCGCGTAGACGCCGCGCAGGAAGCCGGGCAGGGCGGCCCCGCCGGCACCGGCGGGCCGGGGGAGGAAGTCGAGCGTGCGGGTTTCCTTCTTCGCGGCGTCGAACACCACGCAGACGCCGCCGCCGGTCATCCCGACGCGCGAGGGCAGGGTGACGGCCATCGCCATCGCCATGGCGGTGGCGGCGTCGCCGGCCTTGCCGCCCTGGGCGATGATGTCGCGCCCGATCTCCGCGGCGCGCGGCTCGTCGGCCGCGACGAAGCTCTGGGCCGGGGCGCCCGTGCGGTATTTCGTGTTGACGCAGCCGCCCACCAGCGATGCGGCTATGGCAATCGCGCCCAACCCTTGCCAGATTCGGCGGGTGGAATGGGGTGCCCGGACCGGCGTCTTGACCGGCTGCCCGGTGCCCCGGTGTGCGGAGGAAGAAACGGTGCGCAAGCCCAGCAGGCTGGTTTCGGTCATCGCCATGGTTGCCGTGATGGTTCTGTCGTGGTCGCCGCCCGCGGGCGCGCAGCGGCGCCAGGAGATGCAATTCCTGAGCGACGCCGAGACGGAACATATCATCCGCGACATGGCGCGGCCAATCTTCCAGGCCGCTGGCATCGATCCGGACGCGGTGAACATCGTCCTGGTCAACGACAACACCATGAACGCCTTCGTCGCGGGCGGGCAGAACATCTTCCTGCACACCGGTCTGCTGCTGGGGCTGGAGGACGCCGGGCAGCTCATCGGCGTGATCGCCCACGAAACCGGCCACATCGCCGGCGGCCATCTGGTCCGCGGGTCGGAGGCGATGGAGAACGCCTTCCTGTCCTCGCTGATCGGCATGGGCATCGGCATCGTCGGCGGCATCGCCGCGGGCAACGCCGGGGCCGGTGCTGCGGGCGTCATGCTGGGCCAGCATCTGGCGGAGCGCAACTTTCTGTCCTTCTCGCGCAGCCAGGAATCCTCGGCCGACCAGGCGGGCCTGTCCTACATGGAGCAATCGGGCATCTCGGCGGAGGGGCTGGTCACCTTCCTGGAGAAGCTGGGCGCCGCCGACGACCCGCTGCTGGTGGACCGCGACGCCGGCTACCGCCGCACCCACCCGCTGACCCGCGAGCGCATCGAGACGGTGCGCAATTTCGTGGAGCGGTCACGGGTCGGCAAGAGGCCGGTGCCGGCGCAATGGAACGAGGAGTTCCGCCGCATCCAGGCCAAGCTCTACGCCTATCTCGACCCCAACGGGGCGCTGCGCCGCTACAAGGCGGACGACCCGTCCTTCGTGGCGCGCTACGGCCGGGCCTACGCCTATTTCCGGCGCGGCGAGGTCCGGCAGGCGCTGCCGCTGGTCGACGGGCTGATCGCCCAGGAACCGAAGAACGCCTTCCTCTACGAGATGAAGGGCGACCTGATGCTGCAGAACGGGCGGGCGGTGGACGCCGCCGCGCCCTACCGCAAGGCGATCGAGCTGGAGCCGGACGCCGGCAGCATCCGCGTCTCGCTGGCCCACTCCCTGATGGAGCAGAACGACGGCCGGCTGGCCGACGAGGCGCTGCGCAACCTCCAGGTGGCGTCCAAGACGCAGGCGCAGTCGGCCTTCCTGTGGCGGCTGATGGCCCAGGCCTGGAGCATGAAAGGCAACGCCGGCATGGTCGCCTACGCCACCGCCGAGGAGGCCTTCGCCCGCGGCGACAAGCCGATGGCCCGCTTCCAGGCGGAGCGGGCGGAGAAGCTTCTGCCCGTCGGCTCTCCCGGCTGGCTGCGCGCCCAGGACATCCGCGGGCAGGCGGGCGGCAAGTGAGCCTGAGCCTCCTCCCTTTGGGCGGCGCACAGCCGTCTTGCCTGACCCCGCCGTCCCGGTCCACAGTATCGCCCCGATTCGCGCCGTTTTGGCTCCCCACGAGAGAGTTCGACATGACCCGCTTCCGCCCCGCCGCCCTGGCGCTCGCCGCCGCGCTGGCCCTTCCGACGGGGCTGCTGGCCCCCGCCCTCCAGGCGCAGAGCCCGATGGACGACGCGCAGCGCAAGGCCGTCGAGGAGGTCGTGCGCGACTACATCCTGAAGAACCCGGAGATCATCCTGGAGGCCGTGGACTCGCTCCAGAAGCGCCAGAAGATGGCCGAGGAGCAGAAGGCCAAGACGGCGCTGGCCGAGAACAAGGCGGCGCTGTTCCAGAACCCCGCCGATCCGGTCGCCGGCAACCCCAAGGGCGACGTGACGGTGGTCGAGTTCTTCGACTACCAGTGCGGCTACTGCAAGGCCGTGCAGGCCGACACCGAGCGCCTGATCAAGGACGACGGCAAGCTGCGCTTCGTCTTCAAGGAGTTCCCGATCCTCAGCCCGGCCTCGCTGACCGCGGCCAAGGCGGCCCTGGCGTCGCGCGGGCAGGGCAAGTATCTGGAATTCCACAACGCCCTGATGGCCCACCGCGGCCAGCTCGACGACGACGTGATCCAGCGGCTGGCCAAGTCGGTCGGGCTGGACACCGACAAGCTGAAGAAGGACATGAACAGCCCCGAGGTGCTGAAGGTCATCGCCGCCAACCAGGCGCTGGCCGAGGAGCTGGGCATCCGCGGCACCCCGGCCTTCGTCATCGGCGACGAGCTGGTCCCCGGCGCCATCAAGCTGGACCAGATGAAGGACCTCGTCGCGGCGGCCCGCAAGGGCTGAGGCTGGGACGGGAATTGACGATGACCAAGCCGACCACCGTCGTCTTCGACATCGGCCAGGTGCTCATCGAATGGGACCCGCGGCATCTCTACCGCGAGCTGTTCGATGGGTACGAGGACCTGATGGAGGACTTCCTCGACACCATCTGCACCCCCGCCTGGAACCTGGAGCAGGACCGCGGCCGCCCGTGGGACGAGGCGGTCGCCCTTCTGACCGCCGAGTTTCCCGACTGCCGCGAGCTGATCCGCGCCTATCACGAGCGGTGGGAGGAGATGGTGCCCGGCCCCATGGCCGGAACGCCGGAGATCCTGATGGAACTGAAGCAGCGCGGGACGCCGCTCTACTCCATCACCAACTTCTCGTCGGACAAGCTGGCGCTGACCCGCCAGCGCTTCGATTTCCTAAACCTCTTCGACGGGATCATCGTGTCCGGCGACGAGAGGCTGGTGAAGCCGGACCCGGCGATCTTCCAGCTCCTGCTCGACCGCTACGGCTTGTCGGCGGCGGACTGCTATTTCATCGACGACAGCCCGGCCAATGTCGAGGCCGCCCGCATCCTCGGCATGACGGCGCACCGTTTCTCCGGCGCCGCCAGCCTGCGCGCCGAACTGGAGGAGCTGGGGCTGCTGTAGCCCCAGCGTTCTTTATGCTTCGTCGCCCGGATAGCGGATGGCGACGACCTCGATCTGCTCCAGCCCGGCGGGGGTGCGCAGGTCCACCACGTCGCCCTCCTGCGCCTTCAGCAGGGCGCGGGCGATGGGCGAAATCCAGCTCACATGGGCACGGTCCATGTCCACCTCGTCGGCGCCGACGATGGTGATGGTGTTCTCCGTGCCGTCCTCCCGCGCGTAGGTGACGGTGGCGCCGAAGAACACGCGGTCGCGGTTCTTCTGGAGCGTGGGGTCAACCACCTCCGCCGATTCCAGCCGCTTGGTCAGGAAGCGGATGCGCCGGTCGATCTCGCGCAGGCGCTTCTTGCCGTAGATGTAGTCGCCGTTTTCCGAGCGGTCGCCGTTGCCGGCCGCCCAGGACACCACCTCGACCACCTTTGGGCGCTCGACGCGCAGCAGCGAACGCAGTTCCTCCTGCATGCGCTGGAAGCCTTCGGGCGTCATGTAGTTCTTCACGCCCTTGGGCAAGGGTTTGGGATCGTCGGCCTCGTCGTCGTCGCCGGCGGAGTCGTTCTCCCGGGTGAAGGCCTTGCTCATGGTCGGGACCCTTCGCGGTTCTCAGGAAAAGGAAAAGGCGCCGCGAGGCGCCTTTTCCAGTCTTTACGGCGATGAAGCGCGCGCTTAGCGGCTCCACCAACCCCGGCGCGGCTTGGCCTCCGGAGCGGCGTTTGCGCTGGCGGGCTCGGGTGCCGGCGCGGCCGGAACCGTCTCGCTGACCGCCGGAGCGGGCGCCGCTTCGGTCGGCGCATCCGCCGCGGTCTTGCGCTTGCGCGCCGGACGCTTCTTCGGCTCCTCGGCGACGGGGGCCGCAACCGGGGCCGGAGCGGGTGCCGCCTCGGCGGGAGCGTCCGCCGCGGTCTTGCGCTTGCGCGCCGGACGCTTCTTCGGCTCCTCGGCGACCGGGGCCGCAACCGGCGCCGGGGCAGGGGCGGCCTCGGCGGTCGCGGTCTTCGCCTTGCGGCTGCGCGACGGCTTGGCCGGCGGGGCGGCTTCCTCCGGAGCGGCAGCCTTGGGGGCGGCCGCCTTGGGAGCAGCCTTGGCGCCCTTCGCGGCGCGCTTCGGCTTGGCGGGGGCCGCTTCCGGCTCCGCCGTCACGGCCTCGGCAGCCTCCGCGGCGGTCGCCTTGGCGCGGCCACGGCGCGGCTTGCGGGCCGGAGCCTCCTCCGCCACCGGGGCGGCTTCCTCGGCGGCCGGAACCTCCGCGGCGGTGTCCGCCGTGGTCTCCGGGGCGGCCTCGGCGGCCACCGCGCTGGTCAGGACCCAGTCGAACTCGACCGGTTCCATGTCCGCCGGCAGTTCCGGCGGGTTGACGGCGCGGCCGGCCTCGACGGCGGTCGGGAAGGACTCGGCTTCCGCCTCGCCCTCGGCGCCATCTTCCGATTCGGCGGCGGGCAGACCCTCGCCGGCCTCCAGGCCCTCGCGCTGGCGGGACCGCCGGCGACCACCGCGCTTGCCGCGGCGGCGCTTCTTGCGCTCGCCATTCCCGTCGCCGTTGGCCTCGAAGGCATCGGCGCCGTCCTCCGCCTCGGACGCGGCCAGATCGGCCTCCTCGTCCTCGTCGTCCTCGATGTGGGCGGGGCCGACATCGACGTCGTTGATGACGAACTCCGGCGCCTCGATCTGGGCGCGCTCGATCGCTTCCTCGTCGACCGCCGTCTCGTCGGCGTCGGCGGCCTCCGCTTCGACTTCCTCGCCCTCGGTCGCCTCGTCGGACGCGTCGGCGGACTCGCCGAACGGCGCGCGGCCATCCTCGCGGTCACGCCCGCGGCCACGGCGGCGGCGGCGGCGGCGGCGGCGGTCGCCCTCGCTCTCCCCGGCGGCGTCGGCGCGTTCCGTGACCTCGGCCCCGGCGACCTCGGCGGCCTCGACGACGGGCGCCTCCTCCTCGGCCTCCTCGGCCTCGGCGGCCAGGATGCGGTCGGTCTCGGCCAGGACGCGCTCGGCGCTGACCAGCGGCACGTCGTCCTCCGGCGTGCGGGCCTTCACGCGCTCAAGCCGCAGGTCCGGAGCGATCAGCGTGTCGTCGGCCTGGACCATGACGCGGAACCGGTAGCGGTCCTCGATCTTGGTCAGCTCGCCGCGCTTCTGGTTGAGGATGTAGAGCGCGATGCGGGTCGGCACGAAGACGGTGATCTCCGACGACCGCTTGCGGATGCCCTCCTCCTCGATGGCGCGCAGCACGTGCAGCGAGGCGGATTCCACCGAGCGGATGACGCCGGTGCCGGAGCAGTGCGGGCAGCGCTCGAAGTTGGTTTCCAGCAGCGACGGGCGCAGGCGCTGGCGCGACAGTTCCAGCAGTCCAAAGGCGGAGATGCGGCCGAGCTGGATGCGCGCCCGGTCGTTCTTCATCGCCTCCTTCAGACGGCGCTCCACCGCGGCGTTGTTGCGGGGCTCCTCCATGTCGATGAAATCGATCACGATGAGGCCCGCGAGGTCGCGCAGGCGGAGCTGGCGCGCCACCTCGTCGGCGGCTTCGAGGTTGGTCTTGTAGGCCGTTTCCTCGATGTTGCGCTCGCGCGTCGACTTGCCCGAGTTGACGTCGATGGAAACCAGCGCCTCGGTCGGGTTGATGACGATGTAGCCGCCGGAGCGGAGTTGCACGACCGGGCTGTGGATCGCGTCGATCTGCGTTTCCACCTGATAGCGGTGGAACAGCGGGATCGTGTCGTCCTGGTACTGCATGACGCGCTTGCTGTGGCTCGGCATCATCATGCGCATGAAGTCGCGCGCGGTGTTGAAGCCGGCGCTGCCCTCCACCCAGATCTCGTCGATGTCGTCGGTGTAGAGATCGCGGATCGAGCGCTTGATGAGGTTCGCCTCCTCATAGATGAGGCAGGGCGCGGACGACTTCAGCGTCTGGACGCGGATGTCGTCCCACAGGCGCAGCAGATATTCGAGGTCGCGCTTGATTTCCTGCTTGGAGCGTTCCAGCCCCGCGGTGCGCAGGATGACCGCCATGCCTTCCGGAATGTCGAGATCGGACAGGATCTCCTTCAGGCGCTTGCGGTCGGCGGGGTTGGTGATCTTGCGGGAGATCCCGCCGCCGCGGCCCGTGTTGGGCATCAGCACGCAGTAGCGGCCCGGCAGCGACAGGTAGGTGGTCAGCGCCGCGCCCTTGTTGCCGCGCTCCTCCTTGGTCACCTGGACCAGCATGACCTGCCGGCGCTTGATGACTTCCTGGATCTTGTAGCTGCGCAGCGGGCGGGCGCGGCGGCGGTGGGCCTCTTCGACCTCGTCCCCGCCGATGACGTCCGGGCTCTCGGCCGGGGCGGCGCCTTCCGGAGCCTCGTCCGAATCCGCGGCCTCGTCCGAACCACCGTCCGAACCGGCGTCCGTGGCGAAGGCCGGGACATCGCCCTCGAACCCGTCGCCCTCGGCCTCGGCGTAGGAGCCGGGCATCGGGGAGTTTTCCTCGACCACGACATCCGGGCGGATCGGCTCGGCCATCACGGCGCCGTCGGCGGCGGCCTCGGCGCGGGCCTCGGCCTGCTCCTCAAGCCGGCGCTCCTCGGCCAGCAGGGCCTCGCGGTCGGCGATCGGGATGCGGTAATAGTCGGGGTGGATTTCCGAGAAGGCCAGGAAGCCGTGGCGGTTCCCGCCATATTCCACGAAGGCCGCCTGGAGCGACGGCTCGACCCGGGTCACCTTGGCAAGGTAGATGTTGCCCTTGAGTTGCTTCCGGGTGGCGATTTCGAAGTCGAGATCTTCGAGTCTGTTCCCATTGACCACGGCGACCCGGGTTTCCTCCGGGTGCGTGGCGTCCACCAGCATGCGCTTGGCCATACAAGATCCCCATGACGCCCCAGGCCGCCCGCGCGACGGACAAGCCGCCAGGGCGCGTCATCGTTGTGAGCGAAGCCTGCGGAACCGGCCCCTAACCCGTCGAACGGCGCTGACGAAGCAGCCAGGACGGGTCGGGCTTCGGCCTCCGGGTTACGGCCTTGCGGCCGGCACCAGCTTCGAGGTTTCGTCCCAATCCACCGGCAACCCAGAAGCGTCACGCCCCGGACCGCGCCCGATGATGTAAATTTCGGCCGTGGG
The DNA here is from genome assembly GCF_005222205.1 of Azospirillum brasilense. Taxonomy (NCBI): domain Bacteria; kingdom Pseudomonadati; phylum Pseudomonadota; class Alphaproteobacteria; order Rhodospirillales; family Azospirillaceae; genus Azospirillum; species Azospirillum brasilense. The sequence continues at coordinate 847,468 of NZ_CP032345.1, read as the reverse complement.
GGTCCGCGGGCGACGCCCACAGTCACCCCGGAGAGAAACCTCTCGGAAGAGTGGGCTGGTGGGTCGCGGTATGTCGCAGAGCTACCATAGACAAGCACGAAACCATGCACAACGTGGAATTCGGCGAAAGTTGCGGTCCGTCGCATCCGGTTCGGCGGCATTTCCCCGGGCCGGGGCCGGCGGGGGCGGTGTTGCATGAACGGCACCCTCGCCGACAATTCCGCCACGCCCCCGGACACCAGCGTTGAGCGCCTTGATTTCGCTGCGCTATAGCTGAGCGCTGGCTTTGCCGGTTTGTGGTTTCTGGTGGAACGGATGCCCCGATTGCTCGCGATTGTCGCTGCGCTGGGCGCCCTTCTGGGGGCGGCCGTTCTGCCGTGCGCCCCGGCGCAGGCCCAGACCACCGCGGCGCTGCCCTTCCCGCCGCCGGTGCAGGAGCGGGTGTCCGTCCTGAACGCGCGGCTCGGCCTGCATCCCGACAAGACGCGGCTGGTTCTGGAACTCACCGACTCGGTTCCCTTCACCGTGTCGGTGCACGGCTCGCCCTACCGCGTCGTCGTCGATCTGCCGGAGGTGAGCTGGCCGGGCGGCAACACGGTGATGGCGGGCAAGGGCGTGGTCGCCCGCTACCGCTTCGAAGGGCGCGACGGCGGCGCCTCCCGCCTGGTGGTGGAGACCGACGGCCCGGCGCGGGTGGTCGAGTCCTACCTCATCCCGCCGCGCGACGGCTTCAAGCCGCGCTTCGTCCTCGACATCGCCCGCACCACCCCGGCGCAGTTCGCCGCCGCCGCCCCGGTCGCCGCGACCACGGCCACTGCGGCCACCGCGTCGGTGAGCCGCGACGCGGTCCGCCCGCCGGCGAAGAAGGACCCCATCGTGCCGGTCGCCGCGGCCCTTCCGCCCCCGGTCCCGCCGCGGGCGGCGCCGGTGCCGGAAAAGCCGATGATCGTCGTCGATCCCGGCCATGGCGGCGTCGATCCCGGCGCGGTCGGCGTCGGCGGGGTCTATGAGAAGGACATCACGCTGGCGATGGCGCGGGAGCTGAAGCGCCAGTTGGAAGGGTCCGGCCGCTACCGGGTGCGGCTGACCCGCGACAAGGACGTGTTCATCCGCCTGCGCGACCGCGTCGCCATCGCGCGGGAGGCCAACGCCGACCTGTTCCTGTCTCTGCACGCCGACAGCATCGGCTCCGCCAACATGCGCGGCCTGTCCATCTACACCCTGTCCGACCGGGCGTCCGACCGCGAGGCGGAGATGCTGGCCGCCAAGGAGAACCGGGCCGACGCGCTGGCCGGCATGGACCTGTCCTCCGAGAATGATCTGGTGGCCTCGATCCTGATCGACCTCGCCCAGCGCGACACGATGAACCACTCCAAGCGCTTCGCCAACATGGCGCTGGAGCACCTCGGCCGCGAGGTCAAGCTGATCCCCAACAAGCCGCACCGTCAGGCCGGCTTCGCCGTGCTGACCGCGCCGGACATGCCGTCCGCGCTGGTCGAAATGGGCTACTTGTCGAGTCCCCAGGACGTCAGCCTGCTGAGCAAGTCGGCCCACCGCGAAAAGCTCGGCCGCGGCATGGTCCGCACCATCGACGCCTATTTCAAATGGCTGACCGGGGCGCAGAAGAGCTGAGGCTCGGTTGAACCGAAATCGGCCGCGCCGGGCACCGCTGCCCAGTGCAGCCATGCGGGCGGGGGCGGGCGGGCATACGCGTCTTCCGGTCACCACTTTCTTGCATGCGCCTTGTGGCCGTCACATTTTCCTGACATGGCTGCGAGGGAGTCGGACTGCTGCCCCTCGCGGTGTAGGATGCCGCCCATCGGACGGTTCCGCGTCTTCCCGGTCTCTGTCCCGGACGAAGGCGGCGGGGCCGCCGCCATGCCTGTCTGGGAACCGTCATGCGCTTTATTCTGTCCGCCCTGATGGCCGTCGTGATCCTCGCCCTGGCCGGGGCGGGAGGGCTGGTCTACATGCTGGACCATTACGATCACGAACTGCCGGACTACACCAAGCTCGCCAACTACGAACCGCCGGTGACCACCCGCGTCCATGCGGGCGACGGACGCCTGCTGGCCGAGTTCGCGTCGGAAAAGCGCGTGTTCGTCCCCATCGACGCCATGCCGAAGCGCGTGACCAACGCCTTCCTGTCCGCCGAGGACAAGAACTTCTACGACCACAAGGGCATCGATCCCGTCGGCATCGCCCGCGCCATCCTGACCAACGTGGAGAATCTCGGCCGCGACCGCCGGCCGATGGGCGCCTCGACGATCACGCAGCAGGTCGCCAAGAACATGCTGCTGACCAACGAGGTCTCCTTCTCGCGCAAGATCAAGGAAGCGATCCTGGCGGTCCGCATCGAGCGGGCCTTCAGCAAGGACCGCATCCTCGAGCTGTACCTGAACGAGATCTTCCTGGGATACCGTTCCTACGGCGTGGCGGCGGCGGCGCTGAACTACTTCAACAAGGCGCTGGACGAGCTGGACATCGAGGAGGCGGCCTATCTGGCGGCCCTGCCCAAGGCGCCCAGCAACTACCATCCGGAACGCCAGCGCGACGCCGCCATCGCGCGGCGCAACTGGGTGATCGGGCGCATGGCCGAGGACGGGCACATCACCCCGGAAGAGGCCAGGATCGCCCAGTCCAAGCCCCTGGTCGTGCGCAAGCGCGACGAGCAGGAGTATGTGACCTCGGAGTATTTCGCCGAGGAGGTCCGGCGCGAGCTGGTGAAGCTCTACGGCGAGCAGGCGCTCTACGAGGGCGGCCTGTCGGTCCGCGCCTCCATGGACCCGGTGCTTCAGCAGGCGGCGACCAAGGCGCTGCGCAGCGGGCTGGTCCAGTACGACCGCCGCCACGGCTACCGCGGCCCGGTCGGCAAGATGGAGAATTTCGACAACTGGGCGAAGAAGCTCGCCTCCATGGCGCCGCCCGCCGGCTCCGAGGGCTGGCATCTGGCGGTGGTGCTGAAGGACGACGAGGCGGCGGCGCTCGACATCGGCCTGCCGGACGGCTCGCGCGGCCGGGTGCCGCTGGCCGAGCTGCGCTGGGCGCGGGCGCAGCGCGACGACAACCGGCTCGGCCCGGAGATCCGCCGCCCTTCCGACGTCGCCAAGCTGGGCGACCTGATCCTGGTCGAGGCCGCCGGCAAGGACGAGAAGGGCAAGGAACCGCCGGCGGGCACCTACGCGCTGCGGCAGGTTCCGGCGGTGCAGGGCGGTCTGGTCGCGCTCGACCCGCACACCGGCCGCGTGCTCGCCATGGTCGGCGGCTTCTCCCCGCACATGAGTTCCTTCAACCGCGCCACCCAGGCAATGCGCCAGCCGGGCTCCTCCTTCAAGCCCTTCGTCTATCTGACGGCGCTGAACCAGGGCTTCACCCCGTCCTCGCTGGTGATGGACGCGCCGTTCGAATACGACCCCGGCCACGGCCAGCCGATCTGGCGGCCGGAAAACTACAGCCACGAGTTCTACGGCCCGACGCCGCTGCGCGCCGGCATCGAGAAGTCGCGGAACGTCATGACCGTCCGTCTGGCCCAGGCCGTCGGCATGGACAAGGTGAAGGCGCTGGCCGAGAATTTCGGCATCACCGACAACCTCCAGCCCTACCTGCCGATGTCGCTCGGCGCGGGCGAGACGACGGTGCTGCGCCTCGCCACCGCCTACGCCATGCTGGCCAACGGCGGCAAGCGGGTCGGCCCGACCTTCATCGACCGGGTGCAGGACCGCAACGGCAAGACCATCTTCCGCCACGACACGCGCCCCTGCGCCGCCTGCAACCAGGTGGCCTGGAACGACGGGCTGACCGTTCCCGCCGTCGCCGACACGCGGGAGCAGGTGAACGACCCGCGCACCGTCTACCAGATGGTCTCCATGCTGGAGGGCGTGGTGCAGCGCGGCACGGCGACCAAGCTGCTGTCGCTGGGCAAGCCGCTGGCCGGCAAGACCGGCACGACCAACGACAGCCACGACGCGTGGTTCATGGGCTTCTCGCCCAACCTCGTGGTCGGCACCTACATCGGCTTCGACCAGCCGCGCTCGCTGGGCGCCCGCGAGACCGGTGGCTCGGCGGCGGTGCCGGTGTTCAAGGACGTGATGGAGGTGGCGCTGAAGGACCAGCCGGCCACGCCGTTCCGCGTGCCGCGCGGCCTGCGCCTCGTCCGCGTCAACCCGGAGAACGGGCGTCTCGCCCAGCCCGGCGAGCGCAAGGCGATCTGGGAGGCCTTCATCCCCGGCACCGAGCCGAACCCCGACCAGCCGCAGATGGTGCTGGACGGCTCGGCCCACGCCGCGGACGGCGGCTGGACCGGCGGGGTGCCCGGCGGCGACCCGGCGGCCCAGCAGCAGCCGGGTGGTTGGGGCGCTCCGGCGGCTCCGCCCTCGGCGGCGACGGTGGGAACCGGCGGTCTCTACTGAGCCGGGCCGGCTCGACAGAACGAGTTCAACAAGAAAAAAGCCCCGCTTCCCGGTTCGGGAGGCGGGGCTTTTCCTTTGTGCGAAGCCTCAGGGCCGTGCGGCGGTGTGGGTGTCCGGGCGGAGCTGGGCGATGGCGTCGGCCGGGGCGGTGTCGGTGGGGCAATCGGCCAGCGGGCGCAGCCGGTCCTCCATCCGCGCCAGCATCACGCGGACGCCCTCCTGATTGATGTGCAGGGCGTCCACGAAATGGGCCTCGTCCTCGACCTCGCGGCGGGTGTCGATGACCGGCACGTCGGGCGGCAGGCGGGTCTTCAGGTCCTCGAAGAAGGCGTCGAAGTTGGTCACCTTCTCGATGTAGCCGGGGAAGAAGGGCGTGATGACCACGGCGACCCGCGTGCCCTTCTCCCGCGCCGTGCCGATGATGCGGTCCAGCGCGTCCCAGTTCGGCTGGAAGCCTTCCATCCGCTCCGTCGGCGCCTTTTCGAGCTGGGCCTTGAGGAAGGGCGACATGGTGCCGCTCAGCGTCCGGTCGCCGGTCGGGTGCAGCCCGTCGAAGGCCAGCCGGATCGTCTGGTTGTTGTTGAAGATCAGCGTGTTGAACAGCTTGTTGGAGGCCCACATGGTGGCGTCGACCTGACGGATGAAGCCGTCCACCCGTTCCGAGTAGTAGGCGAGCAGCGGCAGGTCGGCGAGCGCCTTGGGATCGTCGACCACGCTCGTCGGCTCGACCAGCAGCAGGCGGGGGGCGCCGTGCCGGTCGAGATAATCCTCCCACAGCAGGTCGCCGACCGTGGTGGGGGCGCCGCCCATGCCCAGGTTCAGCACCCGGCCGCAGGTCAGCGCCTGCACCTCCTCCACCGGGAAGTGGTTGTCGGCGCGGGAGTTGCCCAGGATCACCACGTCGGCGGGCGGCCCCTTGCGGTAGACGGTCATGAAGCGGTCCGACGACTGGAGGAGCGTGTCGCCCATCCAGGACGCCACCGCGCGGTCCATGGCGACCACCATGCCCAGGATCAGTCCGACGGCGGCCAAAAGGCGGATCATGGTTCGGGCTCCCTCAGAACTGGAAATAGATGAAGGATCGGTTGGCGAAGTTGCCGAAGAGCAGGAGCATCAGGATCAGCGTGGCGCAGCCGGCGGAGCGGACCACGACGTTGACTCCGGCGTAGCGACGCCCGGCCCCGAACTCGATCATCGCGTCGATCATCAGGACGACGAGGCCGAACAGGGCGACGCGGACCAGATAGCTCATCTGCTGCATGCCGCGCGGCAGGCTGAAATCGCCCTCGGCGATGATGCCCAGGATGGTCCGCACCGTGTGCATGTCGTCGGCGCGGAAGGGCAGCCAAGTCAGCGTGATCAGCAGGAAGACCAGCCCGACGGTCAGCAGCTTCCCCGCCATCAGCGGCGCGCCGCTGAGCCGCAGCGGGCTGCGCTTGGCCAGCCAGCGCACGCCGTCCTCCGCCGCCATCAGGGTGGCGTGCATGGCGCCCCACAGGACGAAGGTCCAGGCGGCGCCGTGCCACAGGCCGGACACCAGCATCACGATGGTCAGGTTGCGGATGCGCAGCCAGTGGGTGCGTCCGCCGCCCATCGGGATGTAGACGTAGTCGCGGAACCATGTGGACAGCGAGATGTGCCAGCGCCGCCAGAAGTCCTTCATGCCCATGGCGAAGTAGGGGCGGGCGAAGTTCTGGCAGAGCGTGTAGCCGAAGATCTGCGCCAGACCGATGGCGATCAGCGAGTAGCCGGCGAAGTCGCCGTAGATCTGGAGCGAGAAGCAGATCAGACCGATGACGTGGTTCAGCGCGTTGAAGAACTCCGGCTGGGCGAAGCGCGCGTCGACCACGGCGGCGGCGTTGTCGGCCAGACCGAGCTTGAGGAAATAGCCCCAGATGATCTTCTCCAGCCCGGCGAAGCGGAAGGCGAAGCTGACGTCGTGGCGCGGGCCGTTCTGGATCTGGGGCAGCAGGTCGCGCGCCCGGACGATCGGCCCGGCGACGAGCTGCGGGAAGAAGGCGACGAAGGTGGCGTAGCGCAGCAGCGACCGCTCCGGCTTCTCCAGATGGCCGAGATAGAGGTCCAGCGTGTAGCTGAGATTCTGGAAGGTGTAGAAGGAAATGCCGACGGGCAGGATGATGGACAGCGTGCGGTGCCCGACGTCGAGGCCGAGCGAGGCCAGCGCCACCTGCGCGCTGTCGATGAAGAAGTTGAAGTATTTGAAAAAGAACAGGATCGCCAGATTGGTGGCGAGGCTTATCTGCATGAAGATGCGGGCGGTGGCCCGGTTCGGCGCGTCGGCGATGCGCAGGCCGCAATAGAAGTCGAGCAGCGTCGTGCCGGCGAGCAGCAGGCAGAAGCGGTAATCCCAGAAGCCGTAGAAGATGTAGCTGGACACCAGCAGCAGCGGCGTGAACAGCCGCGTCCTGGCGAGCATCATGAAGCCCGCCGTGAAGGCCGTGATGAACAGCAGGAACCCCAGGCTGGTGAAGTTCATCGGGGGGCCACGCTATTGTTGTTGGGGAACGGGGGCGCCGATAGCCCGCGCCCGCCGGGTGACGGGCACGAACGTCGGTGACGCTATCATGGGGAACCACCACCTATTCGCGCCGCGAAAGTGGTTTTGCGGCGCAAAAACGGTTTCATCCGAGTGGGTTGCCCGGCTGTCCCTGTGACGGTGCGGCGCTCCGGCGGGTTACCGTTCCGGTCTGGTCCAGCGTCGCGGAAGCCGGTGGGGCTGTGGAATAAGAGGGTGCAACGCCGCTCCCAACCCGCTACATAAGGGCCAAGACACTGGTTCAACTCTGGCTGACGAGGAGGCACTGCGATGCGGGCCGAGATCGAAGCGGCCGCCGGCGAGATTAGAGAATCGCTGGCGCTGCTGAGGAGGCATCTTTGACTGGGATAACGCGCTGCGTCGTCTCGACGAACTGAACGCCCACGCCGAAGACCCCAAGCTGTGGGACGACCCGTCCCGCGCGCAGACCATCATGCGCGAGCGCACCCAGCTCGAAAATTCCGTGAACGGCTACCGTGCGCTTGAGCGCGACCTGTCCGACAGCCTGGAGCTGATCGAGATGGGCGAGGCCGAGGGCGACGCGACCGTGGTCGCCGACGCCGAGGCCCAGCTCTACGCGCTGCGCGACCGCGCGGCCAAGCTCCAGATCGAGAGCCTGCTCTCGGGCGAGGCCGACGCCAACGACTGCTTCATCGAGGTGAACGCCGGCGCCGGCGGCACGGAGGCCCAGGACTGGGCGCTCATGCTGATGCGCATGTACCTCCGCTGGGCGGAACAGCACGGCTACAAGACGCAGTGGCTCGAGGAGAGCCCCGGCGAAGAGGCCGGCATCAAGTCCGCCACCGCGCAGATCAGCGGCCACAACGCCTACGGCTGGCTGAAGACCGAGGCCGGCGTGCACCGTCTGGTGCGCATCAGCCCGTTCGACAGCCAGGCGCGCCGCCAGACCAGCTTCGCCGCCGTCTCGGTGTCTCCGGTGATCGACGACAAGATCAACATCGAGATCAACGAGAAGGACTGCCGCATCGATACCTTCCGGGCGTCGGGCGCCGGCGGCCAGCACGTCAACAAGACGGACTCGGCGATCCGCATCACCCACCTGCCCACGGGCATCGTGGTGGCCTGCCAGCAGGAGCGCTCGCAGCACAAGAACCGCGCCAAGGCGTGGGACATGCTGCGCGCCCGCCTGTATGAGCGGGAGCTGAAGATCCGCGAGGACGCCGCCGCCGCTCTTGAAGCGACCAAGAGCGACATCGGCTGGGGCCACCAGATCCGCTCCTACGTCCTGCACCCCTACCAGATGGTGAAGGACCTGCGGACCGAGGTGGAGACCTCGCAGAGCCAGGCGGTGCTGGACGGCGACCTGGACATGTTCCTGGAAGCGGCGCTGGCTTCCCGCCTGAAGGGTCAGAGCGACGACGCTGCGGCGTGAATGCGGGTGGGGGTAGGTCTAGCCCCCACCCTAACCCTCCCCCGCTTCGCAGGGGAGGGGACTTGATCCTCCCTCCCCTGCGAAGCGGGGGAGGGCCGGGGAGGGGGCAAGGCACCCCCTATTTTTATCCCTTGGCCCATTTTTACCCCTTGGGAAGAAACGCGGCCTCTGCGTTGTTGATCTCCGCAACAAGAAACGGAGAGAGACCATGAACCGCAGCCTGTTCGCCGCCTTCCTGGCCGCCACGGCCTTCGCGTCCCCGGCCTACGCCGCCTGCCCGACGGACTCGATGACGCCGGACATGTATTTCGCCTATGTTGAAGGCATCCAGAAGACCCTGACCGAGCAGGGCTTCCGCCCCGGCGTGATCGACGGGAAGATCGGCCCCAACACCCGCTCCGCCATCCGCGCCTATCAGAAGGCCGCGAAGCTCCCGGTGGACGGCTGTCCGACTCAGGAGCTTCTCGACCACATCAATTTCTCCCAGCCGAAGATCTACGGACCGGGCAAGCGGTAAAATCTGCCCTCACTTTACGAAGGTCAGGTCCATGACGGACTTGGCGTCCAGCGCCTTGTCCACCTGACCTTCGGACTGCCAGAACTTCACCTGATTGACGACGTCGTCGACCAGCAGCTTGCCCTTCGGCTCGACGTAGGGCAGGCCGGCGGCGACCACCTCGGGCTTCTGCTTCGTCGCCTCGGCGATGATCGCCAGCAGTTCGTCGTAGCCCGGCCCCTTCACAATGGCGCCCGACGCGTCCTTGGCGTTGAAGGCGGCGTGGTATTCGGCCAGAGCGGTCAGATAGGCGCTGACGAACTTCTCGGCCAGCGGGCGGCGCTGGGCGACGGTCTTCGGGCTGGTGAAGAGGGCGCCGAGCTGCCACGGCGTCTCGTCGCCGACCCAGCCCAGGATGGTGCCGGAACCTTCGGCGGCGAGCTGACGGGCCACCGTCACCGGGGCGATCACCGCGTCCACCTGACCGCCCTTGAAGGCGGCGACCATCTTCGGCACGTCCTGCATCGCCACCATGGTCACGTCCTTGACCGAGAAGCCGTGCTTCTGGCCGAGCAGGCCGACCATGTAATGGAAGGTCGAGCCGACCGTGGTGATGGCGATGCGCTTGCCCTTGAGGTCCGCCGGCTTGGTCAGCCCGGCGTCGTGCGCCGCCTTGGTCGCCACATAGGCGCTGAGCTGGAAGCCCGGCTCGTCGCGGCTCTGCGCCGCGATCATGGTGACGGCGCCCTTGGCCGCGAGGTTGTAGAAGCCCGCCGTCAGGCCGGTGACGCCGAAATCCACGTCGCCCGAGGCCACCGCCACCGGCACCTGCTGGGCCGAGGTGAACATCTTCAGGTCGACGTCCAGCCCTTCCTTCTCGAAATAGCCCTTGGATTTGGCGATGAAGATCGGGCCGGAGGAGGCCAGCGCCAGCACGCCGATGGAGGTCTTCTCCAATCCCTGCGCCTCGGCGGCGGGCGTCCCGGCCAGCGCCAGGGCCGCGGCACCCATTGCACCCAGAACCAAACGGCGGCTCCAACGCACGACGGTCATTCTCAGTCTCCCATTTTCAATCATCATTTTTCTCACCGCCATTTCAGCAGGCGGCGTTCCAGGATGGACAGCACGGTCCCGATGCCCAGGCCGAGCAGCGAGAGAACCAGCACGCCGGCCAGAAGCTGGTCGGTCAGCATCAGGTTGCCGGCGGTCAGGACGAAGGCGCCGATGCCGTATTCCGCCCCGATCATCTCCGCCGCGACCACCAGGATCAGCGCGATGGAGGCGGTGATGCGGAAACCGGCGAGGATGCCGGGCAGGGCGCCGGGAAGCACGATCTTGCGCAGGATCGACGCCCAGGGCAGGCCGAAGCTCTGCGCCATGCGGATCAGGTTGCGCGGCACCGAATCGATGGCGCTGTAGGTGGCGATCACGGTGGGGAAGAAGACGCCGAAGCCGATGGTGGCGAACTTCGACGGCTCGCCGATGCCGAACCACAGGATGAACAGCGGCAGCAGGGCGATCTTCGGGATCGGGAAGAAGGCCGAGACCAGCGGCACGCCGACCGCCCGCGCCACCGAGCCGATGCCCATGGCGAAGCCCACGGCCATGCCGGCCACCGTGCCCATGACCCAGCCGACGCCGATGCGCATCAGCGACGCCTTCAGGTGCTGCCACAGCGATCCGTCCTGCGCCATGGCGGCGAGCGCCGAGGCGACCGCGCTCGGCGGCGGCAGGAACAACTCGCTGACGAGGCCGAAGCGGTTGGTGGACTCCCACACCGCGATCAGGACCACGAAGGCGAGCAGCGCCGCCCAGCGGTGCCCCTTCACCGTGAAGCCGCCGCCGCGGAAGCGGACGGGTTGCGCCGGCACGGCGGAACGTTCGGTCATCGGGAGGCTGGTGCTGGTCAAAGGGGTATCAGGCATCGGCGATCTCCCGGTCGGCCAGTTGGGCCTCGGCCCGGATCAGGTGCCACAGCCGGTCGCGCACTTCCGCCAGATGCGCCTGGGCGGAGGGCTCAAGCCGCTGGTCGCGCGGCTCCTCGATGGTCACGATCTCGCGCAGGCGGCCCGGACGGCGGCTGAGCACGACGACCCGGTCGGCGAGCCGCAGCGCCTCGTCCAGATTGTGGGTGACGTAGAGGGCGGTCGTCCGCTCGCGCTGCCAGAGCGACAGGAAATCCTCCATCAGCAGCTCGCGCGTCTGGGCGTCGAGCGCCGACAGCGGCTCGTCCAGCAGCAGCATGGCCGGGCGCACGGCCAGCGCGCGGGCGATGCCGACACGCTGGCGCATGCCGCCCGACAGCTGCTTGGGCAGCGCCTTGCGGAAGTCCCACAGCCCCATGCGGCGCAGGCCGGACTCGATGCGCTCCCGCCGATCCGCCGCCGACAGCGGGTGGTGTTCGAGGACGAGCGACAGGTTGTCCTCGACGCTGCGCCAGGGCAGCAGGGCGAAGTCCTGGAAGATGAAGGTGATCGGGTTCAGGCAGCCGTCCGGCACCTCGCCCGCCACCGCGATGGTGCCGGAGGTGGGTGCCACGATGCCGCCGGCGATGCCGAGCAGGGTGGACTTGCCGCAGCCCGACGGGCCGATGACGGCCAGAACCTCGCCCTCCTGCACCGTCAGGTCGATGCCGTCCAGCACGACGAGGTCGTCGTAGCGGTGGCACAGGTCCTTGATGATAAGCCTCATTGTCCCTTTCCTGTTGCCGACCCCGCCCAGGCGATCAGCAGTTCGTCGCGCGAGGTCAGGCCCGCTTCCGGCAGCGCGTGGTTCACGACGGCCTTGGCGGCGCCGCCGGTCGCTTCCGGCAGGCGGTTCTCCCACATGGCCTGATGGAGCGTGGGCAGCTCGTCCCAGTTCCCGAGGTATGTCGTTGGCACACGGACCGCCCCCGACGCAATGACGCGGTTCAGCCCTGCGATTTCCGCAGCGTTCGAAAGATGCGTACCGACGATGGTCGCGGATGGCATCAGGATGCGGCGCTGCCGCATCCACACCTGCGGCGCGTAGAAGCTGTAGCGACGACCATTTCCATTGGGGGCCATATCGCCGCAATAGACCACGCGCCCCGTGTGCGGCTTCACGAGCATAGTCGAGACGGCCAGCGTGTCGCGCCGCGCCCGCTCCACCACCACGTCCGGCATGCCGCGCGGGTTGTCGGCGGCGCGCAGGATGCGGCCCACCGCCTGTCCCAGCGGCTTGAAGGTGTCCTCGGTGAACAGCCGCACGGCCTCCTTGAAGGCGGCGGTCTCGCGCTGCGGGTCGGGCAGGTCCGGCATGGTGTCGGGCCAATCGAAATGCGGGACGCGGCGCGTGATCTCGGCCAGCGACACGGCGCCGGCCAGCGCCTCGCCGTAGCCCAGCGACAGCACGAAGTCGCGTTCGGAATCGCGGTCGGTGACGACGCAGACGCGGGCGCCGGACTCGCGGGCCGCCTCGATGGCCGACAGCGCCATGTCGTCGCGCAGCCCCATCGCCCCGGCGCCGTAGAAGACCAAAACTGCCTCGCCGGGCCGCAGGCGGGCGCGGCGCAGCATCTCGGCGGGCTCGGCGGCGCCGGGCTTGCCGAGGAAGGTCATGTGGTAGCCGCTGGAGGCGCCGAAGAAGGTCAGCCCGCCGCCGTCCGCCAACGATTGGAAGGTGCGCGGGAAGGTCGTTTCGCCGGCGTGGCTGACCGCGTAGTCGACGAGCTGACCACCATTGGCGGCGCGCAGCGCGTCGATGTAGGGCTGGCCCGCGCTCTCCCACGCTGCCCACTGCGCCGGGTCGGCGGGGATGCGGGTGAAGGCGGCCTCGGCGATGGAGCGGTCCACCGCCTCCGCCCCACGGGCGCGGATCGCGGCGGCGCGGCGTTCCGACGACACCATGCCGGTCACCTTCATGCGCCGGGCCAGCGCCAGCTCCACCGTCCAGGCGCCGGTACCGCCCGCAGCACCCTCGACCAGCAGGCGCTTGCCCGGCTGCACGTCGAGCGCCGTGAACAGCGCGCGGTAGCCGGTGCCGGCGGCGAGCATGTAGCTGCCCGCCTCCTCCAGCGCGAGGCCGGGCGGCAGCGGGAAGAGCTGCGGCCCATCGGCCAGCATGAATTGCTGGTGGCTGCCGTCCGGCGACTGGTAACCCTGGATGTGGAAGTCAGTGAACATCGGGTCGGCCCCGGCCTCCGGGTCCAGCAGGTCGGAGACGCCGGAATAGACGGCGACCAGATCGCCGACCGCCAGCCGCCCCTGGGCCTGCAACGCCTCGCCCATCCGCACGACCATGCCGACGCCGCCGGAGCCGGTGACGTGCACGTCCTCGTCATGCTCGTCGAACAGGGAAATGGGGATGCCGGTCAGCGCCCAGACGTCGTTGTAGTTGACCTCGGAGACGAGGATGTAGACGAGCGCCTGGTTGGGCCCGGGCTCGGGGACGGGGATGACGACTTCCGTCTCGGCCTGCGCCGGGTCGCCATGGGCGGCGGCTCCCGTCTCCAGGTCGCGGACGACGGCCTGGGCGATCTGCCAGCGCGGCAGGGGGGTGGCGCCGGGGATGAAGGGGCTGCCGATGGGCATCACGCCGTCGCGGCTGTCGCGCCGCGGCCGGGCGGGCAGGGGCGGCGATTTCTTCTCCAGGAACAGGGCGATGCCCTTCTTGGCGCCGTTGTCGGAGTCCAGGAGGAAGCGGGCGAAGGCGGCGATTTCGGCGGATGAGCCGGCGTCGAAGCCGTCGCGCAGGCCGGTGTCGACGAGCTGGACGATGGTGTCGGCGACGGGGCCACGGCCGACGCTGTGGGCTTGGCGAAGGAGGCGGGCGGTTTTGGCGGAGTATTGCCCCCACCCTCCCGCTTCGCGGGCCCCTCCCTCCCCCGCTGCGCAGGGGAGGGTTTTGTCGGCGGGCGGCGGAGTTCCCTCCCCTGCGCAGCGGGGGAGGGTTAGGGTGGGGGCATGGGTGTTCGTGGGGGCATGGGTGTTCGTGGGGGCAAGCGCCGCCTCCCTCGCCATCGCCTTCGCCAGCGTCAGCGCGTCGTCCGCCCCGCGCGCCACCACATCCACCAAGCCATACTCCAGCGCCGTTTCCGCGTCGATCTGGCGCCCGGACAGCAGGATCTCCAGCGCGCGTTCATACCCATGCTCCGGGTCCTTGCGCAGCAGCAGGCGCGGCAAGCGCTGCGTCCCGCCATAGCCGGGCGGCAGGAACAGGTTGATCTCCGGCTGACCCAGCCGGGCGCGCGGGTCGGCCACCCGGACATGGCAAGCCATCGCCAGCTCGCAGCCGCCGCCGAGCGCCACGCCGCGGATCGCCGCGAACACCGGCTTGTCCAGCGCCGCGATGGCGCGGAAGACGGCGTGGGCCTTGGCGGGCAGGGCGCGGGCCTCGCCCTCGTCCCGCACCTCGTCGAGAAGCTGGCGGATGTCGGCGCCGGCCACGAAGTTGCGCCCCGTGCCGGTGATCACCACGGCGCGCACGTCGCTCCGCCGGGCAAGATGGGCGACCAGCGTGTCCAGCTCGTCGAGCAGGCGGTCGGACAGGGCGTTGACCGGCGGGTTGTCGATGGTGACGGTCGCCAGGCGCACGCCGTCGGCCAGCCGGTCGTACTGGACGGACAGGAAGCGCTGCCGCTCGATGAGGGTCTGTTCCTCCGCCCGCTGCTGGCCGCGCGTCCAGGCGGCGATACGCGCCTCCAGGTCGGACAGGCATTCCGGGTTGCGCAGGGTGGAGGTATCGCCCAGCGGCTCCCCGTTCATCATCGCCGTCAGGAAGCGGCGCATGTACTTGCCGGAGCGCGTCTCGGGAAAGGCCGGGACGGCGAGGATGTCGGAGGGGACCGCGACCGCACCCTTCTCCTGCCGCACCAGATCCTTCAGCCGGCGCTCGTCGTCCGCCGTCAGGTCGCGGCCCTTGGCGGGCAGGACGAAGGCGACCGGGGTCAGGCCCTTCTCGCGGTGGGGGGCGCCGACCACGATGACGTTGCCGACCGGGCTGTCGGGGTTGATCTGTTTGTCGCGCAGGATCGCGCCCTCGATCTCCTCCGTCCCCATGCGGTGGCCGGACACGTTGATCACGTCGTCGGACCGGCCGTGCAGGCTGAAGCTGCCGTCCTCGTACTTGCGCGCGAAGTCGCCTTGCAGGTAGGCCCAGACCGGCTTGCCGTCCGCATCGCGGAAGCGCCCGAAATAGGTCGTCACGAAACGGTCGAAATCGCCCTTCCAGCCTGGTTTACCGACATTCTCCGCGTCGCCCCAGATGGTGCGGGTCAGGTAGGGGTAGGGGGCGGTGACGACGATCTCGCCCTTCTCCTCAGGCTCGGCGGAGCGGAAGGCGACGCGTCCGGCGGCGTCCGGCTCGCTCTCGGGAACCCAGACGTCGCCGAGAACCCAGGGCAGCGGGTAGGTGTGGGCGTCGGCGCGCAGCGGTTGGTCGGGGTTGCCGTAGGGGTGGGTCCAGACGATGCCGCCATGCTCGGTCGCCCAATAGCTGTTGATGTATTGCGGCGTCATCACCGCCATGCCGAAGGCCTGGACGGCGGGGCTGGTCGGCTCCGCGCAGAAGGTCGCGACGCGCAAGCTGCTGCGGTCGTAGCGCTCGACGTCGGCGCGGTTCTCCGGGTGGGTCATGACCGTCTTCAGGAAGGTCACGCCCGCCTTGAAGATGGTGACTTTGTGCCGCTCGATGATCGAGGCGAAGCGCCCGGCGTTGGGGAAGACCGGCGCCCCCTCCGTCACGATGCCGGGGATGCGGGCGGCGAGGCTGGCGGTGATGAGGTAGCTCTGTCCGGTGATCCAGCCGGGATCGGCGACGACGTAGATCGCGTCGCGGCCCGGCAGGGCGTCGAAGCTGACCTTCATGGTGTGGGCGAGGCCGGCGACGTAGCCGCCATGGACATGCACCACGCCCTTCGGCTTCCCGGTTGAGCCGGAGGTGTAGATGATGAACAGCGGATACTCGGCATCCACCGGGACGCAGGGAACGGCCTTCGCCACGGCGGCGTAGAGCGCCCGGTCGTCCAGCGCGCGCAGCGCGTCCATGCCCGGAAGACCGGTATCCGGCAGGCCAGCGGCGGCGCACAGCTCCGCCTCGGCCTTTGCCAGCAGTTCGTGCGCCCAGACATCGCGGCCCTCGGTCCAGGGAATGTCGGGAAGCCCGGCGTGGCGGACGACGATCACCGCCTCGACCCGCGGCGGGGCGGCGGTCAGCGCCTCGGCGACGCTGGCGCGCAGGTCGGCCACGGTGGCGGCGTCGAGCGTCCCGGCGCGGTCCAGCGCCCGGCCCAGCTCCCGCATCACGTCGGCGGGGGCGACGGTGATCTCACCCTCCAGCCCGCGGCGCACCGGCTCCATCAGGGCGGTGTCGCCCAGCTTGGCGCGCAGGACCTCCTCGGTGATGCGCAGCGCCGTGGGCAAGGCGACGAAGCGGTCGAGCGCCGGGTCGCTGTAGGCCTCCTTGAAGGGGGCCATCTCGGCGTTGCGGCTGGCGCCGTCGGCGGTGATGACGACGCGGGCGCCGGCGTTCTCGATGCGGTCGGACAGCGTCTTGTCGGAGAAGCCGCCGAAGACGGCTGTGTAGATGACGCCGAGGCGCTTCGCCCCCTCCGTCCAGACGATCTGGTCGAGGATGTTGGGCATGTTCAGCGCGATGCGGTCGCCCTGACGCAGGCCCAGCCCACGCAGCGCCAGAGCGGCGAGCGCCGAGCGGATCAGCAGTTCGCGCCGGGTCAGCGTGACGTGATGGACCGGGCCTCCGCGCCCGCCGTTGGCGGCGGCGTCCCAGCGGTCGCCCTCGTACCAGTAGGCGGTCTCCGACCCATGGCCGGACAGGACGTGGCGGTCCACCTCGTTGAAGGCGGCGTTGGTCAGTCCGCCCGCGAACCAGCGGTAGAAGGGCGCCTCCGACCCGTCGAAGGCCTGGGTCCAGGGCGTCCAGTCCGCCCGCTCCGCAGCCTCGCCCGTTGCCGCGTTCCAGCCGCGCCACACGCCGTCCGCCCCGCGCATCAGCCAGTTTGCGCCGTCGAACCAGTGGATCGTCTGTGCGGCGATGGCGCCGTGGAAGGCGCCGGGATCGGCGGCGCAGGCGGCGCGCTGGCTCTGCCAGTCCGCGGCGGAGCGGATGGGGTTGACGGCAACGTCCTGCGGCAGCGGCGGCTGTCCGGCGGACTCCGCGACGGCGTGGTCCATGCTTTCCTCCCGATCAGGCATTTCTTCCTTGGCGGCCACGTCTTGTGCGCGGCGGGCATCACTATAGCGCGGCGCCCTGCATCCGCCGCAATGGCGCCGTGCGCGGCGGGGGTATGCCGTATACGCGGCTTTCGGTCATACTCGGAGCAATCAATGAGCATGGGAGGAAACGGCATGTCCAAAAACGACGCGCCTGCGAACGATTCGGTGACCTTCGCGGTCAGCCACGCCGATCCGGCGGACTTCACGCGCGACGGGCTGCGGCCTTTCTTCGAATACCGCGACCTGGGCATCCGCGCCGCCACGGCGGGTAAGGCGAACGCCCACGTCATCCGCGCCCGCCCCGGCGAGCCGTCGCACGGCGGCTGGCACCGGCACGCGCTGGATTTCCAGATGGTCTATGTGCTGAAGGGCTGGGTGAAGTTCGCGTATGAGGGCGTGGGGGAGGTGCTGTTGCAGGCCGGTTCCTGCGTGCACCAGCCGCCGGGCATCCGGCATGTGGAGATCGCGCATTCCGACGATCTGGAGATGCTGGAGATCACGCTTCCCGCCGACTTCCCGACCGAAGGGGCCGAGCCGCCCGCCGGGACCTGACGTCCGCCAAAAAAGTGCCGGTCGCATCCGTCGCGAAAAACGACGGTGCGGCCGGCCAGATGCTTTGGAGGAATCGCCGCCATGGCCACAGGGAACGACGCGGCCACGGGACGCTTCGTTGCAAAGGAAAGCAATGCCCATGCCAGCGCTTGGCAGGGGCGCCGAGCGGCGGTTTTCCGTGCTTTTGCGCAGCCGCCCCGCGCTGTGGCTGTCCGGATGTCCGGACAGGTGCCTGGAATGCCGGACGCCGCCCCGCTGGCAAGTTGCGCGCGCCGGAGGTATTAGGGCGGTGTGCGGTGGCGCAGCGACGAGGATGCGGACGGGATGCCCGAGGTCGAGATCTCCCGCGAGGATACGGGGCAGGCGGCGGTGTTCGAGGCGTCGCCCTCCAGCGTGCCGCCCCAGCGCTTCGCCCATCTGCTCTACGCGGCGATCCTGCTGGCCGGCTTCGTCGTGGTCGCCGAGCTGACGCTGGAGCCGGCGGCCTCGATGCTGCGCTGGCTGGGCATGCTGTGCGCGATCCCGCTTCTGCTGATGTGGGTGATCACGCTGCTGCGGGCCGCGAGGCGCAGCGCCGTCCGGCTGGTCGTGGCGCCGGAGGGGCTGACCGCCCACGGGCAGCTCATCCCGCACAACACCATCCGCGGCGTGGCTCTCTACCCGCCGCAGGGCAAGCGGCCGCTGTTCGTGGCGCGCATCCAGACGATGACCCCGCAGCAGCACGAACGCGAGCTGGCGCTGGCAGGCGGTGACGTGGACATGGAGGAGGAGAAGCCCGGAAGGGGGCGGCGTCCGCGCGCCGGCTACCGGCTGCTTCTGCTGCGCCGGAACCATCTGCCGTCGCTGATCCTGGTGCGCGGCCTCACCCTGTCGGGCGGCGAGACGCTGATGGCCGGGCTGGCCGCGGAACTGCGCCGCCACAGCCGGCCAAGCTGAAGGGCGTCGATGCGCAAGCGCCCCTCCCGCCGCGGGGCGGGAGAGGACCGCGCTGGAAAGGCGTGACTCAGCGACGGGCCGTCGGGGCTGCCGGCAGGTCTTCTTCCAGGATGACGACGTGCAGGGCGTAGGAGACCTCACCCTCGTCCACATCGCGGTGCAGGGTGCCGACGAACTCGTCGCCCAGCATGACTTCTGCGGACTGGCCGGCCTTCTCGGGCGGCTGGATGATGATCTTGTCGTTGCCGAGAGTCTTGCGCAGATAGGTCTGCACACGGGCGATTTCGGTTTCGGTCATCTTGGCGACCGTCGGCTTGGCGGGCGGCATGGCATGATCCCTGTGTTGTCGAAGGGGTCATATAGAAACCTTTCGGGCAAAGGGAAAGCACAACCTCGCCCCGGATCGCGCATTCGCCGGTCCCGCCCGCCGGGCGTCCCGCCTTTCTTGCGGGTGGCCATCCCCACGCCTGGGGGAGGCTCTTAGCCGGTTTTGTCCTCTTGTTCCGGGGGGCGCGGCCAAATACTGGACGGTATGGACAATGGGGCGCCCTCGCTCCGCCGTCCGGTGACCATGGCATGGGGTGACCATGGCTTCGCTCCTTCACCGTTTCGTCTCGTGCCGCATCCTCCTGGTCCTGTCCGCCGGCCTTCTGCTGGCCGTGGCGGCGTGGGTGTCGCCCGCTTTGGCGGCCACCGCGCCGGAGCAGCGCATCGCGCTCGTCATCGGCGTCGGCGCCTACCGCCACGCCACCGAGCTGCCCAACCCGCGCAACGACGCCCGCGCCATGTCGGCGGCCCTGCGCAAGCTCGGCTTCGCGGTGGAGGAGCGCTACGACCTCGACAACCGCGGCATGGCCGAGGCGCTGCGCGGTTTCGGCATCCAAGCGGCGCAGGCCGACGTGGCGCTGCTCTATTTCGCCGGCCACGGCATGCAGGTGGGCGGCACCAACTTCCTGATCCCCGCCGATGCCCGGCTGGAGCGCGAGCGCGATCTGGTCTACGAGGCGCTGCCCCTGAACCTGCCGATGGGCGAGCTGGCCCAGGCGCGCAAGCTGGGCATCCTGATCCTGGACGCCTGCCGCAACAACCCCTTCGCCGACCGGCTGGTGCGGTCCGGCACCAAGCGGACGGAGGTGCATTCCGGCTTCGCCCGCGTCGACGACACGCCGACCGACACGCTGGTCGCCATGGCGACCCGCGCCGACGCGGTGGCCGAGGACGGGCAGGGCGACCACAGCCCCTACACCGCGTCGCTGCTGAAGAATTTCGACGTGCCGGGGCTGGAGCTGAGCCTGTTCTTCCGCCGCGTGCGCGACGACGTCATGCAGGTCACCCAGGGCCGGCAGGAGCCCTTCCTCTACGGTTCGCTGGGGGCCGCCCCCTTCTACTTCAACCCGCTGCCGGAGAACCGGCCGCCGCAGCTCGCCGCCTTCAAGACGCTGGAGGTGTTCGACCGCGGCGGGACGGAGGGGCTGGGCATCGCGCGGCCAAGCGACCCCGACAACGACCAGCTCTTCGCCCAGGTGACCGGCCTGCCGCGCGGCGGCGGGGTGCGCATCGGCGACCGGGTGGTGCTGATCGGCGATTATCTGACGCTCGACCAGCTCACCGCCGCGACCTTCCGGGCCGACGCCACCCATCTGGGCGACGCCGGCAGTTTCGAGTTCGCGGTGATGGACGGGCGCGGCGGGGTGGCGCGGGGCGCCGTGCCGATCCTCATCAAGCCGAGCAACCGGCCGCCGGTCGCCGTCGCCGAGCGCAGCGTGCGCGCCGTGGTCAACAGCCTGCGGCTGGAGGTGCCGACCGACCCGGACGGCGACCCGCTGACCTTCACCGTCAGCGCCGTGCCGGAGCGCGGCAAGGTTCACGACGGCACCACCCCGCTGAAGCCCGGCGACAAGCTTGCGCCGGAGCGGCTGACCGCCCTGACCTTCGACCCGGAACGGGCGCCGGCGGGCCGCGCCGGGGTGTTCAGCGTGCTGGTCGAGGACGGGCGCGGCGGGCGCACGACGATGAGCGCGCTGCTGGAGGTCGAGGAGGCCGGCGCCGCCCCGCCGCAGGCCGACCTGGAGGAGTCGCTGTGGCGCCGCGTGCGCGACAGCCGTGACGCCGACGCGCTGGACGCCTTCCTGCGGCTGTTCGGCACCGGCCCCTTCGCCGCCCCGGCGCGGGACCGGCTGAACCGGCTGCGCGCCGAATCGGCCAAGGTCGCGGCGGTTCCCTCGCCGGGCGGGGCGGGGAGCAGCGGGTCATCGGGGAATGGGGCGGGCAATGGGGCAGGGAATGGAGCGCCCGGCGGCAAGGCGTCCCCGCCTCCGGAACTTCAGCTCGACACCGCCGGGGAGGGGATGTACGTCGCCGTCGCCGACGCGGAGTTGCGCGCCGGGCCGGACGCACGGTCGGAGCGGGTCGGCACCCTCGCCAAGGACGGCGCGGTGCGGGTGCTGGGGCGGGTGGCCGACGCCGACTGGTACCGGGTGGCCATGGATGACGGCACCCAGGGCGGCGTGCAGGGCTTCGTCCGCGGCCCCGCGCTGCGTCCCGCCGGCCCGGAGGACCGCCAGCGGCTGGCGCTCGCAGCACCGGTTCAGCCGGGAGGATCGCAGGGGCGGGCGCAGGGCAACGGCAGCAGCTTCCAGGATTGCCCGGACTGTCCGCCGATGATGCGCATCCCCGCCGGCAGCTTCGTCATGGGCAGCGATCGCGGCGACCCCAGCCAGCGCCCGCCCCGCCGCGTCACCTTCGCCCGGCCCTTCGCCATCGGGGTCTATGAGGTGACGGTCGCCAACTGGCGGGCCTGCGTGGAGGGCGGCGGTTGCGCCGCCATGCCGCGGATGCGCAACCCCTCCGACGACACGCCGGTCCACAACATCCATATGGAGGACGCGCAGGCCTACACCGAGTGGCTCAGCCGCAAGACCGGCCAGCGCTACCGGCTGCCGAGCGAGGCCGAGTGGGAGTATGCGGCGCGCGGCGGCAGCGCGGCGCGCTTCGCCTGGGGGGACAGCCTGACGCCGGGGGCGCGGCTGGCCAACTGCCGCGACTGCGGCGGGGCCGCCGACCGCTCCCTGCCGGCGCCGGTCGGCAGCTTCCAGCCCAACGCCTTCGGCCTCTACGACACCAGCGGCGGTGTGGCGGAGTGGGTCGCCGACTGCTGGAACCCCGGCTACAAGGGCGCCCCGACGGACGGCAGCGCCTGGACGGAGGGCGATTGCCGCAAGCGGGTGCTGCGCGGCGGCTCCTGGCGCGACGGGCAGGACGCCATCGCCGTCACCGCCCGCATCGGCTACGACGCCGACGTACGCTATTTCGCCGACGGGTTGCGGGTGGCCCGCGACCTGAACTGACTCCGCCCGCGTTCGTTGGTGGGACGCACCGTCTGCGGATGGGACCGCGGCGCCCCCGAAATTGCAGAAATCGGTGTTGGGCCAATGCGCTAGACTTGGCCGTTCAAGGCTTGGCGATCCGCAAACCGGCTGCGGTCCGGACGGCCCGATGATGAGAGGCCGGCGGCGGCTTCGACCAAATTCGTTACAGCCGCCGCGGCCCGGGACTCCCTAAAGGGGTGGTCAAAGAAAGATTCAGGTGGAGGGTATCGACGTGTTGCGCTGGCCCCGGAGCGCCGTTTGGACTGTTGCGCTGGTCCTGGTGACGGCGAACACCGCCTTCGCCCCCCAGGCGTTCGCCGACGACAAGCGCGTCGCGCTGGTGATCGGCAACGCGCAGTACGAGGAGGGCGGCCCGGCCGCCGGGGTGGGCGCCAACGCCGCGGTCGTCGCCGACGCGCTGCGCCGCGCCGGCTTCACCGTCACCGCCGCCGAGAACCTCGACCACCGCGGCATGGTCGCGGCGCTGAGCCGGTTCCAGGATGCGCTGGGGCAGGCCGAGCTGGGCTTCCTCTACTACTCCGGCGTGGCGCTGAGCCTGTCGGCCAAGGGCTTCCTGGTGCCGGTGGACGCCAAGCCCGGCTCCGAATACGACGTGATCTTCGACACCGTCGAGCTGGACTACGCGCTGAAGGAGATCCAGCGCAGCGGGCGCAAGGCCGTCGCCGTGTTCGACCCGGTGCCCGCCCACCCGCTGGCCGACCGGCTGGCCTCGGCGATGGGCGAGGAGGGGCGGTCCGTCAAGCCGGCGCTGGCCGCCCCGGCGGCGCTCGACAACCTGTTCGTCGTCTACTCGCACCGGCCCGGCACGCCGCCCGCGACGGCGGCCGGGAAGGGGGCGGACGCCTTCTCCACCGCCCTGGCGCAGGAGATGGTCAAGCCGGGCGTGCCGCTGCGCGACGCGCTGGCCGAGGTCGCCCGCAGCGTCGTGGGACGCACCCGCGGGACGCAGCACCCCTGGCTCCAGGACCGGTTGGGCACGGATCTCGTGCTGGTGCCCGGCCCGCGCGCGCCGGTCGTTGCCCGGACGGAGGAGGCGCCGCCCGCCGTAGCGGCGGCCCCCGAAGCGAAGCCGGCCGAGCCCAAGCCAATTGAACCCAGGCCAATCGAACCCAAGCCGCTGCCGCAGAAGGCGGAGGAAAAGCCCGCTGCCCCGGCGGTCGCCGAGGTGGAGGTGGACCCGCTGAACGAGAAGCGGGTGGTGACGCGCGACACCAACCTGCGCGCCGGTCCCGACACCAAGGCGGCGGTCGTCGGCACGCTGCGCCACGACAGCGAGGTGATGGTCACCGGGCGGACCCGGCGCAACGGCGGCTGGCTGCGCGTCGAGCAGGACGGCAAGACCGGCTTCGCCTTCGCCAGCAACCTCGCCAAGCCGGAGGAGGTGCCGGTGGCCTCCGCCCAGCCGCCGACCCAGCTCCAGCAAACCCAGCAGCCGCCGCAATCCCAGGCGGCCGCGCTGACGCCCGGCGTCTACACGGTGGCGCGCGACGCCAACCTGTTCGCCCGCCCTGTGCTGGGCGCCCGCAGCCTGCGCGATCTGGAGCAGGGGCAGCGGGTGACGCTGCTCCAGGCCGCCCCCGACTCCGGCTGGGTGCTGGTGCGGGACTCGTCGGGGCAGGAGGGCTACGTCACCACCGGGACTCTGGCCGGCCGGTCGGGCGAGGCGGTGTCCATGGGCGGTGCGGCGGGCGGCGCGGCTCCCAGCGCCTACCCGCCACCCACGGTGGTCCGCAACGACGTCGATCCGGTGGCTGGCGCGCTGTCCGGCACGACCGGCCCGACGCGGCTGGCCGCCCTTCCCCAGAGCGGCGGCCCCGAGGGTGGCGGGGAAAGCATGGCGGGGCGCTCGACGACCGGCACGGACCCGGCCCTTGCCGGGCTGGCCGAACCCTACCGCGACGCCGTGCAGGCGGGCCGCAACGCCGCCGCCCGCGCGTCCCGCTCCGCCACCGCCGGACGCGGGGCGGAGGCGAAGGCGCGCGAGGCCCAGGCCGCCGCCCGCCGCGCCGCCGGTCAGGCCCGCGGCGGGGAGTCGGGCTACGGGGTGCACCGCTTCCCCAACGGCGACGTCTATGAGGGTGCGTGGAACCGCGGGTTGGGCAACTTCTCCCTTCAGGGCACGATCAGCCGCAACGGCGTCGGCGTCTACCGCTTCGCCAACGGGCAGGTCTATGAGGGCGAATGGAAGGACGACCAGATGTCCGGCTACGGCGTTCTGGGTTTCCCGTCCGGCGACCGCTTCGAGGGGACCTTCGTGAACGCCGTGCCGAACGGGCCGGGCGTCTACCGCTTCGCCAACGGCGATTCCTACGCCGGCGAGGTTCGCCAGGGCCGCGTGGACGGCCATGGCGAACTGGCCTTCACCAACGGCGAGCGGTTCAACGGCGTGGTGGTGGACCGGCTTCCGGCGGGGCCGGGCGAACTGTCGATGCGCGGCGGCACCCGCCATGTCGGGCAGTTCCGCGGCGGCATCCAGGACGGTCCGGGCGCGGCCATCGACGCCGCCGGCGCGATGCAGCCCGGCATCTGGCGCGGCGCGACCCTGCTGAGCCGTTGAATTCCCTTGGACTTACAGCCCTCTCCCCAGAGGGGAGAGGGGACTTCACAGGCAACGAGCCTGTCGGGAGAGGGAAGGCGTCTTTCCGTTTCGGCTGATATGCTCCACATTGGAACGGATTGCGGCTCGCCCTCCGGCCGCGCATGCGAGGACCGGCCTGGATGGACACGCTGACCGACCCGAAGAAGACCGCTTCCGCAGCCAAGCCGGCCAAACCCGCGAAGGTCACCCGCGATCCGGAGGGCACCCGCGCGCGCATCCTTGCCGCCGCGACGGAGGAGTTCGCACGCTATGGGCTGGGCGGCGCCCGCGTCGAGCGGATCGCCGAGGTCGCCGGCACCAACAAGCGCATGCTCTACTACCATGTCGGCAACAAGGAGAGCCTGTATCTGACCGTGCTGGAGGGCGCTTACGAGCACATCCGCGCCACCGAACGCACGCTGAGCCTGGAGACGCTGGACCCGCCCGCCGCCATCGCCCGGCTGATCCACTTCACCTGGCAGTATTTCCTCGACCATCCCGAGTTCATGGCGCTGCTGAACATCGAGAACCTGCACCGGGCGGAGTTGCTGAAGACCTCCGACAAGGTGCACGCCATGCATTCGCCCTTCGTGCAGATGATCGCCGACGTTCTGGAACGGGGCGTCGCCACCGGGATCTTCCGGGCCGGGGTGGACCCGGTGCAGCTCTACATCTCCATCGCCGGACAGTCCTACTTCTACCTGTCCAACGTCCACACCCTGTCGGTCATCTTCGGCCGCGACCTGCTCGCCGAGGAGGCCAAGGCGGAGCGGCTGGACCATATGGTGGAGCTGATCCTCTCGTCGTTGCGGGCCTGAGCCGCCGGTGGTTTCATGTCGGTGGTTTCATCATGAATAATCCGCATACCTGACCATCCGTCCTACCTCTTTGGCAGGGTTGACCGCTTTGCCGCGCCGGGCTTACTTTTAACCAGCCGGTTAAAAGAGCGCCTCACGTCGGCGCCGCAACGACCGGGGAGGAGGAGCGATGGCTGTCGATGCGGCGGCTCACGGGACTGCGTCCCGTGGCGGTCCCGCTTCGGGAACGGCGGCGCGACGGGGCGGGGCGGGTGCCACGCTGCTGCGTCTGCTCAATTCCGGCTGGTTCCGGCCGGTGCTGTTCCTGGTGGTCCTGACCGTCCTGTGGGACCTGTCGGTGCGGATCTTCGCGATCCCGCCCTATCTGATACCGAAACCCGGCGACGTGGCCTTGGCGCTCGCCGCGGACTGGGACCAGCTCCTGGCGGCGTCGGTGCCGACCACGCTGGCGACCTTGGGCGGCTTCGCCCTGTCGGTGCTGTTCGGCATTCCCATCGCCATGCTGATCGCCGGGTCGAAGACGGTGGAATCCTACGTCTACCCGCTGCTGGTCTTCTCGCAGTCGATCCCGAAGGTCGCCATCGCGCCGCTGTTCGTGGTGTGGTTCGGCTTCGGGCTGCTGCCCAAGGTGATCTCCGCCTTCCTGCTGGCTTTCTTCCCCATCGTCGTGTCGGCGGTGCAGGGCTTCAAGTCGGTGGATGGCGACATGATGGACCTCGCCAAGTCCATGAAGGCCACGCGCCTTCAGACCTTCCGCATGGTCAGCCTGCCGCACGCCATGCCGGCCATCTTCGCCGGCCTGAAGGTGTCGATCACGCTGGCCGTGGTGGGCGCCGTGGTGGGCGAGTTCGTCGGGGCGAATTCCGGCATCGGCTTCGTCCTGCAACGGTCCATCGGCAATTTCGAACTTCCCCTGATGTTCGCGGCCCTGGTGGTGCTGGCGCTGATCGGGGTGGTGCTTTTCTGGGTCATCGACGTGATCGAGCGGCTCGCCATCCCCTGGCACGCGAGCCAACGCCACAACTACATCCCGACGTCGTAACGCCGACAACAAAACCAACAGCGACGCCGGACACCTTTCGGGAGGAGACGAGATGAAACGGACGCTCTTCGCGGCGCTCTGCGCCCTCACCGCCACGACGCTTCCGGCCCAGGCCGCGGACAAGGTCGTGCTGATGCTGAACTGGTACGTGTATGGCGAGCACGCGCCCTTCTACTACGGCAAGGACAAGGGCCTGTACGAGGCCGAGGGCATCGACCTGGAGATCCAGGAGGGCCGCGGGTCGGCGGTGACGACCCAGGCGGTGGCCGCGAAGACCGTCGATTTCGGCTACGTCGACGTGCCGACCATGATGAAGGCGGCGGTGAAGGGCGCCCCGGTCACCTCGCCCGGCGTGCTGCTGCAGACCAGCCCGATGTCGGCCATGGGCTTCACCGACAAGAACATCCGCAAGCCCGAGGACATCAAGGGCAAGACCGTCGCCATGACGCCGGGCGACAGCATGTCCCAGATCTGGCCGCTGTTCCTGAAGAAGACCGGCCTGAAGGACGGCGACTTCCGCGTCGTGTCCGGCGACGCCCAGACCAAGCTGAACGCCGTCATCAACGGGCAGGCGGACCTGCTGCTGGGCTACGTCATGGACCAGAGCATGAAGATCAAGGACGCCACCGGCAAGTCGGTGACGCCGATCCGCTTCGCCGACTACGGCGTCAACATGGTCTCCTCCGGCATCATCGCCCACACCGAGACGCTGAAGGACAAGCCCGACCTCGTGAAGCGCTTCATGGCCGCCACGACCAAGGCGGTCGAGGGGGCGGAGAAGAACCCCAAGGAGGCCGTGGCCGCCATCCTCAAGGCCAACCCCAAGGGCGGCCAGGAAGCCACCCTGCTGGAGGGCTTCGAGCTGACCACGCCGCTCTACCGCACGGCGGAGACCAAGGGGCAGCGGCCCTTCCGCGTCACCGATGCCAACATGGCCGAGACCGTGGACCTGCTGGTCGAATACGGCGGTCTGGACGCCGCGGCGAAGAAGAACCCGAAGGCCTTCTACACCCGCGACTTCCTCCCCGATCCCGCCGCGGCGGGCCAGTGAGGCCGGACGGACAGGAGAGCAGGGACATGGCTCAACCCCAGTTGAAAGTCGTCGGATCGGCCGAAACGGCCCGCTTGTCGCAAAAGACCCTGATCCAGATCGACGGCGTGACCAAGACCTACCGCACCCGCGACGGGGAGGTGCCGTCCCTGCGCCCGATCACCTTCGACGTTCGGGACGGTGAGTTCCTGGTGGTGGTCGGCCCGTCCGGCTGCGGCAAGTCCACGCTGCTGAAGCTGGTCGCCGGCCTGCTGCCGGTCAGCGAGGGCGCCATCACCATCGAAGGCACCACGGTGACCGAGCCGCACGACGACGTGGGCATCGTGTTCCAGAGCCCGGTGCTGCTCGCCTGGCGGACGGTGCTGCGCAACATCATGATGCCGGTGGAGGTCCGCGGCCTGCCGCGCGACAAGTATCTGGAGCGCGCCCGCGCGCTGATCCGCATGACCGGGCTGGAGGGGTTCGAGAACAAGTACCCCTGGCAGCTCTCCGGCGGCATGCAACAGCGCGCCTCGCTGTGCCGGGCGCTGGTCCACGACCCGAAGATCCTGCTGATGGACGAGCCGTTCGGCGCGCTCGACGCCATGACGCGGGAGAAGATGAACGTCGAGCTGCAGCGCATCCAGCACGAGACGGGCAAGACGGTGCTGCTGATCACCCACTCGATCCCCGAGGCGGTGTTCCTGGCCGACCGGGTGATGGTGATGTCCGAGCGTCCCGGCGCCATCGCCGCGACCTACGAAGTGCCGCTGCCCCGCCCGCGCTCGCTGGACGTCATGGGGCACCCGGTCTTCATCGAGCTGACCCAGCGCATCCGGGCGCATTTCAACGCCCAAGGGCATCTGGATTGAGGGGACGTGTGGTGATGGATGAGCCTTGCCCCCTCCCTGACCCTCCCCCGCTGCGCAGGGGAGGGGAAACAGCTCCCTCTCCTGCGTCAGCGGGGGAGGGAAGGGGCCCGCGAAGCGGGAAGGGTGGGGGCACCGCACCCCTCCTCACCATCCGCGCCATCGACCTCTACGAACGCCCCGTCCGCTTCGTGAAGCCCTTCCGCTTCGGCAGCGTGACGGTGGAGGCGGCTCCCCAGGCCTTCGTCCGCGCTTTGGTCCATGTGGACGGCATTGGCGAGGCGTGGGGTGGCACCGCCGAGATGATGATGCCGAAGTGGTTCGACAAACGCCCGGACCGCAGCCCGGACGAGACGGTGGACGGCCTGCGCCGCTCCCTGCGCCTCGCCCGCGACGCCTACGGGACGGACCGGGCGGACACCGCCTTCGGCCACCACGCGGCGGCCTACGAGGCGCAGCGGGCGGCCTGCCGCGCCGCCGGACTGCCCGACCTGACCGCCGCCTACGGGCCGGCGCTGATCGACAAGGCGGTGCTGGACGGGCTGTTGCGGGTCCTGGACACGGATTTCTTCACCGGTATGAAGGCGAACCGCGCCGGGATCGACGCGCGGCTGACGCCGGATCTGGCGGGCTTCGACCTGGACGGCTTCCTCACCGGGCTGGAAGTGCGACCGTCCGTGGCGCTCCGCCACACGGTCGGGCTGCTCGACGAGCCGGAGGCCCTGCGCGCCCTGCTGGCGCGGGAGCGGCTGGGCCGCTTCAAGATCAAGCTGGGCGGCGATCCGTCCGCCGACCTCGCGCGCTTGGCCGAGATTGCCGGCGTGCTCGACGCGGCGGCGGGCGACTACCGCGCCACGCTGGACGGCAACGAGCAATACGCGGACGCCGCGGCCCTCGCCGCCTTCGTGGACGGGCTGGAGCGCGAGCCGGCGCTGGCCGGCTTCCGCGGACGCCTGCTCTACATCGAACAGCCGGTGGCGCGGGAGCGCGCGCTGGAGGCGCCGCTGGGCGCCGTGGCGGAACGCATCCCTTTCATCATCGACGAGTCCGACGACGGCTACGACGCCTTCCCGCGCGCCCGCGCCGCCGGCTACCGCGGCGTGTCGTCCAAGTCCTGCAAGGGTCTCTACAAGGCCGTCCTGAACCGGGCGCGCTGCGCCGCCTGGGGGGCGCCGCACTTCATCGCGGCGGAGGACCTGACCTGTCAGGCCGGGCTGGCGGTGCAGCAGGACACGGCCCTGGTCGCGCTGCTCGGCATCGCCGACGCGGAGCGCAACGGGCACCAGTACGGAAACGGCTTCGACGGAGCGCCGGAGGCCGACGCCTTCCTCGACGCGCATCCCGGCTTCTACACCCGGCGGGACGGCGTCGTCCGCCTCGCCACGGCGGGCGGCAGCCTGCCGACCGAAACCCTGGCCGTCCCCGGCTTCGCCAGCGCGGCGCAGCCCCGGTGGGACCGCCTGTCCCCCCTGCAGAACGAATAATCCCCTAGGGAGTCCCTGACATGAGCACGAAGCGCCTTGGTATCATCATGCATGGCGTGACCGGCCGCATGGGCATGAACCAGCACCTGATCCGGTCGATCCTCGCCATCCGGGCGCAAGGCGGCGTCACGCTGTCCGACGGGTCCCGCGTCATGCCGGACCCCATCCTGGTCGGGCGCAACGCCGAGAAGATCCGCGAACTGGCCCAGCGCCACGGCGTGGAGCGCTGGACCGACAATCTGGACGCGGCCCTGGCGAACCCGGACGACACGATCTTCTTCGACGCCGGCACCACCCAGATGCGCCCGACGCTGCTGGAGGCGGCGATCCGCGCCGGCAAGCACGTCTATTGCGAGAAGCCCATCGCCACCAACCTGGAGGAGGCGCTGCGCGTCGTCCGGCTGGCCGAGGAGGCCGGGGTGAAGAACGGCACCGTGCAGGACAAGCTGTTCCTGCCCGGCCTGCAGAAGCTGAAGATGCTGCGCGACAGCGGCTTCTTCGGGAAGATCCTCTCGGTGCGCGGCGAGTTCGGCTATTGGGTGTTCGAGGGCGACTGGCAGCCGGCGCAGCGTCCCTCCTGGAACTACCGGGAGGAGGACGGCGGCGGCATCATCCTCGACATGGTCTGCCACTGGCGCTACGTGCTCGACAACCTGTTCGGGCAGGTGAAGAGCGTCTCCTGCCTGGGCGCCATCCACATCCCGGAGCGCTGGGACGAGCAGGGCAAGCGCTATCAGGCCACCGCCGACGACGCGGCCTACGCGACCTTCGAGCTGGAGGGCGGAGTCATCGCCCACATCAACTCCTCCTGGGCGACGCGGGTGTACCGCGACGATCTGGTGACCTTCCAGGTGGACGGCACCCACGGCTCGGCCGTTGCGGGCTTGAGCGATTGCGTGATCCAGCCGCGCCAGGGCACGCCGCGCCCGGTGTGGAACCCGGACCAGAAGCAGACCATGGACTTCTACGCGACGTGGCAGCCGGTGCCCGACAACCAGCCGACCGACAACGGCTTCAAGACGCAGTGGGAGTCCTTCATCCGCCACGTCGTCGAGGACGCTCCCTTCAACCATGGGCTGATTGAGGGCGCCAAGGGCGTGCAGCTCGTCGAGGCCGCGCTGAAGAGCTGGAAGGAGCGCCGCTGGGTCGACGTTCCCTCGCTGACCGCCTGACCGGAGGGCCTTGTCCATGGCACTGACCATCAAGCTGCCGCGCGCCGACCAGTCGCTGGAAAGCTACGAGGTCGCTCCGGCGCGGGGCTTCCCCGCCCGCACTGACCGGCCCTTGAACCGCGTGGCCTACGCCGCCGCCCACATGGTGGCCGACCCGCTGGCCGACAACGACCCCTGGCTGACCCCGGCCATCGACTGGGACCGCACCATCGCCTTCCGCGAGCATCTGTGGGACCTCGGCTTCGGCGTGGCCGAGGCGATGGACACCGCGCAGCGCGGCATGGGGCTGGACTGGAACGCCTCGCTGGAACTGATCCGGCGCTCCCTGACCGCGGCGAAGGCGCGCGGCAACGCGCTGATCGCCTGCGGGGCGGGCACCGACCATCTGGCGCCGGAGGACGCCCGCTCCCTCGACGACGTGATCCGCGCCTACGAGACGCAGGTCGCCGCGGTCGAGGATCTCGGCGGGCGGGTGATCCTGATGGCGTCGCGCGCGCTCGCCCGCGTGGCCAAGGGGCCGGACGACTATGTCCGCGTCTACAGCCGCATCCTGTCCCAGGTGCGCCAGCCGGTGATCATCCACTGGCTGGGCGACATGTTCGACCCGGCGCTGGCCGGCTATTGGGGGACCAACGACTTCCCGGTGGCGCTCGACACGGCGGTCGGCATCATCAACGACTTCGCGGCCAAGGTCGACGGGGTGAAGATCTCCCTGCTCGACAAGGACAAGGAGATCGTCATGCGCCGCCGTCTGGCTCCCGGCGTGCGCATGTACACCGGCGACGACTTCAACTACGCGGAGCTGATCGCCGGCGATGCGGAGGGCCATTCCGACGCGCTGCTGGGCATCTTCGACGCCATCGCCCCGGCGGCGGCGGCGGCCTTGGCCGAGCTGGCGGCGGGCGAGGAGGGGCGCTTCCACGAGATTTTGGAGCCGACCGTCCCGCTGTCCCGCCACATCTTCAAGGCGCCGACCCGCTTCTACAAGACCGGGGTGGTCTTCATGGCCTACCTGAACGGCCACCAGGGCCATTTCACAATGATCGGCGGGCAGGAGGGCACGCGCTCCACCCTGCATCTGGCGGAGATTTTCCGGCTGGCCGACAAGGCCGGGCTGCTGCGCGACCCGGAACAGGCGGTGTGGCGCATGGCCGACGTCCTGGCCGTCCGCGGCATCGAGGCGGTGTGAGGTAAGGGCAATTCCCTCTCCCGTCTCGGGAGAGGGAAGGGGCCCGCGCGATGCGCGGGAAGGGTGAGGGTGCCGCCAAGGATCAGCGCCTCGATTCTCGCACGACCCTCACCCGCCCGCTGTCGCGGGCACCCTTTCCCGGGGCGGGAGAGGGCATTTCGCAATGAGGACCACGATCATGCGCGACTTCTCCGGCGACCATCGCTGGCTGTCCATCAACACCGCCACGGTGCGCAAGCAGGGCGACCTGCTGCAGATCTTCGACGCCTGCGCCCGTCAGGGCATCCGCGCCGTCTCCCCCTGGCGGGACCAGGTGGCCGCCGTGGGGCTGGACCGCGCCGTCCGGGCCGTGAAGGAGCTGGGGCTGGAGCTGTCCGGCTATTGCCGCGGCGGCATGTTCCCCGCCGACCCCGACCGCCGGGCCGAGGTGCGCGACGACAACCGCCGCGCGGTGGACGAGGCGGTGGCGCTGGGCGCCCCCTGCCTCGTGCTGGTCGTTGGCGGTCTGCCGCAATTCTCCCGCCCCGGTTCGCCGCCGTCCAAGGACATCGCGCTGGCCCGCGCCCAGGTGGAGGACGGCATCGCCGAGCTGCTGGAGCACGCCCGTGACGCCGGGATGCCGCTCGCCATCGAGCCGCTGCACCCGATGTACGCCGCCGACCGCGCCTGCGTGAACACGATGGGCCACGCGCTCGACCTCTGCGACCGGCTGGACCCGCAGGGAACCGGCGCGCTGGGCGTGGCGTTGGACGTCTACCATGTCTGGTGGGACCCGGAACTGGAGGCGCAGATCAGCCGGGCGGGCCGGAATCGCCTGTGTGCCTTCCATGTGTGCGATTGGCTGGTGCCGACCGCCGACCTGCTGGAGGACCGAGGCATGATGGGTGACGGAATGATTGATATACCAATGATCCGTGGTTGGGTGGAAGCCGTTGGATTCCAAGGCTATTCCGAGGTCGAAATATTCTCGCGCCGCTGGTGGGCACGACCTTTGGATGAGGTGCTGTCGGTCTGCGTCGAACGGCATCGGTCTTCGGTGTGAATGGCTGCCTAAAAATCGTTCAATTCGGCGGAAGTGAGTAAAATTCGATCATAAAGCGGCGGGCATGCATAATTCGTAAGCGAATACTGGGCTGCAAATCGCTGCGGATTCCTTGAACGGCCCTCCTGCCGACGTGTCGTGGCATCACATTTGCGAAGGACACCCCCGGGCGCCTGAGGCGGGCGCCAGACCAAAGAACGGGGGGTATTCACAATGTTCAAGACGGGGTTCCAGTCGGGCTTCAAGACCGGTCGCACCCTTGCGGCGGCCGCCGGCCTTGCCGTCACGTTCGCCGCGGGCTTCGCCGCCCCGGCGTCGGCCCAGGACACCATCAAGGTCGGCATCCTCCATTCCCTGTCGGGCACCATGGCGATCAGCGAGACCACGCTGAAGGACGTCATGCTGATGCTCATCGAAGAGCAGAACAAGAAGGGCGGCGTTCTCGGCAAGAAGCTGGAGCCGGTCGTCGTCGATCCCGCCTCCAACTGGCCCCTGTTCGCCGAGAAGGCGCGCGAGCTGATCAGCAAGGACAAGGTGGCCGCGGTGTTCGGCTGCTGGACCTCGGTCAGCCGCAAGTCCGTCCTGCCGGTGTTCGAGGAGCTGAACAGCATCCTGTTCTACCCAGTGCAGTATGAGGGCGAGGAGTCCTCGCGCAACGTCTTCTACACCGGCGCCGCCCCGAACCAGCAGGCGATCCCCGCCGTCGACTATCTGGCGGAAAAGGAAGGCGTGCAGCGCTGGGTGCTGGCCGGCACCGACTACGTCTACCCGCGCACGACCAACAAGATCCTGGAAACCTACCTGAAGTCCAAGGGCGTGAAGTCCGAGGACATCATGATCAACTACACCCCGTTCGGCCACGCCGACTGGCAGAACATCGTCGCCGACATCAAGAAGTTCGGCTCCGCCGGCAAGAAGACCGCCGTCGTCTCGACCATCAACGGCGACGCCAACGTCCCCTTCTACAAGGAACTGGGCAACCAGGGCGTCAAGGCGCAGGACATCCCGGTGGTCGCCTTCTCCGTGGGTGAGGAGGAGCTGGCCGGCATCGACACCAAGCCGCTGGTCGGCCATCTCGCCGCCTGGAACTACTTCATGTCGGTGGACACGGCGGAGAACAGCGACTTCATCAAGAAGTGGCAGGCCTTCACCAAGAACGACAAGCGCGTCACCAACGACCCGATGGAAGCCCACTACATCGGCTTCAACATGTGGGTGAAGGCGGTCGAGAAGGCCGGCACCGTCGACAGCAACGCCGTCATCGACAGCCTCGTCGGCGTCGCCGTGCCGAACCTGACCGGCGGCTACTCGGCCATGCTGCCGAACCACCACATCACCAAGCCGGTGCTGATCGGCGAGGTGCAGGAGAACGGCCAGTTCGAGACCGTCTCCAAGACGCCGGGCCTCGTGGCCGGCGACGAGTGGTCGGACTTCCTGCCGGACAGCAAGGACCTGATCTCCGATTGGCGCGCCCCGATGTCCTGCGGCAACTTCAACGTGAAGACCGGCAAGTGCGGCGGCAAGGGGTCGTGAGGCTTCTTGAGGTCTGAGTAAGCTTACGGCTGCGTAATGCCCCCTCCCTAACCCTCCCCCGCTGACGCAGGGGAGGGGATTGCTCCCTCTCCTGCGAAGCGGGGGAGGGAAGGGGCCCGCGAAGCGGGAAGGGTGGGGGCAACGCCCTTCTCTAAAAACGACTTCCGACACATCACAGGAACCGCGATGCACCGCGCATTCTGCTGGCTGCTGGCCGCGTTTCTGGCGCTGGCCGCACCGTCCGCCTTCGCCGCCGATCTGGCACCGCTGGTCCGCGGTTTGGGCGCCGGCAGCTACGCCGAGACTGAAAAGGCCATCGCCGGGCTGGCCGAGACGGGCGATCCCGCCTTCGTGCCGGTGATCGAGGCCCTGCAAGCCGGCGATCTGCATGTCCGCAAGGCGGACGGCGCCGTGGTCGTCGCCAAGCGCGCCGGCAACGGCTACGCCCTGACCGACCCGTTGACCGGCGCCGCGCTGGGCGAGGCGGACCGCAACGCGGTCGAGAAGATCCGCATCAACAACGCCCTGCGCCGCACGATCAGCGCGACGCTCGGCGCGCTCACCCTGATGAGCCCCGACGCCAACACGCGCCGGCAGGCCGCCGAGGCGGTGTTCAAGAGCCGCGACGCCAACGCGTTGGAGGCGCTGAACACGGCGTTGGCCAAGGAAACCGACGAGCGCGTGCGCCGCGCGATGACCCAGGCGCGGGCCTCCGTCCTGCTGGCCGGGGACGCGCCCGACGCCGACAAGCTCGCCGCCGTCGAAGTGCTGAAGGAACGCGGCGACCAGGACGCGCGGGCCCTGCTGAACGGCGCCGCCAACACGGGAAGCGACGCGGTGAA
Source organism: Azospirillum brasilense (assembly GCF_005222205.1). Taxonomy (NCBI): domain Bacteria; kingdom Pseudomonadati; phylum Pseudomonadota; class Alphaproteobacteria; order Rhodospirillales; family Azospirillaceae; genus Azospirillum; species Azospirillum brasilense. The sequence continues at coordinate 811,942 of NZ_CP032345.1, read as the reverse complement.
GGACGCCGCGACGAAGGCCATCGCGTCGGTGGAGCAGCGGCTCGCCCTGTGGGGTGCCGCGCAGAACCTGTGGTACGGCCTGTCGCTCGGCTCGGTGCTGCTGCTGGCGGCGATCGGGCTGGCCGTCACCTTCGGCGTCATGGGCGTCATCAACATGGCGCACGGCGAGATGGTGATGATCGGCGCCTACGCCACCTTCCTGGTGCAGGAGGCCTTCCGCCAGTGGGCGCCGGGCCTGTTCGACTTCTCCATCCTGGTGGCTCTGCCCGTCGCCTTCCTGGTTTCCGGCGCGGTCGGCGTCGCCATCGAGCGCAGCGTGATCCGCTGGCTCTACGGGCGCCCGCTGGAAACGCTGCTGGCGACCTGGGGCCTGTCGCTGGCGCTCCAGCAGGCGGTGCGCTCCATCTTCGGACCGACGAACCGCGAGGTCGGCGCCCCCTCCTGGATGTCCGGCGCCTTCGAGCTGGGCGGGCTGACCATCACCTACGGGCGGCTGTGGATCGTCGTCTTCGCCTTTCTCGTCTTCGGCGCGCTGCTGGTGGCGCTGCGCAAGACGTGGTTCGGGCTGAGCATCCGCGCCGTCACCCAGAACCGCAGCATGGCCAACGCCATGGGCATCCGCACCGCACGGGTGGACGCGCTGACCTTCGGGCTCGGTTCCGGCATCGCCGGTCTGGCCGGCGTGGCGCTGAGCCAGATCGACAATGTCAGCCCCAACCTGGGCCAGGGCTACATCATCGACAGCTTCATGGTCGTGGTGTTCGGCGGGGTGGGCAACCTGTGGGGCACGCTGGTCGGCGCGCTGGCGCTCGGCGGCGTCAACAAGTTCCTGGAGCCCTACGCCGGCGCGGTGCTGGGCAAGATCCTGGTGCTGATCTTCATCATCCTGTTCATCCAACGGCGTCCGCGCGGCCTGTTCGCGCTGAAGGGCCGGGCGGTGGAGGCCTGATCCGATGCTGACCCGTTTCTTCCTGATGGGCCTCGACAAGAAGGCCGGCGTGCTGCTGACCGTCCTGGCGGTGCTGGCCGTGGCGGTGCCGGTCATGGCGCTGGGCACCGCCCCGGACTCGCCCTGGCACCTGTCCACCCACACGGTGGCGCTGCTCGGCAAGTATCTGTGCTTCGCCCTGCTGGCGCTGTCGCTCGACCTCGTCTGGGGCTTCGTCGGCATCCTGTCGCTGGGGCACGCCGCCTTCTTCACGCTCGGCGGCTACGCCATGGGCATGTACCTGATGCGGCAGATCGGCTCGCGCGGCATGTATGGCAACGCCGACCTGCCGGACTTCATGGTCTTCCTGAACTGGACGGAGCTGCCCTGGTACTGGCACGGCTTCGACCAGTTCTGGTTCGCCGCGATCATGGTGATGCTGGTGCCGGGCCTGCTCGCCTTCGCCTTCGGCTGGTTCGCCTTCCGCTCCCGCGTCACCGGCGTCTACCTGTCGATCATCACGCAGGCGCTGACCTTCGCGCTGATGCTGGCCTTCTTCCGCAACGACATGGGCTTCGGCGGCAACAACGGCCTGACCGACTTCAAGGAGATCCTGGGCTTCGACATCCAGGCCGCCTCGACCCGCGTCGGACTGTTCGTGGCGACGGTGGTGGCGCTGGCGGTCGGTTACGTCCTGGCCTCAGCCGTGGTGGCGTCCAAGCTGGGCAAGGTGCTGATCGCCGTGCGCGACGCGGAGAGCCGGGTGCGCTTCCTGGGCTACGAGACCGACCGCTACAAGCTGTTCGCCTGGACGCTGTCGGCCTGCATGGCCGGCGTGGCGGGCGCGCTCTACGTGCCGCAGGTGGGCATCATCAACCCGTCGGAATTCTCCCCCGCCAGCAGCATCGAGGCGGTGATCTGGGTCGCCGTCGGCGGGCGCGGCACGCTGGCCGGGCCGGTGCTGGGCGCGGTTCTGGTGAATTTCGGCAAGAGCTACTTCACGGCGGCGCTGCCGGAGCTGTGGCTGTTCGCGCTGGGCGGCCTGTTCGTGCTGGTCACGCTGTTCCTGCCCAAGGGCATCCTGGGGCTGGCGGCGCAGCTTCGCGACCGGCTGCCGGCGCGCGCCACGGTCACCGCCAAGCCGGTCGACCAGAAGGGAGTCTGAGACGACATGAGCACCGAAGACACCCTGCTGTATCTCGACGGCGTGTCGGTGAGCTTTGACGGGTTCCGGGCGCTGAACAGCCTGTCGCTGGTGATCGAGCCCGGCGAGATGCGGGCGATCATCGGGCCGAACGGCGCCGGCAAGACGACCATGATGGACGTCATCACCGGCAAGACCCGCCCCGACACCGGCACCATCCTGTTCGAGGGCCGCACCGACCTGACCAGCCTGCGCGAGCCGGCCATCGCCAACCTGGGCATCGGCCGCAAGTTCCAGCGCCCCACCGTGTTCGAGATGCACACCGTCTGGGACAATCTGGAGCTGTCGCTGAAGGCGCCGCGCCGTCCGCTGAAGACGCTGACCTACTCGGCGACACGGGAGGACCGGGCGCGGATCGAGGAGATCCTCGACATCACCCGCCTGTCGCCCCGGCGCGACCGCCCGGCGGGCAGCCTGTCGCACGGCGAGAAGCAGTGGCTGGAGATCGGCATGCTGCTGGCCCAGGACCCGAAGCTGTTGCTGGTCGACGAGCCGGTGGCCGGCATGACCGACGCCGAGACGGAACAGACCGCCCATCTGCTGAAGGACATCGCCGGCAAGCATTCGGTGATCGTCGTGGAGCACGACATGGTCTTCGTCCGCGAACTGGGCGTGAAGGTCACGGTGCTGCACGAGGGCTCGGTGCTGGCCGAAGGCTCGCTCGACACGGTGAGCGCCAACAAGCAGGTCATCGACGTCTATCTGGGCCGGTGACGCAAATGTATTTCCCTCTCTCCTCTGGGGAGAGGGTCAGGGTGAGGGGGCGCCCGAAGGGCGGGAACGCAGCCTCATTGCAGAGCTTTTCCGGCCTGCGGCCGCCCCCTCATCCTAACCTTCTCCCCAGGGGGGAGAAGGGACTTGGGAGAAAACAAGCATGCTCGACGTACGGTCTGTCGATCTCCATTACGGCGCGGCGCAGGCGCTGCGCGGCGTGTCGCTGACGGCGGAGGTGGGAAAGGTCACCTGCCTGCTCGGGCGCAACGGCGTCGGCAAGTCCTCGCTGCTGCGCGCCATCGTCGGGCTGAAGCCGGTGACCGGCGGAACCATCGCCTGGGACGGCGGCGACATCACCAGGCTCGCCCCGTCGGAACGGGCGCGGCGCGGCATCGCCTATGTCCCGCAGGGGCGCGAGATCTTCCCGCTGCTGACGGTGCGGGAAAACCTGCTGACCGGCTACGCCCCGCTGAAGCGCGCCGACCGCTCGATCCCCGACGAGGTGTTCGAGCTGTTCCCGGTGCTGAAGTCCATGCTCGACCGGCGCGGCGGCGACCTGTCGGGCGGGCAGCAGCAGCAGCTCGCCATCGGGCGGGCGCTGGTGACGCGGCCCCGGCTGCTGGTGCTGGACGAGCCGACCGAGGGCATTCAGCCCTCCATCATCAAGGACATCGGGCGGGCCATCGCCTACCTGCGCGACAAAGGCACCATGGCGATCCTGCTGGTCGAGCAGTATTTCGAGTTCGCCCGCGATCTGGCCGACGACTGGGCGGTGATGGAACGCGGCGAGGTCATGCTGGCGGGCAGCCGCGACGGGCTGGAGGAGAGCGAGGTCCGGCGGTATCTCACCGTCTGACGCGCCTGCGTCCGAGGCATCCTCGCGAGGGCAGAGCTTCGGTTCCGCCATCCTGTGCTTCCCGTGGCGGGCACCGGAAACGCCGCCGTCGCGAGGATGGCACCCCTGCGCTTTGTGGAGCTTGGCGCGGAACCGCGATGCGCTACCATCGCTGCCATCATTCACACCGAAGGCAGTTCCGAATGTCGAGCGTCCTGTCAGCCGACCCCGTTCTCCAGCAGGTTGACCGCAGTTTCGAAGACTCCCTGGGCCGCCTCTGCGACCTGCTGCGCATCCCCAGCGTCAGCACCGACCCCGCCTACAAGGGCGACGTCCGCCGCGCCGCGGACTGGCTGGTGCGCGAGCTGAGCGGGCTGGGCTTCGACGCCTCCGTGCGCGAGACGGCCGGCCATCCCGCGGTCGTCGCCCACCATCCGGGGCCGGGCGGTTCCGATGTGCCGCACATCCTCTATTACGGCCATTACGACGTGCAGCCGGCGGAGCCGCTGGAGCTGTGGAACAGCCCGCCCTTCGAGCCGGCCATCGTCGAGGCCGAGTATGGCCGCCGCATCGTCGCCCGCGGCGCGGTGGACGACAAGGGCCAGGTGATGACCTTCATCGAGGCGTTCCGCGCCTGGCACGCCGTGCATGGCACCCTGCCGATCCGCGTGACCGTTCTGCTGGAGGGCGAGGAGGAGACCGGCAGTCCGAACCTTCTGCCCTTCCTGAAGGCCAACGCGGAGGAGCTGAAGGCCGACGTCTGCGTCATCACCGACACCAACGCCTGGAACATCGACACGCCGGCGATCACCACGCGGCTGCGCGGCCTGCTCTATGTCGAGGCGACCCTGCATGGGCCGAGCCACGACCTGCATTCCGGCATGTTCGGCGGCGCGGTGCTGAACCCGATCAACGCGCTGACCCGCATCCTCGGCCAGATCCACGACGAGGACGGGCGCGTCCGCTTCCCAGGCTTCTACGACGACGTGGCCGAGCCCACGGATGAGGAGAAGGCGATGTGGCGCGACCTCGGCTTCGACGAGAGCGCCTTCCTGGCCGGCGTCGGGCTGACGACCCCGGCGGGGGAGGCCGGGCGCAGCGCGCTGGAGCGGCTGTGGTCGCGCCCGACCTGCGACATCAACGGCATCTGGGGCGGCTACACCGGGGAGGGATCCAAGACGGTCATCGCCTCCAAGGCCTCGGCCAAGCTGTCCTGCCGCCTCGTGCCCGCCCAGGACCCGGAGAAGATCCTGGTCGGCATCCGGAGCTTCCTGGAGGAGCGCACACCGGCGGACGGGCGCTGGGAGATCAAGGTGTTCGGCCGCTCACCGGGCGTCCAGGTGCCGACCGACAGCCCCTATCTGCGCGCTGCCATGGCGGGGCTGGGCGATGTCTTCGCCAACAAGCCGGCGCTGGTCGGCAGCGGCGGGTCGATCCCGGTCGGCGGCTACATCCGGCAGGCGCTGGGCTTCGATTCGATCTTCGTCGGCTTCGGGCTGGAGGATGACCGCATCCATTCACCCAACGAGAAGTTCGAGGTGAAGTGCCTGCACAACGGCATCCGCTCGCACGCGGCCATGCTGGCGCGCTTCGCGGCTCTTTGAAGCGAATTTTCATTCGCTTGAGCGTCAGACGGCCTCATTTGTCGGCCGGACTTCGGCCGATCGGGCGCTTGCCGTTCCTGGCATAGGCCCCCGGGGCCGTCGTCGCGGCCGTTGCCGTCGAGCGGATGTCAGAAATTGACGCTCGGCGGTGTCGCTTGTTGTCATGCTTGAGCCCGCGGCTGCGCAATGCGCGTCCGCGGGCTTTTTTTTTGTTGTTGCGCTGACGCCCGCCTTTGCTGCCGCTGCTCATGAAACGAATGGCTTCATCAGCGGAAATATTATTATTCAATTGAGAAACAAATATAACATCAAAAAGGCCGAGGATTTTGACAGTTTTTAATCTGCCGTTAAGTTGATGCATGGAGTATATGAAAAATTATGGGGCGTACCCCAACTTGAGTTTTCATTTCTATTCATTTGCCTGTGTATATCCGGTGTTGTTTGAATTTGAGTGTCTTGCCGTGATTGACTCTTGAGCCCTGCTTGGATGCATCGTCCGGCGCATGGATTGAGCGAAAGTTCTTTAAGATAATATACGAGCAATCCTAGGTGGGGGAAGGAGCATGGGTGTTCTGTCAAGCATCACGATACGGGCGAAGATCGTCTCTTCATTCCTGATTCTCGTGGTTTTCGTCTGCGCATTGGGAGTGTTCAGCGTCAATCGCATCTCCGCGGTCAATGATGCGGGCGGGGAAATCCGAGACAACTGGCTGCCCAGCGTTGGAGAGATCGCCAAGCTCACCGACTACTTCGAGTTCTATCGGATTTTGGAAGCCGCTCATGTCTTTGCCCCCGACGCCTCCCAAAAGGCGGAGGAGGAGAAGACCATGAAGACGGCCCTGGAGAATTTCCAAAACGCCGCCGATAAATACAAAAAACTACTGACCTCCGGCTACGAGACGGAGGCTTACCAAAAGCTTATGGGCTACTGGGAGCGCTACCTGAACCTGAGCCAGCAGAAGGTGCTTCCGCTGTCCCGTGAGGGTCGCGACAAGGAGGCCGCGGAGACCTATCGGGGCGAATCGCGGGTCGAGTTCCGCAAGGCCCAGGCGGTTCTGCGCGAGTTGATCGCGTTCAACACCCGCAACGGCAGTCTCGCCGCCAACAATGGCGAAGAGGTCTACAACGCGAGCAAAACCGTGCTCATTGCCGCGATCGCCATCGTCACGCTCCTCAGCGCGCTGATGGGGCTGGCGATTGTCGCCGGCGTCTCCAAGCCGATTCAGCGGCTGACCGGGGTGATGAACCGGCTGGCCGGGCGCGAACTGACGGTCGCCGTCGACGGCGCCGATCGCAAGGACGAGCTGGGCGCCATGGCCCGCGCCGTTCAGGTCTTCAAGGACGGGCTGATCGAGGCGGACCGGCTCGCCGCCGCCCAGGCGGCGGAACAGGCGACCAAGCAGCGCCGGGCGGAGGCCGTGGACCGGCTGGTGAGCCGCTTCGGAGATTCCTCCGCGGCCTCCCTGCGCACGGTGGCCGCCGCCGCCTCGGAACTGGACGCCACCGCCCACAGCATGACCTCCATGGCCGAACGGACCAACATCCAGGCGACCGCCGTCCAGGCGGCGGCGGAGCAGACCAGCGCCAACGTCCAGACCGTCGCCTCGGCCACCGAGGAGATGGCCAGCTCCATCCGCGAGATCGCGACGCAGGTGTCGCGCTCCTCGGAAATCGCCGGGCAGGCGGTGGAGCAGGCGACCCGCACCAACGAGACGGTGCGCGGTCTGGTCGAGGCCGCGCAGAAGATCGGCGAGGTGGTCAGCCTCATCACCAACATCGCCAGCCAGACCAACCTGCTGGCCCTGAACGCCACCATCGAGGCGGCGCGGGCGGGCGAGGCCGGCAAGGGGTTCGCCGTCGTGGCCGGCGAGGTGAAGCATCTGGCCTCCCAGACCGCCAAGGCGACCGACGAGATCGCCGCCCAGATCGCCGCCATTCAGGGGGCGACCGACGGCGCGGTGCGCGACATCTCGGCCATCGGCGGCATCATCGCCCAGATCAACGACATCTCCACCGCCATCGCCGCCGCCATCGAGGAGCAGGGCGCGGCGACCAACGAGATCTCCCGCAACGTCCAGGAGGCCGCGGCGGGCACCCATCAGGTCTCCGGAAGCATCACGGAGGTCACGCTGGCCGCGGGCGAGACGGGGGCCGCCGCCGGTCAGGTGATGAGCGCGTCGGGCGAACTGGCCCGCCAGTCGGAAACGCTGCGCAAGGAGATCGAGAGCTTCCTGGCGGAGATCAAGGCGGCCTGAACGGCCGGGGATTGGGCAGGGGCGACAAACGAAAACGGCGGGCGTCCTCAGGGCGCCCGCCGTTTCCATGCCTGCCTTTCCGGTCAATGCGGCTTCAGCGCCTCGACCACCTGCATGTGGCCCTGCAGCGCGCCGAGCGTGAGGGCGGAGTTGCCGGCCGTGTCCATGCGGAACGGGTTGGCGCCGCGCTCCACCAGCATCCGGGCCACGCGGTCGTGGCCGTTGTTGGCGGCGTACATCAGGGCCGACCAGCCGTGGCTGGCCACCCGGTCCACCGACACGCCGCGGTCGATCAGGATCTTCACGACACCGTCGTGGCCGCGGGCCGCGGCGGCCATCAGGGCGGTCTTGCCGTCGTCGTTGGTGGCGTCGAGTTCGGCTCCGGCGGCGGCCAGAGCGTGGATCACCGCCTCATGCCCGCCCCAGGCCGCGTACATCACCGCGGTGGCGCCGTCGGCGGTGCGCAGCTCCGTCTTGGCCCGGCGGTCGATCAGCAGCCGCACCGCGTCGGTCAGCCCCTGTTCGGAGGCCAGCATCAGCAGGGTCTTGCCGTTGTCCACCCGCTTGTTCGGATCGGCGCCGCCGTCGAGCGCGCGCTTCAGCTCGTCGGTGCGGCGCATCAGGGCGATGGCGCCGTCGCGGCTGTCCAGGCCGGGCCGGGCCTCGGCGGCGGCCGGCGTCGCCGGCGGGGTGCCGGGCGCCGCCGTGGCCGTGGCCGTGGGCGTCGCCGGCAGCACGCGTCCTTCGCCGGCGGCCTTGATGCGGTCGCGCAGGTCGCCGGTGTTGGGGGCGACGATCAGGGCGCGTTCGTAGAAGCGCCGCGCCTCGTCCCAATTGCCGTCGCGCTCCGCCAGCGCGGCCCAGCGGCGGTAGGTCTCCTCCATGGTCGTCAGGAGGTCCTGGATCTCCGGAGTCGCCGGAGCGATCTCGCGCAGCCGCGACACCGTCTCGTAGGCGTTGTTGTTCGGCGGCGTGGTCAGGAGCTTGGCGGCGATCTGCCGGCGGGCCTGATCGACCAGGGTGCGGACGCGCGGGTTCAGGCCGTTGTCGCTGGCCGAGAAGGGCGTGGACGCCGTGGGGGTGGCGGGCTGGGGCATCGCCGGGGCGGCCATCTGGGGCGCCGGCTCATCGACCAGCGGCGGCAGGGTGGCGGAACCGGTCGGGCCTTCGCTCTGCTCCGTGCGGTACTCGGTCGCCCGCGGCTTGGGCGGTTGGGTGTGCTCCGCGGCCAGCGGGTCGGCGGCCGGCACCGACGGCTTCGGCATCGGGGCCGCCGGGGCGGCGGGCGGCTGCTCCGGCTTCGCCGCCAGGGTTGGGGCCGGGGTTGGGGCTGGCGCTTGGGTCGGCACCGGGTTCGGGGCCGGCGTCGCGTTCAGGGTGCGGGCGGCGGGCGGCGGAGTGTCGGCCTTGGTCGGCGACGGTCCGGCGACCGGCACACCCGCTTCGGCGGGGAGCGCGGCGAGATAGGGGTTCTGCGGCCGGGCGACCGCCAGCGTGTCGGGACCCCGGCTGCCCAGGCTGGGCTCGTCCGCGAACGGCCCGAACGGGATGTTCACCCGCTCCGCCACGAAGCTGCGGAGGTCCTGCCAGCCCTGCCGGGCGTAATCGAGCGCCCGCTCGGGCGTGGCGCCGGGCACGGTCAGGGCCACGCCGGCCCCGGCGGCGCCAAGGAGGATCAGGGTGGTGATCGCCGCTCCGGCCAGCGCGGCGCGGCGGCGCGGGCGCTTGACGGGCAGGTCGGCGACCGGGGCGCCGGCTTCCGGGATCGTCCAGCCGTCCGGAGCGTCCCAGTCGTTGGCCGGCCAGTCGTTGGCGTCGCGCTCCGCCGTCCGGCGCGGCGGCGGCGGGGCGGCGCGCGGCGGGGCGGGCACCGGTCCGGCGGTGGGGCCAACGGAGGGTCCGGCGGACGGAATGGCGGCGGTGGGCGCGACGGAGGGGCCGGCGCCGGGCGTCATGCGGTAGATCACGCCAAGTTCGCGCACCGCTTCGGCCAAGCCGGGCCGGGCCAGGGTCCGCTCCATCTCCGGCGTGCCGCAGAGCAGGACCTGGAGGAAACGCCCGCTCGGCGTCTCGGAGCGGGTGAGGTCGATCAGGTCGGCCAGCGCCGGGGCGGCCAGGACGCCCGCGTTCTCCACCGCCAGCAGGCCCGTGCCGGCGAGGTCCAGCCGCTCCTCCAGCTCCTCGATCAGGGTGTCGAAATCGCGGTCGTCGCTGTCCGACGGCAGGGCGGCGTCCCCGGCGGCGGACACCAGATCCTCCACCTGCGCCCCGGCGCTGGCGGCGACCGGAAGAACCAGCGCCCCGTCGGAGCCGACCTGCTCGACAAGCTGATGGAAGACCGCGGCCCGTCCGGACCCGGCTTCGCCGACCAGCACCAGAAGCCGCTTGCGCGCCAGCAGGGCCAGCAGAAGGCCGTCGAAGACCTCCGTCTGGTCAGGGCGCAGGCCGGCGGCCTGGGGTTGGGGCTTCGCCTTCGCCGCAGAGCGATTCGAGGATGGCGTGGCTTTCGGAGCGGAACGGTCCATGGGGGCGCGCGCAATCCAATTGATGGGACGTGACACTCCTGACTCTAGTGGTCCGCCGTCGTCCTGCGACGGTGCAAAGGGACGGGACCGCCACCTCTTATGGAGGAGGCGCGCGTCGGGATGGCTGATTCGGGCGGAGGGCTGCGCTATAGGGGGGACTGCTTTTTCCACCCCCGTTCATTCTCCACCCGCGCTGGGAGTCCGTCATGGGTATGGGTCCGATGCGAATTGGCGTCGATCTGGGCGGCACGAAGATCGCCGCCACCCTTCTGGCTCCCGACGGGACGGAGCGGGCACGGCACCGCGCCGACACGCCGCGCGGCTATGCGGAGACGCTGGACGCGTTGGCGGCCACCGTGGCGGTGCTGGAGGAGCGGGCAAACTGCCGGGAGGCCACGGTCGGGCTGTGCCTGCCCGGCATCGTCGACGCCGCCGCGGGAACCGTGCGCGCGGTCAACCTGCCCTGGCTTGACGGGCGGCCCTTCGCCGCCGATCTGGCGCGGGCGCTGGACCGTCCGGTGCGGATCGCCAACGACGCCAACGCCTTCGTCCTGTCGGAAGCGGTGGACGGCGCCGCCGCCGGGGCGCCGCTGGTCTTCGGGATCATCCTGGGCACCGGGGTCGGCGGCGGGATCGTCGCGGAGCGGCGCATCCTGGCCGGCGCCAACGCGCTCGCCGGAGAGTGGGGGCACAACCCGCTGCCCTGGCGGGTGGCGGAGGACGGCCCGCCCGTGTCCTGCGGCTGCGGGCGGGAGGGCTGCATCGAGACCCTGCTGTGCGGCGCCGGACTCGCCCGCCTGCACCATTGGCGCACAGGGGAGATGCTGGTCCCGCCGGAAATCGCCGCCCGTGCCCGTTCGGGCGACGCGCAGGCCCAAGTGACGCTGGGCCACCATGCCGATGCGCTGGCCCGTGCGCTGGCCGCCGTCATCAACCTGCTCGACCCCGACGCGGTGGTGGTCGGCGGCGGCCTGTCGGACCTGCCGGGGCTGTACGAGGCGGTGCCGGCCCGGTGGGGGCGCTGGGCGTTGAGCCCGGCGCCGCGTACCCGCTTCCTCCGGGCGCGCCATGGCGCCGAAAGCGGTATGCGCGGCGCGGCGTGGCTTTGGGCCAAGGCGTGATTCCTTCGGCCGATGTTTCGAAATTGGCGCGGCTTTTGCTCTATACCCTCCGACACGGAAGGGAGAGGGCCCATGTTCGGCTTCATCACGGGATTTCAGAGGGGACGGCGCGGGTCTTCGCTGCAAACTGCAAATCAAAATGCCTATCGCAATATGCGGAAGGCGCCGCCATCGCATCCTGCAAACGGCGTAACGGCCAAACGTCAGCTTGAGGAGGCCTGCGTCCGTCTTCAGGACGCGGCCGACGACCTGGAATCGGTCCTGTCGGACATGCCGTTGCCGGCCGGCCGGGCCGACCTGAACGAGGCGATCGGAGCGATCATGGAGACGTTGAGGCTCGTCGCCTCCGCCCATGCCCGGCTGGAGCATCCGCAGATCCGTGGCGGCGCGGTGGTCGATTGACGGATTGCGACGGAAGCCGAACGGACGGGCCTGAAATGCGAAAGGGCGGCTCCACCGGGGAGCCGCCCTTTCGCGTGTCCGGGTGTCCGGACGCCGATCACTCGGAAACGGTCTGCCAGAAGAAGAACACGACGGCCAGAACCATCAGGGCGATGTCCATGGGTAACTCTCCTCGAAGATGCGTGTGAGGGTCGAAATTCTGCGGCCTCTATACGACAGTTTTGCGCGCGCGTGCAGGGGGTGTTTCACGAAAGCGCCATTTTGCCGCCGATCCAGGTCGCCCGCACCCGCAGCCGCTCATCAAGATGCACGAGGTCGGCGGCCAGGCCGGGCCGGATGCGGCCGCGACGCCCGGTCATGCCCATGAAGTCGGCCGGATAGGCGGACGCCATGCGCAGGGCCTCGTCCAGCGGGATGCCGACCCGCTCCACGGCGTTGCGCACGGCCGTCGCCATGTCCAGGGCGGAGCCGGCCAGCGTGCCGTCGGCGGTGACGCAGCGCCCGTCCTCCACCCGGATCTCCTCGCCGTAGAGCTGGAAGCCGCCGGCCGGGTGATCTTCCGGAGCGCCGACCGGGGGCATCGCGTCGGTCACCAGGAACAGCCGTCCGCGGGCCTTCGCCTTCCAGGCCAGACGGACGGAGGCATCGTGGACATGGTGCCCGTCGACGATGATGCCGCACCAGACCGTGTCGTCCTCCAGCGCCGCGCCGACCATGCCGGGCTCGCGGGAACCGAGCGGGCTCATGGCGTTGAACAGGTGGGTCGCCCCGGTGATGCCGGCGGCGAAGCCGGCCTTCGCCTGCGCCCAGGTGGCCGCGCTGTGGCCGGCGGCGACCCGCAGGCCGGCGGCGGCCAGCCGGCGGATCGGCTCCGGTGGAACCGTTTCCGGCGCCAGGGTGACCAGCGCCGGCAGGCCGGAAAGGCCACCGAGCAGGGCGAGGTCGCCCGCGTCGGGGGGCGCGATGAAACGCGCCTCGTGGACGCCGCGGCGTTCCGGCGCGATGTGCGGGCCTTCCAGATGGATGCCGAGGACACCCGGCATGCCCTCCGCCAGCGCGGCGCGCACGGCGGCCACGGCGACGGCGCGCTTCTCGGCCGAATCGGTGATGAGGGTGGGCAGCAGGCCGGTGGTGCCGAACCGGCGGTGCGCCGCGGCGATGCGGCGCAGCGTCGGCGGGTCGGGCGTGTCGTTGAACAGCGCGCCGCCGCCGCCGTTGACTTGGAGGTCGATGAAACCGGGGGCGAGGATGCCGCCGCCCAGAACGATCACCTCGGCCTCCGGCGGGATCGCCTCGGGCGCGACGATCGCGGCGATCGCCGGGCCGTCGATCAGCAGGGCGGCGCCCGACAGCACCGAGTCGCCGGTGTGGAGCGTGGCGTTGACGAGCGCTTTCAGCGGCCGGTCGTCGGCGGGGCTGTGTGCGAGGCTCAATTCGGCACCCGATGGGCTGCGGCGGGGATCGGCGGTGGGCCGACAGGAAAACCCGGAGGGGCTCACGGCGCAAGGGGGCGTCGCGCGGCCATAACCCCTCTTTTCATGCGGGATATGGTGCTGGATTTGTTGGGGTATGGTGTTTGTTAGGGATTGCCAGAGGGGATAGGTTTCTGGCAGAAAAAAGGCCGCTGACGAACAGCGGCCTGAGTTTAGGGAGGAAACGCCCAAGAAGGGCGAAGCAGCAATCTCTTGCTGCGCTGCAAAATTAACAAAGATCTCAGGTGGGTGAAAACCCCGAAGCAATGGCCCCTTGCGGGGCCGTTGCTTTTTCCGGGGTCGCTGTGACCGGAGAGTCACAATTGTATCGGATGCGATAACATCGTTGATGGACGCATCCGGACCTGATGGCGCGCTTTTCCCGTTGTTTCGATCGTGCGCCGGCGCGACAGCGCCCACCGACGATGCCTGAGACAACGAAGGAGAGCCGCCCGTGACCGACCAGCCGTCCCCCGCTTCCACTGAAGGCAAGCCATCGGCGCTCGTCCGGTTCGACGCCTTCGCGACGATGCTGGGCGACCGGCGGCCCGCCGTCTTCCTCGACTATGACGGGACCCTGACCCCGATCGTGGAGCGGCCCGATCTGGCCATCCTCGACGAGTCCGTGCGCGCGGTGATCCGGCGGCTGGCCGGGTTGTGCCCGGTGGCGGTGGTCAGCGGGCGCGACTTGGAGGATGTGGCCCGCCATGTCGGGATCGACGACCTGATCTACGCCGGCAGCCACGGCTTCGACATCCGCGGCCCCGGCCTGCGCACCCAGATCGGCGTGGAGTATCTGGGCGACCTCGATGCGGCGGAGGGTGACCTGCTGCGGCGCCTGCACGGCGTCGAGGGCGCGCTGGTCGAGCGCAAGCGCTTCGCCATCGCCATTCACACCCGGCGGGTCGCCCCGGACCGCAAGGCGGCGGTGGGCGACGCGGTGCGGGACGTCGCGGCGGCCTTCCCGACGCTGCGCGTCACCGGCGGCAAGGAGATCCACGAGCTGCGGCCCAACGTCCCGTGGGACAAGGGCAAGGCGGTGCTGTCGCTGCTCGACACCCTGGATCTGGCGGGACCGGAGACGCTGCCGCTCTACCTCGGCGACGACGAGACGGACGAGGACGCATTCCGCGCCCTGGCGGAGCGGGGCGAGGGGCGGGGCGAGGGGAGGGAGGGTGTTGGCATCCGCGTCATGGACCCGCCGGCTCCCAGCGCCGCCGGCTGGAGCCTGAAGGACCCGGCGGAGGCCGGCGCCTTTCTCGACCGCTTGGCCGTCTGGCTGGCGGAGGGCTAAGCCGACCCGCCGCACCCCGTCGCTTTTCCGCCGAAAAAGGGGTAGGGTGGTCACCGATCAATCGAGAGGTCCCATCATGGACATCGGCGCGCCCGGCGCACCGCGGATGCCGTCCCTGCCCGACGCCCAGGCCTCCGCCCTGGCGGGGCTTCAGGGCGCCCAGTCCCGCGCCGACGAGGCGGGGGCACAGCTCGCCGCCGGCAACCTTGATCCGGCGGTGGTGGTCAGCCTGTCTTCGGCTCAGACCGACTTCGCCGCCAACGTCAAGGTCATGCAGGCCGCGCAGGACAATACAAAGCGCATTCTCGACATGCTGGTGTGATCCGTCCTCGCACCGCCAGCCTCACACCGCCAGCCTCACACCGCCAGCCTCACACCGCCAGATAGGCCCGGCGCACCGCCTCGTCCTCCAGCAGAGTCCGCATCGGGCCTTCGAAGCGGATCTGCCCCTTTTCGATGACGCTCGCCCGGTCGGCGACCGCGGCGGCGAAAGCAAGATTCTGTTCCGACACCAGGATCGACAGCCCCTCGGCCTTCAGGGCGCGCAGGGCGTCGGCCATCTGCTGCACGATGCGCGGGGCCAGCCCCTCCGACGGTTCGTCGAGCAGCAGGAGCGACGGGTTGCCCATCAGCGTGCGGGCCAGCGTCAGCATCTGCTGTTCCCCGCCGCTCATCCGCCCGCCGCGGCGGCCCCGCATCTCGGCGAGGTTGGGGAAGAGGGCATAGAGACGGTCGGGCGTCCAGTGGGGCGCGCCGTCGCGGGGCGGTTGGCGGCCGACCTCCAGGTTTTCCTCCACCGTCAGGTCGGTGAAGACGCGGCGGTCCTCCGGCACATAGCCGAGGCCGAGCCGCGCGATGCGGTGCGGCGGCAGGGCGGAGACGTCGCGCCCGTCGAAGGCGACCGACCCGGCGCGCCGGTCGAGCAGCCCCATGACCGCCTTCATCGTCGTGGTCTTGCCGGCGCCGTTGCGGCCCATCAGGGCGACGACCTCGCCCCGGCCCACCGCCAGATCGACGCCGGTCAGGATGTGGGCGCGCCCGTACCAGGCCTGGAGCCCGCGGACGCTCAGCAGCGGCCGGCCGGTCATGCGGCACCTCCCAGATAGACGGCTTGCACGCGCGGGTCGGCGCGCACGGCGTCGGGCGTGCCCTCGGCGATCAGCTGGCCGCGGTCGAGCACGATGATGCGGGTGGCGTGGCCGAACACGACGTCCATGTCATGCTCCGTGAACAGAACGGCGAGGCCGCGCTCGCGGACGAGGGAGGAGGTCAGGGCCATCAGCTCCTGCCGCTCGCCCGGGGCCATGCCGGCGGTGGGTTCGTCCATCAGAAGGATCTTCGGATCACCGGCCAGCGCCATGGCGAGTTCCACGCGCTTGAGGTCGCCGTAGGCCAGCACGCCGCAGGGCCGCTCCGCCTGGGCGCCCATGCCGACGCGCTCCAGCAGGGCCATCGCCTCGTCGCGGAACCCGGCGGCGGCCGGGGTCCACAGCCCGAACAACCGCCTGTGGACGGACAGCAGGACCATCTGCACGTTCTCGCGCACCGTCATCGAGGCGAAGGTGGCGGTGATCTGAAAGGTGCGGCCGACGCCCATCCGCCAGATGCGGCGCGGCGGCAGGCCGACGATGTCCACCCCGTCCAGCCGCACCGTGCCCGCGTCGGGCCGGAGCTGGCCGTTGAGCAGGTTGAAGCAGGTCGTCTTGCCGGCGCCGTTCGGCCCGATCAGCGCCAGCACCTCCCCGGCGTCCAGCGCGAAGGACACGCCGCGCACGGCCTGCACGCCGCCGAAGGCGCGCTGAAGGTTCTCGACGGCGAGGCGGCTCATGACTCCCTCCCGCGGGTCCACAGGTCGCGGGCGAAGCCGGCGACGCCCTTGGGGAAGGCGAGGACCAGCACCAGGATGACGGCGCCCAGGACCAGCCGCCACCAGTCGGTCCGGCTCATCGCCTCGGTCTCCAGCAGGTGGAACAGCGCCGCCCCCACAACCGGGCCGCTCAGCGTCTGGATGCCGCCCATCAGCACCATGACCAGCGCGTCCACCGACACCGGCACGGCCATCAGCGTGGGGAAGACGCTGCCCTTGGCGAAGGCGTAGAGCCCGCCGGCCAGACCGGCGGCGGAGCCGGCCAGGGCGAAGCTCAGCCACTGGTGCCGGCGCACGTCGATGCCCACCGATTCGGCGCGCAGCGCGGAATCGCGCCCGGCGCGCAACGTGTAGCCGAAGGGCGCGAAGGCGGCGCGGCGCAGCAGCAGCAGCGCGCCGCCGGCCAGCGCCAGGGTCAGCCAATAATAGGCCGCCTTGCCCGCCGCCCACTCCGGCGGCCAGACGCCGAGGATGCCGTTGTCGCCGCCGGTGACGCCGTACCACTGGAAGGTCACCGACCAGACGATCTGCGCGAAGGCCAGGGTGAGCATGGCGAAATACAGCCCCGACCGCCGCACGCAGAACCAGCCGGCGGCCAGCGCCCCCAGCCCGGCGACCAGCGGCGCGGCGGCCAGCGCCAGCGGCATCGGCACGGCCAGATGCTTGACCAGCAGCGCCGCGCCGTAGGCGCCGAGCCCGAAATAGGCGGCGTGCCCGAAGGAGACGAGGCCGCCCAGCCCGATCAGCAGATGCAGGCTGGCCGCCAGCAGCGCCAGGATCACCACCTCGGTCAGCACGATCAGCGCGTAGTCGCCGGCGACCAGAGGCACCGCGGCCAGCAGGGCGAGCAGCAGGGCGGGCGCCCAGCGCGCCGCGCCGGCCGCGGCGATCAGCGGCGGGCCGGGGCTGGCGGCGGTCGGCGGCGCGTCCTCCGCCCGGCCGAGCAGGCCGTAGGGGCGGATGACCAGCACCACCGCCATGAACAGGAAGACCAGGACCAGCGTGATCTGGGGAAAGACCAGGATGCCGAAGGCCTGCAACTGCCCGATCAGCAGCGAGGCGACGAAGGCGCCGGTCAGGCTGCCCATGCCGCCGACCACGACGACGACGAAGGCCTCGACCACGATCACCATGTCCATGTGCAGGTTCACCGCCTCGCGCGGGACCTGAAGGGCGCCGCCGAGCCCGGCCAGCGCCGATCCCAGGAACAGCACCCCGGTGAACAGCCGCGCCGGATCGACGCCGAGCGCCGAGGCCATGTCGCGGTCTTGAGTCGCCGCGCGGACCAGCGTGCCCCAGCGCGTGCGGTTGAACAGCAGCCAGAGCAGGCCCAGCACCAGCGGCCCCAGCCCGATCAGCACAAGGTCGTAGAGCGGGAAGGGCTGGTCCAGAATGTCCACGGAGCCGCGCAGCCCCGGCGCCCGCCGGCCCAGCAGATCCTCCGACCCCCAGATCCAGGAGGCGGCGTCCTGCACCACCAGCACGACGCCGAAGGTGGCGAGCAGCTGGAACAGCTCGGGCGAGCGGTAGAGGCGGCGCAGCAGCCCGACCTCCATCAGCGCGCCGAGCAGCCCGACCACCAGCGAGGCCGCGGCCACCGCGCCCCAGAAGCCCAGCGGCGTGGTCCCCCAGCGCTCCACCAGCGTCCAGCCGAGATAGGCGCCCAGCATGTAGAAGGAGCCGTGCGCGAAATTCACGATCCGCGTCACGCCGAACACGATGGTCAGCCCGGACGACACCAGGAACAGCGTCGCCGCGGTGGCGAGGCCGCTGAGGAATTGCACGAGGTAGAAGGACATCGGCTCTTTTCGGCAGTCTGCGGGGGGCGACCGGTTGCCCCCTCCCTGACCCTCCCCCGCTACGCAGGGGAGGGGATAAAAACTCCCTCCCTTGCCGAAGGCGGGGGAGGGAAGGGGCCCGCGGCACCGCCGCGGGAAGGGTGGGGGCAAACGCGGCCCTCCTCAGCCCCTTACTCCGGGCGCATCTTGCGAACGGCCTCGTCGGACGGCAGATAGTCCGCGCCGTCGGCGTAGCGCCAGCCGGTCATCGCGCCCTGGCCGCCCTTCACCGTGGTCTTGCCGACATAGGCGCCCATCGTCGCCTGATGGTCGAGCGCGCGGAAGGTGATCGGGCCGAAGGGGCTGGACAGGGCCAAGCCGGACAGCGCGTCCACCACCTTCTCCGCATCGGTGGAGCCGGCCTTCTCCACGGCGGCGGCGATGGCCTTGAAGGTGGCGTAGCCGACGACCGAGCCCTGGCGCGGCGGCTCGTTGAAGCGCTTCGCATAGGCCTCGCGGAAGGCCTTGTGCTCGGGCGTGTCGATCTGCTCCTGCGGGTAGCCGGTGACGATCCAGCCCTCCGGCGCCTCGTCCTTCATCGGGTCGAGATATTCCGGCTCGCCGGTCAACAGGCTGACGACGGTGCGGTTGCGGAACAGGCCGCGGCCCTCGCCCTCGCGCACGAACTTGGCGAGATCGGCGCCGAAGGTGACGTTGAAGATGGCGTCGGGCTTGGCCGCGGCCAGCGCCTGCACGGTCGGCCCGGCCTCCAGCTTGCCCTGGGCCGGCCACTGCTCGGCGACGAACTCGACGTCCGGACGCTTCTCCGACAGGAGCTGGCGGAACCACTGCACCGCCGATTGGCCGTATTCGTAGTTGGGAGCGACGGTGGCCCAGCGCTTGGCGGGCAGCTTCGCCGCCTCCTCCACCAGCATGGCCGCCTGCATGTAGGTGCTGGGGCGCAGGCGGAAGGTGTAGCGGTTGCCCTTGGTCCAGGTGATGGCGTCGGTCAGCGGCTCCGCCGCCACGAAGGGCACCTTGTTGCGCGCGGCGAAGTCCGCCACGGCCAGCCCGACGTGGGAGAAGTAGGTGCCGGCCAGCAGCTCGACCTTCTCGTTCGACAGCAGCTCCTGCGCGACGCGCACGGCGTCGTCCGGCTTGCCGGCGTCGTCGCGGGAGACGACCTCCAGCTTGCGCCCGCCGAGCAGGCCGCCGGCCGCGTTCACCTCCTCCACCGCGAGCTGCCAGCCCTGGCGGTAGGGGATGGTGAAGGCCGGCAGGCCGGTGTAGCTGTTGATCTCGCCGACGCGAATCGGCCGTCCGTCCGATGGGGCCGGGGCGGATTGGGCGTGGGACACCGACGGCGCGGCGATCCAAAGGGCGGTGGCGAGGGCGGCAGCGCCCGGCGCAAGCAGGAGATGGCGGCGGTTCATGGTCGGCGGTATCCCGGCGCGGTTGGCGGCTGCCCGAACGCATGGAACGGCAGCGTGAACGCAGTGTCTGCGTTCATAGCAAACCCACCGCAAAAGTCACCGTTCCGTTGCGCCGCACCAACCGGGTTTTCCGCGGGCCGATGCCGCCGGCCTCACATCAGGCGGGAGAGAAGCAGGAGGAAGGTCGCCTGCTCCTCCGGGGTCAGCGGGTCCAGGGTGCGGTGATGCGCCCGGGTGGCGTTCTCCAGCAGGGTGCTGACCAGCGACTGGCCGGCGCGGGTCAGGCTGACGCTGGTGCGCCGCCGGTCCTGCGGGTCCGGCTGGCGCTCCACCAGCTTGCGCTCGACAAGGCGCAGGATCACCCCCTGGGTGGTCGCCGGGTCCATGAAGGTCAGCCGGCCGAGCTGGTTCTGCGACAGCGACCCCTCGGTCCGCAGCGTGACCAGGGCGCCCCATTGGGTGGGGGTGAGCTGGGAGTCGCCGATCATGTCCATGAAGATGGAGGACGCGCGCTGATGGGCCCGGCGAAGGCGGTAGTGCGCCTGCCCGGTCAGCAGGTAATCGTCGGTCGGAGGATGGGCGATCTGATCCATGGGCGCACACGAGCGTTGCGGAGCCGGACCGTTTCCGGTTGCGGCGGGTGTCGGCGGAACACCGTGCGACAGGTTCGGCACCGAGCCCGGGGAGTGTTCCCGGGATTGCGCCAAATGCAGCAGGCTTCGCTTTGAAGCCTAGGGGTGGAAGTCGCAATAGGCAACGCTCGCTGCTGCGGCATAGAGCCACAGTCTAGACCCCGTCACTATTTGCATTGAAAAGCACTCGCGAACGAAGATGAGTCGCGGGTTTCAAGAATCTTGCTGGGGGACTAGGCCGCAATCTGCATATGCGGGTGTGTTTTGGTCGTACCAGAGGGTTGTCCGTATTTCGATTATGGGTTTTGCTTCGGCGGGTAAGTGTTCGGTGGCGGAGTCCTTTCGCGGTCGGACTTCGGCAGGTCGCCATCGGGCGGCGGAACACTCCCCGGTGTGTAGGGCGGCATCACGACATCGTCACCCGGGTGGCGCGGCGATTTGGGCGGCGGGGGAGTGGTCAGGGGCTTGGTCATGCTCGGCGCGTCCTCATGGTTCGGGTTGGCGCGGCTCCGGACCGCCTTTGCATGAACGGACGCCGCCGATGGCTGGTTCCCAGGCCGGCGCGTGCGCGTCCTTCGTGGTCGTATGACCTTAGCTCTAATGATGCGGGCGTATGGCAATAGAGCGCCCGTCTGACGCAAGTCTTGTTGCGCCAACAACACAGGGGCGGGCAAAAACCACGGTTGAACGGCTTCACTGTTGCACGGACATCACGCCATGAGTTGTCTTTGCAGCGACTGTCCGCTTCTGCCGGAGCGGCGAATGCACATTCCGAGGCCATTCGGCCGCCCGATACGAGCCACTGATTTCAGCCTTGCGCGGTGACCCATGAAGCCCAGCTCCCTGTCCTTCCTCGCCCTCGCGCTCGCGCCCACCGTGCTGACGGCGCTGCCCGCGGCCACGCCGGTGGGCGCCCAGGAACTGCAGCCCGGTGAAACCGTGCTGGAGCGCCGCCGTCCGGAGGTCGAACAGCTCGGCATCCGCGCCGGATCGTTCCGTATCCTGCCGCGCATCGAGACCGGCCTGACCTATGAAAGCAACGTCTTCGCGACCGAGAACGACACCCGCGACGACTTCATCTGGGTCACCCAGCCGCGCGTCGACGTGCGTTCGGATTTCAACAACCACGCCCTGAACTTCTCGGCCTCCGGCAACATCGGCCGCTTCTTCGACTACTCGTCGGAGAACTACGCCGATTACCGGGCGCAGGTGGACGGCCGCTACGACATCACCCGTGACAGCTCGGTCAGCGGCCTGCTGTTCAGCCGCCGCGACCACGAGGGACGGTCCGACCCGAACTTCGACGTGTCGCTTGGCACCGGCACCGTGGTGCCGCGCTTCGCGGAGCCGGTGAACTACTTCACCCACGGCGGCGAGGCTTCGTTCAACCAGCGCTTCAACCGCCTGCGCGTCCGCCTGACCGGCGGGGCCCAGTACACCTCCTACCAGGACGCCGAACTGACCAGCGGGCGGACGGAGTCGCAGGAGGATCGCGACCGCTGGAGCTACACGGGCACCGCCCGCGCCGGCTACGAGTTCATCCAGGGTTACGAGGCCTTCGTCCAGGGCTCCTACAACTGGACCCGCTACCGGCTGACTCCGGATTTCGGCGGCGTCAACCGCGACTCGGACGGCTACGAGGTCGTCGGCGGCCTGTCCACCGACCTCACCGGCCTCATCAACGGCGAGATCTATGCCGGCTATCTGAGCCGGACGTACGACGACCCGACGCTGAAGGATTTCGGCGGTCTGGCCGTGGGCGGCCGCCTGAACTGGTCGGTGACCCAGCTCACCTCGGTCACCGGCTCGCTCAGCCGTCAGGTCCGCGAATCGACCTACGCCCGCGGCAGCCAGATCGCGTCGAGCTACAACCGCACCGTCGCCGCCGTCGGCGTGGATCACGAGCTTCTGCGCACCCTGCTGCTGAACGCCCGCGTCCAGTGGCGCCAGGACGACTTCAACGGTGTGGACCGCACCGACGACGTCTACACGCTGGGGGCCGGTGCCAGCTACCAGCTCAGCCGCTATGTCTTCGTGAATGGCGGTTATACTTACGAAAAGCGTAACTCGAACCTCAGTGGCTTCGATTATTCCGACAACCTGGTCTATCTGCGCGTTGGCGCTCAGATGTAATCAGTTCGTCTGAAGCATGCACAGAGGGGCGCTCATCTTCCGATGGGCGCCCCTTTTGCATTTCCGCCTATACGGTGACGCGAATCCTTTTCCTCCGTTGGCGTTACTTCCTCTCCACTTTTTCCCAAGCGCGTGCGAGTTGCTAGTCTCCCTCCGTGACCGCTCAGGGTTCGGCCGCTCCATCCGCGGGCGGCTGGACCCGATGTCCTCACGAGCCATGGAAGGGTAAGGGATGAATCGACGTAACGTGTTCCGCGCGCTCGGAATGACCGTGGTCGCCGCCGCGATGGTCGGCTGCGCCGGTGGCCAGGATGCCCCTCTCGAACCGCCGGGCGTCGCCCAGATGACGGACTACCGCCTGGGGGCCGGCGACGCGCTGCGCGTCATCGTCTTTGGCGAGGAGCAGCTCTCCGGCGAGTTCCGCGTCGACGGTTCGGGCAAGGTCGCCATGCCGCTGATCGGCGAGGTGACGGCCCGCGGCCATACCCCGCGCGAGTTGGAGACCGACATCGCCAAGCGCCTGTCGCAGGGCTATGTCCGCGACGCCAAGGTCAGCGTCGAGGTGCTGAACCACCGGCCCTTCTTCATCCTGGGCGAGGTCCGCAACCCCGGCCAGTACCAGTATGTCAACGGCATGACCGCCCTGTCCGCGGTGGCGATGGCCGGCGGCTACACCTACCGCGCCAAGGAG
The DNA here is from genome assembly GCF_005222205.1 of Azospirillum brasilense. Taxonomy (NCBI): domain Bacteria; kingdom Pseudomonadati; phylum Pseudomonadota; class Alphaproteobacteria; order Rhodospirillales; family Azospirillaceae; genus Azospirillum; species Azospirillum brasilense. The sequence goes on along the minus strand of NZ_CP032345.1, from coordinate 789,054 downwards.
GACTACGTCCTGATCACGCGCGGGGCCGATCCCAAGAAGGAACTGCGCCGCGCCCCGATCACCACCCCGGTGATGCCCGACGACGTGCTGCGCGTGCCGGAGCGCTATTTCTGATCGGCGACCGGTTCCGAACACTCGCCGGACGGTCCATCAAACGGCCCATTTGTTTCGGAAAACTGGGGCGGTCGCCCCGCCAGCATTCGACGCCATGACGATGTCCCTCTTCCCACCCGGAAGAGGGACATTTTTTGCGCGGACGTCCGACCCGCCGCGGCGGTCATCCATCGTCGCGGGTGCCCTCGCCGTAGGGAAGATCGCCTTTGCGGAAGGCGTCGGCGCCCTTGGAGTGGCCCGAGGGCGCGCGGGCCTCGGGAGGGGCGTGATCATGATCGCTGGCGGCGGGAGGCGGTCGGGTGCCGGCGGCCTCGTCATCGGTGCCCAGCGGGGCCGCAGCGGGGTCGGAGGCGGGTATCTTATCGCCGGTCAGCCCCTTGTCGATGGCGTCGCGCAGGCGCTGCGCCCCGGCGTTGGGGGTATCGGGCTTTTCCATGGGGGAAACCTGGATCGGTTGCGGGACGGGATCGTCCCTCCTCCCAACCGACGCTCCCGGCTGCGGTTCCCCCCGAATGGGGCGAGGCGGCCGTTTCAGGAACGCAGGGCGTCCCGGTCCGCTTCGTCCAGGCTGTCGAGCCAGTCGTCCATGGAGATCATGGGCGGCTCGTCGTTGGCGCGCCGGGCGGCCTCCACCAGCTCGGTGTCGGCGGTGTTGGAATGGACGATGAACCAAAGCATCAACCGATTCGCGTCATCGTCGTTCAGCGGACCGCCGCGCTCGGCGGTCGCGATCAGTGCGTCGATGCTGGCAAAGTAGCTGCGGTGGGCCTGCTCGTGCCGCTCACGACGATCGGTGGCCAGGACGGCCATCTCCGCCGTTTCCGTGGCGAAATGCCCGGCCACCGCGTGACGCAGCGCGGTCAACTCCGCCAGCCCGAACGGACCCCCCGCGGTCATCGCCGAAAGCAGATCGAGAATGGCGCCATGCTCGGCGTCGATGACGCCGGAGCCGGTCGGGATGAGGGAGCCGCCGTGGAGAGCGTGCGTCATGGGCGGGGCCGGGCGTCGGTCTGCCGGGGGGGGAGGTGGTGCCGGTTGCAGGGCTCGAACCCGCGACCTTCGGTTTACAAAACCGCTGCTCTACCAACTGAGCTAAACCGGCGCGCCGCCCGGCCAGACCGCGGCGGGCGCTTACACTAGCGTCCCGCGCGGTCCGCGGCAAGCCTCACCTGAGCGGCGCGAACGGCGACGCCTCAGCGCAGCCGGGCGACCTCGTAGAGGGCAACGGCGGCGGCGTTGGACACGTTCAGGCTGCCGACCGGCCCCTGAGTCGGCAGGCGGGCGATGACGTCGCAGCGCTCCATGGTCAGGCGGCGCAGTCCGGCGCCCTCCGCCCCCAGCACCAGAGCGGTGCGGCCGGTCAGGTTGCATTGGGCGAGCGTGCCCTTCCCCGACTCGGCGAGACCGACGGTCCAGAAGCCGGCCTGCTGGAGGTCGGCCAGCGCGCGGGCGAGGTTGGTCACGCGCACCAGCGGCACCGACTCCAGCGCACCCGAGGCGCTCTTGGCGAGGACGCCGGTGGTCTCCGGCGCGTTGCGCGCCGTCACCACCACCGCCTTGGCCCCGAAGGCCGAGGCGGAGCGCAGCACCGCGCCGACATTGTGCGGGTCGGTCACCTGGTCGAGGACGACGATGAGCGCCGACGGGTCCGAATCGGCCTCGGCGCAGACGTCCTCGATCCCGACCTCCTCCAGCGGGGCGACGTCGACCGCCACGCCCTGATGCACGGCACCCGGCGGCAACATGCGGTCCAGGTCGTTGCGGTCGGCCGGCATCAGGCTCGGCCGCTGCAGCCCACGGGCCTTGGCCTGGGCCAGCACCGGCTCCAGCGCGGCGCGGCCCGCCTCGGTCGCGATCAGGCGGTGGATGCGCCGCTCCGGGTTCAGCCACGCGGCCGACACCGGGTGCAGGCCGTAGAGCAGGACGCCCTGCGCGCCGCGCCCGGAGGGGCGGTCGCCGCGCGACTCGCGGTGGGACGGGGAGTGACTCTTGGCCGGGGCAGGGGGCTGGCCGTGGGGCGCGGATGGCTTCTTCGAACGGGTCATGGTGTCCGGCTGGAGGGGGCAGGCCTAAGCCCGCCGCGGTTATTCACAGTTTTCTGGTTTGGACTGCTTCAGACGTGTTGACAAGGCCTGAAAAATTCTCATAGTGCCGAACTCCGCGGCGGGCATGTCCCGCAGCGGGCCTGAGGAAGGGTGGCCGAGTGGTTAAAGGCAGCAGACTGTAAATCTGCCCGCGTACGCGTACGCTGGTTCGAATCCAGCCCCTTCCACCACTACATTCCACGGCTTGTCCGTGATCGCAGTTCCCGGTCGATAGCGCCGGGCGGGGCATGGCAGGCGGGTGTAGCTCAATGGTAGAGCAGAAGCCTTCCAAGCTTACGACGGGGGTTCGATTCCCCTCACCCGCTCCAATCCCCCCGCGCTAAGGGAAATGTCGGTCTCGGCCGGGCCATTGTGTGCGTCCGGAACGTCGGGAACGAAAGACCAAAGCGATGGCGAAGGCAAAGTTTGAGCGGAACAAGCCGCACTGCAACATTGGCACGATCGGCCACGTCGACCACGGCAAGACGTCGCTGACGGCGGCGATCACGAAGGTGCTGGCCGAGAGCGGCGGCGCGACCTTCACCGCCTACGACCAGATCGACAAGGCGCCGGAAGAGAAGGCGCGCGGCATCACGATCTCGACCGCCCACGTCGAGTACGAGACGACCAACCGCCACTATGCCCACGTCGATTGCCCGGGCCACGCCGACTACGTGAAGAACATGATCACGGGCGCCGCGCAGATGGACGGCGCGATCCTGGTCGTGTCGGCCGCCGACGGCCCGATGCCGCAGACCCGCGAGCACATCCTGCTGGCCCGCCAGGTCGGCGTGCCGGCGCTGGTGGTGTTCATGAACAAGGTCGACATGGTCGACGATCCGGAGCTGCTCGAGCTGGTCGAGATGGAGGTGCGCGAGCTGCTGTCCTCCTACCAGTTCCCGGGCGACGACATTCCGATCGTCAAGGGCTCGGCGCTGTGCGCTCTGGAGGACCGTTCGCCGGAGATCGGCCGTGACGCGATCCTCAAGCTGATGGCCGAGGTCGACCAGTACATCCCGCAGCCGGAGCGTCCGAAGGACCGTCCGTTCCTGATGCCGATCGAGGACGTGTTCTCGATCTCGGGCCGCGGCACGGTGGTGACCGGCCGCGTCGAGCGCGGCATCGTCAAGGTCGGCGAGGAAGTCGAGATCGTCGGTCTGAAGACCACGGTCAAGACCACGGTGACCGGTGTGGAGATGTTCCGCAAGCTGCTCGACTCGGGTGAGGCTGGCGACAACATCGGCGCGCTGCTGCGCGGCACGAAGCGTGAGGACGTCGAGCGCGGCCAGGTTCTGGCCAAGCCGGGCAGCATCACGCCGCACACCACCTTCAAGGCCGAGGCCTACATCCTGACGAAGGAAGAGGGTGGCCGTCACACGCCGTTCTTCACCAACTACCGTCCGCAGTTCTACTTCCGCACGACCGACGTGACGGGCATGGTGAAGCTGCCGGAAGGCACCGAGATGGTGATGCCGGGCGACAACATCTCCATGGAAGTCGAGCTGATCGCTCCGATCGCCATGGACGAGGGCCTGCGCTTCGCCATCCGCGAGGGTGGCCGTACGGTCGGCGCCGGCGTCGTCGCCTCGATCATCAAGTAAGTTAAAGGTGTCGATCCCGCCGTCGTTCCCCATGGTTCGGCGGCGGGATTGATCCCTGTCGTTTTCGGCATGCCGGCCGATAAAAAGGCTAGCAAGCCACGCGGCTATGCGCTATAAGCTCCGCTCCCCGCCGGGGGTAGAGCCTGCGGCGATAGGAGTGTAGCTCAATTGGTAGAGCACCGGTCTCCAAAACCGGGGGCTGGGGGTTCGAGCCCCTCCACTCCTGCCACGCCGTACCGAACCAGAACGGGCCGCTGACCGCGCCCTACACGTCGCACCGGAGCCCGCACGGTCTACGATGGCTAAAGTGAACCCCGCAGAATTCGCGCGCGACGTCCGCCGCGAGGTGGCCAAGGTCACCTGGCCGACCCGCAAGGAAACCGGCGTGACGACCGCCATGGTGTTCGTCATGGTGGTGCTGGCTTCGCTGTTCTTCCTCGTCGTGGATCAGGTGCTGGCCTTCGCCGTCCGTATGATCCTTGGGCTGGGAGCCTGATCGCCATGGCCGCGCGCTGGTACGTCGTTCACGTCTATTCGGGCTTCGAGAAGAAGGTCTCCCAGGCCATCCGCGAGAAGGCGGCCCAGAAGGGTCTGGAAGACAAGTTCGAAGAAATCCTGGTGCCGACCGAGGAAGTGGTCGAGGTGCGCCGGGGTTCCAAGATCAACACCGAGCGGAAGTTCTTCCCCGGCTACGTCCTCATCAAGATGGATTTGACGGACGAGTCCTGGCATCTCGTGAAGAACACGCCAAAGGTCACCGGGTTCCTTGGCGGCGGCGGCAAGCCGCAGCCGATCAGCCAGCGTGAGGCCGAGCGGATCATCCATCAGGTGCAGGAAGGCTTTGAGCGCCCCAAGCCCTCGATCACCTTCGAGGTGGGCGAGCAGGTTCGTGTGAGCGACGGCCCCTTCACCTCCTTCAACGGCATCGTCGAGGAAGTCGACGAGGAGAAGGCCCGCCTCAAGGTGGCGGTGTCGATCTTCGGCCGCTCCACGCCGGTCGAACTGGAATACACCCAGGTCGAGAAGGTCTGAGACCAACAGTTTTCCCGGGGCACGTGATTAAAAGTCACGTGCTCCTTTCTGCTGCGGAAGGCCCGCCATAGCCGCACCGCAAAGCCCCGCGACGCCGGACAGCGTATCGAGGCGTCGTATCTGGAGGTTGTGACATGGCAAAGAAAATCGTCGGCTTCATCAAGCTGCAGGTTCCGGCCGGCAAGGCGAATCCGTCGCCGCCCATCGGCCCGGCGCTCGGTCAGCGCGGCCTGAACATCATGGAGTTCTGCAAGGCGTTCAACGCCAAGACGCAGGACCTGGAAGTCGGCATGCCGATCCCGGTGGTCATCACCGCCTACGGCGACCGTACCTTCACCTTCGTCACGAAGACCCCGCCGGTCAGCTACTTCCTGAAGAAGGCCGCTGGCATCGACAAGGGCTCGCAGACCACCGGCAAGGGCGCTTTCGCCGGCAAGATCACGAAGACCCAGATTCGTGACATCGCCGAGAAGAAGATGAAGGACCTGAACGCCCACGACGTCGAGGCGGCCGCGAGCATGATCGCTGGTTCCGCCCGCTCGATGGGCCTCGAAGTGGTGGAGGGCTGATCCCATGGCGAAGCTCGGCAAGCGTCTGACCGACTCCTACAAGAAGGTCGACCGCGAGGCGCTCTACTCGCTGGAAGGCGCCGTCTCCCTGCTGAAGGGCCTGCCCAAGGCGAAGTTCGATGAGACCATCGAAATCGCCATGAACCTGGGCATCGATCCGCGTCACGCCGACCAGATGGTCCGCGGCGTCGTGAACCTGCCGAACGGCACCGGCAAGACCGTGCGCGTCGCCGTGTTCGCCAAGGGCCCCAAGGCGGATGACGCCCTGGCCGCCGGTGCGGACATCGTTGGCGCCGACGATCTGGCCGAGAAGATCCTGGCCGGCAACATCGACTTCGACCGCTGCATCGCGTCCCCGGACATGATGGGCGTCGTCGGCAAGCTCGGTAAGGTGCTCGGCCCGCGCGGCCTGATGCCGAACCCGAAGCTCGGCACCGTGACCCCCGACGTGGCCGGCGCCGTGAAGGCCGCCAAGGCCGGCGCCGTGGAGTTCCGCGCCGAGAAGACCGGCATCGTGCACGCCGGCGTCGGCAAGGCCAGCTTCTCGGAAGAGGCCCTGGTGCAGAACATCCGCGCCTTCGTGGATGCCATCACCCGCGCCAAGCCGACCGGTGCCAAGGGCCAGTACCTGCTGAAGGTCTCGCTGTCCTCGACCATGGGCCCGGGCCTGAAGCTGGATCTGTCCACTCTGGCCGCCACGGCCTGAGTGACCTGAGTTTCACCGCCGGCTCCTTCGGGAACCGGCGGTGATCGGGTGTCCCTGCGGGGGCGCCCACCCTGTCCAAGACCGCTGGTGCCGGCGTCTCTCCGGAGGCAACGGCTTAAACCCGCCAGAGCAGACAGGAGTTGAACCGTTAACCACGCGGGTTCGCCCGCGGTTCAGGAACGGCTCGAACTTCTGGGACAGGTTCGCCGGGGCTCCTCACCGAAAGGGAAGGGGTCCCTCGTAAACCTCTGTGCAAGGAGGCGATCCGTGGATCGTACACAAAAAGAAGCGACGATCGCGGACCTGCAGTCGAAGCTCCAGGAAACGGGCCTGGTGGTGGTCACCCACCATCTCGGCCTGACGGTGGCGGAAGTCACCGACCTGCGTGGCAAGATTCGGGCCGCGGGCGCGAGCTTCAAGGTGACGAAGAACCGGCTCGCCCGCCGCGCCCTTCAGGGCACGCAGTTCGAAGGTCTGGACGGTCTCTTCAAGGGACCGACCGCGATCGCTTACTCGAAGGATCCCGTCGCGGCCGCCAAGGTGGTGGCCGACTACGCGAAGACCAACGAGAAGCTGAAGATCGTCGGTGCCGCTCTCGGCGACCAGATCCTCGACGCGGAGGGAGTGAAGGCTCTCGCCACACTCCCGTCGCTGGACGAACTGCGCGCCAAGCTCGTGGGCATGATCCAGACTCCGGCGACCCGTATCGCCGGCGTTCTCCAGGCTCCGGGCGGCCAGGTCGCCCGCGTGCTGGCGGCCTACGCGAAGAAGGACGAGGCGGCCTGAGCCGCACCCGTCTAGCTGTCTACCCATCCCAGAACATCGAGTTGTTGGAGCATTAAAATGGCTGATCTGCAGAAGCTGGTCGACGATCTCTCGGCCCTGACCGTCATCGAGGCCGCCGAGCTGTCGAAGCTGCTGGAAGAGAAGTGGGGCGTCTCCGCCGCCGCTCCGGTGGCCGTTGCCGCCGCCGGTCCGGCCGCTGCCGCTGCCCCGGTCGAAGAGCAGACCGAGTTCAACGTGATCCTCGCCGACGCCGGCGACAAGAAGATCAACGTGATCAAGGAAGTCCGCGCCATCACCGGCCTGGGCCTGAAGGAAGCCAAGGACCTGGTCGAAGGCGCTCCGAAGCCGGTCAAGGAAGGCGTGTCGAAGGACGAGGCCGCCAAGATCAAGAAGCAGCTTGAAGAGGCCGGCGCGAAGGTCGATATTAAGTAAGACCGTCTTGCTGCGACGGATAAGACATATCCACGCCGGACGGCGGCTGGTCCCCGAGGGGGCCCGCCGCCGCACGGCGTTTTCTGCCTTCCACCGGACCGGGTTTCTCGGTCCGGCTCTTTCCGTCCCTGCATAAGGGGCGGGCCGCGCGATCATCGCCGCGTCGCGGCGAGCACCCTGGTTCGCGTGCTTCTGGTCGAGCGTACTCACGATTCTGACGTTTGGGGACATCCATGGCCAAATCCTTTACGGGTCGAAAGCGTGTTCGGAAGAGCTTCGGGCGCATCCCGGAAGTCACCCAGATGCCCAACCTCATCGAGGTGCAGCGCAGCTCCTACGACCACTTCCTGCAAATGGACGTCCCGCCGGAGAAGCGGGCCAACCTGGGTCTGCAGGAGGTGTTCCGGTCGGTGTTCCCGATCAAGGACTTCTCCGACCGCGCCGTCCTCGACTTCGTGAAGTACGAGCTTGAGCAGCCGAAGTATGACGTCGAGGAGTGCCAGCAGCGCGGCATGACCTTCGCCGCCCCGCTGAAGGTGACCCTGCGCCTCTCCGTCTTCGACGTGGAAGAGGACACGGGCCTGCGCTCGATCCGCGACATCAAGGAGCAGGACGTCTACATGGGCGACATGCCCCTGATGACGGCCAACGGCACCTTCATCATCAACGGCACCGAGCGCGTCATCGTCTCGCAGATGCACCGCAGCCCGGGCGTCTTCTTCGACCATGACAAGGGCAAGACCCACTCGTCGGGCAAGTATCTCTTCGCCGCCCGCGTAATCCCGTACCGCGGCTCCTGGCTGGACTTCGAGTTCGACGCCAAGGACCTCGTCTACGTGCGCATCGACCGCCGCCGCAAGCTGCCGGCCACCACGCTGCTGTTCGCCCTGGACGGCGCGGACACCGAGGCGCTGCGCGCCGAGCGGAAGGCCCAGAAGAAGGACCTGCTGCCCTACGAGGCGCAGGGCATGTCGAAGGAAGAGATCCTCAATTTCTTCTACGAGACGATCACCTACACCCGCGCGTCGGGCGGCTGGAAGACCCCCTTCAACGCCGACCGCATGAAGGGCGTGAAGGTCGCCTCCGACCTCGTGGACGCGACCTCCGGCCAGGTCGTCGCCGAGGCCGGCACCAAGATGACGCCGCGCCTGATCAAGAAGCTGGTCGAGGGCGGCCTCACCGAGCAGCTCGTCTCCACCGAGGAGCTGACCGGCCGCTACCTCGCCGTCGACATCATCAACGAGCGGACCGGCGAAGTCCTGTTCGAAGCCGGTGACGAACTGTCGGCGAGCGATCTGGACAAGCTGGAGAAGGCCGGCGTCGACGAGCTGCCGGTGCTGGCGATCGACCACCTGAACGTCGGCGCCTACATCCGCAACACGATGGCCGCCGATCGCAACGCGTCCCGCGAGGACGCGCTGATCGACATCTACCGCGTCATGCGCCCGGGCGAGCCGCCGACCCTGGAGTCGGCCGAGGCTCTGTTCGCCGGCCTGTTCTTCGACAGCGAGCGCTACGACCTGTCGGCGGTGGGCCGCGTCAAGATGAACGCGCGCCTGAACTTCCAGACCGACGACAGCGTCCGCGTCCTGCGCAAGCAGGACATCATGTCGATCCTCAAGGTTCTGGTGAACCTGAAGGACGGCCGCGGCGAGATCGACGACATCGACCATCTCGGCAACCGCCGCGTCCGCTCGGTCGGCGAGCTGATGGAGAACCAGTACCGCGTCGGCCTGCTGCGCATGGAGCGCGCGATCCGCGAGCGCATGAGCTCGGTCGAGATCGACACGGTCATGCCGCACGACCTGATCAACGCCAAGCCGGCCGCGGCCGCGGTGCGCGAGTTCTTCGGCTCCTCGCAGCTCTCGCAGTTCATGGACCAGACCAACCCGCTGTCCGAGATCACGCACAAGCGTCGTCTCTCGGCCCTCGGCCCGGGCGGTCTGACCCGCGAGCGTGCCGGCTTCGAGGTGCGCGACGTGCACCCGACGCACTATGGCCGCATCTGCCCGATTGAGACGCCCGAAGGTCCGAACATCGGTCTGATCAACTCGCTGGCGACCTACGCCCGCGTGAACCAGTACGGCTTCATCGAGAGCCCGTACCGCAAGGTTCAGGACGGGCGCGTCACCGATGAGGTGGTCTACCTCTCCGCCATGGAGGAGGGCCGCTACGTCGTTGCCCAGGCGAACGCCGAGTTGGACGCGGACAACCGCTTCGCCGCCGACCTCGTGTCGTGCCGGCAGGGTGGCGAGTATCTGATGTTCCGCCCGGAAGCCATCGACCTGATCGACGTGTCGCCGAAGCAGCTCGTCTCCGTCGCCGCGGCGCTGATCCCGTTCCTCGAGAACGACGACGCGAACCGCGCGCTGATGGGCTCGAACATGCAGCGTCAGGCGGTGCCGCTGGTCAAGGCCGACGCGCCGCTGGTCGGCACGGGCATGGAGGCCACGGTGGCCCGCGACAGCGGCGTGACCATCGTCGCCAAGCGCAAGGGCATCGTCGACCAGATCGACGCGACCCGCATCGTGGTCCGGGCGACCGACTCGTCCGACGCCACGGCGCCGGGCGTGGACATCTACAACCTGCTGAAGTTCCAGCGTTCCAACCAGAACACCTGCATCACCCAGCGTCCGCTGGTGAAGGTGGGCGACCGCGTGGCGGCCGGCGACATCATCGCCGACGGCCCCTCGACGGAGCTGGGCGAGCTGGCGCTGGGCCGCAACGTGCTCGTCGCCTTCATGCCGTGGAACGGCTACAACTTCGAGGACTCGATCCTCATCAACGAGCGCATCGTCAAGGACGACGTCTTCACCTCGATCCACATCGAGGAGTTCGAGGTCATGGCCCGCGACACCAAGCTGGGCCAGGAGGAAATCACCCGCGACATTCCGAACGTCGGTGAGGAAGCCCTCAAGAACCTCGACGAGGCCGGCATCGTCTACATCGGCGCCGAGGTCCGCCCGGGCGACATCCTGGTCGGCAAGGTGACGCCGAAGGGCGAGAGCCCGATGACCCCGGAAGAGAAGCTGCTGCGCGCCATCTTCGGCGAAAAGGCGTCCGACGTCCGCGACACCTCGCTGCGCCTGCCGCCGGGTGTGGCCGGGACGATCGTCGAGGTGCGCGTGTTCAGCCGCCGCGGCGTCGACAAGGACGAGCGCGCCCTGGCGATCGAGCGCGCCGAGATCGAGAAGCTGGCCAAGGACCGCGACGACGAGCGCGCGATCCTGGAGCGCAGCTTCTACACCCGCCTGAAGGAGGTCATCCTCGGCCAGACCGCCCAGTCCGGCCCGAAGGGCATGAAGGCCGGCACGGTCCTGACCGACGCCGAGCTGGCGAACCTGACCAAGGGTCAGTGGCGCCAGATCTCCATCGCCGACGAGCAGGTGATGGAGACGGTGGAGAGCCTGGGCAAGGTCTTCGACGACTCGATCCAGGCGCTGCAGAACCGCTTCGAGAACAAGGTCGAGAAGCTGCAGCGCGGCGACGAGCTGCCGCCGGGCGTGATGAAGATGGTCAAGGTCTTCGTCGCGGTGAAGCGCAAGCTGCAGCCGGGCGACAAGATGGCCGGCCGCCACGGCAACAAGGGTGTGGTGTCCCGCATCCTGCCGCAGGAGGACATGCCCTACCTGGAGGATGGCCAGCCGGTCGATCTGGTGCTGAACCCGCTGGGCGTGCCGTCGCGCATGAACATCGGTCAGATCCTGGAGACGCACCTGGGCTGGGCGTCGGCCGGCCTCGGCAAGCAGATCGGCCGCGCCATCGACCAGTACCGTCTCGCCATGAAGGGCCGCGGCGACGCCGCCCAGACCATGGACGGGCTGCGCATCACGCTGAAGGAGGCTTACGGCGAGAAGGTCTACGACGACCAGATCGCCGACATGACCGAAGGCGAGCTGCTGGAGCTGGGCGGCAACCTGCGCAAGGGCGTCCCCTTCGCCACGCCGGTCTTCGACGGCGCTCGCGAGGAGGACATCTGCCAGCAGCTGGAGAAGGCGGGTCTGGACCGGTCCGGTCAGGTCACCCTGATCGACGGGCGCACCGGCGAGGCCTTCGACCGCAAGGTGACCGTCGGCTACATCTACATGCTGAAGCTGCACCACCTCGTGGACGACAAGATCCACGCGCGCTCGATCGGTCCCTACTCGCTGGTCACCCAGCAGCCGCTCGGCGGTAAGGCCCAGTTCGGCGGGCAGCGCTTCGGTGAGATGGAAGTGTGGGCGCTCGAAGCCTACGGCGCCGCCTACACGCTGCAGGAAATGCTCACGGTCAAGTCGGACGACGTGTCCGGCCGCACCAAGGTCTACGAGGCGATCGTCCGCGGCGACGACAACTTCGAGGCGGGCATCCCTGAGTCCTTCAACGTTCTGGTCAAGGAGCTGCGCTCCCTGGGCCTGAACGTCGAGCTGAACCAGCGGTCGTACTGAGCCCAAGAGACTTGAACCCGCCGGAGGAGGGGCCATGTTGGCCCCTTCCGGCGGGAACTGCCCTTAACCGACAACGCGGCGCTGCCAGCGGGAGACGGTCATGAACGAGTTGATGAACATTTTCGGCCAGGTCCAGGGTCCCCAGAGCTTCGATCAGATCCGCATTCAGATCGCGAGCCCCGAGCGCATCCGGTCCTGGTCGTTCGGCGAGATCAAGAAGCCGGAAACCATCAACTATCGCACTTTCAAGCCTGAGCGCGACGGCCTGTTCTGCGCCCGCATCTTCGGCCCGATCAAGGACTACGAGTGCTTGTGCGGCAAGTACAAGCGCATGAAGTACCGCGGCATCATCTGCGAGAAGTGCGGCGTCGAGGTGACGCTGTCGAAGGTCCGGCGCGAGCGCATGGGCCACATCGAGCTGGCTTCGCCGGTCGCTCACATCTGGTTCCTGAAGTCCCTGCCGAGCCGCATCGGTCTGCTGCTCGACATGACGCTGAAGGATCTGGAGCGCATCCTCTACTTCGAGAACTACGTCGTCATCGAGCCGGGCCTGACCCCGCTGAAGCTCCACCAGCTTCTCAGCGAGGAGGAGTTCGTCTCCGCCCAGGACGAGTACGGCGAGGACGCCTTCACCGCCTCCATCGGTGCCGAGGCGCTGCGCATCATGCTGTCGGCGCTCGACATGGAGGAGGAGAAGAAGACCTGCCGCGAGGAGCTGCGGGACACCTCGTCCGAGGCCAAGCGCAAGAAGCTCGTGAAGCGTCTGAAGCTGATCGACGCTTTCCTGTCGTCGCAGTCGCGTCCGGAATGGATGATCCTGGAAGTCATTCCGGTGATCCCGCCGGAGCTGCGCCCGCTCGTCCCGCTGGACGGCGGCCGCTTCGCGACGTCCGACCTGAATGACCTGTACCGCCGCGTCATCAACCGCAACAACCGTCTGAAGCGGCTGATCGAGCTGAAGGCGCCGGACATCATCGTCCGCAACGAGAAGCGCATGCTGCAGGAGGCCGTCGACGCGCTGTTCGACAACGGCCGCCGTGGCCGCGTCATCACCGGCGCCAACAAGCGTCCGCTGAAGTCGCTGTCCGACATGCTCAAGGGCAAGCAGGGCCGCTTCCGTCAGAACCTCCTCGGCAAGCGCGTCGACTACTCGGGCCGTTCGGTCATCGTGGTCGGTCCGGAGCTGAAGCTGCACCAGTGCGGCCTGCCGAAGAAGATGGCGCTTGAGCTGTTCAAGCCCTTCATCTACGCCAAGCTGGAGCTGTACGGCCTCGCCTCGACCATCAAGGCCGCCAAGCGGATGGTCGAGAAGGAGCGTCCCGAGGTGTGGGACATCCTGGAGGAGGTCATCCGCGAGCATCCGGTGATGCTGAACCGCGCGCCGACGCTGCACCGCCTGGGCATCCAGGCCTTCGAGCCGACGCTGATCGAAGGCAAGGCGATCCAGCTCCACCCGCTGGTCTGCACCGCCTTCAACGCGGACTTCGACGGCGACCAGATGGCCGTGCACGTCCCGCTGAGCCTCGAGGCCCAGCTGGAAGCGCGCGTCCTGATGATGTCGACCAACAACATCCTGTCGCCCGCCAACGGCAAGCCGATCATCGTGCCGTCGCAGGACATCGTGCTGGGTCTCTACTACATCACGATGGACCGTCCGGGCGAGGTGGGCGAGGGCATGACCTTCGCCAACGTCGGCGAGATCGAGCAGGCGCTCGACGCCAAGGTCGTGACGCTGCACGCCAAGGTGAAGGCGCGCTACAAGGGCGTGGACGAGAACGGCGACGAGAAGATCTCCATCGTGGAGACGACTCCGGGCCGCATGCTGCTGTCCGAGATCCTGCCGCGCAACCCGGCGGTGCCCTTCGCGCTGATCAACCGCCTGCTGACCAAGAAGGATGTCGGCAACGTCATCGACGCCGTCTACCGCCATTGCGGTCAGAAGGAGACGGTGATCTTCGCCGACCGCCTGATGAAGCTCGGCTTCGGCCACGCCTGCCGTGCCGGCATCTCCTTCGGCAAGGATGACATGGTCATCCCCGAGGCAAAGAAGAAGCTGGTCAACGACAGCAAGGAGCGGGTGAAGGAGTTCGAGCAGCAGTATCTCGACGGCCTGATCACCCAGGGCGAGAAGTACAACAAGGTCGTCGACGTCTGGTCGGAATGCACCGAGAAGGTGGCGACGGAGATGATGAAGGTCATCTCCGACACCAAGCCGGGCAAGCCGGTCAACTCGGTCTACATGATGGCCCACTCCGGCGCGCGTGGCTCTGCCGCCCAGATCCGCCAGCTGGCGGGTATGCGCGGCCTGATGGCCAAGCCGTCGGGCGAGATCATCGAGACGCCGATCATCTCGAACTTCAAGGAAGGCCTGACCGTGCTGGAGTACTTCAACTCCACCCACGGCGCCCGCAAGGGTCTGGCCGACACCGCCTTGAAGACGGCGAACTCCGGTTACCTGACCCGTCGTCTCGTCGACGTGGCCCAGGACGCCATCATCGTCGAGACCGATTGCGGCACCGACAAGGGCATCACCGTCAAGGCGGTGATCGACGGCGGCGAGGTCATCTCCCCGCTGGGCGACCGCATCCTCGGCCGCACGGTGGTCGGCGATCTGATCGACCCGCTGAACGGCGAGCTGATCGTCCCGAACGCCGGCCTGATCGACGAGGCCACGGTGGACCGCATCGAGCGCTCGGGCATCGACAGCGTCATGATCCGCTCGGTCCTGACCTGCGAGACCAAGGACGGCGTCTGCGCCAAGTGCTACGGCCGCGATCTGGCCCGCGGCACGCTGGTGAACGTCGGCGAGGCAGTCGGCGTCATCGCCGCCCAGTCGATCGGCGAGCCGGGCACGCAGCTCACCATGCGCACGTTCCACATCGGCGGTGCGGCGCAGCGCGGTGCGGAGCAGAGCCAGGTGGAGGCGGCGTTCGATGCCACGGTGCGGATCAACAACCGCAACGTCGTCATCAACTCCTCCAACATCCCGGTGGTCATGGGCCGCAACACCGAGGTGATCCTGCTCGACGAGCAGGGCCGCGAGCGGGCGCGTCACCGCGTCCCGTACGGTGCGAAGCTGCTGGCCGACGAGGGCGTGAAGGTCGAGCGCGGCCAGAAGCTGGCCGAGTGGGACCCCTACACCCTGCCGATCATCACCGAGCGCGAGGGTACCGCCCACTACGTCGACCTCGTGGAAGGCATCTCCATGCGCGAGGTGATGGACGAGGCGACCGGCATCTCGTCGAAGGTCGTGGTGGACTGGCGACAGCAGCCGCGCGGTGCGGATCTGAAGCCGCGCATCACGCTGCGCGACGAGCGGGGCGAGATCATCACGCTCGCCAACGGTCTGGAGGCCCGCTACTTCATGTCCGTGGACGCCATTCTCTCGGTCGAGAACGGCGCCCACGTCCGGGCGGGCGACGTGCTGGCGCGTATCCCGCGCGAGTCGTCCAAGACCCGCGACATCACGGGCGGTCTGCCGCGCGTGGCCGAGCTGTTCGAGGCGCGCCGTCCGAAGGACTTCGCGATCATCTCGGACCTCGACGGCCGCGTGGAGTTCGGCAAGGACTACAAGACCAAGCGCCGCATCGTCGTCCGCAACGACGAGACGGGGGACGAGCGCGAGTATCTGATCCCGAAGGGCAAGCACATCTCCGTGCAGGAGGGTGACTATGTCCAGCGCGGCGACCTGCTGATGGACGGCAACCCGGTGCCGCACGACATCCTGTCGGTGATGGGCGTGGAGGCTCTGGCCAACTACCTCATCAACGAGATCCAGGACGTCTATCGACTGCAGGGCGTGAAGATCAACGACAAGCACATCGAGGTGATCGTTCGCCAGATGCTGCAGAAGGTCGAGATCACCGACGCCGGCGAGACCACCTTCCTGGTGGGCGAGCAGGTCGACCGTCAGGAGTTCGACGAGGAGAACGAGAAGACCGTCGCCGAGGGGCTGAAGCCGGCCGCCGGCCATCCGGTCCTGCAGGGCATCACCAAGGCGTCGCTGCAGACCCGGTCCTTCATCTCCGCCGCGTCGTTCCAGGAAACCACCCGCGTCCTCACCGAGGCGGCGGTGTCGGGCAAGACCGACAACCTGGAAGGCCTGAAGGAGAACGTCATCGTCGGCCGCCTGATCCCGGCCGGCACGGGCTCCGTCGTCAACCGCCTGAAGCAGATCGCCGCCGAGCGGGATCGCGCCCTGGCGGAAGGCGAGGGCGAGGAGGGCGAGGCTCCGGCCCTGCCGCATCCGGGCGAGAGCACCGCGGCCTGAGGCTACGGCGCAAAGCGTAAGGAAGGGGGCGCGTTCCGCAGGGGACGCGCCCCTTTCTCATTCCGGCACGCGGGGTTAGGATCGTCGCTTCCACGCATCGGAGCGTCCGACATGACCGAGAGAGCGCCCAGCTTCGGCCTGCTGCTGTTTCCCAACGTCACGCAGCTCGACCTCACCGGCCCCTATGAGGTGCTGGCCCGCGTGCCCGGCGCCCAGGTGCATCTGTTGTGGAAGACGCTCGATCCGGTGCGCTCCGACACCGGCCTGACCATCCTTCCCACCAACACCTTTGCCGAAGCGCCGCCGCTCGATCTTCTCCTGGTGCCGGGCGGTGGCGGGATCAACGCGCTGCTCACCGATGAAGAGGTCATGTCCTTCCTGGAGGAGCGGGCGTCGAGCACCCGCTATCTCTCCGGGATCTGCACCGGCTCCCTGGTGCTCGGTGCGGCCGGCTTGCTGGAAGGGAGACGGGCCGGCACGCATTGGGCCTCCCGCGAGTTCCTCGCGGCCTTCGGTGCGACCCAGGTGGCCGAGCGCGTGGTGGTGGACGGCACACTGTTCACCGGCGGTGGCGTGACCGCGGGAATCGACGTGGCGCTCCGCATCGTCGGCGAGATGTTCGGCGCGGACACCGCGAAGCGCGTCCAGCTCTCCATCGAGTACGATCCTCAGCCGCCCTTCGACGCCGGGTCGCCGGACGGGGCCGGGGAGGCGGTGACCGCCGATCTCCTCGCCCGGATGCGCCCGATGCTGGACGCGCGGGCCGCCGCGGTGGCGGCGGGTGCCGAGGCCTTGCGGCGCCGCCGCTCCGGGGGCGCCGGCTGACGCAAAAACGTCGTCGAAGCGCATGACGAACGGTCATCTGCGCGCTTGACGGGTCCCCGGCGGACCCATATAGTCCGCGAACTTCAAAAGGAGCCTCGGGAAGGTCTTTCGTCCATCCCGTCCGGCATCCGGCTGAACCCAAGCGACATAGCTGAACGACAGGTTCTTCGTGAACCGATCCGACGGCGATCGACCATTGGGCCCGCTCGAAGCCCCTCAGGCTTCGCAGGCGGGCTTTTGCATCGTCCGGTGTTGCCGGGCGACTTTCCAATCGGTCCGGCTCCGCCGGCCGATCGACCTGAAGGGATGAAGGGCAGATATGCCGACGATCAACCAGTTGATCCGTAAGCCGCGCGAGCCCTTGGCCGCGCGCAATAAGGTTCCCGCGATGGAGGCGTGCCCGCAGAAGCGTGGCGTCTGCACCCGCGTCTACACGACCACGCCGAAGAAGCCGAACTCGGCTCTGCGTAAGGTCGCCCGCGTTCGCCTGACGAACGGCTTCGAAGTGACCTCCTACATCCCCGGTGAAGGCCATAACCTCCAGGAACACTCGGTGGTTATGATCCGCGGCGGCCGTGTGAAGGATCTTCCCGGCGTTCGCTACCACATCATCCGCGGCACGCTCGATACCCAGGGCGTGAAGGACCGTAAGCAGCGTCGTTCGAAGTACGGCGCGAAGCGTCCGAAGTAAGGAGTATTCACGATGTCCCGTCGTCGTCGCGCCGAGAAGCGTGAGGTCCTGCCGGACGCCAAGTATGGCGACCGCGTCCTGACCAAGTTCATGAACTGCCTGATGCTGGACGGCAAGAAGTCGGCCGCCGAGCGCATCGTCTACGGCGCGCTCAGCCGCATCGAGGCCAAGACCAAGAACGAGCCGGTTCAGGTCTTCCATGACGCCCTGCTGAACGTGAAGCCGCACCTCGAAGTGCGCTCGCGTCGCGTCGGTGGCGCCACCTATCAGGTTCCGGTCGAGGTCCGCACGGACCGCGCCCAGGCCCTGGCCATCCGTTGGCTCATCGGCGCCGCCCGCGCCCGCTCGGAAAACACCATGACCGAGCGTCTGTCGGGTGAGCTGCTGGATGCCGCCAACCAGCGTGGCACCGCTGTGAAGAAGCGCGAAGACACCCATCGTATGGCGGAAGCCAACAAGGCCTTCTCGCACTACCGCTGGTAAGGCACCCACCGGCCCAGGTGCTTGTCATGCCCCGTTCCCATCCCCTGAACCGTTACCGCAACATCGGCATCATGGCTCACATTGATGCCGGTAAGACCACGACCACCGAGCGGATTTTGTACTACACTGGAAAGTCGTACAAAATCGGCGAGGTGCACGAGGGCACCGCGGTGATGGATTGGATGGAGCAGGAACAGGAACGGGGCATCACCATCACCTCCGCGGCCACGACCTGCTTCTGGCGCGACCACCGCATCAACATCATCGACACGCCGGGCCACGTCGACTTCACCATTGAAGTCGAACGCAGTCTCCGCGTGCTCGACGGCGCCGTTGCGGTGTTCGACGCCGTTGCCGGGGTGGAGCCTCAGTCCGAGACCGTGTGGCGGCAGGCCGACAAGTACGGCGTGCCCCGCATGTGTTTCGTCAACAAGCTGGATCGCACCGGCGCGGACTTCTTCCGTTGCGTCGACATGATGAGGGAACGGCTGGGCGCCTTCCCGCTCGTCCTCCAGCTTCCGATCGGGTCCGAGGCCGGTTTCGTCGGCGTCGTCGATCTGGTCGCCATGCGCGCCATCGTCTGGAAGGAAGAGACGCTGGGCGCCGAATTCTATTACACCGACATTCCGGACGCCCTGAAGGACGCGGCGGCGCGCCACCGACAGGCGCTGCTCGACGCTGTGCTGGAACTCGACGACGCGGCCATGGAGGCCTATCTCGAGTCCGGTCAGGAGCCGTCCGAAGACACGCTCAAGGCCTGCATCCGCAAGGGCACAATCGGCTTGCGCTTCGTGCCGGTCCTCTGTGGATCCGCCTTCAAGAACAAGGGCATCCAGCCGATGCTCGACGCCGTGGTGGACTATCTGCCGGCTCCCGTGGACGTCGGGGCGGTCAGAGGACATCGCGTCGGCAGCCCCGAGACGGACGAGCGCGCACCGGACGACGCCGCTCCCTTCTCCGCGCTCGCCTTCAAGATCATGAACGATCCCTTTGTCGGGTCGCTGACCTTCGTGCGTGTCTATTCGGGCACCGTCGCCTCCGGCACCGCCGTGCTGAATCCCGGCAAGGACGAGAAGGAGCGCATCGGCCGCATGCTGCTGATGCACGCCAACAGCCGGGAGGAGATCGACGAGGCCTACGCCGGCGACATCGTCGCCTTCACCGCGCTGAAGAGCACGACGACCGGCGACACGCTGTGCGATCCCGCCAAGCCCATCGTCCTGGAGCGGATGGAGTTTCCGGAACCGGTCATCGAGGTGGCCGTCGAGCCGAGATCCAAGGCCGACCAGGAAAAGATGAGCATGGCGCTGTCCCGCCTCGCCCAGGAGGACCCGTCCTTCCGCGTGACCGTCGACCATGAGAGCGGTCAGACGATCATCAAGGGCATGGGCGAACTGCATCTGGAGATCATCGTCGATCGCATGAAGCGGGAGTTCAAGGTGGATGCCGACGTCGGCGCGCCGCAGGTGGCGTACCGCGAGACCATCACCAGGACCGCCGAGATCGACTACACCCACAAGAAGCAGACCGGCGGCACCGGTCAGTTCGCCCGGGTCAGGCTGGTCTTCGAGCCGTTGCCCGCCGGCAGCGGCTTTGTCTTCCGGAACAAGGTCGTCGGCGGCGCCGTGCCCAAGGAGTTCATTCCAGGCGTGCAGAAGGGGCTTGAGGCCTCGCTGCACAACGGCGTGGTCGCGGGCTTCCCGGTGATCGACCTCGAGGTGGCGCTGGTCGACGGCGCCTTCCACGACGTCGACTCCTCGGTGCTGGCCTTCGAGATCGCCACCCGTGCCGCCTTCCGCGACGGCATGCAAAAGGCCGGCCCGATGCTTCTGGAGCCGATCATGAGGGTTGAGGTGGTGACGCCCGAAGACTACATGGGCGACATCATCGGGGACCTGAACAGCCGCCGGGGCCAGATCACTGCCATGGACCAGCGGGGCAACGCCCGCTCGATCCAGGCGATGGTGCCGCTGGCGTCGATGTTCGGTTATGTGAACACCCTGCGCTCGATGAGCCAGGGACGCGCGCAGTACACGATGCAGTTCGACCACCACGAGCCGGTGCCGCAGACGATTGCGGAGACCATCCGCGCCAGGATGGCCTGAAACCGCTGGAACGACAAAGAGACGGAGAGCACACACCATGGCGAAGGCAAAGTTCGAGCGGAACAAGCCGCACTGCAACATCGGCACGATCGGCCACGTCGACCACGGCAAGACGTCGCTGACGGCGGCGATCACGAAGGTGCTGGCCGAGAGCGGCGGCGCGACCTTCACCGCCTACGACCAGATCGACAAGGCGCCGGAAGAGAAGGCGCGCGGCATCACGATCTCGACCGCCCACGTCGAGTACGAGACGACCAACCGCCACTATGCCCACGTCGATTGCCCGGGCCACGCCGACTACGTGAAGAACATGATCACGGGCGCCGCGCAGATGGACGGCGCGATCCTGGTCGTGTCGGCCGCCGACGGCCCGATGCCGCAGACCCGCGAGCACATCCTGCTGGCCCGCCAGGTCGGCGTGCCGGCGCTGGTGGTGTTCATGAACAAGGTCGACATGGTCGACGATCCGGAGCTGCTCGAGCTGGTCGAGATGGAGGTGCGCGAGCTGCTGTCCTCCTACCAGTTCCCGGGCGACGACATTCCGATCGTCAAGGGCTCGGCGCTGTGCGCTCTGGAGGACCGTTCGCCGGAGATCGGCCGTGACGCGATCCTCAAGCTGATGGCCGAGGTCGACCAGTACATCCCGCAGCCGGAGCGTCCGAAGGACCGTCCGTTCCTGATGCCGATCGAGGACGTGTTCTCGATCTCGGGCCGCGGCACGGTGGTGACCGGCCGCGTCGAGCGCGGCATCGTCAAGGTCGGCGAGGAAGTCGAGATCGTCGGTCTGAAGACCACGGTCAAGACCACGGTGACCGGTGTGGAGATGTTCCGCAAGCTGCTCGACTCGGGTGAGGCTGGCGACAACATCGGCGCGCTGCTGCGCGGCACGAAGCGTGAGGACGTCGAGCGCGGCCAGGTTCTGGCCAAGCCGGGCAGCATCACGCCGCACACCACCTTCAAGGCCGAGGCCTACATCCTGACGAAGGAAGAGGGTGGCCGTCACACGCCGTTCTTCACCAACTACCGTCCGCAGTTCTACTTCCGCACGACCGACGTGACGGGCATGGTGAAGCTGCCGGAAGGCACCGAGATGGTGATGCCGGGCGACAACATCTCCATGGAAGTCGAGCTGATCGCTCCGATCGCCATGGACGAGGGCCTGCGCTTCGCCATCCGTGAGGGTGGCCGTACGGTCGGCGCCGGCGTCGTCGCCTCGATCATCAAGTAAGGTTGTCTTTTGCGAAGGGGGCCGGCCCGCGGGCCGGCCCCTTTTTGCATGGCCGATCCGCGATAATGCGGCGTGACGCGCCGAGCCGGGCCGATCCCGTCATCCTCCTGTCACAAGGGGGAAAATGTGGGTTGACACCGGGGCGCCTAGGGCATACACGTTACGCCCTCTGGAATTTGGGTTGGTAGTAGGCACGTCCGGCCTAGACGCAGCCCGATCACGAACGGCACCGCAAGCTCCACTTGCACCGGTTGCTGCCAGGAACATCCATCCGCATTGCGATGCGGGGGATGTTCTTTTTCGTATCGGCCGTCAGATCGGACAGACGAACCGCCGCCCACCGCTTCGGTGAGCCGGCGCAGGTTCGCCTGCCGCCGCGGGTCCCCGGGGGACAGATTTTGGGGTGCCGGTGGCGCAGTCGCGTCACCGAAACGAGGTGCAAGGGACGTTTGGACATGGACAGCCAGAACATCCGCATCCGCTTGAAGGCGTTCGATCATCGCGTGCTCGACCAGTCGACCAGCGAGATCGTCAACACCGCCAAGCGGACCGGTGCTCGGGTGCGGGGCCCGATCCCGCTGCCGACGCAGATCGAGAAGTTTACGGTGAACCGCTCGCCGCACGTCGACAAGAAGTCGCGCGAGCAGTTTGAAATCCGCACCCACAAGCGTCTGCTCGACATCGTCGATCCGACGCCGCAGACGGTGGACGCGCTGATGAAGCTCGACCTCGCTGCCGGTGTGGACGTCGAGATCAAGCTCTAATTCGTTGCTGTTGAGGGACCTCTCCCTCTGAGGATGTCCCTGGTCAGGAGATAAAGAACAATGCGATCCGGTTTGATCGCGCAGAAAGTCGGCATGACCCGCGTCTTCACGGACGACGGGCAGCACGTGCCGGTGACTGTGCTGAAAGTCGACAGCTGCCAGGTCGTCGCCGTTCGCACCGAGGACAAGGATGGCTACACCGCCGTCCAGCTCGGCGCAGGCGCCATCAAGGTGAAGAACGTCACGAAGCCGCAGCGCGGGCATTTCGCCAAGGCGCGCGTCGAGCCCAAGCGCAAGCTGGTCGAGTTCCGCGTCGATGCCGACGCGCTGATCGAGGTCGGCGCCGAGCTCTCGGCTGCGCATTTCGTCCCGGGCCAGTTCGTCGACGTCACCGGCACCTCCATCGGTAAGGGCTTCGCCGGTCCGATGAAGCGCTGGAACTTCGGTGGTCTGCGCGCGACGCACGGCGTGTCGGTGTCGCACCGCTCGCACGGTTCGACGGGTAACCGCCAGGACCCCGGCAAGGTCTTCAAGAACAAGAAGATGGCCGGTCATCTCGGCGACGAGAAGGTCACGGTTCTGAACCTGAAGGTCGTGTCGGTCGATGAGGACCGCGGTCTGATCTTCCTCAAGGGTGCCGTTCCGGGCGCCGAGGGGGCTTGGCTCCGCATCCGCGACGCGGTGAAGAAGAAGGCTCCGGAAGGTCTGCCGTTCCCCGCCGGGATCAAGGCTGCGCCGGCCGCTGAAGCCGCCGCCGAGCCGCAGGAGTGATGGCCATGAAGGCGACCATTAAGAACCTGAACAACGAGACCGTCGGCGAGATCGAGCTGGCCGACGAGGTCTTCGGCCTCCCGTCCCGCACGGACATCCTGGCCCGCATGGTCAACTGGCAGCTGGCCAAGCGCCGCGCCGGCACGCACAAGACCAAGACGATCAGCGAGATCTCCGGCACCGGCAAGAAGCCGTACCGCCAGAAGGGGACCGGCCGCGCCCGTCAGGGTTCCATGCGTTCCGCGCAGTTCCGCGGCGGCGCGACCATCTTCGGCCCGGTTGTCCGCTCGCACGAGCACGACCTGACCAAGAAGGTCCGCAAGCTGGCCCTGAAGACCGCGCTGTCCACCAAGGCCGCGGAAGGCAAGCTCCTGGTCCTCGACGCCGCTTCGGCCGAGACCCACAAGACCAAGGAACTGGCTGTCCGTCTCGCCTCGCTCGGCCTGACCTCGGCTCTGATCATCGATGGCGCCAACCTGAACGAGAACTTCGCTCGGGCCTCGCGCAACATCCCGCTGATCGACGTGCTGCCGGAGCAGGGCGCCAACGTCTACGACATTCTTCGCCGCGATACGCTGGTCCTGACCCGCAACGCGGTCGAGCAGCTGGAGGCTCGCCTGAAATGAGCAAGCAGTCGAAACCTGCGGTGAGCCAGGAGCGGATGTACGACCTCATCCTGGCTCCGGTGATCACCGAGAAGTCGACGATGGCGTCGGAGCACAATCAGGTGACGTTCCGCGTGCCGCTGTCGGCGTCCAAGCCGGAGATCAAGGCGGCGGTCGAGGGGCTGTTCAACGTGAAGGTGACGGCGGTCAACACCCTGGTTTCCAAGGGCAAGACCAAGCGCTTCCGCGGCACCATCGGCCGTCGCTCGGACTTCAAGAAGGCCGTCGTGACCCTCGCCGAGGGGAACAAGATCGACGTGACCACGGGCATCTGAGCGGGAGTGTGATCCGATGGCTCTGAAGCAATATCGCCCAATTACGCCGTCGCTCCGCCAGCTGGTCATCGTCGACCGCTCGGAGCTGTGGAAGGGCAAGCCGGTCAAGACCCTCACCGAGGGCCTGACCAAGTCCGGCGGCCGCAACAACACCGGCCGCATCACCGCGCGCCGGATGGGTGGCGGTCACAAGCGCGTCTACCGTCTGGTGGACTTCAAGCGTCGCAAGTTCGACGTCCCGGCGACGGTTGAGCGCCTGGAGTACGATCCGAACCGCACGGCCTTTATCGCCCTCATCAAGTATGAGGACGGCACCGTCTCGTACATCCTGGCGCCGCAGCGCCTGAAGGTGGGCGACACGGTCATCGCCGGCGAGAAGGTGGATGTGAAGCCCGGCAACGCCATGCCGCTGAAGAACATCCCGGTCGGCTCCGTGCTGCACAACGTCGAGCTGAAGCCCGGCAAGGGTGGTCAGCTGGCCCGTTCGGCCGGCACCTACCTGCAGCTGGTCGGCCGCGACGGCGGGTACGCCCAGCTGAAGCTGCCCTCGGGCGAGCTTCGCGTGGTCCGCGGCGACTGCATGGCCACCCTGGGTGCCGTGTCGAACCCGGACAACATGAACACCAACAAGGGCAAGGCCGGTCGCAGCCGTTGGCTGGGCATCCGTCCGTCCGTCCGTGGTGTCGCCATGAACCCGATCGACCACCCGCACGGTGGTGGTGAAGGCCGCACCTCGGGTGGCCGTCATCCGGTCACGCCGTGGGGCAAGCCGACCAAGGGCAAGAAGACTCGTCACAACAAGAAGACGGATGGCCTGATCCTGCGCCGCCGTCATTCGAAGTAAGGAGGGCGGACGATGGCACGCTCCGTTTGGAAGGGCCCGTTCGTCGACGGCTACCTGCTCAAGAAGGCGGACAAGTCGCGGGCCTCGGGCCGCAACGAGATCATCAAGATCTGGTCGCGCCGCTCGACGATCCTGCCGCAGTTCGTGGGTCTCACGTTCGGCGTGTACAATGGCCACAAGTTCCTGCCGGTTCTGGTGACCGAGAACATGATCGGCCACAAGTTCGGTGAGTTCGCTCCGACGCGCACCTTCTACGGGCACGCGGCGGACAAGAAGGCGAAGAGGAAGTAAGCCATGGGCAAGCCCTCCAACCCCAGCCGTATCGCGGAGAACGAGGCCATCGCCTCCAATCCGATGATCCGCACCAGCCCGCGCAAGCTGAACCTCGTCGCCCAGCTCATCCGGAACAAGGATGCCAGCAGCGCCGTGGCCGAGCTGACCTTCTCCAAGCGCCGCATCGCCGGCGAGGTGAAGAAGGTCCTCCAGGCCGCGATCGCCAACGCCGAGAACAACCATCAGCTCGATGTGGACCGCCTGTACGTCTCCTCGGCGACGGTCGGCCGCGCCCTGGTGATGAAGCGCTTCCACGCCCGCGCCCGTGGGCGCGGCGCGCGGGTCGAGAAGCTGTTCTCCAACCTGACGATCATCGTGCGTGAGCGCGACGCCGCCGCTGCCGAAGGGGCCGAGTAAGATGGGTCAGAAAGTCAATCCGATCGGGCTGCGCCTCGGCATCAACCGGACCTGGGACAGCCGTTGGTTCGCCAAGCGCGACTACGCCAACCTGCTGCACCAGGACCTGAAGCTGCGCGGCTATCTGCAGGGTCGCCTGCAGCAGGCCGGCTGCTCGCGCGTCGTCATCGAGCGTCCGGCCAAGAAGGCCCGCGTCACCATCCACTCGGCCCGTCCGGGTGTGGTGATCGGCAAGAAGGGCGCGGACATCGAGAAGCTGCGTTCCGAGCTGTCGAAGATGGCCGGCGGCGAGGTGAGCCTGAACATCATCGAGATCCGCAAGCCGGAGATCGATGCCAAGCTCATCGCCGAGAACATCGCCAGCCAGCTCGAGCGTCGCGTGGCCTTCCGCCGCGCCATGAAGCGCGCCGTGCAGTCGGCCATGCGTCTGGGCGCCCAGGGCATCCGGATCAACTGCTCCGGTCGTCTCGGCGGCGCCGAGATCGCCCGTCTGGAGTGGTACCGCGAGGGCCGCGTTCCGCTGCACACCCTGCGTGCGGACATCGACTACGGCACCGCGACCGCGAAGACCACCTACGGCACCTGCGGTGTCAAGGTTTGGGTCTTCAAGGGCGAGATCATGGCGCACGACCCGATGGCGCAGGACAAGCGCATGGGCACCGAGCCGGTGTCGACCGATGGCGAGCCGCGGCGTGAGCGTCGCGAGCGTGGTGACCGTGAGGAGCGTGGGGGCCGTGGTCGCGGCGACCGTGACCGCTCCGAGCGGGCTGACCGCTAGTAAGGGGCACGAGCGATGCTTTCTCCGAAGCGTACCAAGTACCGCAAGGCCCACAAGGGCCGCATCCACGGCAACGCGAAGGGCGGCACCCAGCTGAACTTCGGCTCCTTCGGCCTCAAGGCCCTGGAGCCGGAGCGCATCACGGCCCGTCAGATCGAGGCGGCCCGCCGCGCGATCACCCGTGCCATGAAGCGTCAGGGCCGCGTGTGGATCCGCGTGTTCCCGGACCTGCCGGTCTCCACCAAGCCCGCCGAAGTCCGCATGGGTTCCGGTAAGGGCACGCCCGAGTACTGGGCGGCCCGCGTTCATCCCGGCCGCATCCTGTTTGAGCTGGACGGCGTGCCCGCGGATGTGGCAAAGCAGGCGTTCGCCCTGGCGGCCGCCAAGCTGCCGATCAAGACCAAGCTGGTGACCCGCCTCGGCGGCGGTGAGGAGGTGGCGGCATGAAGCCCGTCGACGTTCGTGCGAAGAGCACCGAGGAGCTGAACGATCAGCTCCTCCAGCTCAAGAAGGAACAGTTCAACCTGCGTTTCCAGCGGGCCTCCGGCCAGCTGGAGAACACCGCGCGGGTGCAGGTGGTGCGTCGCGACATCGCGCGCATCAAGACGATCCTCGGCGAGCGTTCGCGCTCGGCCGAAGCCGGCAAGTAAGGAGGGCTACCTATGCCTCGCCGCGTTCTGCAGGGCACGGTGGTCAGCGACAAGGGCGACAAGACGGTTATCGTCCTGGTCGAGCGCCGCGTCATGCACCCCGTGTACAAGAAGTTCATTCGTCAGTCGAAGAAGTACGCCGCCCACGACGAGGGCAACCAGTTCAAGGTCGGCGATACCGTTTCGATCATCGAATGCCGCCCGATCTCCAAGCGCAAGCGCTGGACGGTCGTGCTTGAGTCCGCCGCCGTTAGCGGCGCCGCGTAAACGGAAGGGTACAAACCATGATCCAGATGCAAACCAACCTGGAAGTCGCCGACAATAGCGGGGCGCGCCGGGTGCAGTGCATCAAGGTGCTTGGCGGGTCCAAGCGGAAGGTGGCCACCGTCGGCGACGTCATCGTCGTCTCGGTCAAGGAGGCCATTCCGAAGGGTCGCGTCAAGAAGGGCGACGTGCATCGCGCCGTCATCGTCCGCACCGCGAAGGAACTGCGCCGGGAGGACGGGTCCGCGATCCGTTTCGACCGCAATGCCGCCGTGCTGATCAACAAGCAGGGCGAGCCGATCGGCACGCGTATCTTCGGGCCGGTCACTCGTGAGCTTCGCGGCAAGAAGTTCATGAAGATCATCTCGCTGGCGCCGGAGGTGCTGTGATGGCCGCGAAGATCAAGACCAAGGACAAGGTCGTCATCCTTGCCGGTAAGGACAAGGGCAAGACCGGTGAGGTCCTCAAGGTCATCCCGGCGGAAAACCGTGTCGTCGTGCAGGGCGTGAACGTGGTGAAGAAGCACCAGCGTCCGAGCGCCACCTCGCAGGGCGGCATCGTTGAGTTCGAGGCGCCGATCAACGTCTCGAACGTTGCTCATGTCGACCCCAAGGACGGCAAGCCGACCCGCGTCGGTTTCAAGATCCTTGAGGATGGCCGCAAGGTGCGTGTCGCCAAGCGGTCCGGCGAAGTCATCGACGTGTGAGGACCGGACCAATGGCTGCACGTTTGAAGGAAGTGTACGACTCCAAGATCCGCGCCGCGCTCAAGGCTGAGTTCGGCTACGCGAACGATATGGAAGTTCCGCGGATCGAGAAGATCGTCATCAACATGGGTGTCGGCGAGGCTGTCGGCGACTCCAAGAAGATCCAGAATGCGGTGAGCGAACTGACGGCGATCAGCGGCCAGAAGCCGATCGTCACGAAGTCCCGCAAGTCGATCGCGCAGTTCAAGCTGCGTGAGGGCATGGCGATCGGGTGCAAGGTCACGCTCCGCCGTGACCGCATGTACGAGTTCCTGGATCGCCTGGTCACGATCGCGTTGCCGCGTGTCCGCGACTTCCGCGGCATCCCCGGCAACAGCTTCGACGGCCGTGGCAACTATGCCATGGGCGTGAAGGAGCAGATCATTTTCCCGGAGATCGACTACGACAAGATCGATCAGATCCGCGGCATGGACATCATTTTCGTCACCTCGGCGAAGACCGACAAGGAGGCCAAGGCTCTCCTGAAGGCCTTCGACATGCCGTTTGTGGCCTGATTGGCTGGAGCACGACCCCATGGCTAAGACCAGTGCCATCGAGAAGAACAAGCGTCGCACCAAGCTGGTGAAGCAGTTCGCCAACAAGCGTGCCCGCCTGAAGGCCATCGCCTCCGATCGCTCCCTCCCGCCGGAAGAGCAGTTCGCCGCCCGCCTCAAGCTGGCCGAGCTGCCGCGCAACTCGTCGAAGGTGCGCATCCGCAACCGCTGCGAAATGACCGGCCGTCCGCGGGCGTTCTATCGCAAGTTCAAGCTGTCCCGCGTCACCCTCCGCGAACTGGCCTCGACCGGCCAGATCCCGGGGATGGTGAAGTCGAGCTGGTAAGGAGGGTCGGAGAATGTCTTTGAGCGATCCGCTCGGCGATATGCTGACCCGCATCCGCAACGGTCAGCACGCCCGTATGTCTGTTGTGCAGAGCCCGGCGTCGAAGCTGCGCAGCAACGTGCTTGAGGTTCTCAAGCGCGAGGGTTACATCCGCGGCTACTCCGAGGAGGAGCTGCGCCCCGGCATCAAGAACCTGAAGATCGAGCTGAAGTATCACGAAGGCGAGCCTGTCATTAAGCAGATCGCCCGCGTGTCGAAGCCCGGCCGCCGCGTCTATTCGAAGATCACCGATCTGCCCCGCGTCTTCAACGGCCTCGGCATCGCGATCCTCTCCACGCCGCGCGGCGTGATGTCGGACAATGAGGCCCGCGCCGCCAACGTCGGCGGTGAAGTCCTCTGCCGCGTGTTCTAAGGGGGACCCTTCGATGTCGCGCATTGGAAAGCATCCCGTGCCGGTTCCGGCTGGTGTTGACGTCTCCGTCAACGGCCAGCAGGTGTCGGCCAAGGGCAAGCTGGGTTCGCTCAGCCTGACCCTCATCGACGACATCACGGCCAAGCTGGAAGACGGCAAGGTCGTGGTGGCCCCGGCGAACGACAGCAAGCGCGCCCGCGTCATGTGGGCAACCTCGCGCACCCTGATCAACAACATGGTCACGGGCGTCAACCAGGGCTTCACCATCAACCTCGAGATCAACGGCGTCGGTTACCGTGCCGCCGTGCAGGGCAAGGAGCTGGTCATGCAGCTCGGCTACTCGCACGACGTCAAGTACCCGATCCCGGAGGGCATCACCATCAAGTGTGACAAGCCCACCGCGATCTCGGTGTCGGGCTTCGACAAGCAGAAGGTCGGTCAAGTCGCCGCGGAGATCCGCGGTTGGAAGAAGCCGGAGCCCTATAAGGGCAAGGGCATCAAGTACGAGACCGAGACGCTGATCCGTAAGGAAGGCAAGAAGAAGTAAGGTCCGCCATGCTCAAGCCAAAGCAACTCCACGAGCGCCGCAAGCAGCGCGTGCGCGCGCAGATTGCCAAGAAGGCCGGCGGGCGGGCTCGCCTCTCGGTTTTCCGGTCCAATCTGCACATCTACGCCCAGATCATCGACGACGAGAACGGCCGCACGGTCGCCTCGGCTTCGTCCGTGGAAAAGGAGCTGCGCGAGCAGCTCAAGCACGGTGGGAACGTCGAAGCCGCCCAGAAGATCGGTGCGCTCATCGCCGAGCGCGCCAAGGCGGCGGGCGTCACCGAGGTCGTGTTCGACCGTGGTGGCTACATTTACCACGGCCGGGTCAAGGCCCTGGCTGACGCCGCCCGCGAGGGCGGGCTGTCGTTCTAAGGAGGCTCCGAAATGGCACGTGAAAGAGGCGAGCGGAGCGACCGTGATCGGCAGCCGCGCGATCGCGACCGGGAAGAGAGCGAGCTGATCGAAAAGCTCGTTGGTATCAACCGCGTCGCCAAGGTTGTGAAGGGCGGCCGTCGCTTCGGCTTCGCCGCCCTCGTGGTGGTCGGTGACGGCAAGGGCCGCGTCGGCGTCGGATCGGGCAAGGCCCGTGAGGTGCCGGAGGCGATCCGCAAGGCGACCGACCAGGCGAAGCGCGGCATGATCCGCGTTCCGCTCCGCGAAGGCCGCACGCTGCACCACGACTCCAACGGTCACTTCGGTGCCGGCAAGGTCGTGCTGCGCACCGCCCCGGCCGGTACCGGCATCATCGCCGGCGGTCCGATGCGCGCGATCTTCGAGGCGCTGGGTGTGCAGGACGTGGTGACGAAGTCCATCGGCACCTCGAACCCGCACAACATGATCAAGGCGACCTTCGACGCCCTGTCGCAGGTTTCCAGCCCGCGCAGCGTCGCCGCCCGTCGCGGCCGTCGCGTGAGCGACATCCTCGGTAAGCGTGAAACCGGCGCTGCCGGTGCGCAGGAGGCTTGATCATGGCCGAGAAGAAGACCGTCATCGTCACCCAGACCGGCAGCCCGATCGGCCGCAAGCACGACCAGCGCGAGACGCTGGTCGGTCTGGGTCTCAACAAGCTGCACCGGACCCGCGAGCTGGAGGACACTCCGGCCGTGCGGGGCATGATCGCCAAGGTCGCGCACCTGGTCCGCGTCGAGAACGAGGGCTGAACCCATGACGAAGCTGAACGATCTCCGGGACAACCCCGGTGCCCGTAAGGAGCGCATGCGCGTCGGCCGCGGTATCGGTTCGGGCAAGGGCAAGACCGGCGGCCGTGGCGTCAAGGGTCAGACCTCGCGCACCGGCGTGGCCATCAACGGCTTTGAAGGCGGCCAGATGCCCCTTCACCGCCGCCTTCCGAAGCGCGGTTTCCGAAACATCTTCGCGAAGGAATACTCGGTCGTGAACCTGGGCCTGGTCCAGAAGTTCATCGACGCCGGCAAGCTCGACGCCAGCCAGACCATCGATGCGGTGGCTCTGGAAGCGGCGGGCGTCACCGGTAAGGTGAAGAAGGACGGCATCCGTCTGCTGGGCAAGGGCGCCCTGACGACGAAGGCCAGCTTCACCGTGGCCGGCGCCTCCAAGTCGGCTGTGGAAGCGGTCGAGAAGGCGGGTGGCAGCGTCACGCTGACCGCGTCCGCCGCCGAAGCCGCCGAGTGATCGGAAGCCCGCGCTTGCGCGCGGGCACCTTCCGGCACTAAATGAAGCGAAGTTGCGAGGGGCGGCCTGCATCCTGCAGGACCGCCCCGTTCGTGCATTAGGGACAGGGATACGACCCATGGCATCAGCGGCCGAGCAGCTTGCCGCGAACATTAATTTCGGGGCCTTCTCCAAGGCGACCGAGCTGAAGAAGCGGATCTGGTTCACCCTTGGTGCCTTGATCATCTACCGCCTGGGCACCTACATCCCGATTCCGGGCGTCAACCCGCAGATCCTGGCCGATATTTTCCGGCAGCAGGGCGGGGGCATCCTGGGCATGTTCGACATGCTGGCCGGCGGCGCGCTGCACCGCATGACGATCTTCGCGCTCAACATCATGCCGTATATTTCGGCCTCCATCATCGTGCAGCTCCTGACCGCGGTGTCGCCGCAGATGGAAGCGCTGAAGAAGGAGGGCGAGTCGGGTCGCAAGAAGCTGAACCAGTACACCCGCTACGGCACCGTCCTTCTGGCGACCGTGCAGGCCTGGGGTCTGGCGGTGGGGCTCGAGGCGATGACCGGCGCGTCCGGCGCCGCGGTTCCCGAACCGGGGCTGTTCTTCAAGATCGCCACGGTCATCACGCTGGTCGGCGGCACGATGTTCCTGATGTGGCTGGGCGAGCAGATCACCGCCCGCGGCATCGGCAACGGCATCTCCCTCATCATCTTCGCCGGCATCGTCGCCGAGTTGCCGCGCGCTCTCGTCAGCACGCTGGAGCTGGGCCGCACCGGCGCGCTGTCCACGCTGTTCATCGTCTTCCTGCTGCTGATGGCGGTGGGCGTCGTGTTCTTCATCGTGTTCATGGAGCGCGCGCAGCGCCGCTTGCTGATCCAGTACCCGAAGCGGCAGATGGGCAACCGCGTGTTCGGCGGCGAAGCGTCGCACCTGCCGCTGAAGCTGAACACCGCGGGCGTCATCCCGCCGATCTTCGCGTCGTCGCTGCTGCTGCTGCCGCTGACCGCGGTCGGCTTCGCCGGCGGCGAGGGTCCGGAGTGGCTGCAGACCGTCACGCGCTATCTGGCGCACGGCACGCCGCTCTACATGATCCTGTATTCGGCGCTGATCATCTTCTTCTGCTTCTTCTACACGGCCATCGTCTTCAACCCCGCGGACACGGCCGAGAACCTGCGTAAGTATGGCGGTTTCATTCCCGGCATCCGTCCGGGCAAGAACACCGCGGACTACATCGACTACGTGCTGACCCGCCTGACGGTGATCGGTTCCGCGTACCTTGTGGCGGTTTGTCTCCTCCCCGAAATCCTGATTTCCCAGCATTCGGTTCCGTTCTATTTTGGCGGCACCAGCCTGCTGATCGTGGTCACGGTGACGATGGACACGGTTGCGCAGATTCATTCCCATCTGCTGGCCCACCAGTATGAGGGGCTGATTAAAAAAGCGAAGCTTCGGGGGAGAAAGTAATGAATCTCATTCTGCTCGGACCGCCGGGCGCCGGGAAGGGGACCCAGGCGCGGCGTCTCGAAGACACGCGCGGACTCGTCCAGCTTTCCACGGGCGACATGCTCCGCGCGATGGTCGCCGAGGGTGGTCCGCTTGGGCAGCAGGCGAAGGACATCATGTCCGCCGGCAAATTGATGCCGGACGCGCTGATGGTCGATATCATCGCTGAGCGCATTTCCAAGCCGGACGTCGCCAACGGCTTCATCCTCGACGGCTTCCCGCGCACGGTCGCCCAGGCCGAAGCGCTGGACAGCATGTTGTCGGACAAGGGCCTGAAGCTCGATCACGTCATCGAGATGAAGGTCGTCGACGACATCCTGGTCGAGCGCATCACCGGTCGTTACACCTGCGCCAAGTGCGGCAAAGGGTATCACGACGTCTTCGAGAAGCCGAAGGTCGAGGGCGTCTGCGACGTCTGCGGCAGCACGGAGTTCAAGCGCCGGGCCGACGACAACGCCGACACGGTGAAGACCCGCCTCGCCCAGTATCACGAGCAGACCGCGCCGATCCTCCCGTATTATCAGAGCCGAGGCGTTCTGAAGACGGTGGACGGCATGGCCGAGATCGACGACGTGACCAAGCAGATCGAGGGCATCCTGGCCGCCTGACCGGGATCGCCATAGTCCGCTGAAAAGAAAAGCCGCGGGGTTTCCGGACCCCGCGGCTTTTTCATGTGTCGGCGGTGGAGCGGGGAGGGTGGCCCCCCCGTTTGGCCCGGCTTTACGGATTGGCGTCGGTGTCGGGGTGGGACAGGTCCTCCGCCTTCCGGCTCAGGTCGTTGTAACGGTCGAGCACCCAGCCGAGGTGGTCGGTGGCCGCAACGGCGGCGGCATCGGCGTCGCGGCGCCGTATGGCGTCGTAGATGGCGCGGTGATGGTCGATCATCAGCGCCTCGCGGCCCAGCGCGAAGGGCTCGGTGTGATGGTACTCCATCATCTGGCCCAGAATGTCGCGGATGGTCGCCAGCAGATGCAGGTAGACCGGGCTTCCCGCCGCCTGGGCGACGGCGAGGTGGAAGTCCATGTCGTCGGCGGCCTGCTTGCCGTCGCGGCCCGTCTCGCCCATCGCGGCGAGGACCCGCCCGATGTGGTCGATCTGCTCCTGGGTGGCGCGTTCGGTGGCGCGCCGGGCCGCCCAGCTTTCCAGGGCCTGCCGGATCTCCACGAGGTCGCAGAGGTTGGCGTGCTTCACCCGGACCATTTCGGTCAGCGCGCCGTCCATGGCGCCGGCGGAGGACACCACCCGCGTGCCGCCGCCCTGCACGGCGGTCAGGAAGCCCTGGGTCTTCAGCTTCTGCAGGGCCGCGCGCACCGACACCCGGCTGACGTGGAGCTGTTCGGCGAGCTGGCGCTCACCCGGCAGGCGTTCTCCCGGAACCAGCTCGCCACGGGCGATCCGTTCGAGAATCCGTTCCGCCACCCATTCGGAAATGCGCTGGGAGGAGGCCGGTACGTGGTGGGGTTCTTCGGTGTCGGACACGGTGGCATGCCCTTTCATCAGCAATCGGTCATAGGTCGTACCCGAGTCGGGCAAATCACGTCAACTCGCAACCGGACGCCGGCGTATGGTCCGCGTCGCCCGCGGTGCTTTATCGGCTCCCGCGGCGGGCCACCAGGATTCCGGCCAGCACGATGGTGCCGCCGACCGCCTGGAACGCGCCGAGCGGCTCGGCGAGCAGCGCCCAGGCCAGCACCGCCGCCGCCGCGGGCTGGAGCAGCAGACTGACGGAGGAGAAGGCGGCGGGCAGATGGGCCAGCGCGTAGGCGATCAGGCTCTGGCCGCCGGCGTGGCTGACCAGGGCGAGCCCGAGAAGCACGCCCCAGCCGCCGAGCGAGCCGGCGATCAGGCTTTCGCCCGACAGCAGGGCGATGGGCAGCAGGGCGACGCCGGTGACAACGCCGCTCCAGGTCATGATCGTGGCGGTGGAGAACTCCGACCGCAGACGGCCGACCATCAGGAAGTAGCCGCTGTAGAACACGGCGGTCAGCAAGCCCAGCGCGTCGCCGAACAGGTGATCGGGGCTCAACTGCAGGCTTTGCCCCATCAGGACGATGGCGCCGCACAGGGCCAGCCCGAGGCCGGTGAGGAAGGTCCGGCTGAACCGCTCCTTGAACACCAGCCAGGACACCAGCGTCACGAAGATCGGCGCGAAGTTGGCGAGCAGCGTGGAGTTGGCGACCGACGTGTAGCGGATCGACCAGTGCCAGATGGCGAGGTCGCCCGCGAAGAACAGCCCGGCGGCGGTCAGCCGGACATAATCGTTCAGCGACGACGGTTTCCGGGAGCGGGCGCCGCCCTTCGGCTCCATGGCCATCCAGACCCACAGGGCCGGAATCGCGAAGGCCAAGCGCCAGAAGGCGGTGGCGCTCGGTCCCAGCTCGGACAGGCGGACGAAGATCGGAGCGAAGGCGATTCCCAGCGCCCCGGTCAGGAGGGCGATCAGTGCGATCCGTTGCGCGGCGTCAGCGCGCGCGGCGGGGGCGAGGGTGCTGGCGTCCGGCATGGCGTCCGTTATAACGGACGCAACCTGCGCGCGCCACGTCCCCCCGCCGCATGGCTCACCTGCGGAAGGCCCGGATTGTGGGACATTGCCTTTGTCGTGGGATCATCCACCGGTCCGGGCCGTTGCCATCGGACCAGCCGGCGGGAACTTCCGCCGCGACCGAGACCCTGCAATACTGTGCCATCATGACGCAGCGATCCCCGAGCAAGCCCGCCGAACATCCCCGACCGGTGACCCTGCCGTCGCCGCCCCGCGCCGCGCCGGCCGCGCCGCTGCTGGGCCCTGACGATCCGCCACCGGTCGCCGTGCTGCGCCCGGAGTCGGACAGCCCCGTCCTGCTGCTGTGCGACCACGCCTCGCGGGCCATTCCGAAGGCGTTGGGGACGCTGGGGCTGGACGAGGCGAATCTGTGCCGGCACATCGCCTACGACATCGGCGCGGCCGAGGTCACGCGGCGGCTGTCGGAACGGTTCGGCGCGACGGCGGTGCTGTCCGGCTACTCCCGGCTGGTCATCGACCCGAACCGTGCGCTGGACGATCCAACGGCGATCCCGGTGGTCAGCGACGACGTGGTGATTCCCGGCAACCGGGCCCTGGACCGGGCGGAGGAGGAGCGCCGGGTCGACGCCATCTTCCGGCCCTACCACGAGGCGGTCGCCGCCGAGGTTGCCCGGCGGCGGGGGCGTGGGCAGGTGCCGGTGCTGCTGTCGATCCACAGCTTCACCCCCGCCATGCGCGGTGTCGCCCGGCCCTGGCACGTCGGCATCCTGTGGGACCACGACCCGCGCATCCCGATTCCGATGATCGAGCGGCTGCGCGCCGACGGGCGCTGGTGCGTCGGCGACAACGAACCCTATTCGGGCCGGAGCACGCTGGGCGGCACGGTGGAAAGCCACGCCACACCCGCCGGGCTGCCCAACGTCCTGGTCGAGGTGCGCCAGGACCTGATCGCCACGCCGGAGGGGGCGGCGTTGTGGGCGACGGTGCTGGGCGACGCGCTGGAGCCGATCCTGGCCGACCCCGACCTCTACCAGATCAAACTGTTCCCGCGGGAGTGAGCGTTCATGGAGCCGGCCTTCACGCTGGGGCTTGAGGAAGAGTATCTGCTGGTGGACCGCAACTCGCGGGACATCGCGCGCAACCCGCCGGACGAGATGCTGGAGGCTTGCCAGGAGCAGGCGCCGGGCCAGATCCATCCGGAATTCCTGCGCTGCCAGATCGAGGTCGGCACGCCGGTGTGCTCCACCCTGGCGGAGGCGCGGGCGGAGCTGGCGCGGCTGCGCGCGACGGTGGCCGGGGTGGCGCGCGCCCACAATCTGGCGCCCATTGCCGCCTCGACCCATCCTTTCGCCGCGTGGGAGCCGCAGAAGCACACCAACCGCGACCGCTACAACATGCTGGCCCGCGACCTGGGCGCGCCGGCGCGGCGGCTGATGATCTGCGGCATGCACGTCCATGTCGGGATCGAGGACGACGACCTGCGCATCGACCTGATGAATCAGGTCCGCTATTTCCTGCCGCATCTGCTGGCGTTGTCCACCTCCTCGCCCTTCTGGCGGGGGCAGGACATGCAGCGCAGATCCTACCGGCTCGCGGTGTGGAACGAGCTGCCGCGCACCGGCATGCCGGACAGCTTCCAGAGCTTCGGCGAGTACCAGCAGCAGGTGAATGTCCTGGTCAACGCCGGCATCATCGAGGACGCGAGCAAGCTGTGGTGGGACATCCGCCCGTCCCAGCGCTTCCCGACGCTGGAGATGCGGATCACCGACGTCTGCACCCGGCTGGACGACGCGGTGACGGTGGCGGCGCTGTTCCGCTGCCTGCTGCGCATGCTGTGGCGGCTGCGGCTGCGGAACGTGACGTGGCGGCCCTACAAGAACCTGCTGATCGGCGAGAACCGCTGGCGGGCCCAGCGCTACGGCCTCGACGAGGGGCTGGTGGATTTCGGGCGCGGCACCATCGTTCCCTACGCCGACCTGATGGAGGAGCTGATCGAGCTGACCCGCGAGGACGCGGAGCGATTCGATTGCGTGGCCGAGGTCGCCAACGCCCGCGACATCATCCGCCGCGGCACCAGCGCCCACCGGCAGGTCGCCATCTACCGCGAGGCGCTGGAGCAGGGCGCCACCGGCTGGGAGGCCCTGGCCCAGGTGGTCGACTGGCTGACCGAGGAGACCATGGTCGGGGTGGAGTGATTTGCACCGAAGAGTTGCTTCGAAATCCATGGCAACTTTCGGAAAGCCACTACTTGACCTTTGCGTCATCCAGCCATACCCTCCCCGCAAATCAGCTCACCGAGTTGAGCAGGGCAGGCAATAAAACGAAGCAGCAGAGGGCCGCTCGCACCACGGGCGGCCCTTACCTTTTCAGGGGGATGGGAATGGCCGACGCCAAGTTCCTCAAGTTCGACACGCTGAGCCTGCACGCCGGCCAGCGGCCCGACCCGACAACCGGGGCGCGGGCGGTGCCGATCTACCAGTCCACGTCCTACGTCTTCGACGACACCGACCACGCCGCCTCGCTGTTCAATCTGGAACGGCCGGGGCACATCTATTCCCGCATCTCGAACCCCACGGTGGCGGTGCTGGAGGAACGGCTGGCGGCCTTGGACGGCGGCGTCGGCGCGGTCTGCACGGCCAGCGGCCAGGCGGCCCTGACGCTCGCCATCATGACCCTGATGGGCGCGGGCGGGCACATCGTCGCCTCCTCCTCGATCTACGGCGGCAGCCGCAACCTGCTGGCCTACACGCTGCCGCGATTCGGCATCACCACGACCTTCGTGAATCCGCGCGACCTCGACGGCTTCCGCGCGGCCATCCGGCCGGAGACGCGGCTGCTGTTCGGCGAGGTGCTGGGCAATCCGGGGCTTGAGGTGCTCGACATTCCCAGCCTGTCGGCCATCGCCCATGACGCCGGCCTGCCGCTGATGGTCGATGCCACCTTCGTCACGCCCTATCTGTGCAAGCCGCTGAGCTTCGGCGCCGATCTGGTCATGCACTCCTGCACCAAGTGGCTGGCCGGGCACGGCGTCGCCATCGGCGGGGTGGTGATCGACGGCGGCGGCTTCGACTGGGAGGCGTCCGGCAAGTTCCCCACGCTGACCGAGCCCTACGCCGGCTATCATGGCATCGACTTCGTGGAGGAATACGGGCCGGCCGCCTTCATCATGCGCGCCCGCGCCGAGGGGCTGCGCGACTTCGGCGCCTGCATGAGCCCGATGAACGCCTTCCAGATCCTCCAGGGCGTGGAAACCCTGCCGCTGCGCATGAAGGGCCACATCCACAACACCCGCAAGGTGCTGGGCTTCCTCGAATCGGAGGCCTACGCGGAGAACGGCAGCGTCGCCTGGGTCACCCACCCGGAACTGCCCGACCATCCCGACCACCGGCTGCGCGCCCAGCTCCTGCCGCACGGCGCCGGCTCCATCATCTCCTTCGGCATCAAGGGCGGGCGCGAGGCCGGACGCCGCTTCATCGAGAAGCTGGCGCTGTTCTCGCACCTCGCCAACGTCGGCGATGCCAAGTCGCTGGTCATCCACCCCGCCAGCACCACCCACGCCCAGCTCGACGCCGAGGCGCTCGCCGCCGCCGGGGTGGGGGAGGATATGATCCGCCTGTCCATCGGGCTGGAGGATTGCGACGACCTGATCGACGATCTGCGCCAGGCGCTGCGCGCCGCGACGAAGGCGTGAGGAGGCTGCCATGGACCTGACCGTCAACGGCCAGAATGTTTACGCCCACACCGGCGGGCGGCCCTTCGACCCGGCGCGTCCGGCGATCGTGCTGATCCACGGCGCCGGCATGGACCACACGGTGTGGAGCCTGCAAAGCCGCTACCTCGCCCATCACGGGCGGTCCGTCCTGGCGGTGGATCTGCCCGGCCATGGCCGCTCCGGCGGGGCGCCGCTTGCCTCCGTCGAGGAACTGGCCGACTGGGTCGTGGCGTTGCTGGACGCGGCGGGCGTGGCCAAGGCGGCGCTCGCCGGCCATTCCATGGGCGCCCTGGTGGCCCTGGAAACCGCGGCGCGGCACGGTGACCGCGTCGAATCGCTGGCCCTGCTGGGGGTGGCGGAGACGATGCCGGTCCATCCCGACCTGCTGGCCGCCGCGGCGCTGAACGATCCGTCCGCCATCGAGCTGGTCATCGGCTGGGGGCATGGCCCGTGCGGGCATGTCGGCGGTGCGGCGGCTCCCGGACTGTCGCTGGTTCCCGGCGGGCGGCGGTTGATGCAGCGGGCGCGGCCCGGCGTGCTCGGCGTCGATCTGGGGGCTTGCAACGCGTATGTCCGGGGTGGCGAGGCCGCCGCGGCGGTGTCCTGTCCGGCGCTGTTCCTGCTGGGTGGAGTCGATCGCATGACGCCGGCAAGGTCCGGCAAGGCGCTTGCCGCCAAAGTCAGTGGTTCCGAAGTCATTCTGCTGTCCGGCATAGGCCATATGGTTATGACGGAAGCACCAAACGCAACCACAGATGCTTTTTCGGCGCGGTTTTCTGCAGCTTAGCCCCGCTGTTTCTTCGTGGATTACATCCCCATCATGAATCGTTAACAGATTCGCGTCTTACTGTTCTGCACTGAAGCGGTGATGCGGAATGGTGAGCTGTGCGGAGACTTGAACGGTCTGTTCATGCCTTGATGGCGGTTGCCGGGGATGTCGTCGCCCTGCTGTCGCCGGACGGGCGGTTCGCCGATGTGGGAGCCGGGTCGCTGCGCGTGCTCGGCACTCCGCCGGAGGCGCTGCTGGGGACGGCCGTGCTGGACTGCGTCCACCCGGACGACCGGGATGAGGTCGTCCGCTGTCTTGCCCGGCTGGGCGACGGACCGTCCGGCGACGTCGTCACCGGCCCGTTCCCCTGCCGGCTGCGCCACGCGGCGGGCGGCTGGCGTCACATGGAGGTGACGGCCTTGAACCGGCTGGACGATGCCGGCGGCCCGGAAACCGTCATCCACGCCCGCGACGTGACCGACCGGGTGGAGGCCGAGCAGCGCTTGCGGGCGAGCGAAGCGCGCTACCAGACGCTGGCCCGCTCCTCCCCGGTCGGCTTGTTCGAGACGGATCGGGACGGCGGGATCCTGTCCGCCAACCCGCGCTTCGCCGCCATCGCCGGGCTGCCCCCCGATGACCTGCGTGGCCATGCCTGGCGTGCAATGCTTCATCCGGACGACCGCCCGCGGCTGGAGGCGGACTGGGCGGAGGCCGTGGCGTCGGGCGAACCCATTCTCCTGAATGTCCGGTTCAGCGGGGCCGACGGCACGGTGACCTTCGCCCTGTGCCAGGGCTCGCCGCTGACCGACGCGGATGGACGGGTGCAGGGCTGGGTCGGCACGCTGACCGACATGACCGAATATGTGCGGACGGTCGATGCGCTGCTGATGGCCGAAGCCCGGACCAACGCCATCGTGGACGCCGCCGCCGACGCCATCGTGACCATGGACGGGGAGGGCATCGTCCACAGCTTCAACCCGGCGGCGGAGTCGATGTTCGGCATTCCGGCCGCCGACATGCTGTGGAGCCGGATCGACCGGCTGATCCCGGACATCGTCGGGCTTCTTCAGGACGGCGGGCTGTCCGTCTACCAGCCGGGCGGCGAGGCCCATGGCGCCGGCGCCGTGCGGGAAGCCGTGGCGGTGCGGGGCGGGGGCGGCCACTTCCCCATCGAGCTGTCGGTGAGCGCGGTGGAGACGGGCGGTCGCCGGGTCTTCACCGGCATCATCCGCGACATCACCGCGCGCAAGCGGAGCGAAAGCGACCTGATCGCCGCGAAGGAGGCCGCCGAATCGGCGGACCGCGCCAAGTCGACCTTCCTCCAGGTCATGAGCCACGAGCTGCGGACCCCGTTGAACGCGGTCATCGGCTTCGCCCAGGTGATCGAGATGCGGCTTCTCGGCGCGCAGGAGGTGGACCGCTACATCGACTATGCCGGGTCGATCCGCCAGTCGGGGGAGCATCTGCTGGCGATCATCGACGACATCCTGGACATCACGACCATCGAGGCCGGCGGGCTGCGCTTGAACGAAACCCCCGTCGATCCGTCCGCCCTGGTGGGGGAGGCGCTGAATCTCGTCGCCATCCAGTCGGGCAAACGCGGCGTGCCGATCCACATCGACCTGGAGGACGGCTTGCCGCTGCTGACCGGCGACGCGCTGCGCCTCCGGCAGGTGCTGGTAAACCTGCTGTCGAACGCCGTCAAATTCTCCAATCCCGGCGAATCGGCCTTCATCCGCGTCCGTCGCGCGGAGGATGGCGGGCTGGAACTGTCGGTGACGGACACCGGGATCGGAATCGCGGCTGAGGATCTGCCGAAGGCGATGACCCCCTTCGCCCAGGTCGACCAGTCGATGGCCCGGCGCTACGAGGGGATGGGGCTCGGCCTGTCCATCTCGAAGCGGTTGGTCGAAGCGCATGGCGGCACGCTGCGTGTCGACAGCGCGCCAGGGCGGGGGACCACGGTGACGGTGGCCTTGCCGCCGGGCCGGATCGTGGCCGACGCATGACCGGACCGGCGGCGGCTCCCGGCGGACACCAAAACGGCGCCCCGGTTTCCCGGGGCGCCTTTCGGACGGGTGATGCCCGGACCTGTGGAGGCCCGCCGTTACGCGGCCTGCTGGGTCAGCGCGGGCTTCGCCGTGCCGGTGGTGCCGATCTGGATGGTCCGGGGCTTCATCGTTTCCGGCACCTCGCGCACCAGATCGATGTGGAGCAGCCCGTTCAGCAGATTGGCGTTGCCCACCTTGATGAAGTCGGCAAGCTGAAAGCGGCGCTCGAAAGCGCGGCCAGCAATACCCCGGTAGAGGAATTGGCCGGTCTCCTGTTCCTTCTTAGCTTTCCCTGTGACCACCAGAGAGTTCTGCTGAGCGGTGATCTCCAGGTCCTCCGGGCCAAAGCCGGCGACGGCCATGGTGATCCGGTAAGCGTCGTCGCCCGTCTTCTCGATGTTGTAGGGCGGGTAGGACGCGGCGGCCTCGTCGCCGGTCATCGCGTTCTCCAGGAGACGCGAGAGGCGGTCGAACCCGACGGTCGAACGGAACAGGGGCGAAAGGTCGTAGGAGCGCATGACATATCCTCCAAATGAGCGATACAGCGATCGGAGACCACGATCATCGTCGGTCCCCGGTTTTGCGGTTCCGGCGAACCCCAACTGGGCGTCCGCCGACACCGCGACAGATAGGCGAGCGCTTCAGCCGTTCAAGAGCCCGCTTTTCGAAATTCGCCGGGCCGCGCCGTCACCGTCCAGCGGAGGGACGGCGGGGGTCCACAACCACTCATCGATTGTTAATCAGTTGCGGCGAGGCTCGGAATCGGGCCATTCGGCCGCGGGAGGGGTACGGCCGTGATGGAAACACCGACCTTCTTCAACGGAACTTACGACGAGACGATGGCGCTGCTGATCGAGGCGCGCAATTACATCGCCTACCATGACGCCGTGAGCCATCGGGCGCTGCCGCCCCAGGTCCGGCTTCAGATCTCGTACGAATCCATGCGGGTGACCAGCCGACTGACCCAGGTGATGGCCTGGCTGCTGGCGCAGAAGGCCGTCCACGCCGGGGAGATGACCCGCGAGCAGGCGGCGAGCGACGATTTCGCCCTGTCGGGCGGGGACATCTGCACCGATCCCTCCGGGCCCGACAACGAGCAGCTGCCGGAAGGTCTGCGCAGCCTTCTGGAGCGCAGCCACCGTCTTTACATGCGCGTCGCCCGCCTGGACGAGCGTGCCCGTGACGCGGTGGCGCTGGCCGGCTGACGGCCGGTTTCCCGACAAACCGCAAACAGAAGCCGCAAACGCGAAAAGGGCGCCCGGCGGACCGGACGCCCCTTTTCGTTTTGCGGGCGAAGAAGATTACTTCTTCAGGCCGAAGCTCGCGAAGCGCTTGTTGAACTTGGCGATCTGGCCGCCCGTGTCCAGCAGCTTCTGCACGCCGGTCCAGGCCGGGTGCGACTTCGGGTCGATGTCGAGGCGCAGCGTATCGCCCGGCTTGCCCATCGTGGAGCGGGTCTTGAACGTGCTGCCGTCGGTCATCACCACGTTGATCTCGTGGTAGTCGGGATGGATATCAGTCTTCATGGCCGGGGTTCCTGCAAAGCGAGCGCGGTCTATAGCAAAGCGGGCGGCATGATGCAACCGCGTTCCTGCGCCGGAAAGGCCGGTGCTTCCGTTCGCTCACCAAACCATACCTTGTTCATAGTCCCCCCCTTGCTATATGCCGGGCTTGCCCCCGTGCACGCCTGCACATCGTCCTGCCGTCCGTCCTGCCGCTGGGGAGCCCCGGTGTCCCGTTCTTCGTCGAAGTCTGATCCGGTGTCCGAAGGGACGCCTTCCGCCGCAACGCGCCGCCGCAACCTGTCGCCGCTGCGCCGGCTGTTTCCCTTCCTGTGGCCCTATCGGCTGCAGATTTTCGGCGCCATGCTGTCGCTGACCGTGGCCGCCGGGACGGTGTTGGGGCTGGGGCAGGGGATGCGCGTCCTGGTGGACCAGGGCTTCGTCGCGGGCGATTCGGCCCTGCTCGACCGGGCACTGCTGGTTCTGCTGGTGGTCATCGTGCTGATGGCCGCCTCGACCTTCGGGCGCTTCTATCTGGTGAGCTGGATCGGCGAGCGGGTGGTGGCCGACATCCGCCGCGCCGTCTACAGCCACGTGGTGAAGCTGTCCCCCGGTTTCTTCGAGACCACCAAGACCGGCGAGATCCTGACGCGCCTGACCACCGACACCGAGGTGCTGCAGACCGTGGTCGGTTCCTCCGTCTCGATCGCGCTGCGCAACACGCTGATGTTCGTCGGCGGCACGGTGATGCTGCTGGTGACCTCGCCGAAGCTGGCGGGGCTGGTGTTCCTGGGCGTGCCGGTGGTCATCCTCCCGATCATCATCCTGGGCCGGCGGGTGCGCGCCCTGTCGCGGGCGAGCCAGGACAAGATCGCCGACCTCGGCTCCTTCGTCGAGGAGACGCTGGGCGCCATCCGCACGATGCAGGCCTACACGCACGAAGCCATCGACCGCAGCCTGTTCGGCGGGCGGGTCGAGGACGCCTTCGCCACCGCCCGGCGGCGGGTGACGGTGCGCGCCATCATGACGATGATCGTCATTGTGCTGGTCTTCGGCTCGGTCGGCCTCATCCTGTGGATCGGTGGGCACGACGTGCTGGCCGGGCGGCTGACGGTGGGGCAGCTTTCGGCCTTCGTCATCTATTCGGTGGTCGTCGCCGGCTCGGTCGGGGCGATCAGCGAGGTGGCCGGCGACCTTCAGCGCGCCGCCGGCGCCACGGAACGGCTGTTCGACCTGCTCGACACCGAGCCGGAGATCCGCGCCCCGGCCAACCCGCGCGCCCTGCCGGAACCGGCGCAGGGCGCGCTGTCCTTCCGCGACGTGCGCTTCCACTACCCGTCGCGTCCGGACTGGGCGGCGCTCAAGGAGTTCTCCCTGGAGATCGAGCCGGGCGAGACGGTGGCCCTGGTCGGCCCGTCGGGCTCCGGCAAATCCACGGTGTTCCAGCTTCTGCTGCGCTTCTACGACCCGCAGGCCGGGGCGGTCGCCCTGGACGGGGTGGACGTCCGCGACGCCGACCCGGTGGAGGTGCGGCGGCGGCTCGGCC
This sequence comes from Azospirillum brasilense, assembly GCF_005222205.1. Classification (NCBI taxonomy): domain Bacteria; kingdom Pseudomonadati; phylum Pseudomonadota; class Alphaproteobacteria; order Rhodospirillales; family Azospirillaceae; genus Azospirillum; species Azospirillum brasilense. The sequence continues at coordinate 744,226 of NZ_CP032345.1, read as the reverse complement.
TCGTGGCGCAGGATCCGGTGGTCTTCTCCGCCAACGCCTGGGAGAACATCCGCTACGGGCGTCCGGATGCCAGCGACGCCGAGGTGCTCGCCGCCGCCGAGGCCGCCCACGCGCTGGAATTCCTGCAGGCCTTGCCGGAGGGGCTGGACACCTTCCTGGGCGAGAAGGGCGTGCGGCTGTCGGGCGGCCAGCGCCAGCGGCTGTCCATCGCGCGGGCGATCCTGCGCGACCCGCCGGTGCTTCTGCTCGACGAGGCGACCAGCGCGCTCGACGCGGAGAGCGAGCGCATGGTGCAGGACGCGCTGGACAAGCTGATGACCCGGCGCACCACGATCATCATCGCCCACCGTCTGGCGACGGTCCTCAACGCCGACCGGATCGTGGTGATGGAGCAGGGGCGTGTCGTCGCCACCGGGCGCCACGCTGATCTGGTCCGCGAGGGCGGCCTTTACGCCCGCCTCGCCGCGCTCCAGTTC